>CALCNO010000196.1 GCA_937897615.1 uncultured Anaerolineaceae bacterium
GCAATGCGCGCGGTTTTATTCTTTAACTTGGCCATCAAGTCAGATGCAATCGTCATTCTTCACCTTTTCTAAAACAGGCTTAATTGTTCGGCTGGCGGTTCCTCCGCCTTTTTCTCAACAGCGGGTTCCGCCTGCGGCGGTGATGGCAGCGGTGCGCTCACAGCACTCTTTGCCTGCCGGGATTCAGCGATCAACTTGGGCAGTGCGGCAAAATCCGCAATGACCGTTTCTTTCAAGGAGGGTTGGTGCAGGGCGGCTGCCGGGTGGAACATCGGCACCACCAAACGCCCGTTCACCTTGAAGGGGTGCCCATGCACCGAACTGATGCGCGCCGACGGCAGGAACTTGCCCATCGAAATGCGCCCCAGCGTAACGATCACACGCGGGTTGATCATTTCAATCTGTTTGTCCAGGTACACGCTGCAGGCGGCCAGTTCGTCAGGCTCGGGGTCTCGGTTTTCCGGTGGGCGGCATTTGACCACGTTGGTGATGAAAACAGTGGAACGCTCGTAGCCAGCTTTGGCTAACAGCTCATCCAAGAATTTACCCGCCTGCCCCACAAAGGGACGGCCCTGCTCATTTTCAAAGAACCCCGGTCCCTCGCCGATGAAGAGGATCTCGGCAGTGGCCGGCCCCTCACCCGGAACAGAGCGTTTGCGCGAAAAATGCAGTTTGCACTTTTCACACGCCGACACCTGTCTGGATATATCAGCCAAAACTTCAGCAGCTTCTGTCATCATTTCTCCACAGTTTGCGGATAATGCCTTTATTTTACCTTACAGGTACGGTTTCAACAGTTCCGGATTAATCGGGTCCAGGTTTAACATGATCGCGTCTTCGCCGTTATCGCTGTAGTATTTTTTGCGCACACCCACTTCTTCGTAGCCAAATCTGGCGTACAGCGCACGCGCTGCCAAGTTGCCGCGGCGCACTTCCAGAAAGGATTTTTGCGCGCCATGCTCCAACCCATTGGCAAGTGTGAATGCCAGCAGTCTCTGGCCGATGTGCTGGCGCCGCCGGGCAGGGTCCACCGCAAAAGTGGCGATGTGCAACTCATCCAGGATCAGCCAGGCGATCATCATTCCTGCCAGCACCGGGGGATCAGCGGCAATCTCCGCCACCCAGCAACGGGAAGCATCGTTTTTCTCGACTTCAAAATGAAAGGCGCTTTCGGGCCAGGGGAGGCTAAAGGAGCTTGCATCCAGCGCGATCACTGCCGGCAGGTCACGCGGCTCCATCTTACGAATCAATAGATCGGGCACGGAAACAGCCGTAACTACTCCGGGATGGGTTCTGCCACATGCAGATAGATTGGCGCCAGCGAGACGGGGTCGTCGCGCTGGCCAGCCTCCCAGCGCTGCCAGCCCAATTCGGCCAGCAATGCAGGGCGGCGCACCGAGAACGCCGGGCTGGTGAGCAGTGCATTCTTCCACTTGCGGCCCAGTACCTGCCGGTCTTCCGGCGTCATCTCGCCGGTGATGAGGGTGGGGCCGCTGATCTGCTCGGAGAGATCGGCGGGCATCATCACCACCGGGCCGCTCTCCTGCTGCCATGCCTCGCCATTCGACTTGTACCAGCTCACCGCCAGGCGTGAACGCCCCGCCGGCAACACGCACATCAGCGGATTTTCCGAAAGAGGAACCCCGGCAGCTAAAAAGTCGAAGGTAGGAATGCCAATGACCGGAATGTGCAAAGACAAAGCCAGCCCTTTGGCAAAGGCCAGCCCAATGCGCAGGCCGGTGAATGTGCCCGGGCCGAGCGCGCAAACCAGCAGGGTAAGTTCTTCCGGTGAGACGCCGCAGCGCGCCATCAGGTCTTTGACCGTGGCCGCCAATTCCACCGTGTGATGGCTTTTGGATTGCCAGTGCATTTCAGCCAATACCCGCGGGGCATCGTAAAGGGCAATCCCAATCGTCTGGGTTGAGGTATCCACTGCTAAAAGCACATTACCCTCCAAACGTTTGCCGTTTGAATTCCTGCATGAGCTTTTCGTAACGCGGCCCATGCGGGATGAACAACATGTTGCGTTGCTCATCGGCCACCCAGGTGAGATGAACCGACAGCCGCTCCGGCGGCAAAGCTGCGCTGATGCGTTCCGCCCATTCCACCAATAGCGGGCCGCTAGCCAGCAGGGCGTCCAGGTCAAGGTCTTCGGCTTCCAGCGCGGATTCAATGCGGTACGCATCCATGTGGTGCAAGAGAAGTCCATCCGGGCGGCGATAGCTGTTGATGAGCACAAAGGTGGGGCTGGAGACCGCATCCACGGCTCCCCAACCCTGTGCAATCCCCTGCACCAGGGTGGTCTTGCCGGCGCCCAAATCTCCGCTCATCGCCACCAGATCGCCGGGCTGCAGCAGGCTGCCCAGGCGCATGCCCAGGCGCTGTGATTGCTGGGGGCTGCGGCTGATGAAATCAAGGCCATTGGGAGGAATGATCGGCATGGGGTAATTATACGAGAATCGCTGAAGAATGAACCGGTTATTGCTCGTCCGAGTTCTGTGGCGTGGGCGGCACCTCATCCACAGGAGAAACCGGGGTGAGGGTCTTTAGCTTGTGTGCCAGCTCACGCCGCGAAAGGAAAACACGGTGCTGGCAGGTAAGGCACTCCAGGCCGATATCTGCCCCCAGGCGGTAGATCTTCCAATCAAATCCGCCGCAGGGGTGCGCCTTGCGCATTTTAACCACATCGCCGATGTGGAACTCGGGGAACATGAGGGCATTATAACCCATGTTATAATGCCGCAATGGCCGCCCGCAACCTCGCAGACGAAAAATAAATGCTAAATCTTTCCCCCTCACTGCTCATTTCCCGTATTCTCACGCTGCTGATCGCATTGACGATCCACGAGTTCTCGCATGCCTTTGTTGCCGACCGGCTGGGGGATGATACCCCGCGCAACGCCGGCAGGCTCACACTTAACCCGCTCAAACACCTAGATTTCATCGGCAGCCTGCTCCTGCTGGTAGCCGGTTTCGGCTGGGCCAAACCCGTGCCCGTCAATCCGTGGAAGCTGCGCCAGCGTTCCCCTTCCGCGTTGATGCTGGTATCGCTGGCAGGTCCCGGCAGTAATTTACTGATGGCCATCCTTGCCGCGTTGGTACTGCGCACCGGGTTGATCCCCAACACTGCTGCCGCTTCCTTCCTGCCTTCCCCCACTGCTTTTTTGTTGACCTTCATCATCATCAACCTGATCCTGATGCTCTTCAACCTGATTCCGGTTGCCCCGCTGGATGGTGAAAAGATTCTGGAATACTTGCTGCCGGAACCACTCAAAAATGGCTTCATCAAGATTCAACCTTACGGCCCGCTCATTCTGCTGGCTTTAATGTTCGTCTTACCTCGCTTTGGTATTGATATTATTAGTTGGGTAATGAACCCGGCGCTTTCCGTATTATCCAGGTTTTTGATCGGAGGGTAAAATGACCATCAAATTCACCATCATCGGGTTGGGGCAGGTAGGCGCTTCAATTGGACTGGGGCTGGCAGAGCACAAAGATAAGATCCTGCGCAACGGCCATGACCCCGAACCCACCCGCGCCAAAAAAATGGCCAAAGAGGGCGCAGTGGACCAGATTTTCTTCAACCTGCCGGAATCCGTGCGCGAAGCCGACGTGGTCATTCTGGCGCTGCCGGTGGGGCAAATTGAAGACACTCTGAAATACATCAGCGAAGACTTGCGCGAAGGCGCGGTGGTGATCGACACCTCGCCGGTACACAGCGGCACAATTGCCCTGGCGCGCAAATACCTGCTGCCAGGACGGCATTTCATCTCGATTTATCCCGTCATCAGCCCGCTGTACATAGATGAATACGAAACTGATGCTGACAAGCCCCACGCCGACCTGTTTGACCACTCGGAGTTTCTGGTGGCGGCCGAAACGACCACCCACCCGGACGCGCTCCAACTGGTGGAAGACCTTGCCACCCTGCTGAAGGCTTCCATTTACATATCCGACCCCGCGGAAGCCGATGGTATTTCCGCGCGCATTGAATTGCTCCCACGCCTGACGGCGGCTGCCAGCATCCATGCAACCATTGAGCAGGCCGGCTGGAACGATAACCGCCGCAGCGCCGGCAAATCCTTTACCGGGCTAACCTCTGCCATCAATCAGGTGGCCGGGGATGAGCACCTGGAACAGGAGTTCCTCCTGAACAAGGAAAACACGCTTTCCGCCATTGACCAGTTGGCCAGCAGCCTGCAAGACATTCGCCAGATGATCGCCGAAGGCGATGAAGCCGCGCTCCACAAGCTGCTCAAACAGGCGCGTGATGGCCGTTCGGCCTGGATGGAACAACGCATCAGCGGCGACTGGGAAAAAGGCGGCGGCGAAAAGCTGCCAACCACGCAGAGCCGCATCAACCGCATCTTCGTGGGAAAGTTATTCGACAGAGATTATCTTGGCGGGCAGGACAAGAAAAAGTAAAATTGATGAATGGCGTATTTCTGCTACATCCTTGAATGTGCGGATGGAAGTTTCTACACCGGATGGAGCACTGACCCCCGGCGCCGCGAAAAACAGCACAACCGGGGAATTGGGGCAAAGTACACCCGGATGCACAGGCCGGTCAAATTGGTGTATATTGAGCAGGTGGACGACCGTTCAACTGCCTTAAAACGCGAACGAACGATCAAAGCCTATTCGCACGAACGCAAGGCCAAAATGGTACTGAAATCGCAAGAGGGACAAGGGGACAGTGCATGAATGCGATCGAAGCACGGGCACTTCATAAGGTCTTTCAGAGCAGGCGCGGTTTTTGGGGGCAAAAACGCAAGAACACCATAGCAGTTGAAGAGGTTTCCTTTCAGGTTCAGAGCGGCGAGTTATTTGGCCTGCTTGGCCCCAACGGCGCCGGCAAGACCACCACCGTCAAGATGCTAACGACGATCCTGCTGCCCAGCAGCGGCAGCGGCCTGATCTTGGGGTATGACCTGGTGAAGGATACGCGCGAGATCCGCCAGCGCATTGGCTTTACCTTTGGCGGCGCGCGCGGCCTGTACGGGCGCCTGAGCGCCAAAGACAACCTGCGTTATTTTGCCGAGCTGTACGCCCTCGCCCCGGCAACCACGCGCAAGCGCATCCCGGAACTGCTGGAACTGGTTGGCCTGGCTCAGCGCGCCGACGACCGCGTGGAAACTTTTTCCAGCGGCATGCAGCAGCGCCTGCATCTGGCGCGCGCGCTGCTTCACGACCCGCAGGTGATCTTCCTGGATGAACCGACTGTGGGTATTGATCCGGTGGGTGCGCGCGAGTTGCGCCAAACCGTGAAAACCCTGCAGCAGGCCGGCAAAACCATTCTGTTGACCACTCATTACATGGCCGAGGCCGAGGAACTATGCGACCGCATCGCCATCGTCAACCACGGTAAGATCGTTGCCCTGGATACCCCCGCCGCCCTGCGCCGGCGCATCCGCCCGGAAAGTGTGGTGGAACTCAGCGTGAGCCACGAACAATCCGGTGCCATAGATGCAATCTTGCAGCGCCTGGGCGGCAAACCCCACATCCAAACTACCTCTTCGCTTACTGAACAGCATTACTGCGTCACCACATCCGAGCCTGAAAGCGTGCTGGAGGTGCTCAACCCTGCCCTGCAGGCGCGCACCATCCAGGGGTTGCAGGTGCGCAACCAAACGATGGAGGATGTCTACGTGGCGATCATCCAGGACAGTGAGCACAATGGGTAGTTTCTGGCGCTTTGCGCGGCAGCAGATCAGTGTGCAATTCCAGATGCGCACCTTCAACCTCTACAGCCTGCTGCTCTTTTTTATCCAACCTGCCATCTTCAGCGCAGTGGGGATGATCCTCTCGCACGCAGCTGGCAATGCGGCGCCCGATCTGGTCTACACCGTCATCGGCGGCGGCATTCTGGGCATGTGGAGCGGTATGCTCTTTACCTCCACCTACGATATCAACCGCGATCGCCGCGATGGGCTGCTGGAACTGCTGGTCGCCAGCCCCACTTCTCTGCGCCGTATTGAGGGATTGCGCACGCTTACCAACATCGCCGCCAGCCTGGTGAGCCTGCTGGTGGCCGTGACGGCAGCTGTGCTCATCTTCCACTTCTCTTTTGAGAACGTAAACTTACTGCGCCTGCTGCTGGCAGTGGTGGTATTGCTTTATTGCCTGTGGTGTTTGGGGGTGTTCCTGGCCAACTTCCTGGTGTGGTCGCGCCTGTCTGGGTCAATTGTAGATTTTCTGGAAGCGCCGATCGCCTTCCTGTGCGGCTTCATGTATCCCATCCGCGTACTGCCGCAATGGCTGCAAGGGGTTTCCGCTATCGTGCCGGTGCGTTGGGCACTTCAGGCGCTGGACAACACCCTGTTGAAAACCGATCCCTCCGCCGGTTACTGGCTACAGATCGGCATGGCACTGCTCACCGCCACGTGCTTCTGGCTGGCCTCGCTCTGGCTGGATCGTAAAGTGCATAACCGTATCCGCATCACCGGGGAATTGAGTTCAATATGAAAGCCCTGTGGCGCTGGGTTCGTTTGTACTTCATCCAGGCCTGGTTTTCTTACCGGGCACTCTTTGCCTGGAGCACACCCTTCAATTACATTGCCAGCAAGCTGGGCTTCCCGTTTTTCTCCATGCTGATGTTTGTGTTCCTGGGTAAGTATGTGGGGCTGAATGACCCGGTGTACATCGTCATTGGCAACATCCTGCTGCTGCCATCCCTCAACGGCGTGATGGGCATTTCTATGACCATTGGCGGCGAAAAGCAATTTGGCGCGCTCTCTTACCTGCTGGGCAGCCCAGCTCCGCGCGGGGCGGTGTTTTTGGGGCGTGCTTTCTTTCACATCCTCGATGGTTTTCTCGCCGTACTGGTAGCCATGCCCATTGCCATTCTGGTCTTCAGGCTGGACCTCAGCCAGACCAACTTCTTCCTGCTGGCGCTGTGTGTACTACTCATCGCCGTCACAGCCACCGGGTTGGGATTCATCATGGGGGTGGTCACCCTGCTCAGCCGCGACGGCTGGATGTTCACGTCTACCCTCACACTGGCATTCTATGTGCTGATCGGCGTTAACTTTCCCATCGAGATGCTGCCGCCGGCACTCAAGTCAATTTCGCTGGCACTGCCGATGACGCGCGGCATCCAGGCGGCGCGCCTGGCATTGGCAGGAGCACAATTCAGCGAGGTTGCCCCACTGCTGGCGGGGGAAATCCTCGTTGGTCTGGGCTATATCATTTTTGGTTACTCATTGTTCCGCGGGGTTGAACGCCTGAGCTTTAAGAACGGCGCTCTGGACAACTTATAAAAAACTGGCAAAGGTGGCTTTGCCAGATCGAAATACAATCTTCAAAAGTAGTTAATCGGTAAATACCGGCAGATGCCCCAGTGAAATGATGTCTGCCCATTTGGCGCGCTCACCTTCGGTGAAAATGGCCGCTTCTGCCGCCACGGTGGCATTGGCCTTCTGCACCAGCAGGCGCATGGCCTGCAGGGTCGAACCGGTGCTGATGACATCATCCACAATTGCCACGCGTTTGCCGCGCACCAAGTCAATATCCTTTTCATCCAGGTACAACATCTGTGGTTCGCCGGTGGTGATGGAAAGTGTCTCGGCGCTGAGCACATCGCCCATGTAAGGTTTGTAGGATTTGCGCAGGATCACATACGGCTTTTTGGTCTCCAGCGAAAGCGCATAGGCCAAAGGGATGGACTTGCTCTCGGCTGTCAGGAGCACATCATAGTTCACGGTGGCGAGCTTTTTGCTCAGTGCGACGGCACAGCCCTGTACCAGTTCGGTATCCCCAAGAATATTAAGGATAGCAATCCTCAAACCGGGCTTTACCTCAAAGAGCGTCAGATCGCGGTGAATGCCGGCAATATCAACAGGATAGGTTCCTCGTTTGGTCATTTTCCACTCCTAGGACAGGGATATATCAGTTCAAATTGAGTATACCCGATTTAGCACAATCACAACAATGATCCCCGCAGACCGGTGCTGCGGGGATCGCATGAGGAGAGAAGAATGCTAAAGGGGGCTTATGGTAAAATCATCGAGAGCCGGGGACGCCGACCCCGGCTCTCTTTACTAAGGAGGAGAAGAAAGAAGTCGCCCACTGATATTGTATAAAGCAAGGCGATTTTCTGCTTGACTCCTACCCTACGATTACCCTACGGAATGAAAATGCCAAACGATAACGCAATTGTTGTAGAAAGCCTTGGCCGCGTGTACAAAATTCGCGGTGGGAAGAAAAAAGAGCGGAAAGACCTGGTTGCACTTTCCGGCGTAAATCTCACCATCAAAAAAGGGGAGCTTTTCGGGTTGCTGGGACCCAATGGGGCCGGCAAGACCACCCTCATCAAAATCCTCACCACGCTCCTCTCGCCCACCTCCGGCAAGGCCAGCGTGGCCGGTCTGGACGTGTACACCCAGCCGGAGCAGATCCGCGCACGCATCAACATGGTCTCCGGCGGCGAAACGTCCGGCTACGGGCTTTTGACCGTGCGGGAAAACCTGTGGATGTTTGCCCAGTTCTACGGCATCGACTCAAAAACCGCCAACGAACGCATCAAACGTCTGCTGGAAATCGTTGGCATGACCGACCGCACCAACACCAAGTGTTCCGACCTTTCTACGGGGTTGCGCCAGAAAATGAACATTGTGCGCGGCTTCCTCACTGACCCGGAAATCCTGTTCCTGGATGAACCCACGCTGGGCCTGGACGTGGGTGCCTCCAGAGATGTGCGCCATTTCATCCGCAGCTGGGTGGACGAAGACCCCGGCCGCACCCTTTTGCTGACCACGCATTACATGGTGGAAGCCGATGAACTTTGCGACCGTGTGGCGATCATCAACAAAGGCCAGGTGCTGGCCTGCGATACCCCGGCCTCGCTGAAGCGCAAATTGCGCCAGGAGTCCATCTTCAACATTGATGTGGAGGCCGAAAAGCCTTTTGGCAAAGAAGACCTGGAATCACTGCCGGGGGTTTCACACCTGACTCTGCTGGCACAGGACGGCTTTACTTCCCTGGAGATGATCCTCAAGGAAGAGTCTGTCCTCAGCACGGTGATCGCCCGCTTTGATGCGCTGGGCCTGCGCATTCGCAGCCTGCAAAAGCGTGAACCTACCCTGGAAGATGTTTTTGTGGCGCTGGTGGGAACGCGCATGGATGAAGTGGAACATGCTGAATCTGCCGAAGATTGAGAAACGTTCCACCGGGTTGGGGTTGTTCCTGCGGACGATCATCGGCCGCTCCTATCCGCGCATCATCGGCCAGCAGCGCGAGAAATCCTGGCTGATCTTTGACGTGCTCTTCCCAATGGTCTCGGTTGTTGGCTATGGCTTGATCTATAAAGCCATTGGCGCACCCGGGGAGTACATTGGGTTTGTGGTGATAGGCGGGGCTATGACCGCTTTCTGGATGAATATCCTGTGGAGCATGTCCAGCCAGCTCTATTGGGAAAAAGAAACCGGTAACCTTTCCCTTTACATTGCTTCGCCTGCTCCGATGATGGCCATTCTGCTTGGCATGGCGCTGGGCGGCCTGGTTTCCACCCTCATCCGCGCCGCCGGCGTGATCCTGCTGGGATCGCTTTTGTTCCAGGTAACTTACCAGATTCAAAGCGGCCTGATGCTTGTGGCCATTTTCTTCCTTGCCATTGTAGCCCTCTACGGCATGGGCATGATGATGGCTTCCATTTTTCTGCTGCTCAGCCGCGAGGCCTGGCACATCGCCAACCTGGCCCAGGAACCCATCTATCTGGTTTCAGGGTTTTACTTCCCGATCAAATTCATGCCGTTTTGGGTGTCGGCAGCTGCGTCCATCATCCCCCTCACTCTTGGTTTGGATGGCATGCGCCAGCTTGTCTTCCAGGGCGGCCCTGCCTTGGGGTTTCTGAGCGTACAAACAGAAATCCTCATCCTCGCCGGGTTGGCCATCCTCTTCCTTGCCGGTGCCAGGCTGTTGCTGGCTCACATGGAAAAATTGGCTATCCGCGAAGGGCGCATCACGGAGAACCGGCGATGAGTGACACGATTTCCACTCCTTCCAACAAGCCATTGCGCGGGATTAAAAGCCGTTCGCTCCTCAGTGCCATCTGGCTGGGGTGGAAGATCGAGTCCAACTGGACCGATCCTTTCCTCTTTGCAGTGTATTCCATCATCAAACCATTGGCCGGGGCGGCCATTCTGGTGATCATGTACAGCGTTGTTGCCAACGCGAACTTCAACTCGCCCTATTTCGCCTACCTCTATTTTGGTAATGCCTTCTATCAATATGTCTCATCCGTGTTGGTGGGAGTCTCCTGGTCGATCATTGATGATCGCGAGCACTACAAAACGCTGAAATACATTTACATCGCACCCATCAACATTCCAGTTTATTTGTTGGGGCGCGGTATGGCAGGCATCCTCACCGGCACGCTCTCGGTATTCATCACCATTCTGGGCGGGGTGCTGCTGCTGCATGTTCCCTTCCATTGGGCTAATGTCAACTGGCCATTATTCCTGGTCTCGTTTATTCTGGGGATTGTACTGCTCGTCTACATGGGGATGATCCTCGCCGGGGTGACCCTGATGCTCGCGCGCCATTCTGATATGGTGGGAAACGCCGTAGCCAGCGCCATGTTCCTCTTCACCGGGGCCATCTTCCCGCTCAGCGTCTTGCCGGCCGCCATCCGCCCAATCGGATACGCCCTTCCCATCACCTACTGGTTGGAGCTCATCCGCCGTTCGCTGATCGGGCAGACAAACGAGGCCTTTCCTACCTTTAACAATTTCTCCAATCTGCTGCTTTTGGCAATCCTCGCCGGCTCCACCGTGGTGCTGGGGCTGATCAGCAACAGGGTCTTTAAGTTGTGCGACCACAAAGCCCGCGAAAAAGGGCTGATTGATAGAACCTCCAACTATTAGGTGCGCCATGCGTGAAACTGCCAGCTTTCAAACCCTAATCGGCCCAATCACTCTCACCCATGAAGATGATCTCCTGACCAGCCTAAAGTTTGGGGCGCTGCAAAATGCCGGCACAGAGCCATCAAACCAGCATCTGCGGGATGCACAGCAGCAACTGCAGGAATACCTGAACGGGCAGCGAAAGGAATTTACGCTGCCGCTGGACTGGCAACAGATCAAAGGGTTTCAAAAAGAAATCCTGCAGATTGCCTGCGAGATCCCGTTCGGTGAAATCCGCACCTATGGTCAGATCGCTGCAATGATCGCAAAGCCAAACGCAAGCCGGGCGGTGGGTGCGGCACTGGCCCGCAACCCGCTGCCGATCCTGATTCCCTGCCACCGCGTTGTGGCCGCCAACGGCCATCTCACCGGCTACCTGGGAGAAAAAGGGATTCAGACCAAAAAATTCCTGCTGGAATTGGAAGGACATCACATTGTCGGCGAAAAACTGGCTTAAGTTCATTTTTCTGGGATTGGTGTGGGGGTCTTCTTTCCTGTGGATCAAGATCGCAGTGCAGGAAGTTAACCCTTTCATGCTGGTCTTTTTCCGCGTGGCGTTTGCCAGCTTTGGGCTGGTGCTTTATTTTCTCTTCCTGCGTCGCCGTTTTTCGCTGCGCTGGTGGTGGGTATATGCCATCATCGGATTTTTTAATGTGGCCTTCCCGTTTGTGCTCATCTCCTGGGCAGAAACACACATCTCTTCCGGCCTGGCCGCCATCCTCAACTCTACCGTTCCCCTCTTTACCATGTTGATCGCTTCCTTCTTTTACAAGGAAGACAAGCTCACCCTGGCACGCGGGATTGGGCTAGCGATTGGCTTTGCCGGGGTGCTCATCCTCAGTTCCACCCGGCTGGAAGGCAACTCCGAATATCAGACTTTGGGAATCCTGGCCATGCTGGTGGCCGCCTGCTGTTACGCTGCCAGCACCGTCTTTGCCCGCCGCGTGAACACAGCCATTACCCCACAGGAACATTCGCTGGGGCAAATGCTGGCCGGGTTGGTGTTCATCACACCGGCCATGCTCATCACCAACGCGCCGCTGCAGCTGCCGCACCTGCCCCTCACCTGGACAGCTTTTGCCTGGCTGGGGTTGATCGGTTCGTTTGTGGCCGCAGTCATCTGGTTCAGCCTGATCTACGAGGTCGGGCCCAGCCGTACCAGCATGGTCACCTACATGTTCCCACTGGTTGGAGTATTATTGGGTATCGTCTTTCTCGGGGAGAAGATGAGTTGGCAACTGGTCACCGGTGGAATTCTGATCCTGGCCGGGATCTATACGGTAAATTCCAGGCGGATTGCTGGATTGATAAGAATTGGCCGCCGCGCATCAGAAGCAGGGAGTGCAAATGAGTGAGAGTGCAATGCAACACCGTGCAGGATACGTGGCCGTCATCGGCCGGCCCAATGTGGGCAAATCCACATTGGTCAATACGCTGCTTGAGCAAAAGATTGCTGCGGTAAGCCCCAAGCCTCAAACCACCCGCCGGCGCCAGTTGGGCATCCTCTCAACGCCCGGCGAACAGGTTGTTTTTGTGGATACCCCCGGTTTGCATGTGCCCCAGCACAAACTGGGTGATTATATGAACCAGGAAGCGGTAGAGGCCCTGCTGGATGCCGACCTGATCCTGTGGCTGCTGGATGCCAGCGAGCCCTTTACCCGCGAAGACCATCTCATCGCCGAACGCTTGGGTGCCCTCAAGAAACACCCTGCGGTACTGATGGCACTGACCAAGGCTGATTTGGCCGACCAGGAAACGCTCGCCCTGCGCCAGAAGCAGGCGGTTGACCTTTACCCTGCCGAGGACGTGCTTTTTCTCTCTGCGGTAAACAAAACCGGCCTGGATGAATTGCTGGCGCGCATCATTCGCCACATGCCGGTTGGGGAGTCTTTCTTCAGCGCTGACACCGTCACCGATTATTACGAACGCGATATTGCTGCTGATCTCATACGCCAATCTGTGTTGCAATTCATCCGCGATGAGGTGCCGCACTGCGTGGCGGTGCGCATCGACGCTTACGAGGAGCGCGGCGAAGAGGGCGCCTATATCGAAGGGACGATCTTCGTAGAACGCGACTCGCAAAAAGGGATCATCATTGGCAAGGGCGGCGAGATGATCAAGAAGATCGGTACGCAGGCGCGCAAAGAGATTGAAGAGATGAGCGGGCGCAAGGTATTTCTGAGCCTGAAAACCAAGGTGAACAAGAACTGGCGCAACGACCCTGAGACCCTTAAGCTGATGGGATATACCCAATCAACCACTGAAGAGTAACCCGGTGTTCACCTGGCCGTTCTTCCTGGCAGTGGCGTTTGCCTTTCTGGACTGGGCCTCCACCTGGAAAGGCTGGCGCATTCGCTTTTACATTGCCAAACCGGCCACACTGATCTTTCTGATCCTGTGGACGCTCACCGCCGCCCAATGGCAGGGGGGAATGCTGTGGTTTGGCATTGGCCTGTGTTTCTCTCTGCTCGGCGACATTGCCCTGATGCTCAACGCGCGCTTCTTCATGGTTGGGCTGGCAACCTTTCTGCTGGCGCACGTTGGTTATGTGGTCGGGTTTAACCAGGGACCTTTTCCCCTGCACTACGGGATCGCCCTGATTGCCGCAGCGGTCGGTCTGGCAGCACTGATCGTCTTTCGCCTCATCCGTCCCGGCATTATGCGTGTGCCGCGCGGCAAGCGTTTTCTCACGGCGGTATTTTTCTACGGCGCCACACTGGCCGTCATGCTGTTCTCAGCACTCAGCACGCTCTTCCGGCCCGAGTGGCAGGTAGCACATGCTGCCATCGCTGCCATTGGTGCAGCATTGTTCTTCACTTCAGATTCACTTTTGGCATACGACCGCTTTGTAAAAAAAATCCCCCACGGCCAGAGCTACGTACACCTGACCTACCATGTTGGCCAGGCTTGCCTAATCATCGGTGCAATGGGCCACTTTCTTTCACTTACTTGAACGGCCTGAACCCCTCGCCCAATGCCTCGTGCGCCACGCCGATCACCATAAAGGCTTTCGGGTCAATCTCCTTCACCAATTGCTTCAATTGATTCACTTCAGAACGGGTGATCACGCAATACAATACCGGCCTGCTGACTTCGGTATACCCCCCGGTGCCGGAGAGAATGGTCACGCCGCGTTCCATATCTTCCAAAATGGATTTGGTCACGCGCTCGCTCTCGCTGGTGATAATGATCACCGTGCGGAAGATGGAGGAACCCTCTGAAACCATCTCGGCGGCAATGCCGCTAACGTAAATTACCACCATGCCGTAGAGGGCTTTTTCCCATGAGAAAGCAAAGCCGCCCGCAAGCACAACGATGGTATCGGTAATGAGATAAGCCTGAGAGATCGAGATGCCAAAACGGTGGTTGAGGATGCGCCCCAGGATGTCCGATCCGCCGCTGGTGCCCTGCCCGCGATAAACCAGGCCCAGCCCCACCCCCAGCAGCACCCCGCCGAACAGCGAGTTGAGCACATTGTCCGCAGTAACCCCCGCAGCCGGAACAAAAAGCACCAGCAGGTCGGTGAAGATGGCAAAAGCGGTCACAGCAACAGCTGTGCGCAGGGCAAAACGCGGCCCGCCCAGGTAGCGCCATCCCAGGATGAAGAGCGGGATGTTTCCCACAAAGACCATCACGCCAATGGGAAACTTAATGAAATGGTTAATGATCTGCGAGGCGCCGCTGATACCACCGCTGACAAGCTGCCCCGGCACCAGGAACAGGCGCATGGAAAAAGCCTGCACCAAAGCGCCCAACAGCAACAGGCCATAAGCCTGTGCCGTTTTCCAGGATAGGTCAACAGAGCCAAATTGTGCCCTGACTCTGCGCAAAAAATCGGATGGGGAACCCTGCGTGGAACTCATTGCTAACCTCGTTTCACAGAATGGCTCTATTGTAATCGATTGGCAGGGTGGAGGGCCTTCCCTGGAGCAGAATACCCTACCCGGAAATTCCATGTACAATAAACTCACTTGGCATCCATTGCGGTAATTGGAGAAATTGAATGGCGTCTCTCGCGGCTATCGAGATCAGTAAAAAATACGATTCGTTCCAGGTACTTTCACCTGCTTCCTTTGATTTGAATGCAGGGGAGATCACTGTTTTATCGGGGCCTAATGGCTCAGGCAAAACTACGCTTCTCTCCTGCCTCTCCGGGCTAACCCGCCCCACCACGGGAAGTGTCACGGTCAGCGGTTTTGACCTGTACAGAGACGAGGTGGAAGTTCGCAAACGAATGGCCTTTGTGCCGGATGTGCCACGTTTTTATCTGGAGTTGACGGCCTGGGAACATCTGCGCTTCATCGCCGCCGCTCACGGCGCTCTTTCCGGCTTCGATGCACGGGCGGAAGAGTTAATGCGCAAACTGGGCTTGTGGGAAGCGCGTAATCTCTTCCCGCATCACTACTCGCGCGGGATGCGCCTTAAACTCGGCCTGGCGCTGGCATTCATCCGCCCATTTGAGGTGCTCCTCCTGGATGAACCCACCTCGGCGCTCGACCGTGAAAGTGTGGACATGCTGAAAGAGGAGTTGCGCAGCTGCCGCGCAAGGGGGGCAGCAGTCCTGCTTGCCACGCACGATCCGCAGTTGATCGAGCAGCTCGGCGATCGTAAAATGGATATCCGTAACGGTGTTGTAGAGTTCGAGTAGATGCGCGCAATTCACTGGCTACGCACCCGGCAAGAAGAACGTGAGCTGTCTTACTGGCTCTCAATCGTCAGTTACGACAGGCGGGATCGTTCTTACCTTAATCGCACCTACCTTCTCTATTTGATTTTCTTTTTTACCGCGTGGGTGTTTGCAATGCTCACTTTTCTGGCCGGCCCTGGTTCAGCCATCCTGCGGTTCATTAATCCGTCCGACCCAATGCAGGCCGCCATTTTTATTGAGGTGCTCCTTTTAGGTGTCTGGAGCGTTTTTGGCATCACGTGGGCGTTAAAAAGAAGCCCGGTGGTTTTCTCTGAAAGCGACCAAACGCTGATCTGCCAGACGCCGGCCAACCGCCGCGCAGTGGCATTGCGCTGGTTGTTCATGCCCTGGCTGAAAAGCGCCATTCCATTCTGGATATTTGCGATTACGCTGGGTTTCTCCCTGGCTGAACTCACCATGGCCAGCGCTATCGACATTGGGCGCATCGCAGAGTACGCCCGGTATGGTGCGCAAACCTGGTTTTCCATCATGCCGATTCATCTATTTCTCTTTACCCTTCAATGGATCATCGGCATTTGCCGGCTCCGGCAGGATGAAAACCAGCGCTGGTTGCCCTGGGTAGTGATGCCAATTTCTCTGGCAGGTTTTGGACTCCTTGTAGCAGTTGCCTATGACCCAACCTTTCTTGCGCAAACAATTTTGAATCAATTTGCTAATTCGATCATTTCCACATTGCAGGCGAGTTTTGCACCGATGCTTGCCTGGCAGCCGCTCCTGCTCTCCTGGTTCAGCGCCGCTCTTGCTCTTGTTCTTCTGGCACTGGTATCCGAGCGTTTTAATCTCAGCCGTGCCGCCCAGGAAACACAGCAATTCGATGCTATCAAATCGGCACAGCAGTACGGTTTTACCGAATATGCTGCCCAGCTGCAAATGCAAAAAAGGCTCGGGGTAGAGCGCCCTTCCGCCAGGATATCAGATATAGGTGGAGCCGGCGCACTCACCTGGAAAAGCCTGCTGCAAGCACAGCGTTCTTTCCGTTTTTCATCAAGCGCCGCCTGGGCTATGATGTTTCTCTTCCTGCTGGGCTTTGCCTTTCTTCCAGATCTGTTGAGTCGTTTGCTGATAATCGCCTTCTGGACAATTCAGGTCGCGCCGGTGCTGGTTGCGCAGCTGCGCACGGACCTTTCGCATTGGCCGCTGTTCCGCCAACTCCCGGTTTCCGGTAAAAAGCTGGTGCTGGCCGAACTTGCTCCAGCTTTTGCCCTGGCCACGCTTATCAGCCTGTGCGGCCTCTTTATAGGAGCAAGCATATTGAAAACCCCGGCAGGATATTTAGCCGCAGCCCTGCCCGGCATAATCGCTTCGGTTGCAGGCTTTTCAACCTTTGATGTTATCCGCCATGCAAAAAGCCACTTGCTCATTGGCGGTACGGTGCCCGGGGTGAGTGCCACCGGCCTGGCGTTAAGTGTCATTGCAGCCGCAATTCCCCTGGCAATCGGTCATTCCCTCTCCGGACTGAGCGGGCTTATCTTGTCAACCCTGGCAAGTCTGGCGTTGGGCGCGCTTGCTTTTCATCTGGCAGTTCACGCCTACAAGAACATTGGCTCTTAACATTTACTCCCAATCACTTCAAAGAAGTAATTTCGGTCACAAGCGACCGGTGATGCCGCATCAAATATGATAAGATGGAAAGCATGTTCAAACGCTACGCCGATGATTACGAACTGGTGATCACCACCGACGAAAACGGCAACGAAAAGAAAGTTGCCAAATACCGCGGCCAATACTTTGAGCTTCCGCTCGATGAAGCTGGTATACAGCACTTCAAGCGCAACAGCATTGGCTTGTTTTTTATTATGGCGGCATTGCATGTTGGCGCCGGTTTCATGGCGAATCTCGGTATGTACCAGTTTTACATTGCGCTGCCCTACGTGCTGGCATACTTTGCCCTGCTCTATGTAGCGGTTGGGGTTTTCCGCCTGCCACAGGAAAAACGCCCCTTGCGGCGTGACGAGATCGGTCTGTCGTTTGAGCGCATGAAAAGCTCGGGCGTTATTCTGGCAATTCTCCTTGCCATTGGTGTTGTTGGCGAGGGCGTGTTCTTTTTCCTAATGCCGCGTGAGGCCAGCAAGCTTCCAGAAGTGATCTACTTCTTTATCGAACTCCTCACCACTCTGCTGGCTGTTCTTTCTCTCATGTATCAACGAACCATTAAGGTCATTCCTCACGGCGAAGAAAAGGCCCCCCCAGAGACAAAATAAGCTGCTGATTTATGGAGATA
>CALCNO010000197.1 GCA_937897615.1 uncultured Anaerolineaceae bacterium
ATCCTTTGCAACATTGTAAAGTAATTCCCAAAAAGAAGTCGCTATACTTTTAATATCGATTTTGTATCGCAATTCTTCGATTATTTTGCGATCAAACAGCACACACAAAAGGAAAATTACCCTTTACAAATTCTTGCCAGTGCCGGTTTCACCGCGCTGGCAGAAGTTTCCATTAAAAGGCGCATATGACAAAGGACGGAATCCGCTTACGCTGTGGAAAATCAATTAGTGTCGATCAGGAAACCCTCATCGACAAAGTGCTTTCCAACCTGATTGCGGCACAAACAGAGATCAAACTGGCCATGGCGCTGGATACCGGCGGCCAGGTGATTTCATTCAAAGGAGAACGCTCTTCAATCGATTTGGTCGGTTTGGGTGCATTGGTAGCAGCGGATCTGGCGGCCAGCCAGGAGATCGCCAAAATGGCCGATGTGTACCAGGAGAACCAGGTCATCATCCGCCAGGGCTCCAAGATGAACACCATCATCCATGAGGTAGGACGAGAGATAATCCTCATGGCGATGGTCTCCTCTTCCGTACCGCTGGGCTGGTTCAATTACCTTGTGCGCCAGGCAGCCCGGCAAATAGATGGAATCCTCCAAATGAGCCTGCACAAGGCAGAAGATATTGTAGTGCTTTCCTCCCCGAACTCGCTGGTAGATGATTTTAGCGCCGCCCTGGACGACATCTGGAAGGGCTGATCGGCATGATGATCAACTGGCATTCGCGTGAACTGCGACTTAAGATTGTGTACTACGGCCCGGCAATGAGCGGCAAAACCACCAATCTTGAGCAAATCCATGCCAGGATCGATCCTCAGCACAAGAGCAACCTGGTTTCGGTAAAAACCAGCGAGGAGCGCACTCTTTACTTTGACTTTATGCAGTTTGAGTTGGGCAAAATCTGCGGCCTCACCCCCAACATCCAGCTATACACCGTGCCCGGCCAGGAATACTACCAGGCCAGCCGGCGGCTGGTACTGCGCGGTGCCGACGGGATTGTGTTCGTGGCTGATTCTGATGCACTGCGCGTCAACGACAATGTGGAATCCTGGCACGATATGCAGCATTACCTTGACGAACTCAACCCACAGCCGGGAAAGACTCCCATCGTTGTACAATATAACAAACGCGATTTGTTGAATGCCCTTGCTCCTGAACAGTTGCGCTCTACTCTGGGTTCCACTAAAATTAAGGGATTCGAGGCAATTGCCATCAAAGGGATTGGCGTTTTCGATACCCTGAAAGCCATCATCAATCAGGTAGTTTTGCAAGTACAGACGAGCATGTAAGGAAGCGCCCAATGACACTTCTCGAAAAATCCGGCTTTGATATGCTCACCAACGTGCTCTTTGATATGAACAACACGGGCAAGTTCCCGCTTTCCATCCTGACCGACAAAGACGGGCTGCCCATTGTCTCAGCAGCCAACGATGGAGCTGTGCCCGAAAAGCAAGCGGCGGTGATCGGTTTTGTACGCAAAACCTCTCTGCAAGTGAGCAAACTGCTGGGCTGGTCCGAACTGGAAGAGATCAGCTATGCCTTCTCCAACGGTTACATTCTGGTGAGCCGACCATTTTATGTAAAAGACAACCAGTTAACCCTCGCCACCATTGTGACCGACTCAAAAGTGCAATACCACAGCATCATGTCACAGGCAATTACCGAAATCCAAAAAGCATGGGAATTCTACTGGAAGTGAGCGTATGGGCATCAACGGGAATTTAAAAGATATTTCTTTCGCTGACCTGGTGCAGATACACTGCATGGATCCGCGCAGTGCCAAAATGACATTGCAGCACCAAAACCAGCAAGCAGCCGTGTTTTTTGCCGATGGACAGGTGATCCATGCTGAGATGGGCAAAGATTCTGGCGAAGAAGTCATTTACCAGCTCCTTTCCTGGGATGAGGGAGCCTTCAACGTGGAAAATGAAATTGAAGTCCCTACCCGGACGATTAACCGCATGTGGTCAGGCCTGCTGCTGGAAGGTGCCAGGCGGCTTGATGAAGTTGAAACACAACGCAAGAAAGAAGCACAAATGAATGGAGCTACGGAGGAGAATAAAATGTCACAGAAGTTCGATGAAATACTTACCAGTCTTGCTGGCGAAGTCTCGGGATATGTCGCCAGCGCCCTTGTGGGCATTGATGGTATCAACATCGCTTCACACACCATGGGCGGCATGGATCCCGAAGTGGTCAGCGCACAGATCACCACGCTCTTCAGGCTGGTCGATGCTTCAGTGGACAAGCTGGGCGCCGGTGTTCTCGAGGATAACCTGCTCTCCACAGAAAAGTCTTACATCCTGATGAGGTTCTTACCGGGAAAAGAATACTTTTTGGCAATCGCTGCCAGCCGCAAGGAAGGCAACCTGGGGAACTTGCGCCTGATGAGCAAGATGTACACCGAGCAATTATCCAAAGCGATGCCCCATTAAGGCGTCATCATTGGCATCCAGGAGGAGATCATGACAAAACTCGAACAGGTAATTCAACAGTTTAAAAGCGAGATCGGAAGCGACCTTGTTTCCACGGATGTGGTCGGTATGGATGGCATGTCCATTGCCGGTGGGTCGGCAGACCCCAACTTTAGCGCCAGTGATGCCGCTGCCCGCTTTGCCGAGATCATGAAGCTGGCCGTCAAGGTAAGCAATAAGATTAGCGCCGGCAAGGTGGATGATAACCTGGTAACCACCAACAAAAATTACATCATCTCAAGGTTCCTGGGCGACGGCTCCTTTTATTGGGTAGTGGTGGTGACCAGTAATGCTACTCTGGGCACCCTGCGCATGCTAATGAACGAGTATGCCCCACAACTCCTCAACGCCATCCCACAGATGGAGAGTGCGCCAACAGTGGAGCAAGTCCTCGATAAACCAATTGACGCCAAGATCGAGCCGGAACAGGTCAAGCCCTCGCGCGACCGCCAGAACTTCTGGGCTGACCAGAAAAAATAGCCAGCATAAAACATACACCTCCACCCACCTGCTCCTCCGACAGGCGCGATGGAGCTTAAGCAGAATGGCAAAGATGGAACCGCAGAGACGCGGTTCCATCTTGCGTTCGGGGGCATTCCCGCGGCTTGCTGCGGTATAATGGACGCGAAATCGAAAACGACTGAAGCGGGTATACTATGCTTGAAAAACTGCAAGCCATCCAACACAGGTACGAAGAACTTTCTCATCTGATCGAAGAAAATGTGGAAGACTATCAAAAGGTAGCTGAATTTGCCAAGGAACGGGCAGAGATCGAAGAGGTATACCAGAAGTCTATCCATTACCAGAAGTTGCTCAGCCAACTTGAACAGGCCAGAGAATTGAGCACCAGCTCCGACGCCGAGTTGAGCGGCTTGGCTAACGCCGAAATTGAAGAGCTGGGACCGCAAATCGAGAAGTTTGAGAAAGAATTGAAATCCATGTTGGTGCCCAGGGATCCCAGGGATGACCGCAACGTGTTCATCGAAATCCGTGCCGGCGCCGGCGGCGACGAGGCCGGCCTTTTTGCTGCCGAGTTGATGCGCATGTACATGCACTACGCCGAACAGCGCAAGTGGACGGTTGAGGTAATCAGTTCCAACGAGACCGGCATTGGCGGCTACAAAGAAGTGATCTTTATGGTCAAAGGTAAGGGCGCTTATTCGCGCTTTAAGTTTGAATCCGGTGTGCACCGCGTTCAGCGCATCCCTGCCACCGAGTCCTCCGGGCGCATTCACACTTCCACAGTTACCGTGGCGGTAATGGCAGAAATGGAAGAGGTGGATATCCAAATCCCGGAATCGGACATCGATGTGGATGTGTTCCGCTCCTCCGGCGCCGGCGGGCAAAACGTGCAAAAGAACTCTACCGCCATCCGCATCACTCACAAGCCCACCGGCATTGTTGTGGCCTGCCAGGATGAGCGTTCGCAGCTGCAAAACCGCCTGCGCGCCATGAGCATCCTGCGCTCCCGATTGTATGAGCTAGAGATGGAAAAGGTGCAGTCCGAGCGAGAAGAAGCGCGCCGTTCCCAGATCGGCTCCGGTGACCGCTCCGAGAAAATCCGTACCTACAATTTCCCGCAGAGCCGCGTCACCGACCATCGCATCAATGCATCCTCGTATAACATCGCGGGTGTGATGGGTGGAGACATTGACCAGTTCATTGACGAACTGGCCTTGCGCGATGAGGCTGACCGCCTGGCCGCCACCCCCGGCGATGACGAAGACTAGCTTGCAGGAGTGGATCAGCCAAACCAGGCAGCAACTCGCACCTGTGCGGGAGTTTGCCGCGCTTGAAACCTATGCGCTGGCTGCGCTGGTGTTACACCAGCCGCGCGAATGGCTCATCACCCACGGCGACACTCCCCTCAGCGACGAACAACTCCAACAGCTTGAGCAAAAAATCGGGCAGCTCAAAAGCGGCATCCCTTTGCCATACCTCACCGGAAAGCAGGCCTTTTACGGCCTGGACTTTATCGTAACGCCGGATGTACTCATCCCCAGGCCGGAGACAGAACTGCTGGTGGAGGAGGCCATCGCCTGGCTGGAGGCTCGCCCCGATGCACGCACTATGATTGATGTGGGCACGGGTTCCGGCATCATCCCCATCGCCCTGGCCGACCATATCCCCGATCTAACCGCCACAGCGCTTGACCTCTCTGGGGCCGCGCTGGCAGTAGCCGAAGAAAACATCCGCAGGTTTTCTCTACTGGAGCGCATCACAACCTTGCAGGACGACCTGCTCGGTGAAACAGCCCTGCAGGCTCATTTGATCACCGCCAACCTGCCTTACATCCCCAGTGCGCGCCTGCAAGCCCTTGAGGTCACCGCACACGAACCCCGGCTGGCATTGGACGGCGGAGCAGATGGTTTTTCGCTCATCCGCAGGCTGCTGGCGCAACTCCCCGCCCACCTCCTGCAGGGTGGATTGGCCCTGCTGGAGATTGATTGTACTCATGCTGCAATTGCCATTACAGAAGCCACGAAAGTACTGACTTCTGCTAAAATAAGCGTGTTAAATGATCTGGCAGGTTTGCCCCGCGTACTCAAAATTCAAACCTGATCATTTGGAGGGTTTATGCTAACCTTGATCCTGCCCGCAGAAAAGCCAGCCGCAATCGAATCCGCCGTAACCCTGTTGAAAGAAGGGGAGATCATTGCCTTCCCAACCGACACGGTTTATGGCCTGGCAAGCGATGCTTTTCATGCGCCGGGGATCATCAAACTCTTCGAGGCCAAAGGGCGAGAATCCAATAAGGCCATCTCCATCCTCATTGGCACCAATGACCAGGTTAAGCTGATCACCAATCACATGACCCGCATGGCCAAAAAACTCACCGAGCGGTTTTGGCCCGGCGGCCTAACGGTGATCGTACCGCGTAAGGACACCCTGCCAGAATTGATCTCAACTACAAAAAACGTGGGCATCCGCATGCCGGACCACCCCGTTGCACTCGAACTGCTGCGCACCTTTGGTCCGCTGGCAACCACTTCTGCCAACCTCTCTGGCGGCAGCAATCCACAATCAGCAATTGATGTGTTTGACCAGTTGAACGGCAGGATTCCGCTTATCCTCAACGGCGGCGTTTGCCCCGGCGGCATCCCCTCCACCGTGGTGGATTGCACCGGCGAAAAGCCAATCATCCTGCGCTACGGCGCCATCTCCGAAGAACAGATCATGGCGGTCTTCGAGGAATAACTCCTTTAGTCAAATGACTCACTTTGCAGCCGGCAGGCCAGCGCGTAACGGCTGTTTTGGCGCAATAACGCGGCATGAGTACCGCGTTCAAGAATCTGCCCATTTTCAAGGTAGATGATTTCATCCATCTCGGTCATGGAAAGATACTCATGGGTGATCCACAAAACGCCCTGCGCTGGGAAGTGGGTATGAACCAGGCTGGATAATTCCCGTTTGATACGCAAGTCCAGATTGGCAAACGGTTCATCCAGGATCAGGAAGGGCCGCCCTGCCAGCAGCACGCGCGCCAGCAGCAGGCGCTGGTATTCTCCCCCGCTAACAGCCGCACCGTGGTTGCCCAGCCAGGTATCCACTCCCTTAGGCAGCCCTGCCAGCCAATTGGAAAGGCCAACTTTTTCAAGTACGTTTATCAGGTCAGCCGTAGAGGCATTGGGCTGGGCCAGCAAGAGATTATCCTTGAGGCTGGAATTGAAAAGATAGGCTCCCTGCCCCATTATGCTGATCTGGCTGCGCAGCACCTCAGCAGGGATATGAGCGTAATCAGCATCGCCAAAATCAATCCGGCCGCCATCAGGCTGCTTGAATTTGAGCAACAGGTCTGCCACGCTTGACTTACCTGCCCCGGACGGCCCCACCAGGGCAATTTGCTTGCCGGGTTCCAGTAACAGGGAAAGATGCTGCAATGCGAACTCTCCATCTGCAGCATGATAGCTGATATCCTCTAATTTGATGGCAAAAGGCGTATCAATGGCCACAGTGTCCGCGGTGCCCGCAGGTTCCTGAACCTGCGGCGCGGTTGCAACCGCAAAAAGTGCTTTACCGGCTGAAATGCTCAGGCTCAACTGCTGCGCAGCAGTTGGCAAAGGGGTGGCGGCTTCAAAACAGGCCATTGCCACCTGTACCACAACTGCCAGAGCGATGCCCGTCAGCAGTCCGCTGCTTACTAATGGGATCATTGCCCAGATCAATGCCAGTACCGTCAGGTTGGCGGACAGCAGCGCCAGTGCATTGTTAGCGCCTGCCAGCGTGGCGAGACGCTGCTGAAAGTATGCCACACGCCTGCTCTGTGCCTGCACCCGTGAGATCACCAGCGCGTTGCTGCCAAAAGCCGCCAGTTCCTCCAGGCCATCCAGTGCCTCAACCACCCCCGCCGACAAATTGGAATACTGCTGCAAGAGACCGCGTGAAGGTCTTTGGGTAACCAAAATGGAGAAAACAGGCAGGAGCACCCCGGTGATGAGCAAGCCCCCTGCCAGTATCCAGCCAAGAGCAGGCTGATACCGCCCCACGAATAAACAGGTGCCGAGTGTGACCACGGCAAATATCAAAAATGGCGAGACCGCCCGGACGTAAAAGTTTTCCAGAGCTTCCAGGTTGTGCATCACCCTGTCCAGCACATCGCCGGCTTTTTGCGCTGCCGTGTAACGCAAGTCGTTGGCGGCAAGGCGCTCAAAGAACCAGTTGCGCAGCGAAGACACCAGCCTCAGGTTGACCGAATGCGACACCAGTCTCTCCCCATAACGCAGCGCAGCGCGGCTGATGCCAAAAAAGCGCACCCCCACAATGGCTACCTGAAGCTCCGCAATGGAAGGGTGTAATGCAGCCGCAGAGATCAGGTAGGCAGAGGTACCCAGCAAGCCAATCCCGGCGGCCAATGTGCCAATGCCCAGCGCCAGCGATGCCAGCACTTCACCCCAAAACGGCCGTAGAAATTTGAGCAGGCGCAAGAAAGTCTTCATGCTTCGCCTGCCTTCAACAGATCGGCAAAGTACCCCTTACTGCGCGCTAACCGGTCAAAGCTACCGCTTTGTACCAGGCGACCCCCGCGCAGCACTAGTAACTCGTCCACCAGCTTCATCACCGGCAGGTGGTGGGCAATGAGGAGTGTCGTGCGATTGTGCATCAGTTCATCCAGCGCGGTGTAGAACTCTCTGCTCGCCTGCACATCCAAATAGGAGGTTGGTTCGTCCAGCAGCAGCAATGAACCGTCTTTAAGGAAAGCCCGGGCAATCGCCAGGCGCTGGCGCTCACCGCTGCTGAGGCGTTCACCCATCTCCAGCAAAGGCGTCTGCAGGCCATTGGGCAATGTGTTCAACAAGTGCCCCAGGCGGGCCTGCTCAAGTGCCCGGATGACCTGCTGCTCCGAATAAGTTTCCTCGAAAAGGCGCACATTTTCTAACAGTGAGGCATTGAAAATGCTTGGTTTCTGGCTGACCCAGCTGATAGCTTTGCGCCACTCCTGCGGCTCCCAGGTAAGATAATCCTGCCCGCCCACGGCAATCATGCCCGCTGACGGCTGCGCAAAACGCAGCAGCAGACTAAAAACGGTGCTCTTGCCGGCTCCGTTCTCGCCAACCAGCGCGTAGCGCTTGCCGGGCTGAAAAGTAAAGGAAACCTCCTGCAGGGCAACACGGGAGGAATTCTCATAGCGATATGCGACCTCTTGCAGGCGCAACTCCTGAACAGCAAAATCCGGCTGCACTTGTGGCAGAGAGACCACAAGCTTTGGCGGTTCCGGGGCGTCCAAAACCGCGTAGATCGAAACAGCCGCAGTTACCCCGGTCATTGCCGCGTGGTAGCGCATGCTCAGGTTGCGTAAAGGCAGGTAAAACTCCGGAGCCAGCAAGAGGATGAAAAAGGCATGCTGGAAATCTATCCACCCGTAGAGCAGGCGCAGGCCAATCTCCACTGCCACCACCGCCGTAGCGATGGTAGCGATCATCTCCAGCGTGAACGCGGAAAGGAAAGTGACCTTAAGCACGTTGAGTGTCACCGTGCGGTAGTCTTCGCTGACCCGGCGAATCTGCGCCAACCTGTCGCGGCTGCGCCCCAGCAGGAGCAAAGTTTTGAGACCACGGATGGAATCCAGTAAAAAATCGCCCATGCGCTGCAAGCCCAGCCACTGGCGCCTGGTCACTGCATCAGACATTTTGCCAATGAGCACCATGAACAGCGGAATGAGTGGCGCCGTGACCACAAAGACAATGCCGGTGAGCAAATCCATCGGGAAGACCACCAGCAGGATCACCAGCGGCAGCACGGCTGCCAGAATCACTTGCGGCAGGAACTGCCCAAAATAGGCATCCAATGCATCCACCCCTTGCAGCACGGTTGAGGCTACCTCACCGGTCTTTTGCTGGCGCAGCCACAAGGGGCCCAGGCGGTCAATTTTCGCCAGCAATGCCCGGCGCAATTCCTGCTTGATCCTTTCTGCCAGTTTGCCGGAAAGCCAGCCATTGAAAAACGTGAAAAGCGCCCTGGCAAAAATCACCAGCAAGATCATCTGCATAAGCAGCCGCAAATCCGCCAGTTGTGCACGCTCCAGGAAAGCGCCGTTGATCACGCGGCTGAGCATCCAGGATTGCAGCACTACCAGCCCGCTGGCCAGCAGGCCGGCAATCACCACCAATGCAAACAGCCCCCCACTCTTTATGGACAAACTGATCAGGCGGCGGTGTTTTTCCATTGCCAAATTGTGCCCGACTTTTGGAGAAACGTCAAACAGCAAAGCGGGCAATCTTGCGATTGCCCGCTTCAATCAATCCGAATTCGATGTCTTTATGGTTGAGGAGTGGTTTGCGGAGCATTCGCCTCACGGTAGTTGCGGATGGCCTGGCGCAGAGCGCGGGCCGCATCCACCATTTGCTGATGTGCCTGCTCAAACGCACGATGGATGTTTTCCACCGTATCGGCAGCAGCTGCCAAATCGGTCACCTTACCGTTGTTATCAAAACCACTGTGCGCAGCGATGAGATCAGCCGCCTGCTGATGGGCACTGTTGATAGCGGGCAGCGCCCCTTCAAACTCTGCCAGGGCGGCTTCCAGGCTGGAAACATCCTTGCCTCTGACGCGCAAGTCATCAATACGCGCCTGTGCCTTTGCCGATACGTCGCTCAGGTTTTGGATGTTCTGGGCCTGGGTACCCAAACGCGTTTGCTGGAAGGCAAAAGCCGCCTGAATGCGCTGGCGGGCAAAACCGCCGCGCTCACCTGAAGTCGTTGGGGGTTCATCCGCCAAACCCTCGGCGTGGGCAACCTCTGCCGGGAAGGCAAACAGCAGCACCCCTGCCAGCAGCACCACCAGTAAAGCAGAACTTGCAATCTTGATTAACTTTTTCATCTTAGCATCTCCTTTTTGTTTAATTACAGCCAGAGTATAGGAGATGCAGATAATGCCAGTGTGATCGGCATGTAAAATCTTTGTAAAAAGTTCTGTCCATCGCAATAAAAATTCCCAAAGGTCGTTGAGGATGATCCTTTGGGAATTTTAGCGCTGAGAGAAAACCACACTAGATAGATTGCAGCATAAAGAGCACGTCCTTGAGAGCCGCGGCAAAAACCTCGGTCATGATGGCATCCTCCACCTTGTACGGGCCACCGTACACGCCATCGCCAACGGCCTTCTTCACGTCCGCCGAACTCAGAATAAGATTCGTCTCAAAGGGCGCCTTGTCGCCATCGGGGATGGCGCTGGTACGCACAAACGGAAAAGCCTCGATCCAGCTGGCATGAGACGACTTGAGATGGTGGTTATCGGCAATAGCGGTCACGTTGGGTGCTTTCCACCACTCGTACCAGGCGATCTTCAAGTCTTTCACCTCATTCATCAACTCACCCAGCGACACTTTCACCGGAGTGTTGCCACCGTGGCCGTTGAGAATCACAATACGTTTAAAACCCTGATGATGCAGGGAGCGAATCATGTCATCCACCACTTTGATCAGGGTGTCCACCTTGATGCTGATGGTTCCGGGATAGTCCACAAAGTACGAGGAGCAGCCAAAGTTCATCGGGGGAGCCACCAGCACGCCAGATTGCTGGCTGGCTGCGTCGGCGATTGCCAGGGGAATCTTCACGTCGGTGCTGGTGCAAAGGAAACCGTGCTGCTCGGTTGCCCCCAGGACAATCAACAGGCGGTTGTCCTTTTTGAGGTAATTGTCAATTTCCATCCAGTTCATTTCGCCAAGTCTCATTTTCGCTCCTTGTGCAATCAATCGCATTATAAAGCAAAACCGACCGGATTGTCACCCGGTCGGTAAATAGTTAAGCTACGATGTTCACCAGGCGTCCCTTGACGTAGATCACCTGGCGTGGAGGCTTCCCCTCCAGCGACTTTTGCACCGCAGGGCTGGACAACGCTGCCGCCTTCGCCTGCTCTTCGCTCACTTCCGCCGGCACGGTAACGCGGTCACGCACCTTGCCGTTCACCTGCACCACCAGGACGATCTCCTGCTGGGCGGCTGCGGCTTCATCCACCCTGGGCCACGCCTGGGTATGGATCGAATAGGCATGGCCGGTGCGCTGCCACAACTCCTCGGTGATGTGCGGGGCTACCGGGGCCAGCATCTTAAGGTACAACTCCACGCACTCGTTCCAGGCGGGTGTGCCAAAGGTAGCGCTCTTGAGGCGCTGCATTTCGTTGAGCAACTCCATCAGGCTGGAGATGATGGTGTTGAACTCAAAACTTTCGAAGTCTTTGGTAACTGCGCGCAGGGTCTGGTGGGTTTTGCGGCGCAGTGCCTTAACGGCCTCGTCCGAGGGCTGCGTTTTCGCCACAGGCTCCAGCACGGTAGTCCAAACGCGGCGCATCCAACGAGAAGTGCCGTCAATGCCGCCGCTGCTCCAGGGGCCGCCCATATCCCAGCGTGCAAAGAACATCAGGAAAGCGCGCAGCGTATCGGCACCGTAAGATTGCACCAGGCTATCAGGAGCCACCACGTTGCCACGGCTCTTGGACATCTTCTCATTATCCTCACCCAGCACCATACCCTGGTTGCGCAATTGCAGCATGGGTTCATGCCCTTCGGTGATCCCCATATCGCGCATGGCCTTGTGGAAGAAGCGTGTGTAGATCAGGTGCATGTTGGCGTGTTCAATGCCGCCGGTGTACGTATCCACCGGCATCCAGTAGTCGTACTCTTTGGGATCAAAAGGTCCTTTGTCGTAATCCGGGCTCAGGTAGCGCAGGTGATACCACGAGGAACACATGAAGGTATCCATCGTGTCGGTCTCGCGTTCCGCCTTGCCGCCGCATTTGGGGCAGGTAGTAAAGCGCCAGGT
>CALCNO010000198.1 GCA_937897615.1 uncultured Anaerolineaceae bacterium
TCTGGTTCTTGTCGGTAGAAAACATCTTTCTTGCGCTGGGGCTGGTTGTGCTCTTTCTGACCTTCTCCAGGGGTGGGTTGCTCTCCTTCATGCTGGTGGTGGCTTTTCTTTTCATTCGCCTCAACCTCTGGTTCATCCGCTGGCTGGTGAACAGGTGGCATGTGAAGAGAAAGGCATTAATCTCGGTTGCTGCCGGCCTGGTAATGGTGGTGGCGTATCTGGGTATGGGTGTCGGCGGCTTGTTTGTCTTGAGTAAAATTGACCCCAGGATGGAGACGGTATTTCAATTTTCCGGGGCCGATAATTCATTGGTCAAATACGTGGATAATCTGCAGTTTGGCGAGCGCGTGGCTTACTGGCAGACTGGCTGGAATCTTTTTAACGATTACCCGCTGTTGGGGGTGGGGTTGAACGCTTCCGGGGCGTATTTCCCTCAGTACATGCCGCCTTATGGCTGGCAGCTCACCGAAACGCGCGATCTCTTGTACCGCACCAACAACCTGCTCAACATCAAAAACCTGTGGACCAGGCTGTTGGGCGAGACGGGCATTGTAGGTTTCTCCCTGTTCATCACCGTTTTGATTGTTACGCTGATCACTGCGCTCGACTTGGTCAAAAACTGTAACAGGTCAAGCGTGGTGATTGGTTGGATGGGTGTGTTCATGCTGATTGCGTTCCTGGGGGAAGGCTTCAGTGTGGACAGTTTTGCGCTCCCATATTATTGGTTTACCCTGGGCCTGGTGGCGTCCGCCTGGCGCTGGAATTCTACATCGAGGAATAGTAAGGCGAATGGATAAAGCTGAAAAAACGATCTTGATCATCCTGGTGGGTGTTGTTGCAGGATGCTTACTTTTGGCGTTGCTGTGCGGCGGCAGTGTGTTTCTCTTCAACCGCTTCTTCCCCGAAGGTACTGAAACTCCCGATGCAGGTGAGATAACACCTGTTCCCACCCGGCGATCTATCCCTACTGCCGATGCAAAGACGATTGCGGCGGCACACGGGATACTCACCACGCTGGAAGACTCGTTGATTCCCACTGCCGACCTCAATCAACTGGCCGAGAAGTTTGGTGGAAAACAAAATATTCCCACGCACCTTACAACCGCGCCAATCAATTATGAGGTGGGCGATCAACTGCCGTTTTATGTGCTAAATACCGATACCAACGATACACGGGTTGCCACTGCCACTCTTCAATATGAAACAGAGTACGTTTATTTTTGGATCGAGGACGGCATCTCTTTTGATAAACGTGATGTCAAAACGTTGGTGGACCGCTTTGCCAATCAGATCTATCCCACCGACCAGGAATTCTTTGGCAAAGAGTGGATTCCCGGTGTAGACAACGACCCTCATCTGTACGTTTTTTACGGCAATGGGCTGGGAGACCATGTCGCTGGGTATTGCTCCTCAACGGATGTGGTGCTGCCGGTTGCCCACGAATACTCCAATGCGCACGAGATGTTCTACGTCAATGCCGAAGTACAAACTCTAACGGATCCATACACGTTCAGCGTGATGGCCCACGAGTTTCAGCACCTCATCCACGGCTATCACGATGCCAACGAAGAACTTTGGATCAATGAAGGGTTTTCTGAACTGGCGACGCTACTCAATGGCTACGATGCCGGCGGCTTTGACTACCTCTTTAGTTATGACCCCGATCTGCAGCTGAATTACTGGCCGGGCAATTCGGATGAGGCAGATGCTCATTACGGCTCCAGCTTTCTCTTTGTCACCTACATGCTGGATCGCTTTGGCGAGGAGTTTACTCGCGCTGTGGTAGCCGATGAAGATAACGGCATGGTCAGCATTGATAAGGTGATGCAGGCACAGGGGATCACCGACCCCCTCACCGGTACGCAAGAAACTGCCGACAGCCTTTTCGCGGACTGGACTGTGGCGAATTACCTTAAAGACAGTTCCGTTCTTGATGGGCGTTACGACTATCACAATTACAGTGACGGGCCGCAGATGGATGCCACAGACACGATTGACGATTGCA
>CALCNO010000199.1 GCA_937897615.1 uncultured Anaerolineaceae bacterium
TATTTTAATTTTTATGGGGTGTTCGTGCATTGCAGCCAACGTTCGGCGGTATGTGGCGTTGGCGCAGAGTCGCGGTGGCGCGTGTTTTTGCACTCGTGGTGCGATGCAGGGATATGATGTTGTTTTGTTTATTCTCGCGTTGGCAAAAACCGTGACACCAGGAGGGGGACCCCGGCGGGAGCCGGGGCGGGCTGTGCCGCACGGCCACTTAACGTTCCTGTTTACCAGTAAGTTCTCGCGGCACAGAAGCCAATGACATATACCGACCTGTTAGCACCTGGCAATTATTAAGATAATAAAAGCATATCATCCCCTTCATCATTAGTCATTAAAACACTTAATCCTTTCTTACGGTATACTCGTAATTGCCTTATAAGGTTAATTCTTTGCGCGTTATTTGCAAGAAAGAATTCAAATTCTACTGTATGAGATTTTCGTACAAGCTGTATATAGTTATTATTTCCGTCTTTTGATTTAAAGTTACTTAGAGCATTAACACTGTAAGGAAAAGATTCTCCCAAATAACCATTATAGTTTATAATAATAGATTCTAATTCTTTTAGGTTTGTGGGTATCCCAACAATATCAGGTGTTTTTATTAGGATTGAATCATCATTGAGGAATAAACTACCGACCGTTATGAATTCCTTCTTTATGCAAGATCTAATGAATTTGGTGGCAGCAATTATAAAAAATAGACCCAATAATGGAAGCGCTAAGTACGAATTAATTACATAACGTTCAATAATATACGCAACTACAAACATTGATATTCCAACTACTACCAATAAGATATTGGTAATTCGGGTGAATTTGCTGGGGACAGTGTGTATGAGGTCAATTTTTATCACAGATAAATTGGTCAATGCGGTTGTTGCTGGGTGCTAACGTTCGGCGGTATGTTTTGTTTGTGTGCCCGACGATAGGAGGGCTGGCGCAATTTTTGCCCATCGAGGCGCTATCATAATTTTTCTCCATTAGTATCTTGATTTCGCGCCGCTAAACAAAACATACTTGAAGATATAAATTCTTCTAAACATACATCATGATATTAAGGTGAAGCAAAAATTGTGACAAGCAAATGAAATATACCGACCTGTTACAGTGCGTTTTTTGAGCCTGTGTAGATTTTTGTGTAAACGAGTAGCTGCCGGGTTTAAAGAACGCCACATCTGTCTTCAAATTTAATGATAAATTGATTTATAACCGAGCCCCAGTCCCGGATTGGCATGGTCCATCTTTTCTCTACATTTGCAATAGCCAGATATACAGCCTTTAAAGCCGCCTGATCATCAGGAAAGACCGTTTTTGCTTTGGTGTATTTCCTGATTGTGCTGTTCAAACTCTCGATGGCGTTGGTAGTGTAAATGATCCTGCGGATCTCCCCGGGGTAATCAAAATAAGCTGTAAGCTCGTCCCAGTTGTCTCGCCAGGATTTGATGGCATAAGCGTATTTGC
>CALCNO010000200.1 GCA_937897615.1 uncultured Anaerolineaceae bacterium
TCGTTGTTGGTGGTGAGGGTGGCGCTGGTCATAATGATGGCGTTCTTTTCGTGCCACAGGTACTGCTCCATCATCGGGCCCACATTGAGCGGGGCAGCCTGAAAGACCAGGCGGTAAGTGTTGGGCTGGATCTCCACCCAGTACACGTTGCGCTCATCCGGTTCGATGACCAGTTGGTTGAGGGTGGCCTCGGCTTCGCTCAGGCGCCGGTTGACGCTGGCAAGCGAGCTGAGGGTATCCTCGATCTCCTCACCGGGGTCTTCCAGTGCATCGCTCACCGATTTGTGGAACTCGCCGATGAGCGCCAGGGCGGCGTGTAGTGAGCCGTTGGCGTTATCCCAGGCGATCTCCACCTCGCTCCAGGCCGGCTGGGTGCGCGTGGCCGGCAGGATGCGCGTTTGCTGGCCGTAATTGCTCACCGGCTGACCCTCGCGCAGGTCTTCCAGGAAGAGGTCCATGCTGTGGGTGAAGTCGTTGAAATCGTTCTCCGCGCGGAAGAGCAGGTCGGTGAGTTTGTGCGCGCCCATGTTGAGGGCGGCAAAATCCGCCGGCAGCAGCGCGTGCGAGACCAGGTTGAGCAGGCGCCCCACCAGTCCGCTGTTGATGCCGCCCACCTCGCGCAGCATACGCTGAAAGTCCATCTGGGTGAGGCGGAAGGAGAGGGCGTTGGTGGTGGCAGATTCCAGGTGGTGCGCCTCATCCACAATGAGGTACTGGTACTCCGGCAGCACGCGGCTGCCGGTGATCACGTCTGCCAGCAGCAGGGCGTGGTTGACCACCAAAACGTGTGCCGATTGTGCGGCCATCTTCATCTTGTAGAAAGGGCAGGCGCCGCCGGTGCGTTCCATGCACACTTCGGCTTTGCAGCCTTCGTCCTCGGCGGAAAGGCGGCTCCACACGTCACGTTCGGCGGGGCCGTTGAGGTTGATCTCGCTGCGGTCGCCGCTGCCGCCCTGGTCGAGCCAGACGAGCACTTTGGCAAGCAGGCGCAGCTCATCGGCGTTGGCGGGGACGTTCTTGCGCAGCGCTTCCAGGCGGCGCGGGCACAGGTAATTGCCGCGCCCCTTGACCACCACCGCGCGCACCTCAGACTTGAGCGCCTGGGCCAGGTCGGGGATGTC
>CALCNO010000201.1 GCA_937897615.1 uncultured Anaerolineaceae bacterium
AAGCTGCTACCCTGACAAGAGGCCGCGCAGATTTTTGCAGTTTTTCGAGAGGAACGAGAACGCAAGCTGCTGCACCATCCCCGATGGCAGAGGCATCCATCAGGTTGATCGGATCGGCAACCATTGGTGCTTTCAAGTATTCTTCAATCGTGGTGGGTTCATGGAAGCGGGCAAAAGGGTTGTGCATGGCATTGCTGTGGGCGTTGACGGCAAAGGGAGCAAAATCCTCTTTTTTCCAGCCGTGCTCATGCATGTAACGGCGCATGATCAGGGCATTCAGTGCCACAAAAGAGAGACCCTGCCCGGCTTCCCAATCGGCGTCGGCAGCGGTGGCCAGCTCAGCGGTGATCTCGTTGCCGGGGCTGTCGGTCATTTTTTCCACACCAACCACCAACGCGGTTTCTTGCTGGCCTGAAGCAATTGCCATCACCCCGGAACGAAAAGCCGCCGCCCCCGAGCTGCACGCAGCCTCAAGGCGAATACCCTCTGCGTAGCGCATCCCGATCCAATCGGCAATGTAAGCACCCAGGTGCTGCTGGTGATTGGCCGAGCCGGACATCATGTTGCCCACGTACACGGCAGCTGTCCTGGTCAACCCGGAATCCAGCAGGGCAGCCAGGGCGGCATCTCCTGCCAGTTCGCGCAGGGATTTTTCCCAGTTTTCGTCGACCCTGGTTTGTCCAATTCCAATAACGGCAACTTCGCGCATAAGTATCCTTTCGTTGTCCCTCAAATTGGATTATAACTGCGAAGGCTATCAGGAACTATCAATATCCCAAGAGCCGAACTGGAGCGAGGCTTATAATCAATCTATGCCAAACCAACATACCTTTCTCTCAAGATGGCTGTCCTTCACCGTTTTTTTGCTTTTCACCTTTTCACTTTTCGGGTGTTCAGTCCTGCCTCTGGCAACTGAAACCCCGGTGATTCCTGCAACGCCAGTTCCAACTGCTACGCCGACCCAGATCCAGCCAGGGGCACTGTATCTGGCGGATGAGATTCCTGTTCCCTGGCATGAAGTGCTTGCGCAGCAGACTGAACTGAAATTGGCTGGCTCCTCTGCCGATGCCAGGATGTTCCTTTCCATCATTCCGGCAGCCGAAGGCCAGGCGGAATATGCTAGTTTTAGCCGGGTTTATGCGGTTGTGGCGGCCTTCCCAACTATTGCCGATGCCGTCACATTAGATGAACTGAAGGGGCTGTGGGCCGGCAATGCTGGAGATACTTTTACCCAGTTGTTAATGAGTGAGGAAACCGGCCGGCTGCTTCAGGCGGAGTGGGGGAGTGCGGCCTCAGCAAACACGGTCACAGTGCTCACTGCAGCCGACCTTCTGGATGCAGCGTGGAAATCTGCAAGCGCGCTTGCCATTATCCCTTTTGAGGAACTCGTGCCGCGCTGGAAGGTGCTCAAGATTAATGGCGTCAGCCCGCTGGATAAACCGCTGCAGGTGGAAAACTACCCGCTGGCATTCACTTTTCACCTGGTCGGGCAGAAAGGATTTGAAAGCGTGGATGGAGGGACCGCAGCGTTGATCGCGGCGGCACTGCCGGCTACAAACCGCGATGAATCCAAAATGACGGTGGTGGTGATGAGCGGTACTACTGCACTGGTGCGCACCACTGCCTACAAGATCGAAACCCACGGCGTGGAGTATCCCATTGCGGATATCAAGGATTGGTTCCTTTCTGCGGATGTGCGCCATGTAAGCAATGAGATTTCCTTTTCTCAGGATTGCCCCGACCCGGACCCCTGGACTACCAGCCTGCGCTTTTGTTCAAAATTGGCATACCTGCCTGTCCTGCAAGGCCTGGGAATCAATGTGGTGGAACTGACCGGGAATCACCTCAATGACTACGGGGCGGATAAACTGGCTGAAACCATTGCCATTTACAAAGAGAACGGCATCCAGTACTTTGGTGGCGGTTTGAATCTTGAGGACGCGCAGCAGCCGTTGGAGATCGTTAACAACGGCAACAAACTGGCGTTTATTGGCTGCAATTATGTGGGCCCCAAAAGCGATTTTGCCACCGAGGAGTCTGCCGGTTCTGCCCCTTGCGATTTGGCGGCCTATAATGCCAGGATTGCCGAATTGAAATCGCAAGGCTATGTGGTTTTTGCCACTTTCCAGCACAATGAAGTTTATGTGTACATGTACGATGAAGCCTACCAGACTGCTTTCATAGATGCGGCACAGGCCGGCGCGGATGTTGTGCAGGGGTCACAGGCGCATTTTCCAATGGGCTTTGAGTTCTCCGGCAACTCGCTCATTCACTACGGGCTTGGCAATCTTCTTTTTGACCAGATGGATTACCCGGTGGTGGGCACCCGCCGCGAGTTTGTTGACCGCCATATTGTGTATGACGGGAAATACATCAATACCGAATTGCTAACAGCCTACCTGACGGACTGGTCCAGGCCGGTTCCAATGACCAGCGCGGAAAGGGCACAGTTCCTCACGGATATTTTCAAGGCAAGCAAGTTGAAGTAGTCGCTGGAAGTTATGGCTTATCGGGAGGTTCTAGCAAAGTGATGCGGGGAAAACATAGAATTTCTGCAGTTTCTCCGCTATGCTGCACTCGGTTGACCTCTTTTAGAAGTTGATCGATTTGTGCGATTATCTGCGCGACATCAACAGGACGCAGTATGCCTTGATATGGCAGCAGGTTCTTTTTTGCTCGCAGGAGCACGGTGATAGCGCCATTCCAGTTTTTGCGGTCAGCGTGATAGCAGCCTACACTAAACTGGATGAGACCCTGCACCAGAGCCTTGCGTGGAGAGCTATCTGACCTCCAGGCAGTTTCGAGGAGTTCATGCGCTTCAAAGAATTCCTCTTTATTGAAGCAGTCCAACCCTTGTCGGATCAAGGCGTTGATCTGTTGAGCGGGTAAAACGTTCGTCATTTTTTCTCACTGCATTGTAATTTATGATAGGATTTAATCAAGCAATAGAGACCAGGAAAAAGAGGCTGTATGATTGAATTACCCGATAGCGAAATCCTTCCTCTGTCAATGGAACACAATTTTTGGACGTGGTCTGCACAGTCCAAAGTGAATCCCATCCCTGTCACCAGGGCGAAGGGAGTATATTTTTGGGATACCAGCGGAAAACGTTACCTGGACTTTAATTCCATGACCATGTGCGTCAATATTGGGCACGGCGATGAGCGCGTGATCAATGCCATTGCCGACCAGGCGCGCGAATTGAGTTATGCCGGGCCGGGCATGGCCACAAAACCCCGGGCGATGCTTGGCAAAAAGCTGACCGAGATCGTTCCCAAAGGATTGACAAAATTCCTTTACACCCTGGGCGGAGCGGACGCCAATGAAAACGCTGTCAAGTTTGCACGGGCGTATACCGGGAAGCATAAGATCCTCACACGGTACCGTTCTTATCACGGAGCGTCTTACGGCGCCATTGCATTAACTGGCGATCCCCGGCGCTATGCCTGGGAGCCTACGGTGATGCCCGGCGTGGTGCACTTTCTTGACCCGTACAAATACCGTTCAACTTTTCATCGCCTGAACCAGGAAATTTCCGATGAGCAGTTTAGTGTTGATTACCTCAACCATCTGGAAGAGGTGATCTTAAGCGAAGGCCCGGGGAACATCGCGGCAGTGATGCTGGAATCGGTGACGGGAACGAATGGGGTTATCATCCCGCCACCGGGCTATCTGCCGGGGGTGCGCGAACTGTGTAACAAATACGATATCCTTCTCATTGCCGACGAGGTGATGAGTGGCTTTGGGCGCACCGGCCGGTGGTTTGCGGTTGACCATTGGAATGTGATCCCGGACATTATGACCATGGCCAAGGGACTCACTTCGGCGTATGCGCCACTGGGAGCGGTGGCGATGAAGCCAGAGATCGCCGCTACCTTCAACGATCACGTGTTTGAAGGGGGACTGACCTACAATGGGCATCCCATCTCTCTGGCGGCGGCTGTTGCCAACATTGAGGTGATGCAATCAGATCATCTGGTCGAAAAGGCCAGTGCCACCGGCCAGGTGATGGCTGAGATGATGGCTGAACTGGTGGACCGGCATCCCTCGGTTGGTGAGGTGCGTTCGATTGGCATGTTTGGCGCCATTGAACTGGTGAAAGACCGCAAGACGCGCGAGCCTGCTGCGCCTTTTGCCGGCTCCAGCCCCGAAATGGCAGCCCTGAAAAAAAACCTTCTGGAGAACGGATTATACTTATACACCCATTGGAATCTGCTTCTGGTCATTCCCCCGCTGATTATGACGCAGGAGCAGTTGGCAGAGGGGTTTGCCATTATCGACAAGGGTTTGGCGATTACCGATAAACTGTGCAAATAAAGGTGGAGCATGACTGAAGAGAAAAAGATCGAAAAACTAATCATTATTGGTGCCGGCCCGGCGGGCTCATCTGCCGCCCTTTACGGTGCCAGAGCCGAGCTTTCGCCACTGGTGATTACAGGTATTCAACCCGGTGGACAGGCTTCGTTAACAAACGTTATTGAGAACTATCCGGGTTTTCCGGAAGGGGTTGGCGGTGCTGACCTTGGCAACCTTTTCCAGAAACAGGCGGAGCGCTTTGGCGCGCGCTATGAATTTGATACGATCGTGTCTGTTGATTTTAATCAGCGCCCGTTTGTGGTGAAGACATACAGCTCAACATACTATGCCGAGAGCGTAATCATTGCCACCGGTGCCAGCAGCGTTTTGCTCAATGTGCCCGGCGAGTCCCAGTTGGTGGGTTCGGGCGTATCCTATTGTGCCACCTGTGATGGCTGGTTCTTCAAGGAGAAAAAGGTTGCGGTGGTTGGCGGCGGCGATAGCGCGCTGGAAGAGGCCTTGTTCTTAACCCGCTATGTCAGCGAGATTTTGTTGATTCACCGCCGCGATGAATTCCGGGCCGGTGCTTTGCTGCAGAAACGTGTCCATGAGAACCCTAAGATCAAGTTGGTGCTCAACTCGGTAGTGAAGTCCATCAACGGAACCGAAAAGGTCAACTCGGTTACTATCGAGAATGTTAAAACCGGTCAGCAGGAACAACTAACTGTGGATGGCATTTTCATTTTCATCGGCCATAAACCGAACAATGACCTCTACACTGGCCAGTTGGCGATTGATGAAAAAGGATTTATTGTGGTTGACAAGAAAATGCAAACGAGCATCCCCGGCGTGTACGCTGCCGGCGAGGCTGCCGATTCAGAGTTCAAGCAGGTGATCACTTCTGCCGGGATGGGGGCAGCGGCGGCCATTGAGGCAAGCCGATTCCTTGCTGATAAATAAAAAGAACCCCGGAAAAAATCCGGGGTTCTTTTCTTAAGCATTAGGGGGTTGGTGTGCTTGCTCCGCCTGTTCCAGACCAACCGAAGACGCGGAAGGCACTGGTGGTTCCATAAACTTCGTAAATTGCCTGCCCGTCGCTTGTGGAGCCGGTTTGGCGTACCGGTACCACCCACCAGCGGAAGACATGCACTGAATTGTCAACCGGGCGCAGGCTCGCCGGAACGGTGAATTTCGTATCCGTTACATACTGGGTGATTTTCTTGGTTTCGCCCGAAGTGACATCAACAACGGTAACAGCGTAACGCTCGCCCTCTCGCAGCGTACCGACCGAGGACCACTGTAGGGTGATGGTGTCCGAAATATTGTTGTAGACAATACCATCCGCCGGCAGCAGCAGGCTGGGGGCGCCGTAAGGCGGCGGGAGCGTGGGGGTGGGGGTTGGCCCCGCAGTGGGCATCCTTTCGCACAGTGGGAGCGATAGATACATTCCCAGCATTACATTATCGGAAGGGAGGTTGTTGTAGGTCTTGATGGAGGTGACGCTGATATTGTAATTGGCGGAAATTGAACTGAGCGTGTCGTTTTCCTTGACCTGGTAAGTGATGTTACCGCAAGCCTGGGCGGTAGCCTCAGCTGCGCTGAGGGTGGCGGTAGGCAAGGAGGTTGGCGTAGAAGTGGGGATGGGGATCAGAAGTTTCTGCCCAACGCTCAACACACCACAATCAGTAGGCAGGTTGTTCAATGCGACAATGCTTTGCACACTTACGTTGTACTGCAGGGCGATTGAACTGCACACCTCGTTGGCTACAACGACATGCTCTTTGGGCGGCAACGGGGTTGTTGTTGGAGCCTGGGTGGGTTCGATGGTCGGGGTAGGGGTGCCCGTGCTGGTGGGTGTGAGCGTAACTGTTGGCGTGACTGTGGGGGTGGTCACCCGTCCTGTCGATTGCAGGATGAGGAAGATCAGCGCAGCGCCCAGGCCAAGCACCAGTATGACCAGGCCAATTGCAGCCGGCAGGCTCAGTTTTAGTTCTGGCAATTTAGGAGCTTGCACAGGCGATGAAGAGGCTGCCGTTTTTGGGCTGTTGGTAAAGGTTCGGCCACAGACCAGACAACGAGTGGCATTTTCGCTTAACCGTGTGCCGCAGGTGGGGCACACTCGATTACTTGAAGTTGTAGATTCAGGACTCATATTTCCATCGATTCTTTTTTAGGTTATTGAAGTGAAAATTATAACATCACAAGTGTAGCAACTTTGCATAGAGGCAAGGCTGTGTTATTCTTTCAATTATGTCAACCAGTTTGTATCTGCATATTCCTTTTTGCACCACCCGGTGCGGTTACTGTGATTTTAACACATATGCTGGCCTCAATCATTTGATCCCGCAATATGTGGAAGCCCTCTGCAAAGAGTTGCAATTCTATCCTAACACGAGCGCAGAGCCTGTCGCTGTTCACACGATCTACTTTGGCGGGGGCACTCCTTCGTTGTTGCCAGCAGAAGCCTATACCAGGATTCTGGCAGCGATCAGAGAGGCTTACGATGTTCTTTCAGGTGCTGAAATTACTTTGGAAGCCAACCCTGGCTCGGTTTCGCCAGAATACATGGCAAAATTGCACAGCTTAGGGTTCAATCGTATTAGCCTGGGGATGCAATCTGCCCATCCGGCAGAACTGGCTTTGCTCAACCGCAAGCATGATTTTGACCAAGTCTCAAACGGTGTACACTGGGCAAAGGATGCCGGGTTTGAACATATCAGCCTCGACCTAATCTTCGGTATTCCGGGGCAGACGCTGGAATCCTGGCAACAATCTCTGCAAATGGCACTGGGTTTACCCGTTGACCATTTGTCTTTGTATTCACTGACAGTTGAAGAGGGAACGCCGCTTTTTCAGCAGGTGGCTTCCGGGCAGGTGGCGCCGCCGGACGAAGACCTGGCTGGCGAGATGTATGCGCTGGCGATGGAAGCTCTACCGAAGTGGGGTTTTTCCCAGTATGAGATTTCAAACTGGGCTGTAAACCCCAGTGCACGGTCTATTCACAATATGCAATACTGGCGCTGCGATCCTTATCTGGGGATTGGCGCAGGGGCGCACGGTTACTTTGGCCATTACCGCTACGAAAATACTGCAGGAATTGCGCCGTATATCCTGGCGATGCAAAAGCAAGCTGAACCGCTTTTGCTCAAATGCCCTGTTCAGGCGAACGGAAACTACTTGACCCTATGGGATGAAATGCAAGAATTCATGATGCTGGGGCTGCGTCTCACGGAAGATGGAGTTTCAAGCGCCGAATTTTCTGCACGCTTTGGATATTCCCTCGAGGAGTTGTTTCACAGGCAGTTAACGCAGCTATTTCATCAGGAACTTCTTGAAAAGCATCCTACAGCTGCTGATCGCCTGCGCGTAACGCAAAAAGGGATCCGCTTTGGCAACCGGGTCTTTGCCGCATTTGTAGGGAATAAAAAGCCAGCTGTGCTTGGGGATTAACTTAATAAACCAGTACCTGTGTGCCCAGGCCGATGGTGGTCATCTTTGTTAAGTCCACCTGCGGGGTCACCCAGCGGAACAGCCATTTGGCTTCTTCCGTTTTCATGTTGACGCACCCGTGGCTCATCTGCACGCCAAAATTCTGATGCCAGTAAGTGCCGTGGAAAGCCACTCCGGTTTCCGGTTCAAAGAAAGATACCCAGGGCACTCCGGGGATGATGTAGGCCTCAGGGTCGAAAACGATTTGCCCGCCGCCCATGTGCTTGGAAGGCATTTTGGTCTGCACAAAGAAATTGCCGGTAGGGGTTTTCCAGGTCGTCTCGTTCGGCGGGGTGTAATCCAGCCCGGAAGAGATCCGGGTATGGAGAACGATCTTGCCATCCTCGTATGCTGTAAGCTCCTGTTTTGCCAGCGAAACCTCAATGTACTTTTTGTCCGGCGACACATCGGGGGAGATTGGTGTGACCTCAGCCGGGTCGATAAAACGTAAATGCTCAGCGCGTACGTAGTAATCCAGGTTGGTATCATATTTCAGCATTTCATCGCGGATACGGTACCAGGCTTCGCCGTCCGGTCCCTCGGTAAGGCCTACAACCCAGTGAAGAGAACCGTAATAGAGCCGATAAAGCTGGGTCCAGTTACCCTGTTTACGCAACAGATAGCTCTGTGTGTAGGGTACAGTTACCTCGGCGAGGTGCAGCCCTTCGGATACCTTGGAAGGAACGCTGTTCAATTGCACGTTGACCTTTTGTACCCGCGCGCAATGAATATAGCCGCCCCATACCCGATACCACAATGGATTGTATTGGGGGGCCTTGTCAGATTCCACTTCGTAGTAGATGTTGACCACTTCGTCACGGAAGCGCTGAAAATTGATCTTGCTGTTTTCATCCGGTTGGTTGTACACACTCACCGAGGTGTTGGCAACACGCAGCAATTCGTCACCGTTCTGGTATTGTTGGAAAAGGTGCTGCGGTTTAAATGCCAGACCCGCAGCGCCAAGGCTTGCAAGTTTCAAAAAATCGCGGCGCGATAAATTAGGACTCATAGTGTCTGAATTATACCAGCCTTGCCTATACTTCGAACAACTCTTGCTCGTTAAATTCCCCAGCAGTGGTGCCACGATTGCAATAGGAGCGGTACTGGCAGTAGCGACAGGTAGCCAGGTGTTCGGTCATGGCAAAATCATCATCAGGGTTTTGAGCGATCTCTTCTATCAGCCTTTGAAGTTCAACCTGGAAACCCGCAATTGCTTTTGCATCGAACCGAAAGGGCTGTGGCTGCTGTGGGAACTCTGGATACCAGTAGGTCATTTCAATTGCTTCAGGAGCTTTACCTTGTTGCGCCAAAAAAGTGTGCAACACCAATGGATAGACTTTGGTTTGCATGCGTTCCGCCAGCCTTGGCATGGCGGGTTGTTTGAGGTTGGTCTTCCAATCGTAGATTGCATACTGGCCGTTGGGTTTTTGCAATAGAAGGTCAAAATGGGCGGTGAGGCGAAAACCGCTAAATGGCAGCGTGATGGCCTTTTCCGGCCACAGGCTGCCTGAAGGCTGCAAACCCAGCGACAGGAAAGCGCGCCACCACCTTGTCATTTCATCCGAATCGATACTTTCCTCAATCACCTGTGCCGGGATGCCCGTGAGATACTGGCGGCAAAGCAGGTGAAACTGCGTTCCGGCTTTCATTCGCTCTTCTTGGATGCGCACAGGCTCACTTTGATTGGCCGGCCAATCCAGCCTCTCGATCTCTTCGAGGAAGAAGCGCCGTTTGCAATCAACATAGTGCTGCAAGCTGTTCTGGCTGAAGATAAAATCACTCGGAAGCATGGGCGTTCTCCTTGTGGAATTCGGATAAAGCCTGCAACGGCAGCGCCATCTGGCAATTATCGCGTTTGCCGGTGTTCCAGGTGATGATGAGTGATTCGCGCGCACGCGTGATGCCCACGTACAGCAGGCGCAAACGTTCGGCGGCGTAATCTCTGCGAGACATCCGCGAAGCCTCTCCCGGTTGCTGCGGCAACTCTTTTGGATTGCCGCGGTAGAGGAATTTCAGCATGGCAATGAGCTCGGCTTCCACGTTCAGTTTGCCCTGGATGAACCATTTTTCCCCTTTGTACTGGTCGATTTCCTGGAGCGAGGGGAAATCATAATTATTGACCGACATCAGGTAAACGCGATCCCACTCCAGGCCTTTGGCTTTGTGGTAGGTGGTGACCAGCACTTTGCCTTTATGAAGTTCCGGGTTAAAACCGCTATCGTCTTCGCTAAAGCCCAGGAATTTGCGCTCGTTGCTGCTAATCTCTGCCAGTTCGGTGATGAATTGTGGCAGGCGATACTCCGGGTGGTTGCGGCTGACAAATTCCATCATCAGGGAAAGTTTGTGGCTCAGTGCAAGGTCATGGGGCAGGGTAAACAGATCGCTTGCCATGAGCAAAAGCAACTGGTCAATGGGCAGCGCCGCCGAAAAATGCCAGCGCCTCATGTACTCGCAAAAGCGTGTAAGAGCTTCGCAGCCAGCAAGTTGAGGATCAAGTGTCTCCGTTACTACCTCACCGGGGTACAACAAGTCTTCCAGGAAATGCAACTTTCTCAATTTTGCCAGCAGCGAGAGCAATGTAGGGTCTTCGTCGTCACCTTCAGTGGTGAAGCGTTGATGGTGTTCAAAAGCAACCGTGAATTTGACCACATCGGTTGGATTGGATATGGCGTTGAGGCATTTCTCGGTCAGGCGGGTAGTTCTACGCGTGCGGTCAGAGCTTTGCAGCATTTCCACCACCTCAATGCCCTCCTCTTTTAACTTTCCAACGATCTCCTCGGCAAAGTTGTTAATGGGACACAGAACTGCCACAGTCTTTTGCGGGTTTTCCGGCAGCCATTTTTTCAGCGAGCGGGTAACAGAAGCGATTTCCTGCTCTGGGGTGTTTTTTTGTGTTTGGATGTAAACGGCGGCCGGGTGGTCTGGCGGATTGGGCTGTGGGTCATCGGGCGGTGCGGGTTCGATTAGCGGCAGTGAAAGTGAATCGCGCAGGGATTCTACGGGGTGCTGCGCGTTAGTCCATTGCACCAGGTAATTGGCCAGGTTGATGATGCTTTGATTCGAGCGACCCGAATTGGGCAGGTCTTTACGTACCACGCCGTCTTCTTGTAAAAACTGGCGCAGGAATTTTGGGTTGGCTGTGGTGAACGTGTCGTAAATGGCCTGGTTGGTATCGCCCACTCTCACCCAGTTGCCCTGCTCGCCGGCCAGTTTGCGCAGGATCGCCTCCTGTATCGCGGAAGAATCCTGGGCTTCGTCTTCCAGAATAAAAGGCCAACGGTATTGCAGCCGGTGTAAATAATCGGGATCGGATTCCAGCACGCGCATAGCCAGCCTGGTAAGGTCGTTGAAGTCCACCGCGTTGCGCATCCGCAGCCCGCGCTGGTACTCTGTGTACACTTCTACGCCAAAATCGAACAAAGGATGCTGAAAATGGTGCGCCTCTGCCAGGGCTTTGATCTCGGCAGGCTCCAGTTGAAAGTCTTTGGCCTGGCTGATGAAACTGGTAGCCGTATCGGCAAAAAGCACAAACCAATACTTTTGTGTTGCATAATTTTTGTCCAACTCGATTGCGGGGTCAAGGTAAATCTCTGCAAGCTCCGGGTGATCTCGCAGGTAAGTTGTGCTGATCTGGCTGATCATCAGCCGGCATTCATTTTCATCCGCAATGGAAAACTGGTCGGAGACGCCGGCAAGGTCAGGCCGCTCTTTGATGATATCGTGTGCTAGCCCGTGCAGCGTCCGCACGCGGTAACCCATCCTCTGCAGCAGCCCGGCTTGTTGAGTGAACTGTGAGATGCGGTTGGCAAAATTATCCACGGCTGAATTGACCAGCGTCACCACCAGAATTTCCTGGTCATCGGCGATCATCCCTTTGGTGATGATCAGGGAAGCCAGGTAAGACAGGGTATGTGTTTTGCCGCTCCCCGGCACGGCGGGAATGCCCATGCGGCCGGATTCGTAGGTGAGTATCTCTGCTTGCCTGGGGCGCGGTTTATACATGGCTGGTAGTCTCCTGCAGGTGCATCTTTTTCAAGAGCGTTTGCACAGCCATCATCAACGGGCCGCGTTCTTCATTCCCCTGCTGGTCAATTGCCACAGGAATTAGGATCACTTTTTCTGTACAACGATTGAGCATGCCCTCCACAAGGCGGGCCAGATTTCTCTGGTTGGTAGCATACTCGTTCTCATCAGTCCAGCGCAATCCTTCTTCCCAGTTACGGCTCAGCACATAGGGCTGGGTGAGGGGTTGATCGAGCCTGGCCCACCAGCCGGTGGAGCCAATATCCAGCCAGAATTGGTATTTGACAGCTTTGTTGCGCATCAAAAATGAGTGAGCCGGCGAGATCAAAATGCTGTTTTGGGTCTGATGCTCGCGTTCCGGGTTCAGCGAAGAAAGGATGCCCGTTTCCACCAGCCTGGCGTATACCTTTCCAACTTCATTGGCGGCAATCGCCGAATCGCTCTCAACCGTCTGGCGGAATTGCCGGCAGGAATGGCTCAGTTGGCTGACAAGCCCCGCATTGGTGGTGTTCAGATGGAAGTTGTATCCTTCCTGTGAGAGCACTTCGCCAAAAAGCCGACTCCAGAAAACGTCCAGGTCTGTTTCGCTGAGATTAGCTTGTTCTACCAGCCAGGTGCGCAGATGCTCATAACGCTGCCCAACCTGCCGGGTGATCCGCTCGCGCAGGCTGTTCTTTTCGATATCGAGGGGGCGCAGGCCGGGGTGCTCGCCGGAGGCGGAAAAGGAAATCTGTGCCAGCATATCTGCACGTACCAGGTCACATCCGCTGATGGTGGTCATCAGTGCGTTGCGCACATCCTCGCGTATCAGTGGTGGGTCAACCCATTGATATGCCAGCTTTGCCAGTGTGAGCATTGCCTTCACTGCCGGCTCGTCTTTGAGTCCGCGCGACGGGCGGAAAGCCTGTATGGGGATTCCCAGCGCGGTAAAGCGTTCAACGGTGGAAAAAAGCAACGAATCGCTGAGGAATGGGGTGAGGATCGCAATGTCGCTGGCCTGTACATTCTCGGTGTTTATTAATTGCTGAACTTTGACAGCAATGGTCTCCAAGGCCTCGGGAATGAAGCGGCAGGGCTGAATTTCCATTGCCTGTGCAATGGCTGCGCTATCAGGACCGTTCACCTTGTGTGTGCTGATGGATTCAGTGAGGGCTGCCGAAAATGCCGAGATTTGCCGGGGCTGCACAAACTTCTCTTCGAGGCGGATGGTTTGCGCAGTTGCGCGGGCAAACCTCTCGGCTGAGATCGGATCGGCGCCGAGGAAGGTGCGGAAGCCGCCATTTTCATCAAGGGTGAGCAGCGCGGATTGCAGATCAGGCAGCCATTCCTCAATGATGTCGTGAGCGACGGGATAATCCTCCTCAATGTTCTCGTAGATCAGGTGCTGGTATCGGCTTTTCAGATACTGGCGGAAGAGAAAGGATTTCCACAAATGCTTACTGAATACCTGGATCTGGAGCGAGAAATCTAGCAGGTTCTGTTCCAGGCAGTATTGCCTGAAGAGCATTGCACATTCCTGCACCTGCGCAAAGGTGGCGGTTTGGTCGGCTTTACCTGCCCACGCGCCGGAAAGCTTGCCTGAAATTCCTTCTAGTGCAAAGCCCACCACGGCGCACTTGTTCAGGTTATCGATGATCTGGCTGTACAGCCGGATACGGTCAATGGAAATATTGCTGAAGTACCCTTTGTCGATCAGGGGATCGATCTGGCGTGCCAGGTAATACTGGGCCAGTTCCAGCGTCAAAAAGACAGGTGGTTTCTTGTACTGCGTGAAGCCGGCTTCCTTGGCGATGAGCGGCCAGAACAACGCGATCGATCGCTGTGCCAGCCCGCCGATGGTGAGGAAGGACTGCGGCGCAGCGGCATTAAAATCCGGGTCATGGATCGCGTCAATATAAGGTTGCAACAGGCTGCGCTGCGGGGCTAGCACCAGAATGCTATCCGGGTCTTTCACCTGACCGCAGAGCGCTTTGAATCGTTCAACAGAGGCGCTGGTTTTTCCACACCCGGCTGACCCCCGCACGAGCAGGGTGCCTCTGTCTGCGAGTTGGATGATCTCTTTTTGGCGCTCTGTAAATACTTTTACCATCGGGGCTAATAAGGTTTTCCGGCAAGAGTGTGCAGTACAGCCCGCGTGAGCAGAGAATCTGCACTGGCGCGGTGTGCGTTTGGCAGGCTGATGCCAAAATACCTGCCAGCTTCTTCCAGTTTGAACAGGCGCATCGAGCGCCGCAGCGGATCCCAATCTCCGCGGTACTTTGAAAAAAGCGCCATCAGGTCGAACCACTCAAAGGATTCCCGCCAGTTGAGGCGGTACTGGGTATGGGTTTGCTGCATCATGCGCAGGTCAAAGGCAGCGTTGTAGGCCACAATGGTCCGGCTAAAGATCAGACTGCGAATCTTGGGCCAAAGAACTGGCCAGGCGGGGGATGCTGCTACATCGGCATTGGTGATACCGTGTACGCGCGTGGAAGCGGCAGGGATAGGTTGTAGCGGTTTCACGGTGGATTGCAGCAGGACGGAGCCATCTGAATCTAGGATGGAGATTTCAACGATCTCATCACGTCTCTCAAGCCCGGTTGTTTCGGTATCAAGATACACCGGCCGGGCATTAACGATGCGCTCGGCCAGGGCAGCAACATCGCGCTGGATTGGTGATTTTGGGGTCAAACCGGCATCGCTCACGGTAAGTTCCACTGAGAGATTTCGTTGACGTTGAAGGAGAAGGTACCAGAATCTACTGCACCACCGTAAATTCCATAATGCCCGGCTGCGGTGATGGCGGAGTCGGTGAATTCTTTGATCAGGTTCCCGTTTGCATAGAGCTTGATCTCATTGCCCTTCATCCAGACACCAATGCGGTTGGTTTGCCCGGAACCGGTGAGGATGTGAGAATCCGCCGTCCAGTTGATGATTGTTCCCAGGCCGCCGCCGTCCCATTTCTCTACCATATAAGCGCCGTTGCAGGAGAAACCAATATAGTAACCAAATCCGTCAGTATAATTTGGCGCTCTGGTGACCAACCCGTAATGGTCGTAACCTGAGCAGTTCACTGTCTGGAAAGTTCCTTCAAGGTAAAAATCTTTTGTTTTGGGATAAGTGAGTTGGTAACGCCGGCCGTAATTCAGACCCAGGCTGACGAAGGCCATAACGCCGTCGTGCACCGATAAGTTGATGGCGTCGTCCACGTAAGCGGAGGCAAGGCCAAAATCACTTCCGCTGGTGAAGGTATTGGTATATGCAGGCGTCCCAAGGGAGGTCTTGGGGTCGGCCTGCGGGGTGGCAGTGGGGGTGCTGGTAACAGTGGGGCTTGCGGTAACGGTGGGCAAAGCCGCGGTAGGGAGCGTATTGGCTGGCTGTGTATCAGCCGGCAGTGCGATGGTCGAGGTTGGTGCTACCGCTAAAGTTTGAGCTACCCGGGTGGCAACGACACTGGCGGCATCACCGCCTGGGGTCGCCGCGCTTTTTGTGGGGAAGTTGCAAGAGGTAAGCAAGAGAAGGAAAATGAACGAAACAGCAATAATCTTTTTCATGATGGTTTATCCTTTCTCTCTAATTATAACGAGAGCCTGATGCCCTGCAATGGCTCCGGCAAGTATAATTACAGCAGCATTATGAAAACGACCCTGATCCAAATTGAGCCGCATGATGACCTGACCTCGATCAAGGACAAAATGACCTGGTCGCAGAGCCCGCGCATGCTGCTCTTTTTCCCGCACGGCTATCCGCTGGAGCAAAGCCCGCTGACGCTCAAGTTGATCCGGCGCTACGCAGAATCTTTGGGCGCACGGGTGGCGTTGATCACGCGCAGCCGGTCGATGCGGGCCATTGCGGAAGAACAGGGGATTCTCTGCTTTGCTTCTGCCCCCCAGGCCGAAAAACGTTCCTGGCCGGCGGCCAAAATGCCGGTTCCGCGGGGTGAGGTCAAGGGAGCCGAAAAACTAGTGCAGGCAAAAAACGGCTTGGACAGACAACCAAAGGCAAAAGCGGTTATCAAAATCCAAAGGCTCATTGCCTACCTTCTGCTTTTATTGCTGGTTGTTTTTGCGGTGATTGTCTTTGTACCGAGTGCCGAGGTGATTGTCTACCCGGTTTATAACCTGCAAAAACAATCTTATCAGGTGCGAGCGGACCCGGCAGCCACTTCGGTGGAGATCACAGGGATACTCCCTGCACAGACCCTTTCCATTGAGGTTCAGGGCGAATTGAGCGCGAACAGCAGCGGCAAAGTGGTGATCCCTAAAACAAAGGCGGTGGGACAGGTGGAGATCAGAAATCTGACGACCCGCACAGTGATCTTGCCGAAAGGTACCATCGTTAGCGCCGGGGACGAAGAACCAGTCGAATTCTATCTGACCTCTGAGGCCTTGCTTCCGGTTGACCCGGCGGGCAGTGTGGTTGTGGGGGTAGAAGCTGTTCTGGCGGGTGAGGCTGGTAATGTTGGCGGCGGCGCCATCACCCACATTAGCGGCCTGGAGAATGTGGTTTCAATTCAGAATCCATTGCCAACAAGCGGCGGGAGTGAGCAATCCTTTCCTACCCCAACGGATGAGGATTACCGCAAACTGGAAACTCAATTGAAAAACCAATTACTCAATCAATGCCGTCAAAAAATGGCTGCGCAGCAGCTTGACGGGGTGTCGCTGATTGCCGAGAGCGTCTCTTTGGGAGAGGTAGTGGCATTGGCGCAAATCCCCAAAAGCGGGGAGCCTTCCGACCAGGCAACGCTTTCCATCACCACCAGCTGCATAGCGTTCACTGTCGCAGAAGCGGATGAGGAAAAACTGGCCGGATTGGTTCTTGACGAAACACTGGCTAACGGCATGATGCCGGTAAATTCGCTGATTGACATTGAATGGTCAGGGGACATCACCAGGGGAAACGACGGTCATTACTTCTGGCCTGAGAGTGCCAGCCGCAGTATCATGCCTGCCTGGGATCAGGATAAAGTTGTGCGGCTGCTCTCCGGAAAACCAATTGCAACGGCAACGGCATTACTGGAGAGCGCCTTTCCACAGGCGCGGGATGCTGTGATACAGGTAACACCGGATTGGTGGGGCTTTCTGCCCATCTTACCCGGAAGGATTGCGCTGGAGGTTCAGGGCCAATGAGCCAGGGCAGAGTTTTGGCAGTGGATTTAGGCGAAAAGCGCATTGGGTTGGCGGTGAGCGACCCGGGCCGCGTCCTTGCCTCACCCCTTTGCGTGATCCAGCATACATCTGGCGCTGCGGATGCGGAAAGGATCATCAAGAAGACCGAAGAACTGGGGGTGAGCTTGCTCGTGGTTGGCATCCCATTCAGCGATGACGGCCAGGAATCGCCACAGGCGCGCCATTCCACGAAATTTGCTGCGACCTTAAGGAGCCAAACCCAATTGGAGGTAATCCTTTGGGATGAAAGTAATAGCACCAAGGCTGCGCAGGAAATCCGGCAGGCGATGGGGGTGACGCGGAAGGGCCGCACTGGACACCTGGACGACTTGGCGGCGGCAGTGATCCTACAATCTTTTTTGGATGCAGGAGCGCCAGTACCCCAATGAGCAAAAGACGAAAGAACTCATGTGCCGGTTTGGTTTTGGCATTTTTACTGCTGGTGGTTGGACTGGCAATCCTCTGGGTCGCTGTTCCGATCTTTGCAGCGGGTGATTTTGGAGCAGCCTCTCCGGCATTGACGCCCTTGCAGGTCCGGCAGTACGGGCTGCGTCTGTTGCTGGCAAAGAACGTGCTTATCTCTCACCCGATGTCATCTGGTGTTGCGGTTTCGATCGAGGAGGGGAGTTCAATCACGCAGATTGCCGCAGCGCTCGAAAGGGCCGGGGTGGTCAAAAATGGAGCGCGTTTTCGTGATTACTTAATCTACAAGGGGTACGATGCCAGCATTCGCTCCGGGCACTTTGACATTCCGCCTGCCGCTTCGGCTATAGAAGTTGCTGAGATGCTGCGGGCAGACAATCCCATCACCAGTTTTTACCTCTACCCCGGTTGGCGCGCGGAAGAGGTGGCGGGAGGTTTGATTGCCTCTGGAGTTGCCATTTCAGCAGATGAATTCATGCGCGTAGTCAATAACCCGCAGTCTATCACATTACCTGACAGCCTGCGAGGAGTGGACTCTCTTGAGGGATTTCTTTTGCCGGGAGAGTACCAGCTCCGCAAAGATTCCTCCGCACAGGATTTGGTGCAGCTTTTTGTGGACAGTTTTGTGAACGGAGCATTGCCAGTGATTGTTGCAAAAGGCAGCAATACCGGGCTTACTGTACAGGAGATTGTCACAATGGCGTCCATCATCCAGCGCGAGAGCCTGGTAAGCGATGAGCGTCCGCTGATGGCTTCGGTGTTTTACAATCGTTTGGCGGCTGGGATGAGATTGGAAACTGACCCAACGGTGCAGTATGCACTTGGCTTTGACCAGGCATCAAATTCCTGGTGGAAGACGCCACTCTCCGTTAGTGATCTTGGTGTCCAATCCTCTTTCAATACCTATGTGAGTTACGGTCTGCCGCCTCACCCAATAGCGAACCCAGACCTAGATGCAATCCGGGCGGTGCTGGAACCTGCATCGAGCGGTTACTACTATTTCCAGGCGCAATGCGATGGTTCCGGCAGACACGTCTTCTCAACCACTTACGAAGAGCACGTCTCTCATAATTGCCCATAAAAAAACAGAGGAGCAGCGCTCCTCTGTTTTTATCTAGCAAGAATCGTTACTTGGCGTTGTAGCCGGGGCCGCTCTTGAAGAAAGCTTCGTTGGCTGCGATTGAAGGGGTCAGATCAACCACTTCGCCAGCTTTGAGGGTGCGTGTGGCGGTCAGATGCACGGCATTCCCGTCATGATCCTGTCCATCGTAGACCTCGGTAAAATCGGCTGTGCCAACGGGCATGGAGAGATGTTCGCCGCCTTTTGCAGTGAAGGCCGCCGGAACTTCATCGGATGGGAAAATTGCATTGAAAGGGCATTCCGATTCGCAGGCGCCGCAGTCAATGCAGGTATCTGCATCAATGTAAAACCCGGGATATTTATCCTCGGGTTTTCCGGGAACAATGCACTCCACCGGGCATACAGTGGCACAGCTTCCATCGCGCAGGCATAAACTCGTGATTACTCTAGCCATTTATTCCTCCATTTTGAACGGATAATGTTATTGTCCATTTATTATACTGCATTGAGGAAACGCTCTTCGGCAGAGGCCCAATCCACAATGCTCCACCATTGCGCCAGATACTCGGCGCGGCGGTTTTGGTATTTCAGGTAGTAGGCGTGCTCCCAAACATCTACGACAATGATCGGTTTCATCTTTTCCTGCAGTGGACTTTCCTGGTTTGCCGTGGAATGAATGACAATACTGCCATCGCTTTTCTTGCTCAACCAGCAGTAACCGCTGCCAAAGCGGGCAAGGGCGGCTTTTTCGAATTCAGCTTTGAAGACATCGAAGTTGCCAAACGTCGCATCAATTGCCACGGCCAGTTTGCCCTTTGGCAGGCCATCCTGTCCGGGCGCCATTGAGGCCCAGTACAGGTTGTGGTTGTAAACACCCCCACCGTTATTTTTTACTGCGGTACGGATATCCTCTGGGATTTGATCCAGGTTTGCCACAATCTTCTCCAAAGGCCATTCAAAGAACTCAGGGTGTTTCTCGATGGCCGCGTTGAGGTTCTTGGCATAGGTAGCGTGATGTTTGGTGTAATGAATCTCTACAGTTTTGGCATCAATTACGGGTTCCAGGGCATCCATCGCATATTTGAGGGGTACCGGTTCAAAAGCCATTTTTTCCTCCCGGAAACTAATATTCGTTCCTAATGTACAATTAGATTTTAGCATCGCCGGGAAAGCTGTCAAGCCGGTATACATTGAGGCCAGGTTGACCATGAAAAGTAAGGAATTGTCCCCCTATTTGGGGTTGCTCATCGGGATTGCCGCAGTTTCTACGGCTTCCATTTTTATCCGTTTTGCCCAGGGGGATGCTCCTTCTTTTGTGATTGCGGCAGGCAGAATGTTGATCGCATCCTGTTTGCTGGCACCCTTTGCATTCAAGACACTCAGGCAGGAATTACCTCAGCAAAGCCGACAAACACGGCTTCTTTTGTTGCTGGGGGGTGTTTTTCTGGGAGCGCATTTTGCAGCTTGGATCACCTCTCTTGAATTTACGTCTGTTGCCAGTTCTGTGGTGATCGTTACCACTGCGCCACTCTGGGTTGCCATTCTCTCCCCGGTTCTTCTCAAGGAAAAAATCACTAGATGGGTGGTGGCCGGATTATTGATCTCGCTGGTGGGCAGCTTTATTGTGGGCTTAAGCAGCGCCTGTCAAATAGCCGAAGGGCAACTCGCCTGTTCTGCTGTTTTTTCAGGCGTGCCTGGAAAAATGATCATTGGGAATCTTCTGGCACTGTTGGGAGCTTTCATGTCGGCAGGCTATTTGCTGGTGGGGCGCAAAATTCGCAATTCGCTTAGCTTGGGCTCCTACACCTTCAGTGTGTATTCCATTGCGGCACTTTTTTTGCTTTTGCTCGTAATTGTTTTCAGAGAGCCTGTTACCGGTTTTTCTACAAGCACGTATATGTTTATCATCGCTCTGGCACTGATCCCGCAAATTGTAGGGCATTCTTCGTTCAATTGGGCGCTAAAGTATCTGCCTGCAGCTATGGTGTCAATTGCTTTGCTGGGAGAACCCATCGGCACGATCATCCTTTCATTTTTGCTGTTAAAAGAATCGCCAACGGTTTTTGAGGTCGTTGGCGGTATTTTGATCCTTCTGGGAATTCTCGTGGCATCAAGGGGGCGAGGAGGACAGAGTTCCTCCGCGCGCAGCTAATCTGTTTTTCTGGTGCGGCTGTACAGGAAGTTCATTTCCCTGATGCGTGTGAGCAGTTCATCACTCAACTGGTCGCTGGTGTAGCGCCAGAACCAGTTTCCTCCCAGTTTGCCCGGGAAGTTCATCCGGGCCGAGGTTCCAAGGCTTAGAAAATCCTGCAAGGGTGCCAGGGCAAAGGCAGCGGTTGAGGACCATACGGTGCGGATCATATCCCAGGAAATATCATCCCCAGACCGTCCCAGGTAACGCCGGCAAAGGTCTCTTTCCTTTTCGGCGGCCGCTTCGTACCAGCCGCGCGCAGTATCGTTATCGTGGGTGCCGGTATAGGCCACGCAGTTCCTGGGGTAGTTGTGCGGCAGGAAGGGGTCATCCGGGGTGCTGGCAAAGCCGAATTGCAGTATCTTCATTCCGGGCAGGCCAAAGGAATCGCGCAATTCCACCACATCGGGTGTGATCTCCCCCAGGTCTTCGGCAAGCAAGGGCAGTGACGCAAAATTCTTCTGAAGCGCCCTGAGGAAATCTTTGCCAGGCCCTTTGACCCATCTGCCAATCTCTGCTGTGGGCTTGCCTGCCGGGATTTCCCAGTACCCGGCAAACCCTCTAAAGTGATCCAGGCGAATGTAATCCACCAGGTTCAATACGGCCCTGATCCGCTCCAGCCACCAGGCGTAACCTGTTTTCTTGTGAACATTCCACTTATAAAGCGGGTTTCCCCACAACTGCCCGGTAGGAGAGAAATAATCCGGCGGAACGCCGGCCACGCAAGTGGGCTGCCCTTCTTTGTCCAGGAAGAACAACTCGGGATGAGACCAGGCATCTGCACTATCGTATGCAACGAAAATGGGGATATCGCCGATAATCTGTATGTTCTTTTGCCTGGCGTAGCTGCGAATGGCCTCCCATTGTTCGTAAAAGAGATACTGGCGAAACTTTTGCTGAGTGACCTCTTCCGTGTGTTCGGCGGCAAACTGCGCAAGTGCCTGAGGTTCGCGGCTGCGCAGGGGAATGGGCCAATTGCCCCACGAACCGCCCCCCAGGTTCTCTTTGATCGCCATGAATAAGGCAAAGTCATCCAGCCAGTGATGCTCTTCCTCACAAAACCGTTCATAGCGCGATAATAGTTTTTGATTTTTAGTCTTTTTAAAATGGCCAAAAGCGCGGTTTAAGACAAGAGTTTTCCACGGGATCACGGCGCCAAAATCCACACGCTCTTGAGGGAACGTGGGGCGGTCAGCCAGGTCTTTGGGGGAGAGCAGCTTTTGGTCCAGCAGCAACGCCGGGCTGATCAGATATGGGTTGCCGGCAAATGCGGAAAAACACTGATAAGGAGAGTCGCCATAACCGGTTGGCCCAAGCGGCAAAACCTGCCACAGGGTGCAGCCAGATTCCGCTAAAAAGTCAATCCAGCGGTAGGCATCCGGCCCAAGGTCGCCAATGCCATCCACGCCTGGCAAACTGGAGGGATGCAGGATCACCCCTGAAAATCTTGATAAGCTCATTTTTCCTCCTGCACGGGTAAAGTGAGTACTTCGTGGTACAACTGGCAGTATTTTTTTGCTGATTCTGCCCAGGAAAAATCGCGTTTCATGCCATTTGCCATGATTTTTCCCCAGATTGTTTTATTCTGGTAATGTTCAAACGCCTTTGCTAACGAATGGACAGCAGCTGCACTGCTGGCTTCGGCAAAGGTGAAGCCATTCCCCTGTTCATCGTGCGTATAATCGCTGATCGTGTCCTTGAGGCCGCCGGTGGCTCTGGCAACCGGGACTGTGCCGTAGCGCATGGCAATCATCTGCGCCAGGCCGCAAGGCTCGTAACGGGATGGCATCAATAGAATATCAGCTCCAGCGTATAACCTGTGAGACAATTGCGGGTCAAAAACCACCCTGGCACGCACTTTCTCCGGGAGGTCGTTTTGTAAACTCAGGGCAGCGGATTCCAGTTTTGCATCGCCGGAACCCAGGATCACTGCCTGCCAGTTCTGTCCGCTCAAAGAGCGCAGCGCATCAATGGCAATGTCGATCCCTTTTTGCTGATCCATTCGGCTGATGACAACGATCAAAGGAGTGGCCGGGTCAATCGGCAAGCCCATTTCCTTTTGCACAGCTTGTTTACAGTGGGCTTTGCCAGATAAATTGTTGTGGTCAAAATGAGGGGTGATGAAAGGATCGCTGGCGGGGTTCCAGGCGGCGTTATCGATACCGTTGATGATGCCGGTTATTTTTTCCTTATGAGTGGAGAGGTAATTTTCCAATCCGCAGCCAAATTCAGGCGTGAGGATTTCTTCTGCATAAGTTGGGGATACCGGTACGATGCGGTCTGCGCTGGCAAGCCCCATCGGGAGAGGGATGGTGCGTGCCCAGATCGGCAATGCGCTGTCTTCCGCAGGTTCAATGCCGAATTTTGTCAGCGCCTCTTCAGAGCCTGCGCCCATAAAAGGGAGGTTATGCAGCGTGATCACCTTTTTTATCCGGCTGCGTTCCGGGCGCAATTCTCGCAGCTTTGCTGACTGGTGAACGGCGATTGCCGTGTGCCAGTCGTTGGCATGCAGGATATCGATCTTCCATTTCAAAACACGCGGAAGTTCCAGGCATGCCAGCGAGAAGAAGATAAATTTTTCTGCGTCCGCGGTGAAGTTGGAGCCGTAAACAGGATCTTCCTCTCTAATCGGGCTTCCATCAATGAGGTAAACGGGCATCCCTTCTTGTTCATGTTCGTAAACACAGGCGCGGATTGTCAGGCTGCCGGTGTGGATGTTGAAATCGGTTAATTTCTTTAGGGCAGGGTACTTCTTTTTGATCGCCCCATAAAGCGGAATTGCCAGGCGGATATCAAAACGGGTGTTTTCGTCACTCTGCTGGAGTATGGCCCGTGGGAGCGCGCCTGCAACATCACCAAGCCCGCCTATCTTAACATAAGGGTCGGCTTCTGAAGATAGAAACAGGACGTTCACCCGTTTTGAGGTCATCACTCTTCTTTCGTTACTTGACCAGGTCGATATAATCTTCGTGTATCGATTCCACTACGTCAATCCCGAGTGTTTTGATTAACTCCTTGATAAGCAGTGATTTTTTCTCTGCATCCTGGCGGCTCCAGGTGCGGCTCTTGATTTCCACGAAGCAGCCGAGGTCAGGGGTAGTGATCTTATCAATGTTAATGAAGAAGTCTTCATCCTTGAAGTGAACAAGGTAACGCACCCTGTCCTTCTCAACTTCTTTTTCCATTATGGGCTTAAAGTACTCGCGGTAGAACCTTGGGCTTTGGGTTGCCGGCGCCAGGTATCGGCTTCTTGAGAGGAGTACATCCTTTTCGAACTCTCCCTCCCAGGTAGGGCCGATCAGTGTCAGGCGCGAACGTACCTGCTCGATCTTGCCATCCGGTTTGATGAATTCGTCTTCGCGATACCGAATGATGCCCTGTTCGATTTCGCTGAAGAAGAAGTACAGGTCGAATTCCCGGTAATGGCGCTCGCGAATGATCTCAAGTTTTTGTTCGTGGATTGCCTGCTTGATGCGATCCGGGTCCTTGACCTTTACCTTTGCCTGAATTTCAAAGCTTTCTTCTTCAGAAGCACCACCAATGGCGATGAGTTTAGAGAGAATAGAGGATTCGCGTTTGATCAGGAAGGTGTCGATCTTGCGGGCATACTCCTGGCTGTGCACTAACAATTCTTTTTCATCTAGGCTGGTGATCACACGGTTTTGCATCAGCCATTTCCCATTGGCCATCACATCCGAGACATCTGCGGCCTTTGAGGCGTAAACGATCTGGGCATAGATTCCCAGGGGGTTATGGGTAAAACGTGGGCTGTTGTGAATGGGGTTTATTTCCAAAAGAATGAGATCGGCACGTTTGCCAACTTCGAGCGACCCGGTGATGTGACCAATATGCATGGCCTGGGCGCCCAGGCGTGTGGCCATTAGCAGCGTGGAGCGCGCCGGGAGAACGGTGGGGTCACCGCTGGTGCCTTTCTGCAGGAAGGAGGCCAGGCGTAATTCCTCGAACATATCGAGGTCATTATTTGAGGCGGGTCCGTCTGTGCCGATACCAACGTTGATTCCCAGGTCCAGCATGCGTTTTACCGGCGCCACCCCTGAGGCCAGTTTGAGGTTGGAGGAGGGATTATGGGCAATTCCGGCACCAAGGTGCTGCAGCGTGCGGATTTCGCCATCATCAATGTGAACACAATGGGCAGCCAACACTTTGGCTTCCAGCAGGCCTTGTTTTTTCACATAGGGGATCACCGGCATTCCCTGTTCCTTGCGCATTGTTTCAACTTCAAAAGCGGTTTCGGCCAGGTGGGTGTGCAAGGGCACGTCAAATTCCATCGCCAGTGTTGCCGTTGCCCTGAGGATCTCCGGGGTGCAAGTGTAGGGGGCATGAGGAGCCACAGAGGGCACAATGAGGTCGTGGTCCTTCCACCGCTGGATAAAATCACGTGACATTTCCAGAGATTCTTCAAAGAATTTTGCATCGGGCGTGGGGAATTTGAGCACGGTTTGCGAGCACACGGCGCGCATACCAACCTCGGCGGTGGCCCTGGCGACATCCTCTTCGAAGTAGTACATATCCGCAAAACTGGTGATGCCGGAGCGGATCATCTCCGCACAGGCAATCTGTGTGCCCAGGCGCACAAAATCCGGGGAGACAAATTCGCGCTCTACCGGCATCATATAACCCATCAGCCACACATCGAGGCGCAGGTCATCTGCAAGCCCGCGCAAGAGGGTCATGGGTACATGCGTGTGCGCATTGACCAGCCCTGGCATCAGCACTTTGCGTCCGCAATCATGGAGTTTGGTAGCTTCAAACTCTTTCAAGATGCTTTCTTCTGCTCCAACCCCCACAATCGAGGTACCAGAGATTGCCACTGCACCGGGTTCAAATTGATGGAATTCCGGGTCCATGGTAATAAGGATGGCATTATGCAGAATCAGATCAGCTTTTTTCATCGGTTTTCCCATTAGTCGATAGGTTTTTAAGTTCTTGCCACACGTGGTAATAAATCATGTTCCGCGCCCAATCATCAAAGGATTGTTGCGGGCCATTGAATGTTCTAATAATTTTACTTTGTCCTGGTAGAAAAATGGTAATTTGATTGGGAGTATTTTTACTGTTTTTCTGATATTCAAAGCCGATGCGGGAAGGTTGGCCCTGCTGGCAGGGTACGTCTTTGCGCTCAACAGATGGGAGGTCAATGGCGAATTCGGCAGGGAAGCCAGCCAGGCAAACCTTGAGCGGTGTTTTCAGGCTGCGGGCAAGGGTTGAAATGACCACTTCGATTTTTTCATCGTCAACCCCAAAAATGTGGTCCTGGACACTGGCCTGAATTTGGGTTTCAATTTGCCCGACCATACGAGTGGCTTCTTCCGGGAATGTGGCAGAGGCCACAATGCGGATATCCACCCGGCCGGATTTGGCCAGCAACCCTACGGTTGGGTTACGCAATTCTTCAAGCTTACCGATTTTCTCGTCCAGGGTAGATTCCCCAATGCCGATTGTGTGCAAAACTTTTGCTGCCAGCACATGGGTGGGGGGAAGATTTTTTTGCAAAAAAGGTATCGCATCTTCGATCAAAAGATGTTCCATTTCATGGGGGACACCCTGCAGGCAAATAATGAACTTGCCACCACGCGGCAGGATGAAGCCGGGTGCAGTGCCGTATTTATTCTCGATGGGCAGTGCTCCCTGGGGGAGCAGGGCCTGTTTGCGGTTATTCTCACTGGCTTTCACGCCGCGGGCGGCAAATCGGCTTTGAATTTGCCCCCAGAGCGCATCATGAAAAACAAGCGGCAGATCAAAGGCTGCTGCCACAGCATCACGAGTAGGGTCATCCACGGTAGGACCCAGTCCGCCGGTGGTGATAAGAATATCTGCGCGTTGAAACGCTTCCTTTATCAAGGCCGCAATCCGGCCTTGATTGTCGCCTACTGTAGAGATTCGGTAGAGATCGTAGCCAGTTTCTTTCAGGTGTTGTGCAATAAAACGCGAGTTGGTATCCTGGATGTCTCCCAGCAGGAGTTCGGTTCCAATGTTGATGATCTCTATAATCGGCACAGTACCCTCTCTACCAGAAAAGACAATTTTATCAGCAATGCGCAACTCGATGTAAATATGTTCAAGATTTGCTGCTCAACTTATAATACCTCCATGAGCGGAAAGACAAAGAACACTTACCGGGTGCAGATGGGCAAATGGGGGGAAGATTGTGCCTGTGTTTTCCTGGAAGGAAAGGGATTTGTCACTATCGGCAGGAATATCCACAACCCTTACGGTGAGATTGACCTAGTCATGGCAAAGGAAGGAAAGACTTTCTTCGTGGAGGTTAAAACACGCGCGAACTCTGCAAATGGCTTTCCTGAAGAAGCGATGACCGAGCAGAAAATTGCACATCTTGATGCCAGCGTGCGTTGGTACCTTGAACAACATCCAGAAGTTGGGGATAACTGGCAGGTGGATGTAATCACTGTGATTGGCAGTCCGGCGGACAGAAAGCAACCGGTAATTGATTGGTGGCAGGATGAACTCTAACGCAGCAGGAAAGGTGCTGATCATTGCCGGGCCAACCGGCGTAGGCAAAACGAGCCTATCCCTTGTGATTGCGCGGGAATTGAATGCCGAGATCATATCCGCAGACTCCAGGCTGATTTATCGGGGAATGGACATTGGCACAGCCAAACCTTCGCCGCAGGAACGGGGAATGCTGCACCATCATCTGATCGATGTCGCAAATCCCGATGAAACCTGGTCACTGGCGACATTTAACAAAGCGGTTCTTCAAGCGATCAATGAGGTTCTCGCGCGCAAAAAGTTGCCAATCCTGGTGGGGGGAACGGGTCAATACATCCGCTCATTGGTGCAGGGCTGGAGTATCCCGCAGCTTGAGCCGAATGAAAAACTTCGCAGGGTTCTTGAAGCATGGGGGCAGTCAATCGGCCCGACAGCGCTGCACCAAAAGCTGGCCCTGCTGGACCCTGTCAGTGCGCAAGCGATTCAACCGGAAAATATGCGCCGCACCGTGCGCGCGCTGGAGGTGATCCTTTCCACGGGAGTGGCATTTTCGGAACAACGCGGAAAAACTGCACCGCAATTCAAGTACAAAGTCATTGGATTGCAATTGCCTCGTCCGGAATTGTATTCTCTAATCGATGCACGTATTGAGCAGATGTTTCAAGACGGTATTGTGGCAGAGGTCGAGGGGTTGTTGAAGGTGGGCTATTCCTCGGAATTACCTTCCATGTCGGCAATTGGGTATTCCGAAGTGGGGCGTTTTCTGGCAGGAGAGATTTCTCTGAATGAGGCAAAAACGCTGATGAAGCGTAGAACACGTCAGTTTGTTCGCCGCCAGGCCAACTGGTTCAAGCCCGACGACCCGTTGATTGAATGGCATAGCAGTAATCCAGATCCGACTAGAGAAGTGCTCCACTCGGTGCAGAAATGGATTAAGGAGGAGTGAAGTTTGAAAGCTGACAAACCCTGGTTGAAATTCTACGATGACGAAGTCCCGCCTAACCTGGAATACCCGGATCAGCCGATTCCATGGATATTGCGATCGGGGGTGGAGCAGTACCCAGAGCACATCGCACTTATTCAGGGTGAGAGGCGGCTAACATATCGCCAACTCCTGGAGCACTCTGATAGCCTGGCACGCAGGTTAATCCTTGGCGGGCTGCGGCGCGGTGAGCGGGTGGCGATCTGTTTCTCGAACCAGATTGAATTTGTGATTGCTTTTTACGCTGTTTTGCTGGCAGGCGGTGTTGTGGCGGCTCTCAATCCTACCTTCCCGGCTCGGGAATTGAAATTCCAGGTTGACATTGTGCAGCCGTGGGCTTTGATTACCGCTGCTGCCCATATTGAAAAATTCCGGCAGGCGGGCCTGGATACCCACTTCCGTAAGGTTTTTGTTGCCGCAGAGGATGGCAGTCTACAATTTTCCGAAAGTGGCCACAGCTTCACACAGGGGGAAAAGCTCAAAGACATTGCCCCTGCGGATTCGCTCCCGCGGCTCTCGGCTCACGACCCTGCTATTCTGCAGTTCAGCGGCGGCACAACCGGCCTCCCCAAGGCGGCAGTTGGCTTGCACCGAAACGTGGTGGCCAATGTGATCCAGTTTTCCAGATGGCTAACGCCATTAAAAAGCGGCAATGAGGTTTTTCTGGCAGCAGTGCCGCTTTATCACGTGTACGGAATGGTCATTGCATTGAATGTTGCCCTGCACATGGGGGCTACAATCGTTCTGGCGGAAGACCCACGGGATGTCAGGGCTCTCGCCACAATGATCAATCAGCACCGAGTAACTGCTTTTCCCGGCGTTCCTTCCATGTTCTATTCACTCAACCAGTACCTGTCTGAGAACCCGGGCTTATCTCTGCCATTTCTCAAAGCCTGTATTTCTGGCTCGGCCCCGCTGCCGCTTTTGGTCAAGTCTCGGTTCGAACAGCTAACCGGCGCTAAATTGGTGGAAGGGTACGGGTTATCCGAGGCTCCCACTGCTACTCATTGCAATCCTTTTATGGGGCAAAACAAAAACGGTTCTATCGGTTTACCGCTTCCCGATGTCGACTGTAAGGTGGTTGACTTGGCGACCGGCAGAAAGGTTTTGGCTGCCGGCGAAGAAGGGGAGTTGTTGATCTGCGGCCCGCAGATCATGCAAGGATACTTTCAACAGGATTCAGAAACCAGGACGGCACTGGAAGGCGGTTGGTTGCATACCGGTGATATCGCCCGCATGGATGAGAGTGGTTTCTTTTACATCGTGGGGCGTAAAAAGGAAATGATCAAGGTTGGCGGTTTGCAGGTATGGCCCGCTGAGGTCGAGGAAGTGGTGCGGCAGATCCCTGGTGTTGTGGACTGCGCAGTTAAAGGCGTCGAGGACGAATACTCAGGAGAAGTGGTGAAGGTATGGGTGGTTGCAAAACCCGGGATAACCATCGACCTTGAGCAGGTACGGGGCTTCTGCCTGGAACGCCTGGCTGTTTACAAAGTACCGCGCCAGCTTCAATTGATTGATCAGCTGCCGCGCTCTGCGGTAGGAAAGGTGTTGAAGTATCAGCTTAGATAAAAAAGAAATTCGGGAGATTTTCTCCCGAATTTCTTTATGACTGGAATGCTGGCGTCCCGCTTTTGTGTGTAACCGGCGGCGGGAAGAGTGCTTCAAATTCTTCCTTGGACAGGGTTTCAACTTCGAGCAGTTTTTGTGCAACCGTATCCAATTGGCTGCGGTACTTTTTCAACGTTTCCCGGGCTTTGTCATAGGCCTGGCTGACGAGTGTGCGTACTTCTTTATCGATCTTTTCGGCAACCTGTTCAGAGTAATCGCGCTGTTCCGAAATTTCGCGGCCCAGGAAGATCAACTCTTCTTTTTGCCCGTAGACCATTGGCCCAAGTTCGGCGCTCATGCCAAGCCGGGTGACCATTGTTCTGGCCATTTGGGTAACGCGCTCAATGTCGTTGGAAGCCCCGGAGGTGATGTCGTCAAACACAACTTCTTCAGCGGCGCGTCCTCCCAGCAGGCCAACCATTTCGGCAAACATTTTCTTGCGCGACATTAAGGTACGGTCATCAATTGGCAATGCAATGGTGTAGCCTGCTGCCATGCCGCGGGCAATGACGGAAACCTTCTGCACAGGGTCAGATTCTTCAATCGCATTCATCACAACCGCATGGCCGGCCTCATGGTAAGCCACGATCCTTTTTTCCTCTGCAGAGATCAGGCGGCTCTTGCGTTCAGGCCCGGCAATCACTCTTTCAATGGATTCCTCGAACTCGCTTTGCGAAATGCTCTTCTTGTTCCTGCGGGCAGCCAGGATGGCAGCCTCGTTGACAAGGTTTTCAATATCAGCGCCAACGAAACCGGGTGTTGATTTGGCGATCACAGGCAGTTGTACTGAAGGATCAACAGGTTTTCCTTTGATATGTACTTTAAGGATGGCTTCGCGCCCTTTCACATCTGGGCGGTCAAGCACAACGCGGCGGTCAAAACGCCCGGGGCGCAGCAGGGCTGGGTCGAGAATATCCGGCCTGTTGGTGGCAGCCATGATGATGATGTTGGTATCAGTGTCGAACCCGTCCATTTCCACCAGCATTTGATTGAGGGTTTGTTCGCGCTCATCGTGGCTTCCGCCAAGGCCGGCGCCACGCTGGCGGCCAACCGCGTCGATCTCATCCACAAAGACGATACAAGGGGAGTTACGCTTAGCCTGATCGAACAGGTCACGTACTCTGCTGGCGCCGACGCCAACGAACATTTCCACAAACTCGGAACCGGAGATCGAGAAGAAAGGAACCCCGGCCTCGCCGGAAACGGCTTTGGCAAGCAGGGTTTTACCGGTTCCCGGAGGGCCAACCAACAGCACGCCCTTTGGAATACGTGCGCCAAGGGCAATGAATTTTTGCGGTTCTTTAAGGAATTCCACCACTTCCTGCAGCTCTTCCCGCGATTCATCGATACCGGCAACATCTGCAAAGGTAACCGTTGGGTGGTCACCGGCAAACATACGCGCGCGCGATTTGCCAAAGGACATGGCGGCATTGTTGCTTCCCTGTGCCTGGCGGAAGATGAAGAAGAATGCCCCTACCAGGATCAGAATTGGTAGTCCATACAAAAGAAAAGCGTTGAGGATGCCCGATAAAGCGCTCGGAGTTTTGACATCGATCTTTATGCCATTTTCTGGCGAAAGTTTCTCCGGATCCACTCCCAGGGCGATCAACTGGCTGATGAGCGTGCTTTCAGTTTCTTTGACAGCGGTCTTTTCGCTGCCGTCTGCCTTGAAGACAATGGTAAGTTTATTCTCTTCTTCAATGATTCGGGCAACTGTTCCTTTATTAACTTCGTCCGCAACCTGGTTTATTGATAAAACGGTGTCTGCTGATTTAGCATTATTGAAGCTGAAGATCACCAGCACAATGATTGCCACAAAGAGCAGGAAGTAAACGATGTAAGATTGACTACGTGGTTTCACTAAACCCTCCAAAAACATAAGCCATTCTATTGATGGTAGAGAAATTATACCAACCAATAGAAGCAGCTTCTAGTTTTACAAGAGTAAAAAGGGAAAGATTAATAGATTTCTTATAGAATCTGCACAAGAACAGTGGTTTCAGGGTCAGGATGGCTTTTTTGGCACCTGGAAATCATCCAGTGGGTGGCAAAGACCGCAGCCAATCTGGGGAGTGCGCACTTCACTGTTGGCCCGGGTGCAAAAAGCTTTAATTTCTACCCGCCGTTTGCCAATGCCAAACCTACGGCTGATCACCGGGGTGAGCAGCATGTTTTTGCAGGAATTGGCGCGTGTAATGGCAGGTACCGGGCAATTCTGGCAGAGGTCTCTGGACCAGTGATTGGGCGCGGGTTTTCGGCCAATCAGGCGGCACTCTTCATCAGACTTTCCCCGATAATAGTCGCCGTAGAAATAGGGGCATTCAACGCCATAAGGGGTGCGCATAGTCTTTAAGTCAATCCCCTTAACGAGGGTAGGAAGGTAAATGGCCTGCTGGTAGCTAGACTCTGGTGACGTAATCACCGGTGCGGGTGTCCACGCGGATCTTGTCACCGGTTTGCACAAAATAGGGGGTAGAAACTTCCAGGCCGGTTTCTGTGGTTACCTTCTTTGTGACACCTGTGGCAGTATCGCCTCTCACGGCTGGTTCCGCGTAGGTGACTTCCAGGTCTACTGTGGTTGGCAGCTCGATATCGATAGGTTCGCTTTCGTAAAAGGTCAACTTGACTTCCATCTCGCCCTTGAGGAATCCCGCATAGTCTCCGATGATAGCTCTGGGGATGGCAGGCTGCTCGAAGGTTTCGAGATCCATGAAGTAGAATAATTCACCATCGTTGTAGAGATACTGCACGTTATGAAAGTCTAGGCGTACGTCCTGGATGCGCTCGCCGGAGGTGAAGGTTTTTTCCAGGGTCGTACCGCGGCGCAGGTCGCGTGCTTTAATGCGAATGGTTGCGTTACCGCGCCCCGGTTTGCTGAATGAGTATTCAAGCACCCGGTAGAGGTAGCCATCCATCTCAAAAATAACACCTTTACGCAAATCATTTACGTCAATCATAAAAGATCCCTCTCAGTTATCGGATTAGCGCGTGAATTATAGTCCAGCCCCCCTTGCCTGACAAGGACGAGTCGGTTGCCCGAAAGAAGGGGAGGGGGCCTTAGCGATTGGAACGTTTTAGCAGTATTGGGCCGATCCAATCCAACAGCCAGCCAAAACACGCCTCAAGCAAAGGGGAAAAGTAGGCCCATCCCGGCACGTAAACAGCCTTTCGCGGGGATTGCAGCAGGCGCCAGATTTTTCTGGATACCCTCGAAACCGGAATTGCCAGTTTTTCGGCTGGAACATTTCCCCCGTTTTCGATCTTCCGCGCCGCATCGTAGAATTCCGTTTTGACCGACCCGGAACGCACGACTGAGACATGCACATGGGTGCCCACCAGCTCCCGGTAAAGCACGGTTGTAAACGAATCGAGGAATGACTTGGACGAAGAGTACAGTGCAATACCCTGTTCGGGCAGTTTACCGGCAATCGAGCCAATATTCACAATGTGGCCATAGTTGTTTGCCAACATTGAAGGCAGCGCTAAAGAGGACAGATGAGCGCTGGCCTCGATGTTGAGCTGTATCAAATTCCTGGCGGCTTCCCAGGTCATGGTGTGGAAATACCCGTACCATCCGATTCCCGCATTATTGATAAGTATCTGGGGGATCTTATGCTCTTCTGTTAGTTTTTGCCACAGGGAAAAGCGTTCTTGCTCCTGCGTCAGGTCTGCTGCCAGGTAACTGGCATTGCCGCCGTGGTCGGTAATCTCCTTAGTGATTTGCCTGAGCTTTTCTTCGCGCCGGGCAACAAGGATTACCTCAATACCATGCCGGGCAAGCTCTCTGGCGGTGCTTTCGCCAATCCCGCTGGAGGCTCCGGTAATCAGGGCGATTTTTCCTTTGAAGAACTGCAATGAATACATGATGATGGCGTTTTAAGATTAACCTTGTTTTTCTTTGGATCGGTGCTGGCGCCACCAGGAGATGGTATCGCGCAGCGACTCCCGCAGCGAACGCGGAGCATATCCAAGTGAGTTACGCGCCTTGGCATTGCTGATGTGCGCATTGGATTGCAGCGTGGCAATGCTGTAGGTTGTAAAACGCGGCTTGGTGTGGGTGAGCTGGTAATACCATTGGGTGATCTTTGCCGAGAAGTTGGCAAGCTTGAGCGGGATGTTGATGTAAATCGATTTAAAGTCCAGCAAGTCTTTTACAATTCGCCAGATGTCTCCAACTTTAATCAATTCTCCAGAAAGGATATAAATTTGCCCGGGCACGCCCTTATCACGTGCCAGGATCATCCCGTTAACAACATCCCGCACGTCAACAAAATCATACTCGCCCTGGATCAAGAAGTTCACTTTGTTCTTCATCCAATCCTGAATGAGGACCCCCAACTCAGACTCTTTGTAATCATAGGGTCCAATTACGCCGGTGGGGCAGACCACCACTGCTGGAAAGCCTTTCCTGGCTTGCTCGAGCACCGCCAGGGTGGCCTCAGCTTTGGATTGGTCGTAAGCGGCAATGGCGCCATCAGGGTCAATGGGGGTATTCTCATCAACGGTAATTCCATGCTCCACGCGTTTGAAGGCGTGGATCGAACTGGTATGCACCAGCTTCTTTACTTTTGCCGCAACGGCACATGCGAGAACGTTTTTTGTCCCATTGACATTTACATCATGCACCAGTTGGTCCTTGCCGGGCATGATCGAGATGATCCCGGCAAGGTGGAACACGTAGTCTACGCCTTTGAACGCCGCTTCGATCGTTTCGCGGTTTAGCACATTCCCACGCATTACTTCAATCTCCATACCTTCAAAGAGAGATAGGTCTTCCTCCGGAAGGGCCAGTACCCGCACCTCTTCTTTGCGTTTGATCAATTCGCGCACCAAAACGTTGCCGATATGTCCTGTCCCACCGGTAACCAGATTCATATTGAACTCCTGTCAACTCAGTAGAATAATCCAGATAAATTCTATTGTTTTGTGCTTTTGGATTTGTATGTCCAAAGTAACATTTACGGTCATATTAAAAAAAAGAGCCAGGGTACTCCTGGCTCTTGAAAAAGCAATACTTTTTACTCTGCGTTTGGCTCGATCAGGCCATAATCTCCATCCTTGCGCTTGTAGAGCACATTGATGGTGTTCGTATTGGCGTTGTGGAAGATAAAAAAGTCTTCGTGGCCAAGCAGCGCCATTTGTTCAATGGCTTCCTCTTCATCCATGGGCACAAGGGTAAACGTTTTGCGGCGCACGATTTTGCTGGGTTGCTCGGTTTCGTCGACAACTTCTGCCACAACCACTTCCGATGCAGGCGTGCCATCTCCGCGCCCCCTTGCTCTTTTTCCCTTGAAGCGTTCAATCTGGCGCTGCATTTTGTCGACCGCTTTATCCACTGCGGTTAGCATATCTGCACCGCTCTCTTCTGTTCGCAGAATAAATCCCCGGCCCGTAATTGTAATTTCGACCACTTCTCGGTCAACTCTATTGCGCGCGGATTTGGCATACGATAAATTGAATTTGAGGGTGTCAATTTCTGGCAGCAGTCGCTCTAACCTGGGTACTTTTTTCTCAATATAATCTTTTAACCGATCAGTTAATTCTGTGTTCTTAACATTGATTTCCATTTTCTGAACCATAGTTTCCTCCTCGAAAGATTTATCGTGCGAATTGGAAGCCATTTTCTCTTTCATAAAACGCGCGCTATTGAGATGCAGAAAACCCTTGATGCGCCTGCAGCCAATAGTGCTTTGGTACAGTTTTCCATGGTGGCACCGGTTGTTATGATATCGTCTACGATTAACACTCCTTTCCCTTTAAGTCTATCAGGATTTCCCCAAAATGCGTCAAAGACATTCTCCTGCCTTTTCTGAGCAGAGAGTTTGTACTGGGGGGAAGTATTCTTGATTCTGAGCAGGGATTTCTGGTCAAAGGGTACGCCCAGGCTATGAGCAAGTGGTTTACCGATCAGCGCAGATTGGTTGAAGCCGCGCTCCTTGAGACGGAACGGATTTAGCGGGACTGGCACAACGAGGTCAAAATCCCAGGAGGTAGTCTCTACAATTTTCACCAGTTTCTGCGAGAAGAAGTAACCCAGCGGTATGTTATTTTTGTACTTCAGGCTGTGTATGGATTCACGGAGCGTGTCTTTGTACTCAGCCCAGGATCGCATCCCTGCGAACACTGGCGCGCTGGCGCTGCACTGTTCGCAGCGCCGCACGTTGTTCTGAACAGGCAGCCCGCAAATATCGCATACCGGGCCAGTGATCAGGCTGACCTGCCGCATACAGGAAGGGCAAATGATGTAATTGGGTTTTTGGCAGCAGGCACACTCGGGTGGGAAAACCCAGTCTACTGTTGTCCACAGGAATTGATCGATGAATGTCTTTTTGATAAATCTATTCTCTAAAAATAGAATTTAACCACCGAACATGCCCGAGTTGATGATCTGGAAGAGCGCGGGGGTGAGGAGGATGATCAACAAGGATGGGAAAATAATGAAGGCCATAGGCAGCAGCATTTTGATTGGGGCCTTGTGCGCCTCTTCTTCGGCAAGCTGGCGCCGGCGCACCCTCATCTGGTCTGCCTGGATGCGCAGCACTTTTGCCATGCTCACACCAAGCTGCTCGCTTTGGATCACCGCGGCAACAAAGCTGGTCATTTCTGTGATGCCGATGTTTTCGGCCATTGAACGCAGCGCCTCACGGCGTAATTTACCAAGTTGTACTTCTTGCAGTACCCGGTTGAAGGCTACCGATAGCTGGTTAGTCCATTTTTCCACAACTTTGGCCATTGCGGCATCAAAACCCAGGCCGGCCTCTACGCAAATGGTCAGTAGATCAAGCGCGTCTGGCATTGCCCGGCGAATGCTCTTTTGCCGTACAGTAACTTTGCGGGACAGATAGTACTGGGGGATAAAAAAGCCCGCCAGCGTACCCACCACTGTCAACAAAAAAACCTGTTCCGGTGGGGTGGAGTGGCTAAAGACAGTTGTGGTCAGGAGCGCAAAGCCGCCAACCCCGATTGCTGCGGCAAATTGCAATACCAGGAAAACCGACGGGTCGATCTTGCCGGGGTTGCCGCCCAGCTCAAGTTTTTTGGAAATGGAGTTGAGCCAGTTTTGCGGCGTAAATTTGGCTGTGAACTCGCCCAATTTGCGGGCAAGCGGGTAGATCACACGCTCAACAAATGGTTGAGACATCTCGAGTTTTTCGAGGTCCACCTGTTCGCCCGATTGGCTGAATTCATCGAGCCGGGTCATCAGTAATTGTTCATTTGCTGATTTTGGGTTACGTAAACCGATAATCACCAGCACAGCGGCAGTGATCAGGAGAATGAGGACAAAGACAATTAGCGGTACCATCTGACCTCTCTTTTATTACACGTCGATCTTGGCGATTTTCTGCATGATGAAGTAACCGCCAACGATCATTAAACCGGCTGTGCCTATGGCCACATATCCGCAGGGGAAGGTGGCGTTGTTCTCAGGGGCAAACATGGACATTAAGTAATCGCGGTTGATCATGTACAATGCCAGCGAAAGCCCAACCGGCAGGAGGGAAAGGAAAATACCAGAGATGCGCATTTGCGCTGTGAGCACTCTAATCTCGCCTTTGAGTTTGACACGTTCGCGGATGGTGTGAGAGATCGTTTCCAGAATCTCGGCGAGGTTACCACCGACCTCTCTTTGCACGTTCATTGCTGTGATGACCAGATCGAGGTCATCGCTTGGGATGCGCCGTAGCAGGTTTTCGAGGGCTTTTTCCGTGGTCACGCCCAGTTGAATTTCTTGCACAACACGCTGGAATTCGGAGGAAATGGGCGGGTGCAGGTCTTTGCTCACCGACTCCATTGCTTGTAATGTGGAGTAACCTGCTCGCAGGCCGTTCACCATCAGGCCAAGCATATCTCCCAACTGGTCGTTGAACTTGATCAACCTGCGGCTTTTTTGCGTATTCACGTAAATCTTGGGTAGAAAAACCCCAACCACTCCAGCGATCACTGCAATAAAAAGTGAATTACTCCCCAGGAAATAGCCAAAAATACCCAGCCCAAGCGCAGCTGTTACCATCGCCCCAACGTATTCACCTGGTTTTAGCTTTAGGTCTGCTTGGGCAAGTTCTTTGGCGATGCGGTCGCCATAGGAAGACTTTTCAACCGTCTTGGTTAGCCAATCGGTAACGATGGTTTTGCGTTCTCGTTTTACAACCTTCTCTGGTTCTTCAGGGGCAACGAATTCACCCAACCGCTCCTCTTCTGTGGATTTGCGGCTGCGGATATTGGCCAGAATACCAACACCGATCAAGATGAGGATAAATAAGCCGCCGACCCAGAGGATGATAATTGGATTCATCGAGTTATCTCCCCATCTCCTAACGTTTTACCCCAATACCAAATACACTGGGAGGCAAGTGAATTCCGGAGGCTTCGATTTTTTCCATAAACTTCGGACGCAGGCCGGTTGGACGCATTCTTCCAATGACCTTGTTGTTCTCAAAACCGATTTGTTCATACACGAAGATATCGGTCATGGTGATAATATCGCCCTCCATGCCGGTTACTTCGGTGATGTTCACGACCTTACGGGTACCATCGCGCATTCTTTCCTGGTGTACAACCAGGTCGATGGCTGAGCTTACCTGTTCGCGGATGGCGCGGACGGGTAGCTCCATGCCGGCCATCATGGTCATCGTCTCCAGACGGGAGAGGGTATCGCGCGGGCTGTTGGAGTGGAGCGTGGTCATTGAGCCATCGTGACCGGTGTTCATTGCTTGCAACATGTCCAGCGCAGCTTCATCGCGGATTTCCCCTACGATGATGCGGTCTGGTCTCATGCGGAGAGCATTGATCACGAGCGCACGGATGGTGATTTCACCTTTTCCTTCAATGTTGGAGGGGCGGGACTCAAGGGTGACCACATGTTCCTGGCGCAGTTGGAGCTCGGCAGCATTTTCTATGGTGATAATACGCTCATCAACGGGGATGAAACCGGAAAGCACGTTGAGCAGGGTGGTCTTTCCGGAGCCGGTACCCCCGGAGATGACGACGTTGATCCTGGCTTTAACACAGGCATCCAGGAATTGCACGGCTTCCGGCGTGACGGAACCAAATTGCACCAGTTGATCTACTGTGAATGGAGTTCTTGCAAACTTACGGATGGTCAAAACGGGGCCAACCAGCGAGACAGGCGGGATGATTGCATTTACACGGGAGCCATCTTGCAGACGGGCATCCACATACGGGCTGGATTCATCAATGCGGCGGCCAAGCGGCGCCACGATCCTTTCAATGATGCGCATCACATGCTCGTTATTCTCAAATGCCAGGGGGGCACGCTGAATCTTACCGCGTCTTTCCACATAGATATTCTTTGCACCGTTTACCATGACCTCAGTGATGGTGTCATCATCAAGGAGTGGTTGCAACGGGCCCAAGCCGAGCATTTCGGCAGTGATCTGCTCAAACAGGCGGGTTTTTTCAGTGCGCGAGAGGACAAAGTTCTCTTCCACCAGGATTTGATCGAACAAATCCTGTATGGTTTTCTTTACCTCATTGACTTTGGTGACATCAACGCTGGGGTCAATCTCTGCTAACAGTTTTTTCTGAACTCTGGTCTTGAGGTCCTGGTAAGTATCCTGGGCAGTCTGGCCGCCTGCGGTGGGGTTGCGCCGCAATTGCAGCGGGGAGGTGGAAGCAACGCCGGTGTCCTGTTCTTCTATGGGCGGGGTTGCTGCAGGTTGCTGCTCCCCGGTTTGAATCCTTCGCAAAATGGACATTAATACTTGCTCCTATAAGCTAGAGGTTTTCCTCTTCCGTTTGGATTCGCTTTTTAAGTTCGTCGTGCAGTGCCATGATCGCCTTTGCGGCAAGCGCAGTTTTGTTGTCAACCATAAATGGGACACCCCGGTTGATAGAGTTGCTGATGATCTTCTCTTCAAAGGGAATGGAAACCACCACGGGTTGTTTCAGACTTTCTCCGATGCGCTCAGGGGAAATAGCAATTCGCTTGTCGTAACGGTTGAGCACAAACATGATCTTTTCACGGCCAATTTGAGATGAATCGGCAATTGACAGGAACTGGTGAGTATTCTTGATCGCCGGAATATCCTGGGTGGAGAGCAGAATGATGAAATCAGCAATATCCAGGCTGGTTTGCACAAATTCCGTCAGATGCGGGGTGGTATCAATGATGACGTAGTTATACATCTGCCGCATAAAGGTGAGGATTTTACTGATGGCCTCTCCCTTACGGGCGTCGGAAAATTCGGGGTCTTTGGGTGCGGGCATTAATTGCACGTCAGTAAGCTTGTTCGTGATGATCACGTCATTGATCACATCCACATCAAGCTCATTGGCGCGCCCCACCAGGTCGAGGATGGAGTTTTTCCCGTGCTCGTTAAAGAACACGCCCACATCGCCGTAGATCATGTTGGTGTCTACCACGCATACCTGAGTCTCAGCTGTTTTCAATGCAACTGCCAGATTGGTTGCCACCGTGGTGCAGCCAACCCCGCCCTTGGGGCTGTAAATGCAAATGATCTTGCCCAGCTGGACGGGCGCGCGCAACGCTTGCCCCAGGCCGCCGGTCACACCGGTGTGAGTGTAAGCCGCGGCTTTTTCCTTCTCAGAGCGGGCCAGTTCACCAGCCCTGCGGATGGCAACGGTCAACTCGTCGATCATCGGCGGCTTGGTGAGGAAATCCCGCGCACCGGCCAGCATTGCCTTCCGCATGTAGTTGGCGTCGTTTTGGACCGATAGAATAACAATCTGAATGAAGGGGTGTTTCTTGCGTATCTGCTCTGTAGCCGTAATGCCGTCCATGTCTGGCATGTTGATGTCCATGACCATGACGTCTGGTTTTAGCTTTTGGGCGGCATCGATTGCCTCAACACCGGTACGGGCTTTGCCCACGACTTCAATGGTGGGGTCAAATTGAAGCATCCGAAGAATCATCTCGCGAGATTCATCGGTGTCGTCAACAACGACCACGGAGGTTTTATCCGTTGCAGGCATTAATTCTCCAGCTATGCGTGGTTTCTACCCATTACTCTAAGGTTGCGTGAGAATGTAGTTATTGAAGCTTGGATAGACCAATGAGTTCACGCGCGGCTCAATGGCGTAGGGCAGTTTGGTCGGTGATGGGATGTTCTTCTCATCCATGATGTACTGCAGCGTCACAGGATCGGTGGAGTAATTTGTGGTATCACCGGCGCCTTTCAGGGCCATTGAAAGCTTGGCATCGGCCAGCAGCAGGTAGTTAAGCACGACGGTATCCTGCGGGGAGACGATGAGGGTGATAGAGCCAGGGTACGTGGTGTAAGAAGCGTTGGTCTGGGTGGCAGCCACAGCCGGGGTGGGGGTAACCACAGTTTTGTTGCTGGCGGTGGTCACCGGGAACATCCCCACATTCAAGACAACTGCATCCTGGATGATGGTCTGGCACACAAGCCTTGGGCGTTGAGTTTCTGAGGGAATCACATAAATGAGCTGATTGCTGGTGGTGTCAAGTTCATATCTGCCACGGCTGGCGGTTTGCCCTTCGGCGTAAGGTTGCACCACAGTCGTATCAGCAAGGCCCATGCCTTCCACAACAGACCCGGGTGCAAAAGTGGTGGTTACGTTGTTGGGCAGCATGCTTTGAAAGCCAGTGTCAACATCGGTGAGCATTAAGCAGCCCACCACCATCACATGGTCTCCAGCCTGGGGCGCAAAGGAAACTGCGGTTTCGGGGCTGGCAGGGATGGAAAATGCCGTCATGCCTGTGGGAATATCAAAGGACGGGAGAGACCCACCGCTTTCGTGAACCAGCATGCTTGTGGTCAGGGGCACGCCGGGATCAATGTTGTACTTTGCGCGGGTGCCAACAGCTTCTTCAATGGTCTGGAAGAAAACACCTTGCGGAAGAGACGTTTTTGGATAGCGGATCGTGGTAAGGACGTCTTTGGTGATGACCGATCCGCGCGAAATGGATTGTGAGGCAACCACGATATTCACCATTTCGGAACTTGGGGTAGGGGTGGCAGAAGTAGAGTTATTGCGCGTTGGCGACCCCTTTCCCGAAAGTAGCAGGTATGCGAGCGCGGTCAGGATCGCAACGATTAGAATGAGATATAGAATTACCTTATTAACCTTCTTTTTACCTGTGGCCATAGTCTCCTCCTGCAGATTGTTTCCAAAGCAAGCGATTAGAAATATTATACGGCAATTTTATGGTACAAACGCTTTACATATTAGTAATGCAGGTTTTATGCCTTAACAAATAAGAAAGGCTCTAAAAGAGCCTTTCTTATTTGCTTTAGTAAGTGAAGACCCGACTTAGGGGTTGAGGCCGGAGGAAATCTCAGTGAAGATACCCTGAACCCGGACACCCAATGCACGCAGGACAACGATCACAACCACAGCAATCAAAACGAGAATCAATGCGTATTCAACTAAACCTTGGCCTTTTTCTTTCGGTGCGAATAACATGGTGATTTCTCCTTTCTTCAAATTTGAATGATAAGCATATTATAAATGGGTGTGTAATTATTTCAAGGGGGTTGACTTTACAGCAACCTTACAGCTTGTTCTATAAACCCTCGATAGTAGAAACTGCTCCCTGGTAGTAGTCATTCAGGGCAACGCCGAAAAGTTTGAGAACCACGATCACTACGAGTACCAACAAAACGAGAATGAGTGCGTATTCAACGAGTCCCTGGGCTTTTTCGTCTTGAGCTAGCATTGTATATTCTCCATTGCATATTATAGCGTGTTCAATCTAAAAATGATGTAAAGAATTGGTAAAAATCTTTGCTTACTTCGTTATATACTAATTGAAAGCGTATGAAGATTTCACTTGCCAGGCTGTTTCTCATATTGGTGGTCTTGGGCAGTTTTCTTTTCTTGATCCGCCCCAATGAGGATCCGGACTTTTGGTGGCATATCAAGACCGGGCAGATCATTATAGAACAGCAGCAGATTCCGCATTTTGATGATTATTCTTTCACGGCAAATGGAAAACCCTGGGTTGCCCACGAATGGTTATCTGAGGTCATCCTTTATTTGTCTTACAAGCTTGGCGGGATTACTTTTACGCAAGTATTGTTCTCGCTGCTGATCGTGTTTGCTTTTGGTTTGAGCGCCCTGCGAGTGGAAAGCAAGGGAAATCCGTATGCGGTTGGTGCGGCGTTACTTCTTGGCGTGATCCTCTCGACGCCGGTTTTGTGGGCGCGGCCGCAGATTTTCTCGCTTGTTTACGCCAGCCTGTTCATTTTTTTACTTGATCGATATTCGCGACACAAGAATCTCCGCGCGCTGATCCCGTTGCCTTTCCTTATGTTGCTGTGGGTGAACCAGCATGGCGCCTTCATTGTTGGCCTGGGTATTATTGGGATTTATCTACTGGCAACATTGATTGACCGCACGGTTGAAACGGTAAAGCAACATTCCCCGGTGCGGCACATACTGAGTAAAGAACTGCTCAGTCTGGGTGTAGTTTTGTTCTTGTCCCTGCTGGCCACGCTGGCCAATCCCAACGGTATCAAGATGCTGCTTTACCCGTTCCAAACGGTGAACGACCAATCCATGCAGATGTTCAACCAGGAATGGGCTTCTCCAAACTTTCATGAGCGTACCTGGATTCCGCTGGCGGTAATGTACCTGGCGTTGATCGGGTTCGGTATTAAGGCGCGGCGAAGAGTAGCAACGGCCAACATTTTGTTGGTGGTGATCTTTGGTTATATGGCTTTGCTGGCATTAAAGCAGGTTTCGCTTTTTGCAATTGCGGCGATCCCGGTTCTCTCCGATCTGATTGCCAGTGTGATTCCCTATGAGGTGCAAGAGCGAAAACCTGCTAAGCTGGTAATTGCCGTTTACGCGCTATCCATTTTGGGTTTTGTTGTTTATGGCGGTGTGCTAATTGGGCAATTGGCGCAAAAGCAGGCTGCTTTTACGCGCGAGTTTTATCCTGTTCAGGCTGTGGAATACATTGAACGCGAGCATATCGCCGGCAGAATCTTCAATTCCTACAATTGGGGCGGCTACATGATCTGGAATATGTACCCGGAAACAAGGGTTTACATGGATGGGCGCTGTGACATGTATGGTGCTGAGCTGGTCACCCGCTTTGTGGATATCTATACCACCAGACCCGGCTGGCAAAAAGCTCTCGTGGAGGACGGCATTGATTTTGTGCTCATCGAACCGAATACGTATCTTTCCTATGCATTGATGGATTCGCCGCAATGGCAGGTGCGCTACCAAGACGAGGTCAGTGTTTTGTTCCAGCGTGCGAGCCGCTGAGTGCGCGACTTCCAACTGCAATTCACGTATATGTAGTGAAATTGAATTCTCATCAAAAATAGCTATAATGAATTCATCTAGTTCAATTTGGAGGAGATAATGACTGATCTTTTTGAACGCGTAACATCTCAACAGGATCCATTAAAAAAACTGATTGCAAAGATTCCTGGGTTTAAGGGCTACATCAATCGGGTTGACCGACGCGCTGCAGATAAACTTCTGCGCGAATCCGTCTCCGATAAATTCCAGGCGCTCTGGCAGCGGCTTTCTTCGATCCAGCGCGATCTTGTTGCCGGTGGCAAAATTGATGTGATCGATGATATTGAAGTGGCAGCAGTTCGCCTGCGCCAGTTCATTGATCGTGTCAAGACCGCCGCCTACGGCTACTCCGGTTTCTTTGATGCCACCAAAGTCAACGAGGCTGAGCTGGAGAAAGTTTATCAGTATGATCTGGCCCTGGTGACACTGGCGGATGAGGTATCCAATGCGATCGACAATTTGGAAGCCTCAATTGATACCGATGGTTTCCCGGCTTCGGTACGCAATTTGAACCAGAAGGCGCAGGATTGCATCGATGCCTTCAATAAACGCTCTGAAGTAATGAAGCTCGGTCAGTAACCGGCTAATTTCGTGAAGATGGAGAAAAACAATGGCTAGAATTTTTGATGTTGTTGAATATGCAAGTGAGATGACCGATGAGCTGGTACATCGCTTTCCTGAGACCGGCGTGGCTGACCTGCGCATTGGCTCCCAGATCATTGTGCGAGAATCCCAGCGCGTAGTGTTCATGCGCGATGGCAAGGCGCTGGATTCCTTCGGCCCTGGGCGACATACCATCGTTACCGCCAACATCCCGTACCTGATCGACTTCATTGGCAAGGCCTTCAATGACCGGACTCCGTTCACCGCTGAGGTGTACTTTGTTTCGATGAAGGAATTTCCTGATCGCAAGTGGGGCACCGCCCAGCCGATCATTGTCAAAAATGCCGGTGTGGGTTTGGGGATAGCGCTGTTGCAGGGCTATGGTACTTACAGCTTCCAGGTGTCTGATCCTCAGCAGTTTGTCACGCAGGTGGTAGGCGCACAGGGTGTTTACCGCATCAGCGATATTGAAACCCGTTTGCGCACAATGCTGCTTTCAAAGCTCCAGGACCTTTTGGGCGAGACCGGCGGCAAGAAGAACGTGCTGGAGATGATTGGTCTGACCGAGGAACTGGGCACGGGTGTGCGCGTCAAGACACAGGAAGACTTTGCCGCTCTTGGCCTGCTGCTCAAGACCTTCTACATTGGAAGCCTCAAACCCTCAGAGAAGTCGGCTGAGGAACTCCGTGCCATGGGTATGCTGGATATGGCTACCTATGCCCAGTTGCAGGCCGCTGATGCTATGCGCGAGGCTGCCAATAACCCCAACGGCGGCGCTGGTTTGACCTCCGGCATTGGTGCCGGACTTGGGATTGGTAATGTGTTGTCTCAATCGCTGGCAGGGATTGGTACCAATCAATCGGCTGCGGCTGCTCAGAGCGGTGCTGCTGCTGCAATCCCGGCGATCATGACCACGGTTGAAGCTGCCAACGTGCTGCGTGTTGCCGAAGCTGATGTGATTAAGGCCATTACCGATGGCGAATTGAAAGCCAAGAAGATCGGCGAATCCTATCGCATCAGCAAGGAAGCGTTGGAAGCTTTCTTGAAAGGCTAGAACACCTGTTGTTGATAAAAAATGACGGCCATCTTCTGGCCGTCATTTTTTTGTGGAGTTAATGTGGACGTTGCTGCTTGGGTTTCCAATGCTTTTTTACTGGGAGTATAATCTGTTAGGAATTTATCCTCAAAAAAACAGGCGGTTCAATGAGACTTCACGAGTACCAGTCAAAAAGTCTTTTTGCGCGATATGGTATTCCAATTCCAAAGGGGCGGATTGCAAGTTCGGCAACCGAAGCAAAACAAATCAGTGAAGAGTTGGGGGGCAACGTAGTCATTAAATCGCAGGTGCTGGTGGGGGGGCGCGGCAAAGCCGGCGGTATTCGCCTGGCGAAAACCAATAAAGAGGCCGAAGAGTACGCCACCGAGATTCTTTCGATGGAAGTGAAGGGAATCCCGGTGCGCAAAGTGCTCGTGGATGAAGCGGTTTCGATCAGCAAAGAGATTTATCTCAGCATTGCCAATGACCGCAATAGCCAGAAGCCTATTCTGATGGCCTCCAGTGCGGGTGGTGTGGACATTGAAGAAACTGCCCTGAAAAATCCGGAAAAGATCATCAAGCGCCCGATTGATCCCCTGATCGGGCTGCGCGACTATCAGCTGCGCGATGTTGCCATCAGTATTGACCTGGACAGAAAATTCTGGAAACCCTTTGGTGAGATCATCATTGCCCTGTGGCGTTTGTACGTGGAGTGCGATGCAACCATTGTTGAGATCAACCCGCTGGTGATCACCGCGGATGAAAAGCTTGTGGCCCTGGATGCCAAGGTGGTGCTGGATGATAATGCCATCTTCCGGCATCCGGATCTGGCGGAAATGCGCGATAACGACGAGGAAGCCTTCTCCGAGGTCGAGGGGCGCAAATTCGGCGTGGTTTTCATCAAGCTCGATGGCAATATCGGCTGTCTGGTGAATGGGGCGGGCCTGGCAATGGCAACGATGGATGTGATCAAGTTGCTGGGAGGGACGCCTGCCAATTTCCTGGATATCGGCGGTGGCGCCTCTTCGGAAAAGGTGGCGGCGGCTTTGCGCATCATCATTGCCGACCCCAACGTGAAGTCAATCCTGATCAACGTGTTTGGCGGCATTACTCGCTGCGATGAAGTTGCCCGGGGCATCTTGGGCGCCATGAGCCAGGTGAAACTTTCCATCCCTGTGGTGGTTCGGCTGGTGGGCACCAATCAGGAGGAAGGCAAGAAGCTGCTTGAAGGAACGAACCTGATCACCGCCGACTCTTTGTACTCGGCCGCAAAACTTGCCATTGAACAATTGAAAGAGGCTGCCGCATGAGCATTCTTGCCAACCGCGAAACCAGATTGATCGTGCAGGGGATAACTGGAAATGAAGGGTTGTTCCATGCCGAGCAAATGCTTTTATATAAAGTGAATATTGTTGCCGGTGTAACACCCGGCAAGGGTGGGGGTTGGGTTTTGAATGGCAAAGTGCCCATCTTTGATACTGTGCAGACAGCAGCGGATGCCACCGGTGCCAATGCCAGCGTGATCTTTGTGCCGGCAAAATACACCGCAGACGCGATTTATGAGGCTGTTGATGCGGATATTCCTCTGGTGGTGTGCATCACCGAGGGGGCTCCAATTCAGGATATGATGCGGGTCAAGCAATATTTGCGTTCCCGCAAGACCAGGCTGATTGGCCCCAATTGCCCGGGCATTCTATCCCCCGGTGAAACGAAAATTGGTATTATTCCGGGGAACATTGCCCTTCCCGGGAACATCGGTGTGGTCTCTAGGTCTGGCACGCTGACTTATGAGGTGCTGTATGCGCTCAAGCAAAGGAACCTGGGCGTATCCACCTGTGTGGGTATTGGCGGTGATCCTGTTAAGGGGTTGGGGTTTGTGGAAGTGCTGGAGCAGTTTGAGGCCGACCCCCACACAGACAGCATTGTGCTGATTGGGGAAATCGGCGGCAACGAAGAAGAACTGGCGGCCGATTACATTTCCCGCAAGATGACCAAGCCGGTTACTGCATTTATTGCCGGGGTTTCTGCCCCTCCCGGAAAGCGCATGGGCCATGCCGGTGCGATCATTGAAGGCACTTCAGGATATGCAGTTAACAAGATTAAAAAATTGGAATCCGTTGGGGTAAAAGTTGCCAGCTACCCTGAACAGATTCCAGATCTGGTGAAGATTTAACCTGGAAGGTAAATAACCCCGGATTATTTCTTGTGTGAATCGATATATTTCACTGCATCGCCGACTGTTTTGATGGTGCGTGCGTCTTCGTCATTGATGTTGATGTCGAACTTTTCGCAGAAACCGTCAATCAGGAAGAACTGATCCATCGAATCCGCTTTCAAGTCCTCAACAAAGCGAACATCCTCTTTAACGTCTTTTTCGTCGATCTTGAGAACTTCCACAATCACTTCGGTAACTTTCTTTAACGTATCGCTCATCAAAAACCTCCGGGAGTTCGAAATATTTGCGAAGATTGAATAAATTGTAACTGCCATCATTATTCTGTCAAGTGGCTTGGCAGGCATAAGGCGGCGCTGGTATTCTTGTAAACCCCCAACTGGCAAAATCGTTGCGTAGTATCTGCAGCAAGTTTTGGTATACTCATTTTATGCTCAAACCCCCGCAAGGCCCCGATTCTCAAATTGCACAGCGCAAGGATGACCACATTCGCATTAACCGTGAAGAAGATGTCAGTTCACGCCTTGAAAATGGGTTGGACAAATACCGCTTGCTGCATAACGCGCTGCCGGAAATTGATCTTGCCAGCGTGGATACCTCGCTTACCTTTCTTGGCAAGCGCATCGCTGCCCCTCTGCTGATTTCCTCAATGATTGGCGGCACACGGGTGGGAAACTTGATCAACACCCGGCTGGCTTTGGCGGCACAGAAGTTTGGCATCGCCATGGGAGTTGGTTCCCAGCGCATTGATGTTGAGGTCACAGGTGCAGGCCAGGCCACAGACCTGCGTAAGATTGCACCCGACATACCTCTCTATGCCAACCTGGGGGCAGTCCAGCTTAATTACGGCCTGGGACTGGCAGAGTGCAAGCGGGCAGTGGAACTCATTGGTGCGGATGCGTTAATCCTACACCTCAATCCTCTCCAGGAAGCCTTGCAGCCCGAGGGCCAAACTGACTTTTCAGGCTTGCTTAAAAAGATCGCGGCGATCTGTAACCAGTTGCCGTTGCCGGTGATTATCAAGGAAGTTGGGTGGGGGATTTCTGCGCAGGTTGCCGGGCGATTAATTGACGCCGGCGTTGCCTGCATTGATGTGGCCGGTGCCGGCGGTACCTCCTGGGCATTGGTGGAAAAATACAGGAACACTGATCCGTTGCGGGCCGCGATCTGTGAGAATTTCAAAGACTGGGGAATTGCCACGGCAGATTGCCTGGCGGAGATCAACGGGCAGCACCCAACGGTTCCACTTATTGCCTCCGGCGGCATCCGGCATGGGATTGATGTGGCAAAATCTGTAGTTCTGGGCGCTTCTGTTGCAGGAATGGCTGGTCACCTTTTCCGTGCTGCGGCTGTTTCTCAGGAAGCCATTGATGCTCGGCTCAATCAGGTGATCCAGGAACTCAGAATCACCATGTTTGCTGTTGGTGCAGCTGATCTGGCATCGCTGAAGAAAACTCAATGGAAAAAGAATGAATAATGACCAGTCGCTACTGGTTGAGAAAATGCAGTTGGCAATTACCCGCCAGCTGCGGTTGACGATTACGAATTGCCTGAACGGCTACCCAGATGAATACCGGCGTATGGTGGAGTATCAACTGGGGCTTGACGATGCAAATGTTGGCGGTGGGTCACAGGGCAAGCGCCTGCGCCCACTTTTTGTTTTGTTAGCCTGCGATTTTTTAGGTGAGGATTGGCAGCGGGCGCTGCCTGCTGCTGCTGCCGTTGAGTTGCTGCATAATTTTTCACTGGTGCACGATGATATCCAGGACGGCAGTGAAACGCGCCGAGGGCGTGAGTCCGTCTGGAGGGTATGGGGCATTCCGCAGGCGATCAATACCGGGGATGCGCTTCTGAATCTGGCTTATCTATCCGTTGAGGGTTTGCGAGAAAGCCTGGGTGCTCAAGCCGCCGCCGAAGCGCTTTTTGTTTTGCAGCGTACCTGCCTGGAATTGACGCGGGGGCAGTACCTGGATATGGCGTTTGAAAAGGCATCTTCAGTGTCACTTGAACTTTACTGGCAAATGATCGACGGGAAAACGGCGGCTTTGCTTGGCACCTGTTTCAAATTGGGAGCAATGGCTGCCGGCGCAGATAGCGCAAGCCTGCAGGCGCTTTTGGAATGCGGGCGCTTACTGGGACTGGCATTTCAGGTGCAAGATGATTTTCTGGGTATCTGGGGCGATGAGAGGCAAACGGGCAAACCTGTTTTTGCCGATCTGCTCTCCAGAAAAAAAACTTATCCGGTTTTGCTCGGGGTCGAAAACAGTAAGCATTTTGCATCTGCGTGGGCAGGAGATGGGAAAATTGCACTGGGGGAGGCGCGCCTGCTTGCCGGTTATCTTGAGGATGAGGGGATCAAGGAAAAGACCGCGGCGAAGTATCGCGAACTCTATTCTGAGGCATTAAAAAATTTGGAGAACAGCTCTGCGGTTGGGAACTCTGCACACCTCCTTGTAGAGGTGGTCAGAAACCTTGAGCAGCGGAGCGCGTAAGCTATTCTGGTGGCAGGATGCGTCCCACCCGGGTGGCGCTGCCTGCTTGATGCAGGGTAGCAGCGATTTCTTTCAGGCTGCTTTTGTTTTGGGGGTTCTTTAGACCGGGTATCAATTCTGAAAGCGGTAAGGCCAGGTGTTCTGCTGAAAAGATGGCGCTTTCCAGTACCTGCTCGTTGAAAACTACGATGTCAATATCAATGGTGCGCGGGGCATTCTTATCTTTTTGCCGCACGCGGCCCATGATCTCCTCGATGTGACACAGGCATCTTTCTTTCAGCATCTCTTTGTCCAGGCCTGTTTCAATCTCTACTGCCGTGTTAAAGAAATCATCTGCTTTGGAACCGATGGCTTTGGTGCGCCAGGTATCTGAAATATTGACAAGATGAAATGATCTTGCCAGAAGACCCAGCGCCCGCGGAATGTTGACTTCGGGCTGGATATTGGAACCCAGCATCAGGTATGCCTTGTTCATCCTGCTACTTGTGGCGTTCGATCTCCACGCCAACCGATCTCGAAAAACGTACAGCGCCGGGCTTCTCAACGCGTACTTTCACGCTCTGGGCGTGCGCTTCTTCCAGGCAAAGGCGGGCAATGTCCTCAGCCAGTGTTTCAACGGTATAGCGTTTGATGGTTTCTACATGTGCCAAAATCTTCTTGGCAACCGTGCGGTAGTTCACACTGTCATCGACATTATCTGATTTAGCCGCCTGCGTGATATCTGCCTGAATGACTACATTCACGAGGATATCCTGTGGTTGTTCGCGTTCCTTCTCGGTAATGCCAATGACCCCGCGGATCAACAGATCGGTGATGAATATTTTGTCCATACAAGATTCCTCGCTTAGTGGATGAGTTGCCTGCCACCATCCAGGTGAATGACCTGGCCGGTTATGGCGGGCGATGCATTAAGTAAGTATAGCAGCAGGTTTTCCAGTTCGGAAAGTTTTGCCCAGCGCTTGAGGGGCACTTTATCCAGCAGGGCGGTATCCACCGCTTGTTTTTCCGGTGGCAGGATCGCCCCCAGTGCAATGGCGTTGACGGCAATTTGTGGTGCCAGCGCCTGCGCCATTGACTGTGTCATGGAAAACAACGCGGCTTTGGAAATGGTGTAAGCAAAATGGTCGCCGCCGGGGCGCAACGCCCGCCAGTCCAGCATATTGATGATCCGGCCAAATTGTCCTGCTGGAAGCTGATCGGTAAATGCACGCGAGAGCAGGAACGGGACCGTAAGATTTACCTGTAAATGCTCCTGCCAGATTTCATTTGTTGTTGAAAAGAAATCAGCATCTTGAAAGATCGAAGCACTGTTGACGAGGCTGGTCACCGGTGCGGCGGAGAAGGCCTGTTCGCACAAGTGTTGAACGCCATCCCCACTGGAGAGGTCTGCGCACACCAATCTGGCTATTCTTCCAAGCTGCTGAATTTGCCCGGCCACTTCCTCGGCTTCGGTTTTGGAGTTGTTGTAATGGAGGATCACATTTCCGCCGGCATTGGCAACCGCCAGCGCCATTGTGCGCCCCAATCTTCTGGCGGCACCGGTGATCAGTACAGTTTGCCCGGCAAGTGGGTGATTTGTTATATCTACCATGACTCCATGTTATTGAAAATAAGGATTCCTGTCAATGGGGCAGACTATTGACAGCCGTTAACAAAGTGATATGATTTCCATATCCCCCCCATGGGGGGTGGGAGAGAAAAAGATGAAGAATGAAAAGGCTCTGGTCAGGTTGCGTACCATCGAGGGGCATCTAAAGGGTATCAATAGAATGGTTGAAAACGGTGATTACTGCATCGATGTCATCCGCCAGATACAGGCTGTGCAAAGTGCGTTGGATAAGGTGAGTTCGATGATCCTGGACGAGCACTTGAAAACCTGTGTGATCACTGCGGTGCGCGGGGAGGATATATCGGAACGTGAAAGGGTACTTGCTGAGATCGGCGAAATCTTCGAACACTCAAATAAGGCATAAGGAGAAAAAATGAAAAAGGTAACTTATGAAATTCCCTCGATTCATTGTATGCACTGCGTTCACACGATCAAGATGGAATTAGGCGAGCTGGCCGGGGTGTCGTCAGTGGATGGGGATGCGGCAGCCAAGAACATCACCGTTGAATTTGATGCTCCCGCTACAGAACCAGCCATTGAAAAACTGTTGGAAGAGATCAATTACCCGGTAGCAAAATAACTCGAATGTCAGAGAAACGTCAGATCGTACTGCCTGTAATGGGAATGACCTGTGCCAATTGTGTGGCCACAATTGAACGCAATGTAAAAAAGCTGCCCGGCGTTAGTGAAGCGGTGGTGAACCTTTCCACAGAGCGCGCCACGGTTGACTTCGACCCGGCGTTGCTGCAAATCGATGACCTTGTTCACAGGATCGAAAGGGCGGGTTACGGCATTGCCAGTGGTGAGGCCACGATCGGTCTCAAACGCCTGGCCGATGCTGCCGATGCCAGCCGCCTGGAAAAAGCCCTGCAAAAAATAGACGGTGTTCAAAAGGTGCAGGCGAATGTAGCCTCTGAGTCTTTGCTGGTTCAGTACATTCCCACCCTCACCTCGCTGGATGAGATCTACACCGCCATCAAGCGCAGTGGTTTTGAGGCGCTGGCAGGAACCGAGGGTGAGCAGGATGCAGAGGGCATCGCCAGGACAGCCGAGATCACTGCGCAAAAAAGACTCCTGGTCATAGGCATCCTCTTTAGCCTGCCATTGCTGGTTTATTCGATGCTTGGTGATTTTGGCGTTTTGCCGGCGTCTTATTTCCACTCGCTTGTTTCCAAACTCTTGATGCTCGCGTTGGCGACGCCGGTGCAGTTCTACGTTGGCTGGCAGTATTACGTGGGGGCTTACAAGGCCTTGCGCAATGGCTCTGCCAATATGGATGTGCTGGTAGCGTTGGGTTCCTCTGTTGCATATATCTATTCGATTCTGGTGACATTTGGGGTTTTGCACGGGCACGTGTATTTTGAAACCTCCGCTACGATCATCACACTGATCAAGTTAGGGAAGTATCTGGAGGCACGCGCCAAAGGACGAACCGGCGATGCCGTCAGAAAGCTGATGAGTCTGCGGCCCAAGACGGCCACCGTTCTGCGCAACGGACAAGATACGACGCTCCCGGTGGCTGAGGTGGTAGCTGGGGATGAAGTGATCGTGAAGCCTGGTGAGTCCATCCCGGTGGATGGTGTGGTTTCGCAAGGAAGCACTTTTGTTGATCAGTCAATGGTGACCGGGGAACCGTTGCCGGTGGAAAAAACGCTCGGCGCTGAGGTGATAGGCGGCACGATCAACCAGAATGGCTGGATACAATTCACCGCGACGCATGTTGGCAAAGAGACCTTCCTTTCCAAGATCATCAAGATGGTTGAGGATGCCCAGAGCGGCAAAGCGCCCATACAAAAACTGGCTGACAAGGTATCCGCGATCTTTGTCCCGGCGGTACTGGGTCTGGCCCTGCTGACGTTTGCTGGCTGGATGATTTTTGGCTCACCGCTGCCCGCAGATTCCGAGATGACCAGCCTGACGCGCGCACTGGTGAACATGGTGGCCGTGCTGGTGATTGCCTGTCCGTGTGCGATGGGGTTGGCAACCCCCACGGCCATCATGGTAGGCACCGGCAAAGGCGCTGAGATCGGTATTCTCATCAAGAACCCGGAGGCATTGGAAAAGGCTGCTTCAGTGGATACCATTGTGTTGGACAAAACTGGTACCATCACGGCGGGGCATCCGGTGGTCTCCGATGTGGTTATGCTAAACGGCTTTGCAGAATCCGAAGTGCTTGCACTTGCGGCATCGCTGGAAAAATCCAGCGAGCATCCGCTTGGGCAAGCGCTGGTCGAAGAGGCGGAGAATCGTGGCCTTGCGATGCGCAAACCTGACCTGTTCACTTCAAAGACCGGCAAAGGCGTTATCGGAGAAATTGATGGAAAGCGCGTGCTGGTGGGGAATCTTGCTCTTATGGCTGAAGAGGGGGTTGATGAGGGCAATTTATCCGCACAGCTTGAGGCGTTTCAGTTACAGGGCAAAACCCCCATCATTGCCGCGGTGAATGGCAAGGCGGCAGCGCTATTTGCGATTGCGGATAAGGTCAAAACAGGTTCCAAGCCGGCCATCGAAAAGTTGCGCAATCTGGGTATTCAGGTGTTGATGATCACCGGCGATAACGCGCGCACAGCCAAATCGGTTGCTTCTTCGGTTGGGCTTGATCAAGTGATTGCCGATGTTCTCCCCGGCGACAAGGCTGCGCAGGTACGCCAACTACAACAGCAGGGGAAAAAGGTAATGATGGTAGGGGATGGCATCAACGATGCGCCGGCGCTGGCCCAGGCGGATGTGGGCGTGGCCATTGGTACAGGCACGGATATTGCCATGTCTTCTGCGCCCGTCATCCTTGTCAGCGGTGACCTGGGGGGCGTAGCGCGCGCCGTTACTTTGTCCAGGAATACGGTGCGCACCATCAAGCAAAACCTTTTCTGGGCCTTTATCTACAACATTATTCTCATCCCGGTGGCAGCCTTTGGGCTGCTCATCCCTATCTTTGCCGCAGCGGCAATGGCCATGAGCAGTGTGATTGTTGTTACCAACAGCTTGCGGCTCAACAAAAAATCGGTCGATTGAACTGAACTTCATGAATTTCAAAAGCATCGTGCTCTCCGGGTGGTAAAATAAAAAGGTTACCCGGAGGACACGATGAATGATTTATTGACCGAAAAAGCGATCAACACACTTCGTTTTTTAGCCGTGGACGGTGTTCAAAAAGCCAACTCTGGCCACCCCGGCTTACCCCTGGGCACTGCAGCCATTGCCTATACCATCTGGACAAAACATCTAAAATTCGATCCACAAGACCCAAACTGGCCGGATCGTGACCGCTTTGTCTTATCTGGTGGACACGGCTCGATGATGCTCTACAGTCTGCTCTACCTCACCGGCTATGCGGTTTCGCTGGACGACCTCAAACAGTTCCGCCAGTGGGGTTCCATCACCCCCGGCCACCCTGAATTTGGTGTTACCCCCGGTGTGGATACCACTACCGGCCCGCTGGGGCAGGGGTTTGCCAATGGCGTTGGCATGGCAATTGCTGAAACTCATCTGGCTGCAGAATTTAATACCGATACCCACAAACTGATGGATCATTATGTCTATGGCATCGTCACCGATGGCGACCTGATGGAAGGGGTTGCCTCAGAGGCCGCTTCGCTGGCCGGGCACTTGCGGCTGGGCAAGATGATTTATTGCTACGATGACAACCGCATCAGCATTGATGGTTCCACTGAACTTGCTTTCACCGAGGATCGCAGTAAACGTTTTGAGGCTTATGGCTGGCAAGTGCTGCATGTGCAGGACGGCAACGATGTGGAAGAGATCGACAAAGCTATCATTGCCGCAAAGGCTGACCCGCGTCCGTCGCTGATCATTTGCCGCACGCATATTGGCTATGGGCTGCCTACCCGTCAGGATACTGCCAAGGCGCACGGTGAACCCCCCGGTGATGAGGAGCTGAATGGCGCCAAGCAAAAACTAGGCTGGCCCCTTGAACCGCGCTTCTTTGTGCCAGAGGATACGCTTGCAATCTATCGGGATATTGGGCGCAAGGGACATGAAAAAGCGCAGGAATGGGCGGCACTGCTGGCGGACTATCAAAAATTGTATCCTGAGCAGGAGAAAGAATTTGCGCGTCGCTTTGCTGGGGAGTTACCCCCAGCCTGGGAAGATTGCCTGCCGAAATTTGAAGCGGATGCCAAAGGGATGGCCACCCGCGCTGCTTCCGGCCAGGTATTGAACGCCCTGGCAGACACACTGCCGGAAATTGTGGGCGGCTCGGCCGACCTGACCCCTTCCAATAATACCAAGCTCAAGAATTCCAGTGATTATTCAGCCAATAACCCCATTGGGCGATATTTTCATTTTGGCGTGCGTGAGCATGGTATGGGCGCTGTGGTGAATGGCATGGCTTACCACGGTGGGCTGACTCCATTTGGTGCTACCTTCCTTGTTTTTACCGATTATATGCGTGGTGCCATGCGTATTTCTGCACTCTCACACTTACAGTCGATCTGGGTAATGACGCATGACAGCGTAGGTCTGGGGGAAGATGGCCCAACCCATCAGCCGGTTGAACACCTGGCGTCCTTGCGTGCCATCCCCGGCCTCACGATCATTCGCCCTTGCGACGCCAACGAAACTGCCTGTGCTTGGAAGGCTGCCATTGCCCACAGGCATGGCCCCACGGTGCTGGTCTTTTCCCGCCAGGCGGTGCCAACCCTGGATCGTGGCGCTTTGGCCGCAGCTGCCAATCTGGAAAAAGGCGCCTATGTGCTCGCCGATCTGGGGGGCAAAGCACCACAATTGATCCTCATGGCGTCTGGATCAGAGGTCAGCCTTGTTCTGGAAGCTGGCAAGCGGATCGCGGAGAAGGGCTATGGCGTACGGATGGTTTCCTTCCCGTGCTGGGAGTTGTTCTCTCAAACTTCAAAAGCGTATCAAGAGTCCGTGCTGCTTCCGTCTGTGCAAAAACGCATTGCGGTGGAATTGGGTGTGAGCATGGGTTGGGAAAGATGGACCGGGAGTGAGGGGCTGGTGATTGGGATTGACCATTTTGGTGCTTCGGCGCCATATCAAACGATCTTTGAAAAATACGGCTTTACGCCAGAAGCAATCGCAGCCAGGGGCCTGGAATTGCTTGTGAAGGAAGGAAGATAATGCGCATAGCTATTGCTTGTGATCATGCTGGATTTCCCGTCAAGGACGAGATCATAAATCTGGTTGAGGAGCTTGGGCACGCGGTTGAGGACCTGGGAACCTTCAATCAGGAACCGGTGGATTACCCGGATTATGCCGAAAAAGTGGCCAATGCCATTCTCAATGGGCAAGCCGACCGCGGAATTTTGCTGTGCGGCTCCGGGGTAGGGGTTTGCGTTGCCGCAAACAAGATCAAAGGCATTTATGCTGGCATTTGTCACGACACCTATTCTGCACATCAGGGCGTGGAGCATGACAATATGAATACCCTTTGCCTGGGTGCGCGCATTGTGGGTGTAGAGTTGGCCAAAGAGATTGTTACGGCTTTTCTTAATGCGCGTTTCTCACAAGAAGAGCGTCACTTGCGGCGCTTTAACAAGACTCTACAGTTGGAATCTGGCAATTTGGGTAAAAAGTAAAAATCTCCTCTTGGGGTTGAAGTGATGAAAAATCTTGAGGCTCTTAAAACGCTTGGCCAATCGCTTTGGTATGACAACATCCAGCGCTCTATGCTTCAAAGCGGCGCAATTGCGCGCATGATTGAACAGAATGAGATCGTGGGGATGACCTCCAATCCCAGTATTTTTCACAATGCGATTGGAAAATCTACGGATTACAACAACCAACTGCAAACGCTGGCCTGGGCGGGTGTGCCCGCAGAGGAAATTTTCTGGTACCTGGCAATCGACGATATCCAGCGTGCTGCGGATTTATTTGCACCGGTGTATGCCGCCAGCAATAAGCTGGACGGGTACGTGAGCATTGAGGTGAACCCCAACCTGGCGCACGATACCGAGGGTACCGTGGTTGAGGCCGTCAGCTTATGGCAGCGAGTTGCCCGGCCCAATTTGATGATCAAAGTACCTGCCACTAAGGCTGGTATTCCCGCCATCCGCAAGCTCATCGGCCTGGGGATCAATGTGAATGTGACGCTGATCTTCTCTGTGGAGCGGTACAGGGAAGTGGCCGAGGCTTACATTGCTGGCCTGGAGGATCGCCTGCTTGCTGGCAATCCTATCGAGCACGTCTCTTCGGTAGCCTCTTTCTTCGTTTCACGCGTGGATACCAGGATTGATGGCTTGCTCTCCCAAAAAGCACAGGCATCCCCTGATAGGGCAACTGAATTGCAGCATTTGTCTGGCAAGGCCGGCATCTACAATAGCCGGCTGGCATATCAGGCGTTCCAGCAGGTATTTACTTCTCCGCGTTTCCAAAAACTTCAGGCAGGTGGTGCTACTTACCAGCGTCCGCTCTGGGCTTCCACCAGCACGAAGAACCCCGCATACCGGGATGTAATATACGTGGAGGAATTGATCGGCGCGCACACGGTCAATACCGTTCCGCCGGTTACGCTTGCAGCGTTTCTGGACCACGGCAAGGCCGCAGCAACCATTGCTGCGGATCCTGACAAGATTGCGCCGTTGTTTGCTGCGCTGGAGAAATGCGGCATCTCGATCAATGAGGTAACAGAGTCACTTGAATCAGAGGGAGTACAGGCATTTATTGATGCTTTCAATAACCTGATTGCGTTGATCGATACGAAACGGAAGGATGAAGTCGCCCGGCTTGGCGATTTATCTTCGCGGGTTTCACAGCGGCTGCAGGTTTTGGCAAAAACGGACTTTCTCAAACGCCTTTGGCAGCATGACCCCGGCCTGTGGACGGAATCACCGGATGGACAAAAAGAGATCCGGCAACGTATGGATTGGCTGGAAGCTCCCTGGAACACCGGGGAGGTCCTTGAACAATACTCCGGCCTGCTGGCAGACCTGCTGAAGGATGGCTTTACCAATGTCCTGATCCTGGGGATGGGGGGTTCTTCGCTTGCCCCTGAGGTATTCTCGCTTATCCAGGCTGCCGGCAAGGACAGCTCACAGCAGCTAAAAGTCTCCATCCTGGATTCTACCCACCCGGACGAGGTTGCCGCTGCCGAAGAACACAACCCGCTTGAAAAGACATTGTTCGTGGTTTCCAGCAAGTCCGGCACAACCGGTGAGATCAATGCCTTTTACAATTATTTCTACGATTGCGCGCACAAGAAACTGGGCGACGCTGCCGGCGCACATTTCATGGCAATTACCGATCCGGGTACAAAGCTGGAGCAGTTGGCGCAGGAAAAACATTTCCGCAAGATCATCACAGCCAATCCTCGCGTAGGCGGGCGCAACTCGGCGTTGACCGCATTTGGTTTGGTGCCTGCTGCTTTATGCGGCATTGACGTTGCACAGATGATCGGCAATGTACAGTTTTATGGGAAATGGTTTAAGCCGGACCAGCCAATCGAATCCAACCCCGGGTTTGTGCTTGGCAGCATTGTTGGTGAGGCTGCATTAAGCGGCAGAGATAAACTGACCATTCTGGCGGATGGCGAGTGGAATGCCCTGGCTTCCTGGATGGAACAATTGATCGCGGAGAGCAGCGGCAAAAATGGCAAAGGCATCCTGCCCATTGCCACCGAGCCGATGGCTTCTCCGCAAAAATTCCAGCACGACAGGCTGTTCGTATACCTGCGTAAAGATGGCCATTTGGATCAATTTGCTAGTGCTTTGAAATCTGCCGGCCACCCGCTGGTGCAGCTTGATGTGAATTCTGCCCTCGATTTGGGGTATCAGTTCTACCTGTGGGAAGTGGCAACCGCCGTAGCCTGTTCGATTCTGGGTGTCAATTCGTTCGATCAACCGGATGTGCAGGATGCCAAGACCCGTACTCTGGCTGGCATCGAGGCCTACCGCAAGACCGGGCAGTTTGTGGTGCCGCCACCCCTTGTCAAAGCTGAAGACTTCCAGGTGTACTCCAATCAGCACCTGGAACTTGCGGGGGTATCCACACCGATGGATGCGGTTGATACTTTTGTTGCTAAGTGCCATTCAAAGAGCACTTACGTGGCGATCAATGCTTTTATCCCGCGCAATGCGCAAAATGAGACACTTTTGAACGACCTGCGAAAGGTTTTGTTGGAGCGTTATGGGGTTGCCACAACGTTGGGATTTGGCCCGCGGTACCTTCATTCCACCGGCCAGCTGCACAAAGGCGGCCCGGATAATGGGCTGTTCCTGATTCTGGACAACACTCCCGAGAGGGATATTTCCATCCCCACGGAAGGCATCACTTTTGGCAAGTTCTGCCTGGCGCAGGCATTGGGAGATGAGGCTGCACTGGCTGCACACGGCCGCAAGATTCTACGCTTGCACTTCACCGGATCACAGGTATCACTAACGTGAGGGAATGAGCATGAGCCGAATTGACGAATTCAATGCCTATCGCAGCAAGATGAACTCCCGCATCCTTGCTACTAACCATCTCGGGATCAAACGGTTTTTCAACCTGGACACCGCGGCTTATGAAGACGGTGCAGTGGACAAAAAGACTAAAGAGATGATGGGGCTGGTGGCCTCGATGGTGCTGCGCTGCAATGACTGCATCGATTACCATGTGCTGCAATGTGTTAACTTTGGGGTAACCGATGAGGAGTTTATTGAACTCTTCAACGTTGCTCTGGTGGTTGGGGGCAGCATTGTCATCCCGCATCTACGCCATGCGGTTGAAACCCTCGATCTGGCAAGGGCGAAGCAGTAGCAGGAATCAGGGTTGCTCGAATTCGAGCAGGGCAATCTCCGCTGGTTTTAATTCAAAAACAAAAGACCCATTCTGATGTTTGGGCAATTTGCCTTCAATTAACTTTACGCGATACGGGCCTGCAAAGGTATTGGCAGCCAGGGGATGGCCTGCAGTGATCAGGGTGGCGCATTTGGGCTTGAGTGGTGCGTGATTCGCTTGAAGCTCGACGCTCATCCTTTGCAACGGGTCGCGGTTGATCAGCAGAACATTGAGGGTTTTCTTTTTCTCGTTTATTGTTGCCAAACAATCCAGCGTATCCACCATTTGATGCGCACTGATATTTGGTCCCATGCTTTCAGAATTGAACTTTGGCGAGATGGTCTCTATCTGTACCGGCGTACCCAGCATCTGGCTGAACAGAATGAACGGGTAATAAATGGCAGTGGCAATGGCCGTGTTGTCGTTGGTTTGAATTAACGGGAGCACATTTACCAGTTGTGCCAGGTTGGCAATCCTCACTTTATCGTTGTTACGGAAGAGCACTGCCAGCGTGGAGGCCACATACAGGGCATCGCGCATGGTATAAGTCACATGGTGCATGCTGATTTCTCCCTTTTTGGGAGGCAGCCATACATTCCATTCATCCAGTGCCTGATATATTTTTCCCTTGTAGTCACTTGACTCGATTTGTTTCTGGATACGCTTGAGATAGTTATCGATGTCAAGCGGTGCAGCGCATATTGTTTTAAAGAGTTCCAGTTCATCGGTGGTGTCTTGCCAGCCTTCCTTTTCGGGCTGGTAGATGTGCCAGGAGAGATAGTCAATCAGATCGCCGGCTTTTTCCAGAACCTCTTTATTCCATAACGCCGCTGGATTGTTGGCATCCTCAGTAAGTGGGTGGTTGCCAACCGCCACAATTTTAATGGTCGGATCAACCTTCTTCATGGCGGTGATAAAGCGTTTCATGCGTTTGACGTATTCACCGGCGTTGGTGGTGCCAATTTGCCAGGCTCCCCATACCTCGTTGCCTACCCCCCAATAATGAACCTGATATGGTTCAGGGTGGCCGTTAGCAGCTCGCAGCTTGCCCAATTCGGAATCTTTGGAGGAGTTGCAGTAGGCCACCCAGCGGGCAGCTTCTTCTGGCGTGCCGGAGCCATCATTGACAACGATGCAGGCTTCTGTGCCGATCTCCTCACAAAAGGCCAAAAATTCATCCGTACCCACCTGGTTGGATTCTTCGGCCTGCCAGGCGGCATCGTGGCGCCGCGGGCGGCGTTCTTTGGGGCCAATGCCGTCTTCCCAGTGATAACCGCTGGCAAAATTTCCGCCGGGGTAGCGGATCATGGGTGGATTAAGTTGCTTGATCAGATCAACAGTATCGGCGCGGGTTTTGCTGCCATCGCTGCTCCAAATGCCATCGTAAACGCAGCGCTCCAAATGCTCCACGAACTGGCCAAGAAGGTAAGGGGAAATTGCCTCTCCTGTGCTGGATAAGTTCACGTGCACAGTTGATTTCAAGACCGGGCGCAACGCGGCAGTCCAGGAGGGCGGAATTTGTCGGGTTTTTTTGGCTTTCTTTTCCTCTGCAATGGTAAATTCAAGTTCGCCCACATCTTTTGTGGTTGCTTTTACTGTCACCACGCCCAGGGGCTTCATTGACTTTGCATTTATGACAATATCCGCGTTAACCGGTGTCAGCAGCGGGTTCTCCGGGCTGCACGTTTCACCTGTCAGGGCGGGTTTTCCCTCCTGGGAGATGGTGATCTGCGAGGAAGGAATTTCACTCCCATCATTAAACAATTGGAACTGGGTGATGGTGGCGGGGCCAAAGGTGTTGCGTATGATGAACGTGAACCCCGAGGGGGTGCGTTTGAGGCTTTTGGGAACGACCAGCTTTCGCAAAATGAATTCGGGAATGCTCATTTTGTTCCCTCCGCCAATGGGTTCGCTTGTGCTGTGCCTGTCTGCTTTTTCATCATGTAAATGGGTATTGCTGCCAGCAGCGTGGCCAGGCCGCCTACCTGGAAGATCAGGGGCGTGGGAATGTAACCATTTTGTTCATTAATCACTGCCTGAATGCCGAAACTGGTGGTTAGCCAGCTCCCGATCATTGGCCCGATCGTCATGGTGAACGCTACCGAGAACAAGATCAGATAGCCGGCAAATTGGCCGCGTTTATCCTCTGGGTAAAGGTCCTTGCTCCAGGCACCGGTGGCGATTGTCCAGGCGCTGAGGGGCGCCAGCCACAGGATGCCGGTGAGCACCAGCGCGATGATCGATCTGGAAAAAGAGAACGCAACCAGGCCGATCATCTCACCGAGGATGGCTAACAGGGCTACTTTCTTGCGTCCCCACTTATCCACCAGCATGCCCAGCGGATATGCCAGCGCGATGCCACCCAGCAAGATCGCCAGGAAAATGACAATGGAGGATTCGGTGGTCGTCTTTTTGAGGTAGTGATTGATGTAGATAATCAGGTAAGGGAAGAAAACCTGCTGTGCGATTCCCCACAGGGTGATCGAAATGAAGAGCAGGAGCAGGTTCTCGTTGGCGCGCAGTACCGACCAGCGAAATGTGCCGGCGATTTGCGAAAAGTAGGAACCTTTTGGCGGTGCCTGCGGTTTCTCCGGTTCTTTGACGCTGATACCGGCAGCCAATCCCAGTACCAGCACCAAGCCGCCGATGATATAGAAAAAGGCGTAGTATCCCAGGTAATCAATGGCGAAGCCAGCTCCGCCGTAAACCACCAGCATGGCTACCCAGGTGAGGATTTCCAGCACACCCATCACTTTGCCACGGTTCTCGACCGTTGTAATATCGGCAACGTAGGCATGAAACACCGAGTCGTTAGCTGAGGAACCAAAGAAGGTCATCACGCAGTCAAAGGCGATTGCCAGCACAATGGCGATGCCGATGGAGGATACAAAAGCGGAGAGGGGGAAAACTGCTGTGGTGACGCCCCAGAGAATATATCCGATGAGGAGAAAGGGTTTTCTTCCCCACTTGTAGCGCATGCGGTCACTCAGTGCGCCCATGAATATTGAAGCCAGAGTGGCGGTAACCGCGCTTGCTGCCACCATCCAGGAAATTGGCCTTGGATCAGGGGTAATTTCGTTGTAGATGAAGGTGTTGAAATACTGATTTTCGACACCCCAGGCCAGTGACCCCAGGAAACCCAAAACGTATACTGACCACCATGAATATTTTGATCTCATTGTTCCTCCGATGTGGCTAGATGGATTGGGCCAGTGCAATGGCACCGAGGATGCCTGCATCTTGCCCGAGTTTTGGCGCTACGATGTAACTGTCTAGTTGCTGCTTATAGAGTGGTGAACGCAAATAATCATTCAGTTGTTGTTGGAAGGCCGATCTAATTTTGGGCAAAATGCCGGAATGTTGGCTGATGCCGCCGCCGATAATGATCCTTTGCGGTGAAAAGGTGAGCGTAAGGTTGAGCGCCATCTGTGCCAGGTATTGCGCCTCAAGTTCCCAGCCTGCATGATCATGTGGGAGTTCATTCGGGCGAACACCCCACTTGGCTTCCATGGCGCTCCCGCTTGCCAGGCCTTCCAGGCAATCCTGATGGAATGGGCAGTTGCCCCCAAAGGGATCGCTGGCGGTGTCATGCCTGATGCGCATGTGTCCGATCTCTGGATGGATGACCCCGTGAACCAATTGATGATTGCAAATAACCCCGCCGCCAATGCCCGTACCAACAGTCACATAGACCAGGTCAGATAGGCCGCTGCCCGCACCCCACTTGAGTTCGGCCAGGGCGGCGGCGTTTACGTCAGTATCAAACGCAATTGGAAAGCTGAACGCGTTTTTCAGGTATTGCACCAACGGAAAATCCTGCCACTCAAGCTTTGGGGTAGAGGTGATCGAACCGTATGTTGGGCTTTCGCGGTGCAGATCTACCGGGCCAAAACTGGCAATCCCCATCGATTTTATTGCGAGTTTCTTTGAGGTCAGTTCGTTTTGGATAAAGGCGATCACTTTATCCATGCTTGCTTCAGGTTTTGTGGTAGGGATCTGGCACTTTGCGACTATTGCAAAAGGGCCGGACGCAATGCAGCAACGGATACTGCTGCCGCCGGTTTCAAGACCGATGAAATAATCAGGTTCACTTTGGTTCATGGCCGATTGGTTAATCTTAGCACAAGTTCAAGTGGCCTATGAATCGAGTATAATTTCCTTCTCTTATTCTTGTTTTATTAACTGCGAGGGAATTATGGATCTGTTTGAAAAGTGCAAGGCATTTACTACCGCCAAAGATGCAATGGAAAGTGGTATTTACCCTTACTTCATTCCCTTGAATGAAAATGAAGGGACAGAAGTGGTTTACCAGGGCAAGCGTTTGATCATGTGCGGGTCGAATAACTACCTGGGTCTGACCACACATCCGAAAGTGCGCGAAGCTGCCATCAATGCCATCAAACGGTTTGGCACAAGCTGCACCGGATCGCGTTTTCTTAATGGAACGCTTGCCATGCATGAGCAATTGGAACATGAACTGGCAGCCTGGGTGGGCAAGGAAGAAGCTCTGGTGTTCTCCACTGGTATGCAGACGAACCTGGGTACCGTCAGCTCTCTGATCGGGCGTGATGATGTGGTTGTTCTCGATAAAGATGACCACGCCAGCATTGTGGACGGCGCACGCCTGGGATACGGGAAGATCGAGCGTTTTCGCCATAATGACATGGATCACCTGGTGCGGGTACTGAAATCCATCCCGGACAACGTAGGCAAGTTGGTCGTTGTGGATGGCATGTTCAGTATGGAAGGCGATCTGGCTCCTCTCAAAGAAATGGCCCCCATCGCAAAGGAGCATGGCGCTCGCTTGATGGTGGATGATGCGCACGGCATGGGGGTGCTGGGCGGAGGGCATGGCACGGCTGCGCACTTGGGGATGACGGATGAAGTTGACTTGATTATGTCCACTTTCAGCAAGTCCTTTGCTTCCCTGGGCGGTTTCATCGCCGGTGATGCCGATACCGTGCATTACATCAAGCACTTTGCCCGTGCGCTGATCTTCAGCGCCAGTATTCCGCCAGCCAATGCCGCAGCCGCCCTGGCTGCTCTGGAAGTCATGCGCGAAGAACCGCAGCGTGCCCAGCGGGTGATCGATGTGGCAGAGAAGATGCGCAAGGGGTTCCGCTCCCTCGGCTTTGACATCGGCAACTCGGTGACCCCGGTGGTGCCGATCATCATCGGTGACGATACAAAGACCTTCCTCACGTGGAAGAAGCTCTTTGACAACGGCGTGTTTGTGAACCCGGTGGTTTCCCCGGCCGTCAATGCCGGACATCAGTTACTGCGTACCAGTTACATGGCTACACACACCGATGAGCAAATGGAGAAGGTGCTGGAAACCTTCAAAAAAGTTGGCAAGGAAATGGGCTTGATCTAGAAAAAAAGACCGGGAAACCGGTCTTTTTATTTGGTCAAGTAGAGGATGCCAATCGTCTTTGGCCCGCAATGGCTGGCAATCGTAGAGCCAGCTTCTGTGATCAGGATTTCTCCAAACAACGCCAGTTTCTCCAGTTCTTCTTTGAGGAACACTGCATCTTCGGGGCAGGCACAATGGGTAACAAACGCGCGCTGCGGGTCAATTTCTTCTCTTTTTGCAACGATTTCGCTGACCATTGAAAGCAATGCCTTTTTGCGACTACCGCTGATCTTGTCTTTGACCCCAAGCGTGCCATCGGGGCGTACCTCGATCACCGGGCGGATTTTGAGCAGGCTGCCGACCACGAGTTCCAGAGCTGAACAGCGCCCGCCTTTATAGAGGTAATCAAGGGTGTCGATGACAAAAGAGGTGCGCACTTTGGAGATTCTTGGATAAATCTGCTCGGCGATCTGGCTGGCGCTGAAACCTTGTCTGCTGAGGTCGCTCGCTGCAAGCACCAGCAGGCCAATGCCGGTGGAGAGATTTAATGAATCGATGGCAATCTTTTTTTGCGCGTTGCTACCCTCAAGCGCCAGTAAACTGCTCTGGTAGCTGGCTGATAATTTTGAGCTGATTCCGATATAAACCAATTCAGGGTATTTATCGAAAACGGCCTTATAGGTTTCTATGGAAGGCGCTGATGTTTTGGGTAACTCACCGTTCTTCTCAACAAGTTCAAACAGAGCGGGGGTGGTGAGTTCAACCCCGTCCAGATAGTTACGGCCGGCAATGAACACCGAAAGAGGGATGACCTGAATGTTGTGTTTCTGGATGAGTTCGGCTGAGAGATCGCACGTGCTGTCACTGATGATCATGGTCATGAGCGATGGAATGTCCTTTTGCTGATGGATTAAAACCAATTGCGCTTCTTGAAATAGAACACCATGGCAACCCCCAAAAGTACCATTAAAACACAGGCGAGATAAAAGCCAAGGGGATGGGCAGACCCGGGGATATGCAAAAAGTTCATGCCAAACACGCCGGCGATGAAGGACAGGGGCAGGAAAATGGTCGAAACGATGGTGAGGGCTTTCATGATCTCGTTCAGGCGTAAGCTGGTTGAGTTCAGGTAGATATCCAACGCGCCGGAAATGATATCGCGCAGCGTATCTGCCAAATCTTGTATGCGCACCAGATGATCATAAATATCGCGGAAGTAGTAGCGACTCTGGGTGTCGATTTGCGCAAATTCATCCCTGGAAAGCCGATTCATCACCTCACGCATCGGAGAAATGATGCGCCGTAATGCCATGATGTTATGTTTTAGCGAAAGCAACTTTTGCAACGTCGTGGGGGTGGGTTTTTCCAGAACGCTGTCTTCCAGCCATTCTACTTCCGATTCCATTTCATCGATCAGGGGCAGGTATTCATCCACCAGGGCATCCAGGATCGAATGGCACAAAAAGTCGGGGCCAAAGTTGGTAATGCGGAAATCCCGCTTGGCACGCGCCCAGGCGCGATCCACCGGGGACATGGTCGGGTTTGTGCATACCGAAACGATGTAATTCTCTCCCAGAAAAATATTCAGCTCGGAAGTGTTGATCTCAAGGGATTCTTTTTCGGTCTTCAGCGCATGGGTGATGATGAAAAGATAATCCACAAAATCGTCTACCTTGGCAGCCTGGTAGCCATTCGTCTGGCAATCTTCCACTGCCAGTGGGTGAAAGTGAAACGTATCGATGAGGAATTGTTGCAATTCTTCATTACTGGCAGATTCGATGCTCACCCAAAGATACCCATTGGGGTTGCCGATTCTTGCAGCGATTTCATCAATTGTATTCAGGTATTCTGGAGATTTTTGGGGTGCGAAGAAGATGCTGCGAATCATGCAGCAATTGTAACCCAAAAACGGTTACGCGATTTAAAACAGCCCCCATTCCCCGCCGAGTCCCTCTTCCATCATGGAAAAATCCCAGGCCTCCAGGCCGAAATCAATGCCAACCGGGCGCTCCAGGATTTGCTCAGCTTTCTGGCGGGTAGATTCCAGCATCGCCGGCCCGTAAGGACAGAACGGGGTGGTGAGGATCATCTTGACGATTGCTCCCTCGTCATCGATCTTGACATTGCGGATCAGGCCTAGCTGGATGATATTGAGGTTGATCTCTGGATCGGTGATTTCGCTTAACCCCTTACGGAGCTGGTCGCACAGCTCGGGGTGAGTAGTTTCCGCTTCCCAAACGGGACGGTTAGTGCCGGGTTTGGCTTGTTCTGTCATGGTCTCTCCAGGGGTTAGGCTTTAATGTGATAGGAGCAGCATTGATCCCCGTCCAGTACGCAGGTGACCTTTTGGGTCTTGCGGGAAAGAATGGACGAAATGAGCGTTTGGTCCAAAATGCATACTTCTGGGTGAGATTGCCCAATATGATAGTACGGACAGGAAATTTCGTTGATCGTATAACCGTCTTCTTTCTTTTCCCACTCGATCATAAAACCTTCTGCTGCCAGCGCTTGCTGGATAAAATCAAGTTTTTGCTCCAGAGATAAGGCCCTGGTTTTATCCATTTGGTCTTTTGCCATGGATTGGGCAATCTTCAAAAACATCTCCTGCACTTGTTCGCTGGAGAGAGTTTGCTTGAGCTGGTCGAGCAACTTATTGGTGAGGTTCATGTAGCGCGTGGGGAATTTTTCCTGCCCGCTCTCGGAAAGGGAATAGACCAGGCGAGGGCGGCCTACGCCGTGCCTGACCTCGTTGGCAACAATCAACCCGTCTGCCAGCAGCGTGGTCAAATGGTGCCGAACAGAAATGGCATTAATGCTCACTGCTGCGGCAAGGTCGGTGATAGAAGCATTGGGGTGATTGAGTAAGGTTTTTAAAATCCGGTCACGGGTACTTTTCATCATAATTTCCTGTTTCTTAATATACCACGAGGTGATAATAATTGTCAATAATTTGATAAATATAGTAAATATTGACTGGAAAGGGCAGAGGTGTTATAATAACCGCGGTTGCTGGATAAAAATAATAAACATCATAAAAATCATACAAATGCTTGTTTGGAGTTATGCATGTCGGAACTGGTGATCGAAAACTTACATGTGAATATCGAAGAAAAAGAAATCCTAAAGGGTTTGAGCCTTGCAGTGAAGCAGGGAGAAGTGCATGCCATCATGGGGCCAAACGGCACGGGAAAATCTACCCTGGCCTATACGCTGATGGGGCATCCTTCTTATGAAGTAACTGAGGGCAGCGCCACTTTTAAGGGGAAACAGCTTTTTGAACTCTCTGTGGATGAGCGCTCGCGCCTGGGGTTGTTCCTGGCCTTTCAATACCCGGTTTCCATTCCCGGGGTTACTATGGCTAATTTCCTACGCACGGCTGTAAATGCCCGGCGCAAAGCCGAAAACACCGATGACAAGGGCATTAGCATCCCGGAGTTCCGCAAGCTGCTGGTTGAAAAAATGCAGATGCTCAAGATGGATCCTTCATTTGCCGGCCGTTATTTGAATGAGGGCTTTTCTGGCGGAGAAAAGAAACGCGCAGAGGTTCTGCAGATGGCAATTCTCCAACCCGAGATTGCAATCCTTGACGAGACCGATTCCGGGCTGGATATTGATGCGCTCAAGGTTGTCTCGGAAGGCGTAAATATTCTCCGCAGCCAGAACATCGGTGTTTTGCTGATCACCCATTATCAGCGTATGTTGAATTACATCAAGCCCGACTTTGTGCATGTCATGCTGGGTGGAACGATTGTGGAATCCGGCGGCCCGGAACTGGCTTTGCATCTGGAAGAGCACGGTTACGAGTGGATTCGTGAAAAGTACGAGTCCGTTGACAATTGATTAGATGACCTGGAAGGTCTTTTATGGGTAGCGAAAACAAACCTGAGTTTCTGAATAAGATTGATGAATATCAGTATGGGTTCAGCGATCCTGATACCTCGATTTATAAAAGCGAAAAAGGGCTAAGTGAAGCGGTTGTCCGCAATATCTCCAGGCTCAAAGGGGAGCCGCAATGGATGACCGATTTTCGGCTAAAGGCGCTTGCGCATTTCCAGAAGCGTCCTATGCCCACCTGGGGAGCCGATATCTCCGGCCTCAATCTGGATGAGATTTACTACTATGTCAAACCCACCGACGGCTCAGGCAAAACCTGGGACGAGGTGCCGGATACGATCAAGCGTACCTTTGACCGCCTGGGCATCCCTGAGGCCGAGCGCAAGTTCCTTGCAGGCGTTGGCGCGCAATATGAATCCGAAATGGTTTATCACAGTATTCAGGAGCACCTGGAAAAGCAGGGTGTCATCTTCCTGAGCATTGAGGATGGGTTGCGCAAACATCCGGATATCTTCCGCCAGTATTTTGGTACGGTAATACCCATCGAGGATAACAAATTCGCCGCGCTTAACTCGGCCGTCTGGTCGGGCGGCTCGTTTGTATATGTGCCCAAGGGTGTAAAAGTTGAGCTGCCATTGCAGGCTTACTTCCGTTTGAACCTGGCCAACATTGGCCAATTTGAGCGTTCCCTGATCATTGCGGATGAGGGTGCGCAGGTTCATTATGTTGAAGGCTGTACCGCGCCCCAGTACACCACCGATTCTTTTCATAGCGGCGTGATCGAGATTGTGGTTAAAAAAGGCGCACGCGTGCGCTATACCACTATCCAGAATTGGTCCACCAATGTATATAACCTGGTAACCCAGAGAGCGATGGTGGAAGAGAATGGCACTATGGAGTGGGTGGATTGTAACCTCGGCTCAAAAGTGACCATGAAATATCCCTCAACCTACCTCATGGGGCCAGGTGCGCATGGTGAAATCCTTTCTGTTGCCTTTGCAGGCGAGGGCCAGCAACAGGATGCCGGCGGAAAGGTAATTCACTTTGCCCCCAACACCAGCTCTAAAGTGACCTCAAAGTCCATCAGCAAAAATGGCGGCAGGTCATCTTACCGTGGCCTCTTGAAGGTGTACAAAGGCGCCACCAACTCGCGCTCCAATGTTGCCTGTGATGCGCTCCTGCTAGACCCGCAGTCGCGCTCAGACACTTATCCGACGATTGAGATTGACGAGGAAGACGTGACCATTGGGCATGAGGCTTCTGTCTCTAAAGTCGGCGAGGAGCAGCTTTTCTATTTGATGAGCCGCGGCCTGAGCCAGGAAGAAGCTACTACAATGGTGGTCTCGGGTTTCATTGAGCCGCTTGTAAAAGAACTTCCTATGGAATACGCTGTAGAAATGAACCGCTTGATCCAGCTGCAAATGGAAGGATCGGTGGGGTAACCCCGGATTAGACACATGGCTGATACAACCGTCAAATTTACCAGATCGCAACGTTCTGAAATTACGATCCCCACTGAAATAGGGTTTGCCCCGGATTTTTCGCAGGTAGATGAATTAACGGAATTCCGCAAAGCTGCCTGGGAAGAGTGGAAAGCCTTGCCGTTCCCTACCGATAAAGAGGATGCCTGGCGCAGGACTTCACTGCGTTCCCTCAATCTGGATACCTATCAGGGTGCTGCTGCCTCTGGCCTCAAACTCTCTGATCTCCCGGACCATCTTGACCAATCGCTTGCAGAGCAAAATCAAGGCGGGCGCGTCTTCATCAGTGGAAACTGGGTGGAAGAAACCCTGGATGCCGACCTGCGGAGCCGGGGCGTGGTTTTTGGCACATTTCGCACTGTAATGCAGGCCCATCCGGGTTTGTTGGCCCGGCTGCTGAAAAAGACCGAGGGAATGGTGCGTGGCAAATTCGCCGCGCTTGCATCTGCGTTGAGCGTAAATGGTATTCTGCTGTACGTTCCCCGCAACGTTAAAGTGGAAAAACCGCTGCAGAGCATCACCTGGGTGGATGGCGGCGGTGTTTTGCAGCCCAGCCGGGTACTGGTTGTGCTGGATGAGGGTGCTGAGGCTACCTTTGTTCATGAAGTCTCATCGCATGAAGGAGTTGCACAACAGTCTTTCCATGCCGGTTTGTTTGAGATTCTGGTTGGGCCGGCTGCCCGCTTGAATTTTGTGGAATTGCAATCTCTGGGTTCAAATGTTTGGAACATTACCAACGAGACGGTCACGCTTGAAAAGGACAGCACTCTGGATTGGATATTTGGTTCCCTTGGCAGCAAAGTGACCAAAAGCTTCTCGCGCTTGAACCTGGCGGGGCAGGGCGCCACCGGTAAAATGTCTGGTTTCTTTTTCACCAATGGCAGCCAGCATCTGGATCACGACACGCGCCAAAACCACCAGGCGCCCAATACCACCAGCGACCTGCTTTTCAAGGGGGCGCTGCTCGGTGAAAGCCGCTCTGTCTGGCAGGGCATGATCTATGTGGATCCTGTTGCATCAAAGACCGATGGCTATCAGGCCAACCGCAACCTCGTTTTGAGCGAGAAAGCGCGCGCGGATTCCATTCCAGGCCTTGAGATCCTCACAGACGATGTGCGCTGCACCCACGGGGCAACGGTGGGCAAAATCGACCAGGATCTGGTCTTTTACCTCCAGAGCCGGGGATTGCCGCGTAAGGAAGCAGAAAAGCTAATTGTGGAGGGTTTCTTCGACCCGATCATGCAGCGCATCCCATTTGAGAACGTCAAGAAGCGTTTTCAAAAGGCGATTGACGAGAAGATGAGCACTTACTGATTCTAACCAGGCATTTGCACCATGTAAGGAGCCTGTGCGCTGAATTGGTGTTTTTTGTAAACTACTATATGATTGAGTTGTAAATCTCTTGATGGAGTATAAAATATGGCATCGGTTCCTTATATCAAACCACCCGAACAGGAATACCAGTACGAAGTTGGCGACACGGTTGAGGTCTTTTGTGACCACGAGAAAAATAACGAGCGTGTTCGCGGTTGGCTGAAGGGCATCGTTGTTCAAGTGGATTCCAAAATGGTAGCCGTTCAGTTTCGCACTGATGTTTTTTTGACGGATGGCTGGATGGTTCCCGACCATATCCTCTGGTACCCGCAGAACTCCCCGCACTTGCGCGTGCCGCTGAAAAAATCTCTGAAGCCAGACCTGGAAAAGCAACTCTAAAAGGGTTTGAATGACAACACCTTTCAATGTCGAAAAGGTAAGGCTGGATTTTCCCATTCTGCAACGGCAAGTACATCCGGGTGTTCCTCTGGTTTACCTGGATTCCACCGCTACTGCACAAAAGCCGCAAGCCGTAATTGATGTGCTGGACGAGTATTATCGCCTGCACAACGGTAATATTCATCGTGGAGTTCACACGCTTGCCGAGGAGGCAACGCGGGCTTATGAAGAAGCCAGGGAAAAGATTGCCCACTTTATCAACGCCAAAAAGTCCCGCCAAATTGTGTACACCCGCAGCACCACTGAGTCAATTAATCTGGTCGCGCAAACCTGGGGAAGGAAGAATCTCAAGGCTGGCGATCTGGTGATCCTGACCGAGATGGAGCACCACTCCAACCTTGTTCCCTGGCAATTGCTGGCTGAAGAAAAGGGCCTCCGGCTGGAATTTATCCCCGTGGATGATGACGGACTATTGGATTTAGCCGTCTATGGCCAGCTTTTGCAGCAATCCCCTCGGCTTGTGGCTTTTACGCACATGTCCAATGTGCTGGGGACGGTTAACCCTGCCAGAGAAATGGTCGCCAAAGCCAGGGCTGCCGGGGCGATCACGCTGATCGATGGCGCTCAATCGGTGCCACATTTCAAGGTGGATGTACAAGATTTGGGCGTAGACTTTATGGCCTTTTCTGCCCACAAAATGATCGGCCCTACGGGTATCGGCGCTCTTTACGGGCGTGAGGAATTGCTTGAGGACATGCCCCCTTATCAGGGTGGCGGGGATATGATCAAGAAGGTTTTTCTGCGTTCATTTACTCCAAATGAGATTCCCTATAAATTTGAAGCGGGTACGCCGGCCATTGCCGAGGCAATCGGATTTGGTGCTGCGGTAGATTATCTGGAGAAGATTGGCATGGACGCAATTGCCGAGCATGAGCACCGCCTGGTGGCATATGCGATGCAAAAACTGACAACAATCCCTGGCTTGCAAATTCTTGGCGAGCAGAAGGGAAATCGCGGCGGTGTGACCTCCTTTACCCTTAAGGGAATCCATCCGCACGATGTAGCTCAAATCTTGGATCAATACGGGGTAGCCGTCCGGGCGGGGCACCACTGTGCCATGCCGCTGCATGACCGTTTTCACCTGCCTGCCACCACCAGAGCCAGTTATTATTTGTATAATACGTCTGGTGATATTGACCAATTGATTGTTGGCGTGAATGCCGTTGTAAAAATGTTTAAGTGAGATGCAATGGACGATCTTTATCGCGAAGTGATCATTGAGCATTATAAGAATCCGAGCTACCGCGGTTCTCTCGACCCGCACGATATCAGCTTTGAGGATGAGAACCCGCTCTGTGGCGATCATATTAAGATTGATTTGCGCGTAGACGAAAATGGCATCGTGACAGATGCTGCGTTTGATGGGCACGGTTGCGCCATTTCGCAGGCCTCGGCTGACCTCTTGCTGGAATCCATAATTGGCAAGTCCGTGGATGAGGTCAAGAAAATGACCAAGAACAACATTCTGGAGCTTTTGGGGATTGAACTTGGCCCGGTGCGCCTCAAATGTGCACTTCTTCCCCTGAAAATACTCAAGGCAGGGGTGTATGGGTTGGGGGAAGCTTCTGATGATCTAGTAGAGGAGGGGTAAATGGCGGACATGGAGACCCAATACTACCGCGTGGTGAAAGCGAGCGAGATCCCGGAGGGAGAGCGCTTGATCGTGGAGATTGCCAGTCTTCCCATTGTGATCTTCAATGTCGGGGGAGAGTTGTTGGCAACCGGCGATCTGTGCACGCATGACGAAGGGCCGATTGGTGACGGGGAGTTGATTGGCGATGTGATCGTGTGCCCGCGCCACGGCGCCAGGTTTGATGTTCATACTGGCAAGGCGCTGTCTTTGCCAGCAGTGTACGGCATTCCCGTTTATCCGATACGAATAGTTGAAGAATATATTGAAGTAGGGATACCCAAATAGAAGCAAAAACCGCGCCCTCAGGCGCGGTTTTTTTGATCAATCAAATGTGCCAATGATTCGCAGGATATCAAATCCTTCGGCGTATTTGCGTTCTGCCAGTGCGCCGTTACGGATGAGCGTAGCGCGTGTGATCTCGGGATCAAAGTAGTATTTGCTATCGTACGTGTGGTACTCGGCAAGGGCGGCGATCTTTTTATCTACGTCAGATTCCTCAACCCCCACCAAAAAGTTCGGAAAGAATCCGTAACTGCTGCGGATCACGTCGAACCCCAGCACAGTGGTGCCCCTAAAGGCGCGCAGACCTTCGCCGGTGACGGTGGCATGGTCTTGATGGATATCGGCTTTGGTATGCACAAAAACGATGTCCGGGTGAAAATCCTGGTTCAGCTTGATCATATACTCAAGGATTTCTTGCCGGGCCTGGGGAAATCTGCGCGTTTCAAACTGCCCTACGATAACGCTTTCGGGCTTTATCCCCAGAATCTCCATGCTGCGCTGGTGTTCCCTGACCACATTGGTCAGCAGCGGATTCTTCTGGTTATCAGAAAGGGTCACACACTTGATGTCCGCCTTGCCGGCAATGTGCGCGATCAGCGCGCCGCACCCGATTTCGATATCGTCCGGGTGAGCGCCAATGAAAAGGATTCTTTTTCCTGAGAACTTCATGTCGTGGTTCATAAGTAACCTATTTAGTAGCCAGAATCCCGCCGACGACTTTGGTCATCACCAGGGCGCCGTCGCGTTTCATGCGTTTTTCTGCCACGGCTGTAATTTGCTGGATGATCTTTTCAAAATCGTCCTTACTTTTGAAGAAGGCTCCCCAGAGTTTGCGGTCCTCAGACATGGAAGCGCGCGTATACGCAATAAACGGCTCAACGCTCTCAAAGTGCAGGGGGTTTTCAAAGATGTGCAGGTCTACTTTTGAGTAAAGCGATTTTACGGTAGACAAAAGCTCGGTGGAATAACGTGAGCTGCCGGGCATGGGGGGGATTTCCTTTTGCGTGGCTTCGCGGATGATATCGTAGAAAAGCTGCTTGTTCTGCGGCATAGGACCGGTGGTAAAGAGGCGCCCACCAGGTTTGGTAATGCGGAACATTTCGCCGATGGTGAACGGGAAGAATTCAGCATAGTAAATGGCAAAACAGCAGGAAACGAAATCAAACTCATTCGATGGATATTTGAAGGCTTTGTTGAAATCCAGGTGATCAAAAACGATGTCCGCTTTGCGTTTTTTATTTTCGGCCACTGCCTGATCCAACAGCTCCTGGCTCACATCGCCGCCGGTGATCTTTGCATTGCCCTTGAGATAGTCATAGTAGGAAAAACATTGTTTGCCAGACCCGCAACCAACATCTAGGATGGCATTGCCGGGTTGCAGTTTGATCAGTTCCAGCATCCAGGCATCAATGTCCTTGGCACCGTACTTAGAATGGATGTCAATGCGCACTGCCAGGTCTTTGGTGGTTTCCTGAAAATCAATTTTCATAATAAAGCCTCGGTTTGGGTGATTTATTTACTTACAATTCTAACAGATACGGGGGAGCATTTCACCGGCCATTACATCCAGAATGCGCGTTGAGCCAATGCGGGTTTTTAGCAAGACCGTTGCTTTTGGCTTTTCGGTCACTTTGCCGATCATGGCGGCATCTTTGCCGTAGGGATGGTTGTGGAGGATGCCCAGAGTTTTTTCCACGTTCGTTTCTGGCGTTATGATGATCACTTTGCCTTCATTAGCCACATACAGGGGATCAAAGCCCAGCAGCTCACAGATGGAAGCCACCGCAGGCCTCACCGGTAACTGTGTTTCTTCAAGCGTAATATTTACGCCGGATTGCCCGGCTATTTCATTTAATGTGGTTGCCAGGCCGCCGCGGGTGGGGTCGCGCAAGACATGAACCTCAATGTCCGCGCCAAGTATTTCCTCGATCATCTTGTTTAGGGGAGCCACATCTGAAAGGAGCTGACTTTCTAGGCCCAGGTCGCCGCGCGCTGCCAGAACGGCCATGCCGTGATCCCCAAGCGTGCCGGAGACGATCACAGCATCTCCCGGGCGCGCCAGGCTGCCGTTGATGTCGGTTCCATCTGGAACAAATCCAAAGCCTGACGTGGAGATAAACAACCCGTCGGCTTTTCCCTTTTCCACCACTTTTGTGTCGCCGGCGGCAATGATTATCCCGGCTTCTTTTGCAGCCGTAGCCATTGACGTGGCAATACGTTCCAGGTCTGCGATGCGGAACCCTTCCTCGATAATGAAACTGGCGGTGAGCGCCACCGGAATCGCGCCAGACATGGCAACATCATTCACTGTGCCGCATACTGCCAGCCGCCCAATGTCTCCGCCGGGGAAGAAAAGTGGTGAAACAATGTGGGCATCTGTGCTCAGGGCAATGCGCTTACCGGTTGCATTGGAGAGCGCCGCAAAATCATTGTTGGCATCCAGCGCTGCGTTTGAAAAATGAGGCTGGAACACTCTGCGGATTAGTTCTTGGGTCATGCGCCCGCCCGAACCATGCCCCATCACGATCTGCTCATTGTGTGGCAGGGGAACCGGGCACACCGCTCCTTGCATTTCTGGGAGTTCAGAGTTCATTGCGCAACATCCTTGTTTCTGGAGTAGCGATAATAAGCAGAGCAGGCGCCTTCTGAAGAAACCATTGTCGCCCCCAGCGGATTTTCCGGTGTGCACAGCGTCCCAAATGCCGGGCATTGATTTGGCTTGACGATTCCCTGCAGCACCTGGCCGGAAATGCAAATTTCGGACTCATGCGTAGCAATGTGTTCCACCGCGAATCTCTTTTCAGCGTCGAATTGCGTGAATTCCGGGCGTATGCCCAATCCACTCATGGGGATCATGCCGATGCCGCGCCAGTTGCGATCTACCGGCTGAAAAACGGTGGCGATGATCTTCTGGGCTGCTTCATTGCCTTTTTCGGTCACAATTCTTGTGTACGCGTTTGCTACCTCGTATTGTGAACTTTCCAGCATTTCGACCGTTTTGATAATGCCGTTAATGAGGTCAAGCGGCTCAAAGCCGGTTACGACTATGGGTGTTTTGCATTTGGCGGCAATTGCGTGGTATTCGTGGTAACCCATCACCGCGCAGACATGCCCGGCCGCCAAAAAACCCTGCACACGGTTGCTGGCCGACCCCAGAATGGCTTCCATCGCGGGGGGAACCGTCACTTGCGAGACCAGCACCGAAAAATTCTTCAGTCCCAATGATTTTGCCTGTAGCACGCTCATGGCATTGACCGGGGCTGTGGTTTCAAAGCCGATGGCAAAGAAAACCACCTCCTTATCCGGGTTTTGCTGTGCGATTTTGACCGCATCCAGCGGCGAATAAACGATACGCACCTGGCAGCCGGCAGCCCGTATTGAAAAGAGATCACCGTTTGAACCGGGCACCCGCAGCATGTCCCCAAAGGAGCAGAAGATTACATTTGGTTGTGCGGCAATCGCCAGGGCTTTGTCTACCAATTCAAGTGAGGTAACGCAAACCGGGCAGCCGGGGCCATGCACCAATTCAATATTGAGGGGCAATAATCGATCAAGCCCATTTTGCATAATGGAATGGGTTTGCCCGCCGCAAATCTCCATGATTACCCAATGCTGCCGGGTGATCTTGTGCAGATGTTCCAGCGCGGTTTTGGCAAGGTCGCCGTTGCGAAACTCGTCTAGATACTTCATTTTCCCTGCATATCAGTTGGATCCGGTATGGATAACTCGGCATCCAGCTCATCCAACTCACGGAATGCTTCCAGGGTTGCCTGGGCTTCTTCTTCGCTGAGGGTGTTGAGGGCAAACCCTGCATGGACAATCACATACTGGTCAACTGTTGCATCCGGGATTGCCTCCAAGCAGACTTCGCGTGTTACCCCGCCAAAATCCACCTTACCCATCTTGCCCGCGGGGGTGGTATAGATATCAGTGATTTTTCCGGGTACTGCCAGACACATAATGCACCTCTATTCTTTTCTTGTAAATGCTGCCACCATTAATTGCCCTAGCGCAATTCCACCATCGTTGGTGGGGACTTGGTGATGAATCAGAACTTTGAAGCCATCCGCTTTCAATAACGCAATGGTTTTTGCCAGCAGGGTAGTATTTTGCCATACTCCGCCAGACAATGCAACCGTGGAAATCGCATATCTGGTGCGTATCTCGTGGCAAGCCTGCAGGCAGATCTGTGCCACGGTATTATGGAACTTGGCTGCAACGGTGCTATTGTCAGTGCCTGCCTTGAGGTCGTTCACGATTGCGCGGACGGCAGGAAAAACGTTGATCTCTTTCTCAATCAATTCAAAGGGATACCACTCGGTGATGAAAGGATCGCAGCAGGCCTCCAACTCCATAGCTGCCTGAGCCTCATAGGACACATGCTGGCGGATGCCAACGATGGCGGCCACGGCATCGAACAGCCGCCCCATGCTGGTGGTGAGTGGGGCATTAATCCCCCTGGTAATTTGAGCCAATACCGCTTCGCGAATCTCCAGGCTTGAATCCGTGTACGGCGCAAGGGCTTCATCAGTGCCAATCCCTGCGGCATGCAGATAGGATAGACCAATGCGCAGCGGGTGTTTGATCGATGCGTCTCCGCCGGGGAGGGGTACAGCAGCAAGATGGCTCACTCTGGCAAAGCCGCTGTAAGCTCCCACAAAAAATTCTCCGCCCCAGATATTCCCATCGGTGCCGTAGCCTGTGCCATCAAAAATGCAACCGATGACCGGTTCATCCGAAAAGCAGTTGTTATCTGCCAGACAGGCAGCCAGGTGCGCATGGTGGTGCTGGACTTGCAGCAGAGACAGTGACGTACGTTCTGCCCGGTCAATGGCATACTTGGTGGAGAGATAATCCGGGTGAAGGTCGGCAATGATGGTTCGCGGTGTTACCCTGAACAGCTTCTGGTAGTGCTCAATTCCTGAGGTGAAACTTGCCAGAGATTCGTAATTCTCAAGATCGCCGATATGATGGCTGAGGAAGGCATAGTTTGCTTTGGACAGGCAAAAAGTGTTTTTTAATTCCGCTCCGCAGGTCAACATCTCCGGCACTTCAAAAGGAAGGCGGATTGGGTCGGGGGCATATCCCCGCGCCCTGCGCAGAAAAAAGGGCTTTCCATTAAAAACGCGCAGCACGGAATCATCCACCCGGATGTTGATGCCACGATTATGCGTAAGGAACCCGTCTACGAGCGGGGATAACCTTTCTAATGCATCCTCGTCCTCAAAAGCAATCGGCTCTTCTGATAAATTGCCGCTGGTCATCACCAGCACTTCCGGGAAGCCGGTTTCTTTTTCAAGTAGCAGTAAATGCAAAGGGGTGTATGGGAGCATGAATCCCAATGTGGTTTGCCGCAGGGCAACGGCCTCTGGCAACAGGTTGGTGGCCCCCTTTTTGAGCAGCACGATCGGATGCTGCGGGGAGTGCAGCAATTCACTCTCTTCAGGACTGACTTCGCAGTACTTTTTGATCGTATCGATATCAAAGGCCATCAGCGCCAGTGGTTTTTCCGAGCGGTGCTTGCGCTGAATCAGCTTTTCCACAGCAGAGAGATTGGCAGCATCACAGGCGATGTGATACCCTCCCAGCCCCTTGATGGCAAGGATTTTGCCTTCTCTGAGAAAGCGCCGTGCAGTTTGCAGCGCTTCTTCCCCATAGAATGCAGGCAATTCTGGTGCCCGGAAGCTGAGCACCGGGCCGCATTTTTCGCAGGCTACCGGTTGTGCATGGAAGCGGCGGTCAAGCGGGTTGTCATATTCAGCCTGGCAATCCGGGCAAAGTGGAAAGCCTGCCATGGTGGTCTTGGGTCGGTCATACGGGATGTCTTTGATGATCGTCAGCCGCGGGCCGCAATTGGTGCAGTTGATGAAAGGGTAGCGATAGCGCCTGTTGTTGGGGTCAAATAGTTCCTTGCGGCAGTCTTCGCAGATGCAAACATCGGGGGAGATAGGGATGAAAGCGTTGGCATCCGACTGACTCTCGATGATCTTGAAACCTGGTTCGACTGTTTCCGCACTTGTTTTGGCTTCAAACTGGTCAATGCGCGCAAGAGCCGGGGGATTTTGTTGTAACTCCTGCAAAAACGCCAGAATCGAGTTTTCAGCGCCGGATGCAACAATTTCTACCCCACCGGAGGTGTTCCAAACCTTGCCGGACAATGCATGTTTAACGGCCAGTGTGTAAACGAATGGCCGGAAACCTACCCCCTGAACGATGCCTTTGATTGAGACATGAATTGTTCTCAAACAAACTCTTTTCAGCTGTTATGCTTTCAGTTTTGCCTTCAGCCATTCGATCCAGGCAGGGAAGCCTTCTCCGGTGCGGCAGGAAACCGGGAAGGTTGTCAGGCCGGGGTTCAGCATCTCTACTCCCTTTTGGAAGTAATCACGGTTGTATTGAACGTATGGCTGTAAATCTACCTTGTTGATGATGAGAACATTCAGCCCGCGGTAGATATTGGGATATTTATAGGGTTTGTCGTCGCCTTCAGGCACGCTGGAAACAAGCAAGTTGAGGTGCATCCCCAGATCCCAGGCAGCCGGGCAGATGAGGTTTCCCACGTTCTCAACGATAACGAGATCCAATTCTGGTAGGGGGAGCTGAGCCAGACCGTCTGCGACCATCGAGGCATCCAGGTGGCAATCGCCGCCAGTGTTGATCTGCACTGCCGGCATCCCGGCTGCGTTGATCTTATCGGCATCGATGGTCACCGGGGCCGTATCGCCTTCGATCACGCCGATCTTGATCTCCTGATGAATGCGTTTGATCGTTTCAAGGATGAAACTGGTTTTACCGGCACCGGGCGAGGCCATCAGGTTGATGCCCAGGACTCCGTGGTCGGTGAGGTTCTTGCGGTTCATTTGTGCCAGGCGGTCATTGGTGCTGAGGATTTTTTCTACGACGGGTACAGTCGTTGAGGTCATGGTTGCATCTCCGGGTCTTTTTCAATTTCAATGCTTTCAACAAAGAATTCTTCACCACCTTTGATGGTGGTCTGGTATCCGCCACACCTGGGGCAGGGGGTAAGTTCATTCTCGATCTGATAGTCTATCTGGCAGGCCGTACAGTGCAGGATGGCCGGAAGCCGTTTGAAGCTCAGCTTTGAGTTTTCGCAAATGGTTCCCTCGGAAAGCGAATCCCAGTAAAACTGAACCGAGTCATCGATGATTGAAGATAGCCTGCCGATCACCAGATTGATTTGAGTTACTTTATTTGCACCTGCCTCTTTGGCACGTGACGTGGCGATGTCTAAAATACTCTCAGTTACTGATAGCTCATGCATCCAAAAAATTATAATCGAATAAGATAGAAATGGTTGGATTAATCGTCGAGTTTGGGCTCAATGTTCTCAACCAGCAGGTTCATAAACTGAAGCCTGGTTGCCAAGTAACTTCTGGCAGCCACGTTGGCGATACGGCGGTAAATGTAAAAACCAATATCATGGTCCTCTTCGCACATGGCATACAGTTGTTTTCCCATGATGCGGATTGCGCGGCAATGTGTGACCGCAGTCGTGGTGCCAGTCCTCTGACGAACCACCGGTGTCATGGAAGACCAACCAAAGATGTCCAACGGGCCAAGGCGGGCAGTTTCCATATTTCCGTACGAGGGGACGTAAACCTCAATTTGCATCTCGCCGTCAATCAAAATGTATAGATAGTCCAGCGCTTGCCCTTCTTCAACGGGGATATCACCGGGCGCTAATTCGACCACTTCGCTGATTTCGCTCAAACGGACAAGCTGGTCTTTGTTGAAGTCCAGAAACAGCGGGATGATCTTTAGTGTCTCGATGATGTTTAGTTCATAGTTCATAGTTGACCTGTGGTTTCTGTCATCTATACAATATCATGGTGCGTGATGCCTCAAAAGTGTTTTACGTCACAGTTGCAATAGCAGGCTGTCACGAGTTGGCAGGTGTTTTGTCCTTTTTGTGGAATACAAGAAAATAAGTAATTCCAACAAAGATTGCCCCGCCAACGATGTTTCCGAGTGTTACTGGCAAGAGATTGCCGGCAAAAAATGCCTGCCAGGTTAGGCTAGAGGTTTCAATGCCCGCCTGAGCTGCAAATGCAGGGTCGAAGTGTTTGAGGAGCAGTCCTGCTGGAATGATGTACATGTTGGCAACGCTGTGCTCGAAACCGGCGGCGATGAAGGCGCTGATGGGGAAGATGATCGCCATGATCTTGTCTATGGTAGAGCGTCCGCTGTAAGTAAGCCAGACTGCCAGGCACACCAGCAGGTTGCACAAAATGCCCAGGACGAATGCTTTAAGGAATGGGTAACTTACCTTGAGGACTGCCAGGCTAAGAATGCTTTTGCCCAGCGCTCCATCAGAAGCGTCGTATTCGCTTCCCAGGATGACCAAAAAAGCGATGATGAGCGAGCCAGCAAAGTTGCCGATGTAAACAAGCGCCCAGTTCCTCAGCATGGAAAGAAAAGTGATTTTTCTTTCCAGCCAGGCGATCACCATCAGGTTGTTGCCCGTAAAGAGTTCCGCACCGCCGATCACCACCAGGATCAGCCCGAGTGAGAACGCAATTCCCTGCAACACTTTCATAATTCCGTACGGCCAGATTCCGGGCATGCCAAGTGCAATGATCGAGGAAAAGACTGCGCCAAGCGCGATGTAAGCCCCGGCCAGAATGGCTAAAAAGAACAGTGGTTTAAAGGGCAGCCTGCTCTTGGTTACTCCGGATTTAATGGCCTTTTCGTACATTTCGGATGGAGAGAAGATTTCTCCTGTTGTTTGTTCAGTCATACAACCCCTCCAGGATTACTCTTTATTATAGCAAGGTAGGACTGTATCTTTTCGAGTGCAATCGGCACAAGGTTTTGGGTCCGTTGCGATAACTCCTGAGAGAATCCGAACTCATAGCCGCGGATGGATACCAGAATGGCAGATGGGTATTGCCCGTGGATGTTCTTGGCGATTGCGAGAAGTGAGCTGGCAGTAAGGTGGTGTGTCAACGGCGAAGACTGAAAATCCGGCGCTATCTCTGTGACCTGCACTTCACTGGGAATTGCGCCAGTATGTGCATCGATGAAAATGGCATGGTCATATTGGTTTAAATCAGAGGCAATTTCAGGCAAAAGCTGTAACTGAAAAAGGAAATGCATCCCATTTTTTGAGTCGTGTTCATCAATATCGATGGAGTTGAGGTAGGGATGGCCGTAAGCCTGCATCAGCTTTGCCAGTACATGCCAGGCTACGCCATCATCCTGACGATCTGGGTTGCCAAAGCCGAGTATCAAAGTGGTCATGAGAATCCTTTGAAAACACACGATGCCGATTTCCAACTTCCAACCGGCATCGCGTGAGATCGAAAAGACGAGATTAACCGCGCTTTAGCGTTTGAATGGTGTTGCCGGCGGCATCATTGACGTCGATGATGATGGGCATTTGCCCTACTGCGTGAGTGGAGCAGGAGAGGCAGGGATCATGTGCGCGAATAGCTGCTTCCACACGGTTGAGGATGCCCTCTGGCACTTCCGGGCCGGTGATGTAGGTCTTGGCGACGCTGTCCACGGCTTCGCTCATTGCCCAGTTGTTGTGGCCGGTAGAAACGATCAGATTGACTTTGGTCAGTTGCTGGTTTTCATTCATCCAGTAATGATGAATCAGGGTGCCGCGCGGGGCTTCAATAACGCCAACACCGTAGGGCTTCGGGTCGCGGCAGGTGTTCAGGATGTCCTTGCTCAGGATATCCGGGTCGTCCAACAGCACTTTAACCTGCTCCGCAGCGTACAGGGTTTCCACCAGGCGAGCGGTATGGTAGTGCAGGGTGTTTTCAACCGGTTTTCCGCCGTTGAGTGCCTTGAATTTCTTCAATTCCTCATTTGCCAGCGGGGTGGTAATGCTCTTGGAGTTGTTGCAGCGCCCCAGCGGGCCTACGCGGTATACACCTTCGGGGAAGCCCATTTTCTTATAATAGGGGAATTTCAGGTAGGACCAATTCTCTACGTGTTCTGCAATGTAATCCAGGTAATTGCGCGGGTCGAACTTCTCAAGCTGTTTGCCGGTAGAGTCAACCAGGCGCAGTTTTCCATCGTAGAGTTCCAGGGCGTCGTTCTCGTCCACCAACCCCATGTATCCGGATTTCAGTACGGCAAATTTGTTAATATCTTCGGCGTTCTTCTCGGCCCAGTTGTAGATGAGCTTGAGGCCGACCTTGATGGTTTCGATGGCTTCATCATAGCCAGCCAGGATTGTGGCGCGTTCCTCTTTGGTGAGGGCTTTGTTGACGCCGCCGGGAATGGCAAAGTTGGGATGGATGCGGCGCCCGCCGAGGATGTGGATGATCTCCTGGCCCCATTTGCGCAGGCCCACTGCCTTAACGGTCAGCGCCGGGTCAGCGGCAAGCAGGCCGGCCACATTACGGATTGCCGGATCGGCGTCAAACCCCAGGATCAGGTCAGGCCCACCCAGTTCAAAGAAGTGCATACCATGCGACTGGACGATCTGGCCCATGTGCATCAACTCGCGCAGCAGTGAAGCCGGGCGCGGCGGTGTGGAGCCCAAAATGTCATCACCAGCCTTGGCAGAAGCCAGGTGGTGGCTCACAGGGCAGATGCCGCAGATGCGTGGAGTGATCAAGGGCATTTCAAAGACCATGCGGCCTTCGCAGAATTTCTCAAATCCGCGAAACTCATTGACATGCAGGTAAGCATGATCTACTTTCCCAGCTTCATTCATGCGAATGGTGACTTTGGCATGTCCTTCAATACGGGTAACGGGTTCAATTGTAATTTTCTGAGCTACCATTCAATACCTCCTGGGTTATTGCCAGTGTAAAGTACTGCCCTTAAGTTCCGGGATGCGCCCCTGGGCAAGCTCTGCCAGAACGTAGAAGATCGTATCAGCTTCCGGCGGGCAGCCCGGCACAAAAACATCCACGGGAACCACATCTTGCAGTGCGCGCACTTTGGTGGGCACGGCCAGCTCGGGGTCATTGGGGATTTTGCCAGAGCCGTCAGTGCTTTCGGTTTCCACATAGGCGCGGCGCAGTGATTCTTCAATGGTGAAGAAATTGCGCATGGCAGGCACGCCGCCGAACACTGCGCAATCCCCCAGTGCAACCAGGATTTTGCAGCGTGAGCGCATCATCTTGGCAACTTCTTCGTTAGCCGAGTTGTTGACCCCACCTTCGAGGATGCCCACATCCACACCGGTTTTATCCGGGTGTTTGAGGTCGGTGATGGGGGTGGAGCGTAGGTCAACTAAATCGATCACCGTGGCGATGCGTTCATCAATATCCAGAAAAGACATGTGGCAGCCGGCGCAGCCCGCCAGCCAGTCTGATGACACTTTTGGTTTTGCCATTTTATCTCCTCAATATCTACCAGTATTTTACTTCACCAATTCAACCGGAGAGGTGCGCTCGTGAACTTTCTTGGCCCAATCATCGGTCAACTTAACGTTGAGTTTTTCAGCAAGTTTTCCCAGAGTTTCAAAGGGCGAGAGTGTATCTTCGGCAGGGGTGATTGAGCGTTTGGCTTCGTTGACAAAGCCATCAGCGCTGATGTAGTGGCCATCCTGCTCCAGCCAGTTGGTTGAAGGAAGCACAACATCGGCGACGCCTGTCAAGGATGAGGCATACGCCGATTGGACGACCTTGAAGGGCACCTTTTCAAACTCTTTCACGGCTTTCTGGCTTATTTCCTCATCACCGTTGGCAACAAAGAGCACCTTCTTGCCATCAAGTTTTACCGGTTTTTCCAGACCCAATTGTGAGGCAGCCAGGCTGTTGGCATTGCCCTTTACACAGAGCACTTTGGCGCCGATCAGGTCGGCAAAGGCCTTGAGTTGCTCAACGTCCGCGCCGTCCTTGAAGAGGATCACAGGATTGGAGCCGGAGCCGATGACGAAAGCAGCATCCAAATAATCGTCGGTGGAGAGGCCGGTCTTTTCGGCCAGGGATTGCAGTTCAGAAGCTGCGGCGCCCGCTTTGCCTTTTGCCAGCCCCAGTTTGGCGATGGCCGCAGACAGGGCTTTGAGAGTATCGGCGTTTGTTCCTTTAGCAGCTTTGATCGCCTTGTTGGCGAATTTTGCCAGATAGTTTTCCTCGCGGTCAATCACCAGCAATTTCAGATCGGCGGGCAGCAGGCGCTTGATGAAGAACCCGGCCACCTGGTGATCTGCCAGTAAATCTTCGCCATAGACGAGCACTGCATCGGCGCCCTTGAGGTCCTCAAGTTTGCCTTCAAAGGCGTGTTTTTGTCCATCGGCGAAGGCGGCAAGCGATTTGGTAAATGCGCCTTCCTCAGTGGTTGTGACCATCTCAATGCCCAGTTTTTCCGCAAACAATTGCTTGAAGCGGGCAAGGGTTTCCACAGGTTGGCGGGTAGAGACAACCGCGGCAGTTTCTTTTGCAGAACCCTTCATCTGGGCAGCAATGGCGCTCAGGGCTTCTTCCCAGGTGGCGGCTTTTAAGGCGCCGTTCTTGCGCACCAGGGGGGTGGCAATGCGCTCGCACTTGTCGGTCATCGGGGCAAACCTTCCGGCCTTGCAGATCACGCCTTCGTTCATGCTGGCGTCCCAGTCACCTTCAATGCGCACCAGGCTGTTGTTGCGGGTGAGAACATCAATACCGCAGCCAAGCGAGCAGCCCACGCAAACGGTCTTGGTTTTATCCACTTGGGTTTCTTTGCCGCGGTAAGCGCTCCAGCGGTCAATGAGGGCGCCGGTGGGGCAAACCTGCACACAGGAACCGCAGGAAACACAGGTGCTTTCTCCCAGGGTAATGCCGGTATCTGCCACGAGGATGGATTTAGCTCCGCGTTCCTCAAAGCCGAGGGTGAAGTTACCAATGAGCTCGCCACAGGCACGCACGCAGCGTCGGCAAAGGATGCAGCGGTTGTTTTCAAGGATGATGTACGGATGAGAGGCATCCATTGGATAGGGTTGGTAATTGGGCTGCAACGGCCAGTGGGTCATCCCTTCGTGATAAGCCGCATTCTGCAGTTCGCAGTCACCGCCGGTTACCTGGCAGTAGGGGCAGAAGTGATTGCGCTCGCTGAACAAAAGGGTGAGGACGAATTTGCGTGCATCCAGTACCTTTTTGGTGTCGGTTTTGATGACCATGTTATTGCTGACAGGCAGGGTACAGGAAGGCTGCAATGTGCGCGCTCCCTCAACCTCCACCAGGCAGAGGCGGCATCCACCGTAGGGGGTCAGGTGGGGATGATCGCAAAGCGTGGGGATGTCTACCCCCGCCGCCTGGGCTGCGCGCAGTACAGTGGTCCCTTCTGCAACTTCTAGTGCCTTTCCATTGATCGTTATGTTAACCATTATTTATTCTCTCCTGTCATGGGAAAATAACTAAATCTTCTTACCGCTCATCGGGCAAACACCCGTCGGGCAGACTTTTAATCGGATGTGGGCTTCCACTTCAGCCCTGAAGTGGTTCAAAATATCGCGGATTGGTGCACCGGCAGTTTGCCCCAGGCCGCAATTTGAGAGTTGATAGAGATTGTCGCTCAGGTTCATCAGGTCGGTCAGGTCGTTCAGAGTACCTGTGCCTTCCGAGATATTCGTGAGGATCTCAAATGCGCGCTGGTTGCCAATGCGGCAGGGGTTGCATTTGCCACAGGATTCTTTGCGGAAGAAGTTGAGCAGCACTTTTGCCAGATCGACCACGCAGGTATCTTCATCGCAGATGAGCAGGGCGCCGGAGCCGAGTGCCACGCCGGCTTTGCTGAACGAATCAAAGTCCATGGGGGTATCTTGCAATGTGGCCGGGATGATTGACCCGGAAGAGCCGCCAGTCTGGGCTAGCTTGAAGGGCTTGCCGTTCTTCATTCCTTTGCCGTAGATGGCGATGACTTCACGCAGGGTGATGCCCATGGGCACTTCGATCAGGCCTGTGACATTTACATTGCCAAGAATGGTGTACACTTTTGTGCCGGGGCTGGTGGCCGGGCCAAAACTGCGGTACCAGTCTGCGCCGTGGCGCAGAATTGGCGCAACATTGGCCAGGGTTTCCACGTTGTTGACCAATGTGGGTTTGCCCCACAGACCGTTGGTGGTCGGGTAGGGTGGGCGGGCACGCGGTTCACCGCGTTTGCCTTCAATGGATTCGATCAGTGCGGTTTCTTCACCGCAGATATAAGCGCCTGCGCCGGCATGCACGTGCAGTTTGAGGTTGAAGCCGGTGCCAAAGATGTTCTCGCCCAGGAATCCCATTTCTTCGGCCTGTTTGATGGCGTTTTTCACCCGTTCCTGGGCCAGGGTATACTCGCCGCGGATATAGAGGAAACCTTCGTCTGCGTCAACGCAGTAAGCGGCAATTGCCAGCGCTTCGATGATGGAGTGGGGATCGCCTTCAAGGATCAGGCGGTCTTTAAAGGTGCCCGGTTCGCTTTCATCGGCGTTGCAGACGACGTATTTTTTCTCGTTTTTGGTTTTGTTCACAAAGCGCCACTTGGTGCCAGTGGGGAAACCCGCACCGCCGCGACCGCGCAGTCCGGATTTTTCCAGGATTTCAAAGACATCCTCTGGCTTGTACTCGGTGAGTGTTTTAGCCAGGGCGGTATAACCATCGTGGACGATGTAGTCGTCAATCGAGTCGGGGTCAATCAGGCCAGCGCGTTCAAGCACAATGCGTTGCTCGGCCGGCAAAGTTCCTTTGCGGGCGGAAAGCCAGGCAATTCTGCCGGAGAGTTCTCGCACAGGGGCTTGCAGGCCAACAGCAATTCTGCCTTTGTAGAGGTGTTCCTCTACAAGGTCGTGGACGTTTTCTTTTTTTACAGGGCCGTAGATCACCGCTTCCGGGTAAACAATCACCAGTGGAGCGGCATCGTGGCGGCCAATATCGCCTACCATAGTAAGCGATATCTCATCCTGCAGGCCAAATGCCTGAATCTCGTGCTGCAACTGCTGGTAGACATCTTTTGCACCATTTTCCAGGCTGGCAGGGTCACTAGAAACCAACACCATTGATCGGATTGCTTTCATTGTCGGCTCCTTTACTCGTACTTTGCCAGGATGGAAGGAACTTGCTCTGGGGTAACATTCCCAAAGACGTCATCATCGATCATCATCACCGGGCCAACGCCGCAGACACCCAGACAGCTTGTTGTGGTCAGCGTCCACTTGCCGTCAGGCGTGGTTTGGTCTTCATCGACTTTTAGGGCATCCTTTACGGCCTGCCATACTTCGCGGCCGCCAGCCACGTGGCAGGGGGCACTCTCGCAGAACTGCACTACGTGCTTGCCCCGCGGTTTGGTGGATAGCATACGGTAGAAGCTGGCAACAGAGAACAAGTGGCTTTTGGGCGCACGAAGAAGGCGGCTTACTTCGTCAAGAGCTTCGCTTGGAAGATACCCGATCTCGCGGTTGATTTCGTTGAGAATAGGGATTAATTCATCCTGCGTTGCTCCAAACTTTGCCACAGCATCTTGAACAGCTTTTACGACAGTACGGGTATCTTTTACCTCAATTGCCATACGTTGTTCTCCTTTGCTATGTGTTCGAGGTTGGCATTAACCTCGTTATTTGATCTCAATCGCATTAAAGTTACATACTTGCTTGCAAATACCGCAGCGCACGCATACGTCGGGGTCAATCACGTGGGTCTGGCGTCTCTCACCAGAGATAGCGTTGACGGGGCAGTTGCGGGCACAAACGGTACAGCCCGTGCAGGCGCCGTCAATGATCTCGTAGCGGATGAGCGATTTACAAACTTTGGAAGGGCATTTCTTTTCGTAGATATGCGCTTCGTACTCTGCGCGGAAATGCTTGAGGATGCTCTCAACAGGATTCGGCGCACCCTGGCCCAGGCCGCAAAGGCTGGCTTCTTTGATCTCCTTGCAGAGCATTTCAAGGGTTTCGATGTCACCATCTTTGCCTTTGCCATCGCAGATGCGCTCGAGGATCTCCAGAATCCTTCTAGTGCCTACGCGGCAGGGGGTGCATTTGCCACAGGATTCGTCCTGTGTGAATTCCATAAAGAAACGAGCGATGTCCACCATGCAGGTTTCATCGTCCATAACTACGAGGCCGCCAGAGCCCATGATGGAGCCGGCCTTGCCGAGTTCTTCGTAATCAACGGGCAGGTCAAGATATTCGGCAGGTAAACAGCCGCCCATAGGGCCGCCGGTTTGAATGGCTTTGAAGCCCTTGTCGTCTTTGATGCCGCCGCCGACATCGAAAATGATCTCGCGCAGGGTGATGCCAAAGGGAACCTCGATCAGGCCGGTATGTTTTACGTCTCCGGCCAGTGCAAAGGTCTTGGTTCCTTTGGATTTTTCGGTGCCCATGCTGGCGTACCAATCGGCACCTTTTAGGATGATTTGAGGCACATTCGCATAGGTTTCAACGTTGTTGATATTTGAGGGTTTGGCAAAAAGGCCCTTTACCGCCGGGAATGGCGGCCTGGGGCGGGGTTCCCCGCGTTTGCCTTCAATTGATGACATGAGCGCAGTTTCTTCGCCACAGACAAAGGCACCGGCACCCATACGCACTTCCAGGTCAAAGTCGAACCCGGAGCCAAGAATATTCTTGCCCAGCAGGCCCAGGTTGCGCGCTTGTTCGATGGCGATGTTCAGGGTTTTGACGGCAATTGGGTACTCAGCGCGGCAGTAGATATAGCCCTGGCTGGAGCCAATCGCATACGCCGCAATGATCATGCCTTCGATGACTGCATGCGGATCGCCTTCGAGCACGCGCCGGTTCATAAAGGCACCGGGGTCGCCTTCATCGGCATTGCAGATCACGTACTTGGGAGTTTCTTTTGAAGCCCGGCAGAACTGCCATTTTTTTCCGGTAGGGAAGCCGGCGCCGCCTCTGCCGCGCAGGCCGGATTTGAGGATGGTATCGATCACTTCCTCGGGGGTTTTGCCTGAGAGCACTGTCCCCAGTGCTTCATAGCCGTTTTCGGCAATATAGTCCTCAATGTTTTCCGGGTCGATCTTGCCGCAGTTCTTGAGCACTACCCGGATTTCTTTCGAGGTGGGGGCGCTCAATTCTTCATCAACGACTTTCTTTTCTTCTTCAACGAATTTGCTGGCAACACGGCCTTTTAAGAAATGCTCCTCCACGATGTACGGAATATCATCGGGAGTAAGTCCCACATAGTGAACGCCCTCGGGGTAAACCACCATCTCGGGGCCGTTGGAGCAACTGCCAATGCGGGAGGTCTCAAGGACCTGGATTTCGTCAATCAACCCCTGGTCTACAAGCTCATCCTGTAAAGTATCAAGCACTTCGTGAGCGCCATGCTTCAGGCACTCGGGATCAACACACACCAATACATGAGATCGAAAATACGTCATTATTCACCTGCTGGAATAAGAATGGTTGCTAAATTTGAATTACGTTCTTTTCTACGATCTTCCCGTTTGCTACATGGTCTTTTACGATCTGGCGGGCAACTTCAGGCGTGACCTTGCCATACGTGACTTTGGGGTTTTCACCGTGGATTACCTGCACGATCGGTTCTTTTTCGCACAGGCCGATACAACCGGTTTGAGTAACCAGAACGCCATTGACAGAGTCTTTTTCAATGGTTTCGAGAATGGCTTTCATGGTGTCGCGTGCGCCAGCTGCAATGCCGCAGGTGCCCATGCCAACGATTACCTGCACGGTACCAGAAGCGGCTTTCATTTCACGCTTCTTGATTGCTTCTTCGCGGGCGCGCTTGAGGTCTTCCAGACTTTTAATGGTTGCCATTTTTGCTCCTTGTGTGTACCAAATGATGTCAATTTTGGTGCATTATTTCGTTTATATTTGTTTCAAAAAGCTCTCGAATGACTCTGAGGATTTCCGGGTCGGTGAGGGGCACGTCCCCGATTGTTTCCTTGATCTCAGCGTCATCGAGTTCAAATACCTGGTCATTCTTTCGATAGATGAAAAGCCAGTGAATTGCCGGATTGGAGACCAGCAGGTTCAGATACGTGGTGGCAATGTCTCCCAGGGGCATGCGGTCAATGTGGCTGCGTTGAAAGGTAACGCTCAGGGTAGTGCCTGCTCCTGGCTGTGAAGTGATCTCCAGTGAGCCGTTACAGGCTTCGGCAGCTTCTTTCAGAAGCGGTATCCCCAGGCCTACTTTTCGGGTTGTGCGGGAAGTCACAAAGGGGTCAATAACTTTTTTGACCATTTCCTCGCTCATCCCGCGGCCGTCATCTGCAATCGTGAGTTTTAAAAGATCGGTAATGCTGTTCTCATCAACGCTTACTGTGATATTCTTTGCACCTGCGGCTATGCTGTTTTCAGCAATATCCAGTATGTGCAGAGATAATTCTCTCACTCAGTCACTTCCTGGATCGGTTTAAGGATCTGAGGCAATTTATTGGGCTTTACACGGCCAATTACATCCTCATCGATGACGATCACTGGCGCCTGTGAGCATGCGCCCACGCAGCGGCAAACCTCAAGAGTGATATTACCGTCCTGGCTGGTTTGCCCCGGTTCGATGCCCAGCACCTGCTTCGTTTTCTCGATCAATGCTGCTGTGCCGCCCACATAGCAGGCTGTACCCATGCAGAACTTCACCGTATGTTTTCCGCGTGGGGTGGTGGTAAAGAAGGAGTAGAAGGATACTACCCCGTGAACCCGCGATACCGGTACTTTAAGTCGATCGGCAACATAGTTTTGCAAATCTTCCGAGACAAATCCGATGGCTGATTGCAGTTCATTGAGAACCACCATGGTTGCACCGGGGCGCTCGCGGTTATCATCGATGATTTTATCGATGATGGCCTTTTTTTCTGGGATCAACAGGGGATTGTTCTTTACAGCATAATCTGTCTGAGACGTTGTCATGCATCCAACTCCAGTAATATAAAGTATTTCTTATACACAGTTTAAGTCTATCACCCGCAGTGAGACTGACCACTTACAATTGTCACACTTTGTGGCGATGCTTATCGTATCTTACTTCTTTGTTATGAATCGATTTATTATATCGTAAAGTTCTACGTGGCAACCTCAAAATACCGATTTTCAGCATTTTTTAATGCCAGTCTTATCTCATGGATCGAGATTTGGTTGAGATAGAAAGTAGTAGCGCCCAGAAACTCATCTAGTCGGTGGACGTCACCATTTTGGATCATCGGGTACCCTTGTAGCTGCGGGAAGTGCTGCAGCGCATTGCCTGGGGTGATGTGCCTGGAGACCTCTACCGCCGGGATTTCAACGTCGGTTGGCACAAAGCCCAGCACTTCAAGCAACCCAAACGCCTTTCGGTTCACATGTGCCGGGATGAACAATCCTCCCAGCTTTTCCACCAGATAGAATGCCTCAGTTAGGGATAAGGATGCTGCAGTAAGCAGCAGGCGCTCTTCTCGGCAAATAAATTCGCCGCTTTCGTCAACCACAAATTGCTCACCGAAAAAATCGGGGTTATTTTTGATGACCGGTAAGTGTTGATCAACTACATCCTGGAATTGATACAACTGCTGGGCTGTATCAAAAAGACACAATACGTGTACATCCTCACGGGTTTGTAGCTCCATGCCCGGCAACACGGCGAGAGGGGTACCCTCGGCGGCTTTTTTTACTGCTGCGTAATTTCGCGATGAATTGTGATCCGTAATGGCAATGAGGCCAATCCCCTTCTCGAGTGCGCTTTCAACGATTAATGGGGGAATCATCTCCACTTCAGCACAGGGCGAGACTACTGTGTGAACGTGAAGATCACTTTTGATTTTTTGCAGAGAGGTATTCACTGGTGCCTGTTATTCGGTTGCTTTGCAGTGTAACCCCATTTCCCACAATTTGCCAACAACATAAAAGGACGGTTTGTCCGTTGAAAGCAGAACCAGCCCTTCTTCATTGGCTTTGTTGATTGTTTCCTGGTCTGGCCGGGCATTCTCGGTGATGATAATGCCGGAAAGCTCAAGCAGGGTACCCACGGCAACGATGTTCGAATGGCATTGCAAGGTGACCCAGAGGGATTTATGTGCTGCGCCGGCCATCACGCAGCTGAGCAAATCGGAAGCGTATCCGCAGGATGGTTCGATGGAGTGAAAATCTTTTTTTGTTGTAAGAACCTCGAGGTTGAGTTCTGTGATGATGTCTTGTAAATCCATGTTACCTCTCCTTTTGTAAGGTGGGACTTTCTCCTACAGCCTCTTCTTCCTGTAGGTTGATTTTCAAACGCAGATTGGTCCCCTTGCCATAGACCGATTCGAGACGCATCGAATCAACACAGCGCTGAATATTTACCAGCCCCATGCCGGCGCCAAAACCCAATTCGCGCACGGTTTCGCTGGCGGTAGAAAAACCAGGTCGCATTGCCAGCTCAACATCCTCAATCCCGGGGCCTTCATCTGAAATATTAATGGAGATCTGTTTGGGTTCAATTTCCACCCTGATGATACCGCCCTGGGTGGTGTGGATGATTAGATTCATTTCGGCCTCGTAGATCGCAATGCTGGTACGTCGCGCGATCTGTGGGGAAGCACCCAGGCGCAGCAGTGCTTTTTTGATTGCCGAGGAGGCGGCGCCGCCATGAATGAAGTCCCCTTGCTTGATGGTGTAACGCAGGATCAGGCTCGATCGGTCAGAAACGATATCCTCAAACAGGTGGCTGGCGCGGTAACGGCGAATCTCTTCTTCTTGATAATCGTGTTGAAGTGCTTTCAGAATGCCGCTGGTGATGTCCCCCTTGGTAATGATGCCCACCAGTTTGTCGCTGGCATCAAGAACAGGAAGACGCCCGTAATGTGAGCTTACAAATAATTTCAATGCTTCAATTACGGGATCACTGCATCTTGCCGTGAGGAGTTTGGAACTCATGTATTTTGAAACGGGGGAGGTAAGGTCGTTTGCGCGCAGGCAGCGGATCAGATCTTCGATGCTAATCACCCCTACCAGCTGCCTGTCGGAAACAACCGGAGCGCCGGATATCCGGCGCTGGCGGAAGATCTCCAGAATCTCTTCCATTTTCAAGTCAGGTGAGACAACCGAGGGGTTCTTTGTCATCACCTCTTCAATTTTTAATTCATAGGTTAATTCTTCAACGCGGGTGATATTTGTGGCTTCTTGATCTGAAATGATACGATTTGAGTCAGCCATTTTTCCCCCGGCAATTATTCATCACAACTGCAGGCGCCATCTCCAACTGGGCGCTCAAGGCTGGATAAACCGGCAGTGTAGAGACGCCCGGCAAGTTCAAACATCCCAAAAGGTGAGGAAATCAGGGCAATGGCCTCTTCACTGGCAAGGTCCACCGTTTCTTTGGGGATGTTCTTGCCGCGGACAATGACCACGGCTGCAACATCTGCCATGACGGAAGTGCGGATGACCTGTGGGTTGCATAGCCCCGTCAGCAATACAGCCTCTGGCTGTATGGAAGCGAGCACATCGCTCATCAGGTCTGCGCCGCACCCACCTTTGATCTCACGATCAAGGTTTGCTGAGGGATTTAGCAAATGGCCATCAATCAATGCAATTAATTCTCGAACATTCATAAACGCCTTTGTCGATGCTAGAATTTAGATGATATCATACAGTATATTTCTGTTTCCGCAAGTGAAATTGGTCACGCGTTTTTATTACGAATACACCAATGAGAAATCATCACAAGAGGTTAGTATGAAGAATATTATTCAAGGCGTAAAAGGGGCCAGGGAGTTTTACCCCGGGCAAATGCGTAACCGTAATTTCCTGCTGGAACATATTCGCAAAGTCTCTCGCCAGTTTGGGTATGAAGAATATGACGGCCCGTTCCTGGAAAAGATTGACCTTTATGCTGCCAAGTCTGGCGAGGAGTTGGTCAAGGAACAGGCTTTTGTTTTCCCGGATCGCGGCGGCGAACTAATCACCCTGCGGCCTGAGCTGACCCCTTCACTGGCGCGCATGGTGGCTGAGAAACAAAACGAGCTGGTTTACCCCTTGCGCTGGTGGTCTTTTGGGCCATTTTGGCGTTACGAAAAGCCGCAGAAGGGCCGTACGCGCGAATTCTTTCAATGGAACATTGACCTGATCGGGATTGATTCCCCGCTTGCGGATGCCGAATTGCTTTGCATTTGTGCTTCATTCCTGAAAGAGGTTGGCTTGCTGCCGACTCAGGTGAAGATTCTGGTCAACCATCGGCAGTTAATGGATTCCCAGTTTACTGCGATTGATGTTGATGCAGAACAAAAGAAAAAGCTTTTCAAAATTATTGACCGCATTGATAAGCTGCCGCCGCAAATTTGGGATCAGCTTGTGCTGGATGCAGGGCTGAACCAGCAGCAGCTTGAACAGATTAAAAAGGTTATCGAGAACAAGGACCTCTGGAAAGAATCCGACCAGTTGCGAAGCATTTTTGGGATTGTGGAAACGATGGGACTGGCTGAGTACATCGAGTTCAATCCACGCATTATCAGAGGCCTGGATTATTACACCGGCGTCGTCTTTGAAGCCTGGGATGTGGGCGGTGATGGGAGAGCAGTTCTCGGTGGCGGGCATTATGACAACCTGGTGGGCGACGTAGGCGGCGACCCTCTACCGGGCGTTGGTTTTGCTATGGGCGATGTGATGATCGGGCTTATCCTTGAGAAGTATGGCAAAATGACCAATTCTTCACAGACGCCAATTGATGTGCTCGTGACCGTTTTCGATGATGCCTCAGTGGAGGATTCATTCCAATTGCTGCGCCAGCTTCACGCGGAAAATATCAACGCGGCTGTTTATCCCCAGGCTGCCAAACTACAGAAGCAACTTAAATATGCAGACCGAATGGGAATCGGCACTGTTGTGATCTGCGGTGAGTCCGAAAAGGCAGCGGGAAAGGTGACCATCAAGAGCCTGGCACAAAGCAGCCAAATGGAAGTTTCCCGCACCCAAATGGCAACGACTATTCGGTCTTTGATTGCGAAGCCGTAGAGATTGTGATAAAATCGGCAAGTTCATGGTGGCTGTAGCTCAATGGCAGAGTGCTTGACTGTGGATCAAGATGTTGTGGGTTCGACCCCCATCAGCCACCCCAATAAAAAAAAAGAAACCTACAGGTTTCTTTTTTTTTTATTACCGCTAGTGCCTGAATGGGAAATCGGTGGGGGAAATACTGGGGGGCGCCAGCCAACTGAGGAAACCTTTGCCCAGGCGCTTTTCCACCGGCGGTTTGTCGTAAGCCACCAGGATGAGGTTCAATGCAATTAGCAGTACCCCAATCCACTGATTCATGGTGAGGCTTTCGTGGAGGAGGAAGTATGAGGCTACCAGTGTGACTAGCAGTTCACCCAACCCCAGTAGCGAAGTTTGCATGCCACCAAGTTGCTTTACGCCAAGGAACAGTGAAACGCGCGCGAGAAACGTGATAACACCCAACGTGATCAGTGGCCACCAGGGAGTTCCGGCTGAAGGCAGCCCGGGATCAAAAACGAAATACACAACGGATACCGTAATAGACATTCCCAGAAGTGTGTAAAAGGTTACGGTTGGAGCTGGGGCCTCATAAAGCACGCGTTGGTTGATGAGAAGGTGGAGCGCATACAGCAGTGCCGCCCCGAACATCATGGCGGCTCCGAGCATGTCAATCTTCTTTGCGGAATTACTCAAAAGCAGATAGACCCCAGGGAATGATAACAGCAGCCGGAGCAGGGTCAATTTGCTGATGGATTGGCGGTCAATGTACAGCCAAAAGGCAACAAAGAGAGGATAAAACGAATACAGCAATTGCCCAATGCTGGCATCGATCCGTGAAAGACCGGTATAAAACAGGATCGAGCCGAGGCCATTGATGAAGCCTGCCAGGAGGCACCCCACCAGGCCAAGTGTGTAAATGTAAAAATGGGATCGTTTGAAGAGGAGCAGAAAAACGAGAAGCAAAAATGCGGCGATGGTAGTGCGGATGGCAACCACTGAAAAGGGGGTAAAACCCAGCAGGATCGACTGCTTTCCGAAGATGGGAGTGAATCCCAGGAAAACTGCGGAACTTAAAGCTGCAACGATCCCCTTTGACCTGTTCTTCATTAAAGTTGCGCCTTATTTGATCAGTGTGCGGACTTCGTCCAGCAGTTCGTCGCTGAGAAAATCACCTTTTTGCATCAGAGACTGGATATGCCCTTTGAGGCGGTTTTTTTCTGCAAAAGTCAACTCCTTTGCAGTGACCACAATGATGGGGATGTCTTTGGTGTCTTTTCGGCTATGCAGTGCGTCCATCACTGAGAATCCATCAATGTCTGGCATCATCAAGTCAAGGATTACCAGATTGGGATGTTCTTTCTGGATTAATTCGATCGCGCTTTTGCCATTCTCGGCTTCGTAAAGGACGTAATTGCCTTGCGATTGTAGAATTCTGCGGATCAGCCGGCGCACATCCGGTGCGTCATCCACAATGGCGATACGCGGGAACTTATCTACGGAGACGTTGTTCAGCGCAGCGAGCAAGCCTTCTTCCTGGTTTATCTGCTGAGATTTTTCCTTGGCATCAATGGTGTGCTCCCAACCCTCGCCAACCACGTCACTGTCCACAGACATGGTGTGCCCGGAGCAATTAATCACCACCAGGTCATCGTGCTTCACTGTGCCGGCACGCACCATCTTTACAAGGCCGGCAAAGGCAACGGCTGCGGCTGGTTCAACAGAAAGGCCTTCCATTTTTGCCAGCAGGTGCATTGCGCGGTAGGCCTCTTCATCGGAGACGCTCTCAAAAGCGCCGCCGGAGGTGGCTTTCATCTTGCTTCTTAACAATGTGTACGACCTGCCCGGGTCACCGGTGGCCAGGGTGGCAATGACCGTCTTGGGCGAGTTGACCGGAACAGCCGTATCCTTTTTCTGGTGCCAAGCATGCACCATTGGCGCGCATCCCTCCACCTGGATCAAGCCCATTTTGGGAATCTTGTTGCTGAATCCCATTTGCTGAATTTCTGAGAACCCTTTGACCACGCCAAGAGGGCCAAGCGCGCCGCTGACAGATTGAAAATACCAGTCCGGCACGCGCCAGGGGAACGCAGCAGCCGATTTTTTATCCTTCTCTTCCGGCCCAAGGAGATCCGTTAATTGCTCCGCAATCTCATAGGCGATGGTTTTCATTGCCTCAATACAGGAGATGCTTCTGGCGCCCAGGTCCAGAACCAGCCCGCGTTGTTTGGCAAACTGGTCTGCCAGGCTTTTGGCAAGGTCATAAGAGCCGGTTACTTTTACAACCTGCGTACCGTAGATGGCTACTTCGCGCATTTTCGCGGCCGGAACAAGGCTGGTGAGGAAGGCCCATAGTTTGATCCCAGCCCGGGCGGCGTAAGCAGAATAGGAAATGGCCACGTTCCCAGTTGAAGCACATACAAACTCATCAATCCCGGATTCTTTAATGGCATTGATCGTGATAGCTGCTTGCCTGTCTTTGAAGGACGCGGTGGGACCCTGGCGCTCATCCTTAATGTACAGGTTGGGGATTCCAAGCATCAGTCCTAGATTATTCGCGTGGATCAGCGGAGTTCCGCCTTCCCCCAGGTACAGGTCAGGGTTCGGCGACCTGACCGGCAGAAGTTCATGGTAGCGCCAGATATCGAACGGGCGATCCCGCAGCAGCGTTAAGAGACTTCGCGAGAGGTTTTCGTAATCATACCTGGCTTCACGCCATAAGCTGCCGCAATTGGGACAGGCGGGCGAGCCTGGAAAATACGGTGAGCGGTTTCCACAATCCAGACATTCGGCGACAAAGTGAGATGCCATAATCCTTTACTCTTTCGGCTGTGCCAGCGACAATGTTGAGAGTGTTTTCTTGATCGTGTTGAGCAATTCGTCCTCGTTTAGCGTGCTTTTGGAGATCATCTCCTTGCTGAGTTCGTTGATCTGTTTTTGCTGTTCTTCATCCAGATTATCGCCGGTCAGGATAACCACCGGGACGCGGTTGAGTCTGGCTTCTTCATGGAATTTTTCCAGCAATTCAAACCCATTCATGCGCGGCATGAACAAATCCAAAATGATCACGTCCGGGGTCAGCGTTTCCAAAGCGGAAAGCGCCTCAATGCCTCCTTCTGCGTTGGTCAGATGGATGGAATCGTCTGCCGAAAGCATCTTGTGTATGGCTTCCAACTCGCTGGCATCGTCATCAATGACCAGGATTTCCCGCACGGAACCATCTCGGTTCAAGCGATGAATGGCATTGATCAGATCATCCTGCAAGAACGGCTTTACCAGGTATTCTGAAGCACCCAGGTTGTAACCTTTTTCTTCTTCCTGCAAGATGGAACAGATCAAAATGGGAATATCCCGGGTTTCCGGGTCTTGCTTCAACTCTTTAAGTACCTGCCAGCCATCTTTTTGCGGCATCATCACATCCAGAGTGATGGCGAACGGTTTGAGTTCTCTGGCTTTTTGCACGGCATTGAGGGGGTCGGTCAGCGGGATGACTTCAAACCCTTGCGTTTTGAGGAACCGGTCATAGAGCGCGATCACCTGGGCGTCATCGTCGATGGACAGGATGACATTGGTATCCTCTGCCGGCTTGGAGAGATCGTAAGCGGGGATAAAGTCAGGTAAGGGGAGGGTGAAATAAAAGACGCTGCCTTTGCCAACCTGGCTGCTCAAAAGACCGATGCGTCCCCCGTGCAGTTCGACCAGCGAACGGCAAATGGAAAGCCCAAGCCCGGTTCCGCCTGTTTTGCGCGTTGGGGAATCGTCCACCTGAGAGAACCTTTGGAAAAGTTTTGTCTGGTCTTCCGGGGCGATCCCGATGCCAGTATCGGCAACGGTGATCATTATTTCTGCTTCTTTCTCCGGTGATTTTGAAACAGACGCTTCAATGGTGATGCTGCCTTTTTCAGTAAATTTCACCGCGTTGGAGATCAGATTGATCAGTACCTGGTTGATGCGGATCTCATCTGCCTTTACCGTGGGCAGGTTGGCAGGGATCTTTTGGATCAATTCAATGGGTTTGTCTTTTACCAAGCCGGAGGTGTTGGTAATGGCAGAATTGATGACATCCGCCAGATTGACCTCCTCGATCTGAAGCTCCATCTTACCGGCGTCAATTTTCGAGAGGTCAAGGATCTCGTTAATCATGTTGAGGAGGTGCATACCGGAGTTGTAGATTGCGGTGATGTCCTGTTGTTGCACGTCATTGATTGGGCCGTCAATTCCTTTGAGAATGACGCGGGAGAAACCGATGACGGAGTTCAACGGGGTGCGCAGCTCATGGCTCATGTTCGCAAGGAATTGGCTTTTAACACGATCCAGTTCACGCATTTCTTCTACGGCCTGTTGTGAAACCGCATAAGCCTTCGCATTATCAATGGCCACCGAGATTTGGTCGGAAAGGATTTGCAGGATGGCCACCTCTTCTTCGGTAAAGGCGTTGGACTCTTTGGCGTGCAAATCCAACGCGCCAATTACCTTGCCGCTGATCTTTAGTGGGATTCCCAGTTCAGATTGCGTATCAGGCAGTAAGGGATTCGGATAAAACAAGTCATGGTGTGATGCATCATTGACGATGACCGTCTCACCGGTTGAAGTGCAATTTCCAATGACGGATTTTGTGCCGACCCCCAGACGGAAATTACGTTTCTTCAACTCTTGCCCGATGTTCCCGGTTGATTCCTGGATAATGGCATACTCATTAGTGTCATCCAGTAGGAAGATGGAGACGTGGTAAAGGCCAAACCTCTCCCGTAGCAAATTCACAATGCGGTTGAGCAGGATTTCCAGCGAAAGGGTACTGGTAGTATCCCGGGCGATCTCTGCAGCCGTTTGCAGCTCGAGGGCGTGTTTCTGGGCTTCGAAGAGCAGACGCTGCCTTTCCAGCGCCACCGCGATACTGTTGGTAACGATTTGCAGGGTATGCACATCGTCGGGGGATAATTCTGCGGCGCGCTTTGAACTGGCAATGAGCAGACCCACCGGGTTGCCGCCGGATTGAAGTGCGAACACGGCTCCAGAGTTGATCCCCAGGTTTTTGAAGATGCCCTGGGTGTTGGACGGCAAATCCGAATTGCCGATTTCCGAGAACACTTTTGGTTCCAGGGAATTGAAATTCACAAAGGAGATCACACTGGGGTCGAGTTTGATGCCGGATTCCTGATACTCCTTATTGGAAGAGTAAGCCCCAACGATCTCCGTTTCCAGTTCTTTGGTCTGCGGGTTTGTTGTGCAGGTGCAAAGCCACAGTGTATCGGAGGCTTCCGGAAGCACGTTCTCTCCCACCAGCATCAGCAATTCTTCCATACTCTTGGATTTTGCGATACCACTGGAAATCTTGTAAAGGAGTTCCGTCTCAGAAAGCGCTGCCTGAGTTTCTTCAAACAAAAGCAGGTTTTGTACTGATGTGGACATTTGCCCCGTCAGAGGAGGATAGGTACGGATTTCTTTGGGGGTAAAAGTATGCTGCTGCGAGGTTTGCAGCAATACCACGCCGAGTTGCTTATCACTGGACCAGAGCGGGAGAACGGCCATTGAGCGGATATTTTGCCGTGTCAAAATGTCCTGGAGTGATTTTTCAAGTTGAATCTCCAGCAGGTCATCGTAGAAGACTGGGTTTTCAATCGCAAAGATGGATTTGTAAAGCGAAACCAGGTATTCCGTTCCACGGGCCGGGGGCGGGGTTCCCTTGCCGGTGTGATAGTTGGCCTCAACGTACATACGGGAAAGTTGATTTTCTTCATCATAATCAAACAAGACCAACACGCCGCGGTTGATCGCCGGGATGTTCACGCCGTCAACGATGGCATTAAGCATTGCCTGAACGTCGTCTGCCAGGGCAAGATTGTGGGAAGCGGTGTACAGGCCTTCTGTTTCTGAGAGCGATTCCTGTACCCTTTTCAAGAGGTTTTCGCGGATCAGGATGTTGTTGAAGGCATCTGTTGCAATGCTCAGTACATCCATTTGCTCAGTTTTCCAGATACGCTCCTCGTGCAGGGACTCGATCCCGATGATCCCGACCGGTTGGTTTTCCAACCTGATTGCGTATAGTAATATGGATTGAATATTGTTCTCGACCAGGAAACTTTTCTCTGGGTCTGGGCAATCGGATTGGTGAGAGAACAGGTAGGGCTTTGTCTTTAACGCCTCAAACCAGTTCGGGAATTGCCCGACCGGCATGGCTGGAGGAGTTTTATCTTCAGGGTTCTGCGCGATAAAAGAGGTAGCTACCCAGTTAATTCCGGTTTTGGGGTTTTCAATCGCGGGTGCATAAAACACAATGTCTGCATTTGCTGCTGTCAGAATGGAGGCGAGGAGGAAATCAACCGAGGCCGAGCCTTTTTCGTTCAATTCAGCTGCGGCATTGGTCACATTAAGTTGATAGCGTTCCCTTTCCTCGATCAGTGCCAGTGAATCACGAATTTCGGTAAACAGGTTGGTATTTTCGAACGCTGTCGCCGCCTGAGCAGCGATGGTTGAGAGAAGCTCGGACTGCACCGGCGTGAAAGCATCTTCCTTCATGAAATCGTACACCGAGATGACGCCAATGGCTCTGTCGGCCACCAGCAAGGGGACGGCCAACATGGAAAGTGGTTTGTTTTTGGGGTGGTCAAAAACGGGCTCAGTGAGTTTTTCGCCTATTCCAGAGTTAATCAGCAGCGATTTTTTCTCTTCAAGGATTTTTTCCTGATAGCCTTCAGTAAAGGAGCGTGCAGGCAGCTCTTGTTTTTCTCCATCCACGATGCAGACGGGAAAACTGAAGATTTTGTTCTTTAGGTCGGCAATGGAAACCAAAAGATTGTTCTGGCTCAAGAGTTCTTGAGAAGAAGTGGAGATGGTATCGAAAATCTCTTCCTGTCCAACCAGCTTAGTCAGCCTTTGGCCGATTTGGTTGAGAATTGAAAGTTCTTTATTGCGACGCAGCGTTTCCTCTTCTGCGCGAACTCTTTCGCGGAGTTCCTTCTGAATGGTGGAGTAGAGTTGTGCATTTTCCAGCGCCAGGCTTAGTTGATTCGCAATTTCCTGAATCAGCAGCCGATCGTCTTGCGTCCATTTTCTTTCTGTAGACGCATCAAGGATTTCAATGATTGCGGATTGTTGGTCGCGCATGCGCAACGGCGTTATCAGGACTGCCGGGTTTTCGCTATCTCCAGCCTGCGAGATCGTCACATTATTCAGGAGGCTTAATTCTGATTGTGAGGTCCACGGAGAATTTGATGGTTTGAATTGGTCATCAGCCAACTCTATGCCGCCAATGCTTTCAGAGATGGTGGTGATCTCTTTGCTTTGCGAAGCCGGGATGCTCGAGAAGATCGGCGGGAGTGGTGCCGTTTGGATCGTTTTTAATTTGGAAGTCGAAATTTGTGGTTTTTTAACCAGTTTTGGTTTTACTTCGCGTTTCTTTGATGTTCGCACAACCGGGGTGGTAATTTCGTTGAGGTTACGCTGCTCGATCTCGTCAATATCTGGCAATTTCCCAGTTTGAACCCCGCGTGTACTCTCCAGGTCATCGTCCGTATTCTGGAATGTGTCCTCGTTTGGCGTTTCTTCTGCTTGCGGGGAAGTTTCTGCGGCCTTTTTTTCTTCCTTGTGGGGTTCTTCCAGAAACAGCACTATTCCCCGGTAGCCGGTTAGAGAACCGTCTTTATCTTTTTGCTGGAAAAGGTTCCAGCGCGTTGCTACGACCATGTGCTTTTTGGTGTGCAGTTTTAGCTCTACATCGCAAGGAAAGACTTCCGACTGAAGCGAAGCGCGCAGTTTTGCCTGATCGGCAGGGTCGAGCCCGAGCGATAAAAGCGGGTTGCCAATGATCTGTTCAGGAGAATAGCCCAGCAAATCCCCGACTTCATTACTACAGCCGGTATACAGCCCGTTGGTATCACATTCCCATGTAAAGCTGAGAAGTTTTTGCTCCACGGGCAGGGCATTCTGAGAAGCGCTTTCTTCCTGTATTGAGGAGAGAAGCTTGTTGAATTTTTTACTGTAATCAGGCTTTGGCATAGGACACAATCTCCTGAGCTAAGAACCGATACTGCAAAGCTCCCCGGCTTTTGGTGGCGTGGTAGACGATGGGCAGGCCGGTTAATGGGCTTTCTCGTAATCGCGTATCGACTTCAATTACGGTATCCAACACCCCCGTAGTGAAGGATGAGCGCAAATGTTCTGCAAGGCTTCGATGAATTCCGTTGCGTTTATCGAACATGGTTAACAGGAGCCGGTAACGCAGGTTAGGGTTACCAAGCGTCCTTACCTGCCTCACCATTGCCATCATGTTCTTGAGGGCAAAGACCGAGAAATACTCTGCCTGCGTAGGCAGAACCAGCAAATCAGATACACACAGTGCATTGAGGGTGATCGCACCCAGGAAGGGCGGGCAATCAAGAACAATGAAATCGAACCGATTTTTGATTGGCTCCAGTAAATTCTTGAGGAGCAGGTGGTAGTCTGATTGCATCGGCAGAAGTCTTTCTGCCATCCGCGTGTCCGCGTTTGAGGGGAACAGGTACAGGTTTTGTATCTGTGTTGGCAGGATCGCTTCTTCTGCCGGCTTGTTTTCCAGGAGAAGATTGATGAGCGAAAGTACCTTTTGATCTCCATCTTTCCCAAGTGAGAGCGTGAGATTGGCTTGCGGATCCAGATCTACCAGGAGCACGGTCTTTCCCATTTCCACCAGGGCGCCACCCAGTGAAAGTGTGGTGGTTGTTTTTGCCACGCCGCCTTTTTCATTCGCAATGGATATAATGTAGGTCATCTATGCCTCTGCCTCTGATTGAGCGGAATTGGAATTGCCTGTCTCTTGGTCGTCAGTGGTGCTTGCCTGGCTTCCATCAAACTGGTGATCGCCAACGTTGAACACGATCTGGGCTTTTGTGGCGCCAAGATTCTTCCTGAGTTCCGCCAGGGTGATCTCAAGCATTTGCTGCGGATCATTGGTTGACCGTATCTTGCTGGTGATTTCCAGCACTTTTCTTTCACGATCGGCACGACGGATGGTATCTTCAAAGAGGCGGGCATTCTCAAGCGATTGCGACACCTGGTTGGCAACTTCTTGCACGGTCAGCAGGTCATTCTGGCTCCAGGTGAAAGGTTTATCGGAGGTTTCTTGCAGGTGAATGACGCCAATTGACTGGCCATGCAGCAAAATAGGAACGGCAAGTGTAGAGTTGTACAACTCTTCGGCACGCGGGTCCTTTTGCGATTTGAAAACAGGGCGGGCAGATTCCAACACCATTTTGATCTCTGGAATATCCTCGGAAAAGGTTTCCAGGTTGTTCTTGATGAAACGGATGCTGTTTACATTGGTCTCACCAGATTGCCGCGACCATTCCTGGTTCAAATATTGCCTGTGGATGCGTTCGGATTCTGCCAGGGCTTTGGCCGTCTCTTCAAAGAGTTGGTTGTTATTGATGGCGATAGCGACCTCATCGGCCAGCGTGGAGAACAATTCAATATCTTCTTCTGTGAAGGCGTTCGAAATCGTGGATTGCACATCCAAAGCGCCGATTGTTTTGCCACCTGCAATAAGCGGCAGCGCCATTTCCGACTTGGTTTCTGGAAGATCGGGGTTGTTGAAGAACACTGCGTCCTGGCCTACATCGGTTGCAATACGTGGGTTTCCCGAGCTAGTCACGTACCCTACAATACCCACCTGGCCGATTTGCAGCTTGTGCTGCCTGGCCAACATTTTTTTGCCGCCGGCAGAGTTCGCCGCGCGCAAGACAGCAAATTCGTTGTTGGTATCATTGAGGAAGATACCCACGTGATAGAAGTTAAAACGCTCGCTGATCAAGGTGGTAACGGTTGTGAGCAGGGCTTCCAGTTCACGCGTAGAAACGATACCGCGGGCAACATCCGCCACGGTTTGCAACTGGCGTGACCGGAACTCTACTTTTTCATACTGTTCAGCCAGTTGGCGGGTACGCTCTTGCACGCGGCTTTCCAGCGTATCGATGAATTCTTTTAATTGCCGTGTCATTGAGTTGAAAGAGCTGCTAAGAATACCGATCTCATCTTTCGATCTGACATCTGCTGCAACATCCAGGTTCCCCTGTGATACTTTCTCCGCGGCTTCCGTAAGGGTCAGGATAGGCCTGGAGAACGAATTGGCGACCACCGTAATGAAAACAGCCACCAGTGCTGCGATGAGTGTGGAGATCAAAGCCGTGAGGCGGTTTTGGTTGTTAATGGCTGTGATGAGTGAAGATTGGTCTTGCAAATAGACCAGTTGCCAGGGTTGGTACTCAAGCTTTTTGATGATGCCCAATTGGGATATCGTGGTGTTCCCAACCGTTGTTGAGGTGGTAAAGAAGTCCGATGTTCTGGCCGCGAAAGCTACGGCGGCAATATCCTCCTGGTCTGAATTGATCAGGGATTGAGGAAGGTATGCGGGGATGCGCAGGGAATTCAGCAGCGTCTGGTATTGGTCAGTAGAAAGCGGGCTGATTGTACGATAAAGCAGGTTGGGCGATAGCCCATCGCCCAGGCGCAGGCCGTTGTTATCAATCAGGATTGGGTAAGACCTGTTGCCAACCAGGCCGGTGTATTCTTCAACCAGTGCCTGCAGGATGTGGGCGTCATAACGAACCCGCAAATAACCAATCACCTCTCTGGTTTGGTTGATCACAGGGGCGATGAAGTTGATGGTCGCTTCACGTGATCCGCTGGTAAATTCTACCGGCGACACATAAGAAACCCCTGTGGTGGATACCTGGCGGAAATACGATGTAGATCTTTCGCTCCGATTGGCGTTTGCCGGGTTGGTATCCAGCAGATTGGTGCCGTTGGTGTTCAAGAGAGCATAAGACGGTATGTAGACTTTTTGGGTCGCTTGCAAGGATTGGAAGGCGGCCAAAACCTGTTTTTCTTCGTTGGAATTGGCTCTATCTGCGGCATCGAGGGACAGGTAATCGGTGATCGAGGTCAAGCCTGTGCTGTTCTCAATGGAAGTGAGTGTCTGCTGGAAAAAAGTGTCAAGTTCTTCGGCGGTTTGGTCAGCGGCAACCTGCAAGGATTGGTTCGCCTGCTGCTGGATGGAGGTACGCAGGTATTGGTTGTTAATGAGGGCCAGTGCGGTGATGGGGATAAGTGAAAGCGCCAGAGCCCCGGCGATCAGTTTAACGCGCAAATTGACGGCAATTCCGCGAAATATTGCTGTGAGGAGCAATGCGATGATGACAATTGCATCAAGGGCTAAAATGACAAATTGGATATTGGGAACAATGATTTGTTCAAAAGGTGCAAGGATGCTAAAAAGAATCGAGCCGATGGCTCCCAGAATGCCTGTCCAAACGATCCACTCCGAGTAACGAGAGGCCTGCAGGGTCGTTGAGATCGAAAATGCCAGTGCAATGGCCAGAATCGCATACGGGAAACCGGAATAGGCCGGCAAAATCGAAGAGGCAAGAGCAATTGATATTTCAAGAAACAGTGAGAAAAGTAAAAGTTTGAGCGCCTCCGAGGAGCGCCATATTGCTGAGATTGCCAGCAGCCCCACCACTGTGGAGAGCGTAAAGGCCGCTGCCAGGATCAAAATGGTTGCCTGGCTGGTGTAAACCGATGTGCCGATAAGCAGGATGGACAGGAGCGCCAGCACTGCCAGCAAAATGAAAATAGGGAGGCGGGGAGTGTTTAGGATTTCCCTTATTTTTAGCAAGTTCGCCAACTTGCCGGAATCTCGTTGATTCGCCATCTTATTCCTCCACTGATCTCTCCGCCTCAGTGTTGGCGGCCGTCTTTAGCTGGATACTGACCTCATTGACTCCGAGCGTTTTCCCCAGTTCCTTTACAGCGGTTTGCAAGATTGTTTCGATCGTTTGCGCTGAACGGACCTTAGAGGATATTTCACCTACGGTATGCTCTCGCTCGGCCCTCTCCTGAATGGTTTCGAGCAGGCGGGCGTTTTCCAGTGCTACTGCAAGACGCTCTGAGGCAGTGTTAACCAGGCGGAGCAGGCGGGCGGGAACTTTGGCGCCCTGGTACACCATGCGGATTACGCCCAGCAATTGGCCGCGCAATCTGATTGGGATGACCAGATGAGATTGCTGGTCATGGGTTTCTACCGACACAGTTTGCAGGCTGGCGTTATCAGCCTCAAGAAGCAACTGCTGTGTATCGGCTATCACCTGGTCATTGACGTACCTGAAGGCAAGATTTTTCTTTGACCCTTGAAGGTGGCTGCGCCACACACCGCGCACGTTTTCTCCAAGCGTTGTGCGTAGCTCAGAAACTTCGCTTTCCAACTTTTCGATTTGAAGGGTGCGGGTAATGGTAAGCGCCAGTTGATCTGCAATTCCTTGCAGAAGGTCGGTATCATCCTGTGAAAACGCTGCTTGCTTTTCGGACTGAATATCGAGGACACCCATGGCCCTGGTTGGGCCTTTTAATGGGATGCCGAGTTCCGAGCGTGTTTCTGGGAGCAGCGGATTTTTAACGTGAACTGAATCAATGTCCACATCCAGTGCCAGGCGGGTTTCGCCTCGGGCAGCCACATAGCCCACAATGCCTTCGTCGCGGATGCGCAGGCGGTACCCCTGTTCAAGCAACTGCTTGGCAGATTGTCCGCCAGCAGCCTGTAATACAGCAAATTCGTTCGTCTCGTCCGAAAGGAATACGCCGGCAAAATGATACCCAAATTGATTGCAAATTGAATCTACCAGGTTGTTGAGCATCTTGGAAATATCGCTGGTTTGAGACAGATCACGGATTAATTGTCGCGCAGCGATCTGTTTGGCCCTCTGGACGTCGGACTCATTCTCGAGGGTCACAATCCTTCTGTTAAGCTCCAAATTCTCAAAGGTAAGAGATTCATCCCTTTTTTGCGCTTCCTCTTTCAACTTTTGAGATTTATACAGATACTGGGCCAATGGCGAAACGATGACGAAAGCCAGAAAGAGAGTAATGGTGATGGTGGTAAACCAGTTAAGCAGGGAGTTGTTAATGATGAAGAACGAGTTCAGTTGGATAACGCCATATTGGATGAAGAGGCCGATGGCTGAGATCAAGATACCCTCAAAAATCAGGCCGGCAACCCACCATGAGCCGGGCAGCAGAATCCCAAGCAACAGGATGGCGGTAAAGAAATAGATCACGGAATTTGCGCTGATGCCGGTGGAGATAATACTCATCACACCAACAGCAACAAACAGACTGGCAAGAAGGAGGCTTTTGATAAAATCGCGGATGTTTTTGGTGAAGGTGATGATGAACAGGATCAAGAACAAAAGGGAAGTTAAGACCCCAATGGCCAGATCCTTCTTTTGGATGGCGATGAAGAGATTGATGAAGAAAATCGTAGTTCCGAGGATAACTGCCCCGCTCAAGTAATTCTGGAGGAGTTGATGCTTAAGATCATCCTTTTCCCGCCAGCTTTGAGGCCGGGTGACTTGATTGGATTCGGGGGTTGACATGGGTGCGCTCATTTTGCCTCCTTCCCAGAAAGGCTCCTGGTGCCCTGGGGTTTTAACTCCTCAACCGGCATCAGCGCAATAGAGGCTTCGTGGATTGCTGGCAATTTTCCTAATTCCAGCACTGCTGTTCTAAGGATTTCCTCAATGGAGGTAGCTCTTGAGAACTGCGCAGTTAATGTGTTTAGTTGCTGTTCCTGAACCGCCGCCATTTGTGATTCTTCGATCAGGCGCGCGTTTTCAAGGGCAACTGAAGTTTGTGTAGAGATTGCGCTCAGGAACTCCTGGGTTTCGTTGGATATGCCTGCCCCTTCGACTTCCAACTTGATCTTGCCAATCACCTCGTCGCGCAGCAGTAGGGGAAGCTCCACTGTTGTGGGATTCTCTGCCTGCTCAACTGCCTGGGGATTCTCATAATTCACTTTGAGATTTTGATCGCCTTCCTGGGGATCCCACCAGGCTTGCTTGAGGTATGCCTTATTGAGGATACGGATATCCTCAAGCGCTTTTTGGTTCCTCTGGAAGGATGCAGCATTTTCCAGAGAAATGGAGAGGCTGTCTGCCACGCTTTGCAGGATCAGCACGTCGTTTTCGTCAAAAGCATTCACCTGTGTTGACTGAATGGTCATTGCGCCAAAGACCGTATTCACACTGGCGATAGGCAGGGCTAGTTCGGAGCGCGTTTCTGGCAACAACGGATTATCAAAGTGTACGGCTTCCTCACCGATGTCAAGTGCAATTCTCGATTTGCGCGTTTGGGTGGCCCAACCGATCATGGAATAACCACCGACGGCCAGTTTGTGCTTGGCTGCCATCATTCTACGGCCAGGTTCTCCAGTACCGTACTTCAAAACGGCGTATTCACGGGCCTCATCAATGAGAAAGATGCCAACGTAATACAGGTCAAATCTCTCCCGGATTAGGTCGGCCACTTTTTGCAGCAGTAATTGCTGGTCGAAGATTGAGGAAGTTGCCTGGGCAATTTCAGAGGCGGTGCGCAACTGGAACACCCTTTTTTCCAATGAGGCACGCTGGACTTCAATCTCCTCCTCCAAAGTTGTATTCTTTGCCTGAACGACGCGGAAGTTGTTTCTTTCGATCAGTACCTTTCTTTTGAGGGAAATGATTGCAAAGTTTCCAACCACCCCGATGAACAAGACCAGTAGAACATCGATGATAAGATTCAGAACTTTAGCCGATTCAGCGATGCCCGGAACCAGGTTGGAGCTGCGCAGCACTGCCCAGAAAAGCAGTGTGCCCACGCTCAGGCCGATACCGATGCGTGAGGGACGCTGATAAAGGAAAATCGTGGCCAAAAAAGAAAACGACAGCAAAAGAATTAACGCGACGCCGCCCCAACCATTTTGGATAAAAACGATGGTGGCGAAAATGTAAAAAACAGCCAGGTAGGCAATTGACCTGACCCAATACGATATTTTTCTGAGAAAAACCAGCGCTGCACTGGCAGCTGCGCCAAAGACAAAACCAAAGAAATAGGTCCAATCAGACGTGGTTTTGGAGAAATTGATCAAAAGCACGGCAAATAGCGCTGCCATGCATGCAAAGCTAATCATTACAATTTGTAATGACTCCTCCTGCCATTTGCGCAGCTCATCTCGCGTATCGATATTGTCAGGAGTATGCGAGGGGATTAAAGAACGGAAGTATTCCATTTTATTTGCCCTTCTGCGCTAAGGAATCGCTTTGCGGCTCTTCATTCTGCAGCAATTCGATCGAGGCTTTGCGTATGTTCAAGGCATTGCAGATTTCCTCAATGGAGGTACGCATGATCGTTTCCATGTCGGTAGAGCGCCGGATTTTACTTGTGATCTCAAACAATTGCCGCTGGCGATCCACTTGCAATTTGATCTGCTCAACCAGTTCAACGTTGGCAATCTGTGATGCCAGGTTGCTTGCCAGGGTGGTGAGGATCTCCTGGTCGTTTTCATCGTAAATGCCCGGTTCCGGGTTCTCAAGATCAAGCACTCCAAAAAGCTGGTTGGCGTAGACTACAGGAACCGCAATAAAGGAACGGGACTGGGCGAATATTAGCCCGCTTGCTTTTTCAGAAGCAGCGTCAATTGCCATGCGCGCTTTTTTCTCGGAAGCCACAGTGCCAAGAATTCCCTCTTCCAGTACTTTTTCGTCCGCCTCGATTTCTGTAGCCGCATATCCGGCGTAGGAACTGAGTTTTAATTTACCTGAATAGGTAGGAGTAAGCAGAGAGATTTTCTCCTGGGGGAAGATTCTTTGCAGCGTCTGTACGGCGTTGCGGATGGCATCTTCGATTGTCAGGTTTTGCCCGGCTGTGGAGGTCACCTGTTGCAGGATGCGGTGTCGTTCCAGCGTCTGCTGTGTCCTGGTGTACAGGTTCGCATTTTGAATGGTAACGGAAAGCTGGTCGGCCAAAACACGCAGGATATTGATGTCCTCTTGCGAAAAGGCATCTATTTCTTCGGATTGCACATCCAGAGCACCAATGACTTTGTCACCGATCTTCAACGGAATACCGAGTTCTGACCTGGTGTTGGGGAGAAGTGGGTTGGGGTAGTAATTGGCTTCTTTTGAAACATCACCCACTACCACCGGTTCACCTTTTGCCGTGGTCTGCCCGATGATTGAAGCCGAGCCAACAGCCAGTTTATGGCCTCTGGCTTTTAGCTGTGCGCCAGCTTCACCGGTTGATTCTCTCAATACGGCCGATTCACCAAGGGCATCGAGCAGGAAAATTGAGGAGTGATAGAACCCGAAGCGGCTCTTCACCAGTTCCACCAGGCGTTTCAAGGTTTCATCAATATCCAGGTTTCCTGTGGTGGCTTCGCGCGCGACCTCGCTGGTAGTAAGCAATTGATCTGCCCGGCGTTTGGCAATGTTCTGTGCTGTCACCAATTCGGTCACATCTCGAGAGATTTTCAAAAGCGCATTTACTTCGCCATCCTCGGCGAGCAGCGGTATCTTGCTGGTTAATGCGTATGCTTTTTTGCCTTCCGGGTTGAGCGATTCTTCAATTTTGCCCATTACTGCGGTTTTGCTGGAGATAATCGCTGAGTCTGAGGTTTCGTCCGCGGACTCTTCTTCATATACCAACTTGCCAACGAGTTGCTCAGGTTCACTTGCTCCCATGCTCTTTGCGGCTGAATCTGAAAGGCGGATGAACTCGCCGCGAGAATTCTCAAAAACAACCTCATCAGGGATGTTTTTCAGCAAGGAATTCAACAAGAAGCGTTCCTGCTCATAAGCTTTTAGCGCCTGCTGCTGTGATTGCAAAAGTGAAGTATTCTGCAACGATGAAGCAATTTGTGGAGATGTGGTATTCAACAGAGAGATGTCTGCGTCTGTGAAGCGGTTGGCAGTTTCAGAATCGAAAAGAACGAGCGCACCAAGTGTTTTACCACTGATGATCAGCGGGAGGCCAAGCCAGGATCTCGCTGTCAGGTGCAGGCCTTCCGTATCAATTGTGCGAAGCCCCAACACGCTGGCGTCTTTATGGAGGATCGTTTTTCCCTGGGTGATCACCGAAGAGATGAGGTCATCTGTGTAAGGATAGGTTGGAATGTCAACCCGGTCACCTTCCAGGTAGTACGGAATGGCGACTGTTTTTTGTTCAGCGTTGTTGATTGCCATGGCAAAGCCAATACTTTTGCCAAAAACAGTGTTGAGTTCACTGTGAAGCCGCGTGAACAAATCCTCAAGGCCAGCCGCGTTTGTTGCTGATTGGCTAATGGCAGAAAGTGTGTTGAGTTCTTTCACGCGTTGGTTGAGGTCAGAAAGCAGTGAGAGACGTTCAATGGTGGCCCCAATCACCTGGGCCAGGGTAAGGTAAGGCTGCATTTGCGGCGCGGCGATGGGTTTGGGGTCCCGCGAGCCGATTACCAGAAGGTAGCCCATTTCCTTGGCAATATTGATTGGCAACATGGCAATGGAAGTACAACCGCGTCGCTCAAAATAGGCACTTAAGTTGCTGAAATCGGCATCAGATTTCAGGTCATCAAGAATTTGCATACCGGTTGCCGACAGGCGCATGAGCCCGCGCGCCAGTGGAATGTTGAAGCCTTTGAGAGATTGGTCAAGCCTTGTGCCGCGCGGATCAGAAATATTGATCAGGTGGATTTGCTCACCCAGGACACTAAAGAAGAAGGAGACATATTCTGTTTGGCTAAAAAGTTCAGTCAGGTGTTTATCAACCTCTTCAACCGACTGAGCTACCGTTACCTGGCGGCTGGCTGCATACAGCGCGCTGGTTTCGCTCAGGCCTACTTGCGCCGACTCAACCGCCTCAACGTTGCGCAGGCCGGTGGCAAGCTGGTTCGCCAGTGAGGAATATACCGTAGAAGACTCACTGTCGAATTCGTTTGGCCGTTGGCTCTGCAGGTCTAAAATTGCCGCAACTTTATCATTAACAATGATGGGAATAACCAACTGGCTGGCCGCCGATTCGATCAAACCGGAGAGGTTCGGGAAGTCCGATTCACCACGGATATTTCCACTCAGGCGGGTTTGTTTGTAAAGCGCACACCAGCTAACCATTGAGTCGCCACTGAGTGGCAGCGAGGTGTACTGGTCTGGTATTGTCCCCTGGACTTTTGCTCCCTGGCTGACCAGTTTGGCAACATTGGCTACCCGGTCAATTTCGTAGAAAGCGTGATAAGCGAGGTTGGTTTTTTCGCTGAGCAATTCGGAGGCTCTTTTGAGGATGTCTCGTTGATTTAGCCCTGTGCTTGAGGTCTGGGCGATTTCCGTCATTTCCATCAGCGAGTGAGTACGGCTTTCCACTTTTTCCTCAAGGGAGTGGTAGTAACCGGTTAGCTGTTCCACCAGTCTATTGAAAGAAAATGCAAGCTGCCCAATCTCGTCATCCCGGTCTACCTTTGCGCGGAACGACCAGTCGCCAGCGGCAAAGGTCTGGGCGTTCTTCGAGAGTTCTACCAGAGGCGTTACCAGCCTTCTGGAGGCCAGATAGATCACACTACCGGAAAGCAGCATCAGTGCTGCCAGCAATAGAACCGTGAACGGCACCAATGCCTGGATTTGTCCAACGATCACGCTGCGCGGCACTTCGATGATCAAATCCGAGTTTACGAACGGAAGTGTCTTGTAATACCCGTATACCTGGGTGCCGTTGTCGTTGGCGTAGCGATAATCCGCACCCTCTTCGCTGGTAGCCAGGCGCGAGTTTATCGCATCCAGTTTTCCTGCCGCCATGTCGAGCACCACAGGGGCGGCGGAGTTTGGCTCAGAGGCTATCAGTTTATTGTCTGTGGTGAGCAGATAGCCTTCGCTGGAGCTGAAGAAAGATTGCGAAGAGTTGAGCAGGCTCAGCGGAAGGGATGAAGTGGAAAAGCCGATCAGGGTCAAACCGGGAGCACCGGATGGGTTTCTATAAATTTTTGAGGTTACCAGTACTAATTGCCCCGGGAAAAGCCCGCCCGCTTCATATACATACGATGACGAATTTGTTTGATACAGGGATTTGATGTAGTAATTGTCGGATAAATTCTGCCCGGTCAGAGTTTGATTGGATGAAACGATCACCGTGCCTGCCGAATCGACGATGGAAACCTGGTCAAAGATTTTTTCGGTTGGTGTTTGAATGTACTGGTCAATGTAATTGGTTACTGAGGACAGCGCCTGATAGTAGCCCGTGGACGACGGCCCCTGGTAAAGAATTGCCACATTGGTATCAAAGCCGGAGGACTGGTTGATGTTATCCAGTGCTTGCCGGCGAGTGCTGATGTATTGCTCGATTTGCTGAGAATAGGATGCAGACAAGGAACTCATTTGGCCAATGGCCTGTGACTGCAATACGTCTCTTGTGCGGATGAAGTTCACCAAGCTGATGACGATAATAGGGATAAGAGCAACAGATAGAAGGCCGATGAGCACGCGGCGAACCAGCACGGTACGGAAAACTGGCGGTTTATCGGGAGTGGATGTATTCAGCGCTTGTTCTGTCATCATTACTCCTTAGTTGTATTCCCAAACGGCCTGGCCGCAGAGGATCTTGTACACCTGTTCGGGAAACCGGTCAGGGTTGAGCGGCTTGCCAATGAAGCCGTCAAATCCAGCCATTTGTGCATTGTGCATCTGGTTCAGCCCGGTATCTGCTGTGACTGCCACGATGGGAATTTTTTTGAGGACCTCGGACTGCCTGATCTTGCGCATGGCTCCATAACCGTCTTCGTATGGAAGGTGGATATCCATGAGCACAAGGTCGATCCTGGGAAGGGTGCTGGCGAACTCTGCCACCTCATAGCCGGAGGTTTTCCACTCACAAAACACACCGTAACTGGACAACATTCTAGCAATCAGTTTAAAGTTGCCCATATTGTCTTCAACAATCAAGACAGTTTTCTCTTTGAGAGTTGCCGTTATCGTTTCCGCAGAGGTTGTAGTGGTGGTTTTGTCTGGCATCAGAGTCCTTGGCTGGTGCTTATTCCTAAAAATGAGTTTACTTGTGTCAGGAAATTATCAATGTCGATGGGCTTTTCAATGTAGCCATCGCATCCGGCATGCAGCGTCTTTTCGCGGTCTCCGCGCATGGCGTTGGCGGTAATGGCAACAATGGGAATCGTTTTTACGCCGGGAACCGTCTTTAATTTTGCAGTGAGCGTATAGCCGTCTACGTCCGGGATGTTGATGTCCATGAGGATCAGGTCTGGGCGGTATTTGCGCAGGCAGGAGACGGCTTCGTAGGCGTTTACTGCCTCGATCACTTTGAAAGAGTGGCTTTCCAGTAACCGCCGAACTAACACGCGATTATCAAAATTGTCTTCGATATGAAGTATTAATTTGTCCATCTGGAATACCTCGCGATATTAAATTCTAGCATTAAAAGCCAAATTCTCTGCTTTAGAGATTTGCAAAGTCAGAGAAGGCAAAGATATTCAGTATTGTTGATGAGGGAAAGAGCGGGTGATGGGATTCGAACCCACGGATGGTACCTTGGGAAGGTACTGCCTTACCACTTGGCGACACCCGCATAAAACCTAACGCTGGCATTATAAAGTGGAACGCTCATTTCGTCAAAGGCTCACTCCCGCGGAGGCATGTTTACCCGAGTGTGTATAAGGTTATGTCTTGCTATAATTGTTGAAGCAATCATTTCGTTTTCAGGGAGCGGAAAATGAATCAACCAGAACTCACACAGCAGGCATTGTCAATTTTGCGCAGCGGTGCCAATTTCCAGTGGTATGTGATCCCCTTGCTGGCGGCTGTTTTATACATGTATGCCAACGAATTCACCAAAAAGAACTACAAGGTCATCGCGGCCGGGCTGGCATTATATGGTGTCCACTGGTTCTATGAGATCCTCAACGCGCTCATCCAGCACTTCAGCGGACATGCCTTATGGACGGTTCCAACCGGGACGGCCTTTCTCCTCCTGGTGGGGGTGGGGGTTGAACTGAGTCTGATGTTCTCGGTGGCGGGATTAATCATGGCCAAGTTCCTGCCCGCCGATCCAAAGATGAAAATCCTGGGTATCAACAACCGTCTTCTTTTTGCCATTGCCAACGCAGCCTTTTTCTCAGTTTTCGAAATCTTTTTGGCCAAAACGCCGGCGTTTCACTGGGTGTATCCCTGGTGGGGGGCGCTGCCTGTATTTGTCACCGTGTACATTCCTTTCTTCCTGGCTGCCTTCTATTGCCATGATTGGCAACCAAAGACACAGAAGCGTTTCCTGGTATGGGTGTGGGGTGTGGATGCGCTAGCAATTATTGTTTTCGCGGCCATTTTGCATTGGATTTAGCTTGGGCGTTTTGGGTAGATGTTAAATCGGCCGGGAGAAAGTCAATAAGGATTGCTCGCAAACCTGTGCAGAGGGCACTGGTTTGCACTGTGCATCTCCACATTTGACAAAAACCCATATGGTATAATTTTTTTTGCTTTTGACCATAAATCATAGGAGCTACATTTGGCAGCCAATCTCTTTAGTTGGTTGATGGGGTTGTTTTCACTGGATATCGGTATTGACCTTGGCACTGCCAATACGCTGGTCAATGTCAAAGGGAAGGGTATTGTCATTAACGAACCCTCCTGGGTGGTAGTCAACAAGAAAACAAAGGAAACCATCGCTGTTGGAGCTGCCGCCAAGGAAATGGTGGGCAGGACTCCGGCAAATTACGTAGCCATCAGGCCCTTGCGCGATGGCGTTATCTCTGAGTTTGAGATCACCAAATCCATGCTGGAGTATTTTATCGGGAAGGTACATCAGCAGGCGCTGGTTCCCATGCCGCGTCCGCGTGTGTGTATTGGCATCCCCTCCGGTGCGACCGAGGTGGAGAAACGTGCCGTGTACGATGCGGCAATGGCTGCCGGTGCGCGTGAGGCTTATCTGATCGAAGAACCCCGCGCCGCGGCGCTTGGCGCTGGCCTGCCAGTGAATGACATCAAAGGCACGATGATCGTGGATATCGGCGGCGGTACCACCGAGGTAGCTGTCATTTCTATGGGCGGCGTGGTGATCTCGCGCTCTCTGCGGGTCGCCGGGGATGAACTGGACGAGGACATCCTCCAGTACATCCGTAAGAAATATAACCTGCTGATTGGCGAGCGTCTGGCGGAACAGGTGAAGATCAATATTGCCTCAGCCTACCCTCTGCAGACCGAGTTGACCTACACCGTTCGCGGAAGGAATTTGATCACTGGGTTGCCCGGCTCTCTGGAAGTTTCCTCGGTTGAGATTCGCGAAGCGATCTCAAATTCCGTACAGGTCATTGTGGATACGATCAAGGACGCCCTCGATGAAGTGCCGCCGGAATTGGTTTCGGACTTACTGGATAACGGCATCTGCCTGGCAGGTGGCGGAGCCCAACTGCTTGGACTGGTGCCAAGGCTAAAAGATGAGTTGAATTTGCGCGTGTGGATTGCGGACGATCCATTAACTTGCGTGGCAAGGGGCGCTGGTCTGGTGCTTGAAAATCTGGCCGCGCATGAGCGTTTCCTTGTTGGATTGGATCGAACGCGCACCACTGGATGAAATCAGGTTGAATGAAAAAAGTCAGCATTAAAAACTGGCGGCCTATTGTCATAGGGTTGGCGATAACGGGGGTATTGGTACTTGCCATCAGCGGCTTGCTGGGAGAAATAATCGGCCGGGTGGTATCACCTTTGGTGGACGCTCAAACCTGGTTCTCAAAAAGGGTACAGGCGATTGAGGATTTCCTGACAGTGCCACGCGATGTGACGGTGCTCCAGCAGGAAAATGCCGATTTGAACAACGAAATTTCGCAGCTGCAGGCGGAGATTCTCATCCTCAAACAGCAGCTTTCAGAAACGGATATCCTTTATGCGCTGCTTGATTTTGCCCGCACCCGGCCTGAGAACAAATACATTGCTGCTTCAGTCATTGGCCGCGATCCCAGTCCGTTTTTGAATTACATCATCATCGACCACGGCTCCGATGACGGAATTTTCAAGGGTATGCCGGTGGTAACCCAGCAAGGCCTGGTAGGCCGCGTGGATGCTGTGACAGCCACCGCCGCCAGAGTGCAGTTGATCACCGACCCAGATTCGGTAGTGAATGTGCGTTTGCAGAATGCTGAAATCGATGCCCAGGTCAGCGGCTCCATCTCTGGCGACATTACCCTGGGCATGGTGAACCTGGATGCCAATTTGAAGGAAGGGGACTTGGTGCTCACATCAGGCCTGGGTGGTTCTTACCCTGCTGATATCCTGATCGGCCAGGTTCTCACAACTTCAAAACCAGAGAATTCCCTCTTCCTCCAGGCTTCGATACAACCCGTGGTGGATTTTGCCAACCTGCGTGCCGTTTTGGTAATTACGAATTTCACGCCGGTGGACTATTCACCGCTTACAGAAACCACTCCGTAACATGTCTCAACTTATTTCAATCCCGGTTATTCTGGCGTTGTACTTTCTGCAGATTTCCGTAAGTAGCAAATTCATGTTGCTTGGCGGGTTTGCCGACTTGTTGCTGGTGTGGCTGGCAGCATGGGTAGTACTCACAAAAAGCAGGCAAAACTGGCTCTGGTTTGTGCTCGTCATTCTTATCACCTGCTATGTATCCGCGATTCCCTGGTATGCCACGATTGGCTCGTACCTGCTTATCTACCTGGTGGGCATCGCGATCAAAAACCGCCTCTGGCAGTCTCCGCTGCTCTCGTTTTTCCTAGTGCTTATCATTGGCAGCCTGGTGAATTATGGCGCAGCTTATATTGGGCTTAGGTTGACGGGATCAGCCATTCAACTAACGGACGCTGTGCGCACCATCATCCTTCCTTCACTGATCCTCAATTTAGTTATCGCCCTACCTGTTTATCTACTGGCGCGGGATATGACTTTATGGTTGTACCCGCAGGAAGAAACCTCATGAATAATTCAAATTCCTCTCGGACGGATTTTAGCCGAACCCGCTTCAAGATTCTCTCCGGGCTAATTGCAGCGATTTTTATCGTCTATTTGGTACGGCTGTTTTCTTTGCAGATCGTTCAAGGTGCCGATTACAGCGCACAGGCTGAGGAAAACCGCGTCAAGAATATCAGTGTACAGACAGTTCGTGGAAACATTCTTGATCGCAATGGTTTCACGCTTGCCGAGAATGTTCCTTCTTACGATGTCTCGATCACCCCAGCCAATTTGCCTGTAGATGTGGGCACCACTGAGGAGATTTATCGGGAGCTTTCAGCGCTGATAGGCGTCCCGGTTACCAATGGCGTGCTCAATGATGAATCGGTAAAAACATTCTCAGAATGTGAGACCGATTTTGGTATCAAAGAGATTGTCTTGATCGGTGATACCAACGCACCATATCAACCGGTCAAAATCAAGTGCGATGTGGACAAGGACGTTGCACTGATGATCCAGGAAAAGACCGGGGATTGGCCCGGTGTTAATATTGATGTGAAGTATGTGCGGCACTATCCCACTGGCGCGCTGACTTCAGAGTTTGTTGGGTTTCTTGGGCCAATTACTGCTGAGCAAATTGATTATTACCAGCAAAAAGGGTTTGTGGCTAACCGCGACAAGATCGGATTTGCTGGTGTTGAGTTATCGATGAACGATGTACTCATGGGGCAGAATGGAACACGGGTTGTTGAGGTGGATAATGCCGGCCAGGAGATCAGGGATTTGGAAGCCCCAGTTGCCGCAACCCCCGGCAATACAGTGGTGCTCACCATTGATACCCGTTTGCAGGCTGCGGCTAAGGCTATCTTGCAGGACGAATTGGACTATCTGAACACCTGGGTGGGCTACATCAAATCTCAGAATGGTGTGGTGATCGCAATGAACCCCAAGACTGGGGAAATCCTTGCAATGGTCTCTGAGCCATCCTATGAGAATAGCCGCCTCGAGAAGTTCATCCCTGCATATTACTACTACCAGCTCTCTGAAGACCCTCTTCATCCTCTACTCAACCACGCGGTTTCGGCTGCACATCCCCCCGGTTCGGTGTACAAAATGGTGGCGGCTGTGGGCGCCCTAAACGAAGGCGTGATAACCCCAGAACAGGAGATTCAGACCCCGGCTTCGATCACGGTCATCCAAAAATACAGTGAAAACGAGGAAGGTATCCCTCGTGAGTATATTAACTATCAAAGGGTAGATCATGGGCAATGCAATTTTATTCGCGCAGTTGCTCTTTCCAACGACATCTACTTTTACAAAATTGGCGGTGGCTACGATGACGAAGTGCCCAATGGCGGGCTGGGTGTGTGGCGCGCAAAAGAATACGCCGAAGCGCTTGGCTATAACCGGATAACCGGGATCGAATTGCCCGGCGAGGTGAAAGGCCTGGTGCCTGATCCTACCTGGAAAAGAATTAACAAGGCCGAGAACTGGTCAACCGGCGATACTTACATCACTACCATCGGGCAGGGGTATGTACTGGCTACTCCCTTACAGGTGTTGCAGTCTTTTGCAATCCTTGCAAATGATGGCAAGTACATGCAGCCGACCATTATTAAAGAAATCCGCGATTCAAATGGCAATGTCATCAAACCCTTTGAGCCAAAGCTGGTTTGGGATATTACCAAGGACCCTTTGATCGATGTTCTGGATGAAAACAATCGGCCTACCGGCGAGAAAAAGATCGTTCAGCCATGGGTAGTGGATTATGCCCAGCAGGGTATGCGTGCTGTGGTGGAGTACGGTACGGCCTCAAAGCCAACCACGCTGGGTTTCTACGATGTTCCTTCTGCCGGCAAGACCGGCAGCGCGGAATATTGCGATAATGTTGCACAGGAAAAAAATCTGTGCCAGCCCGAGGCGTGGCCTTCGCATGCCTGGTATGTGGGATATGCTCCATACGATGATCCTGAAATCGCCATCATCGCCTTTGTGTACAATGGAACCGAGGGTGCGGCAACTGCTGCGCCAATCGTGGGTAGGGTGATGAAGGCTTACTTTGAACTGAAGGCCATTGATGCTGCCAATGAAGGTGCGCAGGAAAGCCTTCCGTAGACAGATTGGTAAAGAATGTTTAAACGTGAACTTTGGAAGCATTTTGACTTTTGGTTGTTCGGGGCGGTGGTATTTCTGAGCCTCTTTGGCATCCTGATGATCCGTTCTGCCATTGCCGGCAACACGGAGCTTGCCGGACTGGTAAAACGACAGGCAATTTACTTTGGTGCAGGCCTGGTCATCCTTGTGGTGGCGGCTTTGATTGACTATCGCTACTGGCAAAACTTTTCCAAGTTGTTTTATACCGTGACGCTCCTGCTGCTGGCAGTAATTCTCATTGCCGGAAAGGTCAGTTTTGGCGCCCAGCGGTGGCTGGAGGTGGGGCTTGTCAACATCCAACCGGGTGAGATTGCCAAAATCGTGATTATCCTGGTACTGGCGGATTATTTCTCAAAGAATGCCAAGCGCGAGAAAAATGTCCGTTGGGTGCTGCTGAGCTTTCTCATCGTGGGCGGCATTGTGCTTCAAATTCTCCTGCAGCCCAATTTAAGCACCTCCATTCTCTTATTTGTGATCTGGTTTGCCATGCTATGGATCAATGGCTTGCCAACAAAGTACCTGGTAATTCTGGGGGTCTCGGCCGTGGTGTTGTTTGTGGCGGCCTTCCCCTTTTTGCAGGATTACCAGCAGCAACGCATTCTCAGTTTCATCCAGCCTGATCCTACGGCGCGCCATGGTAATACCTATAATGTCGAGCAGGCTCTCATCACAATTGGCAATGGCGGCTGGCTGGGCAAGGGGTACGGGCACGGCACCCAGGTGCAGCTTCGTTTTCTCAAGGTGCGCCACAACGACTTTATCTTTTCAGCCATGGCGGAGGAGTTTGGCTTTGTCGGAACGGTTGCTATTGTGGCCATCCTTGTCTTTGTCATTTACCGGTGTTTTCGTTCTGTAAAACTCGCAAGCGATAATTATGGCGCAATGATCGCGTTTGGTTTTGCCACGCTGATATTCTTCCAAACGGCAGTCAATATTGGGGTGAATATGCGCCTGATTCCGGTGACGGGGCAAACCCTGCCTTTCATCAGTTACGGTGGCAGTTCCCTGTTATCATTGTTGCTTGGCGTTGGTTTGATCGAAAGTGTATTGATGCATCAGCAAAAATAGGCGAGGAGACCCATGACAAATTCACAGCACCCCATTCGCGTTCGTTTTGCGCCTTCACCGACCGGCCACATGCACCTGGGCAGTGCGCGTACTGCCCTGTATGACTACCTGGCGGCGAAGCGGCTTGGCGGACAGTTCGTCCTGCGCATTGAAGATACCGACATGAAGCGCTATGTGCCTGAGGCCGAGCAGGAGTTGATCGATGGGTTACGCTGGCTGGGAATTGAATATGACGAAGGGCCTGATGTTGGTGGCCCTTACGGGCCATACCGTCAGTCCGAACGACAGCACATCTACCGCGAATACGCGGAAAAACTGGTAGAGTCTGGCAACGCTTTCTATTGTTTCTGCTCTCAGGAGCGGCTGGCGAAAGTCCGTGAAGAGCAGATGCAGAATAAACAGTCTTTGCACTATGACGGTACCTGCCGGCATCTCACACTTGAGGAAGCGCGCCAGCGCATTGCGCAGGGCGAGAAGTACGTCATCCGCTTTAAGAGCCCGTTGGAAGGTGAGACGACCGTGACAGATTTGTTGCGCGGCGATATTACCGTCAACAACAGGCAGATTGATGATTCTATCTTGTTCAAGTCGGATGGCTGGGCGTTGTATCACCTGGCAGCGATGGTGGATGATTACCTGATGAAAATCACACATGTGATCCGCGGCTCTGAGTGGCTGCCTTCACTGCCCCTGCATGCGTTGATCTGCCGCGCTTTTGGCTGGCCGGAGCCTGTTTGGGTGCATCTTTCAGTGTTCTTAAAGCCAAGTGGCAAAGGCAAAATGAGCAAGCGTGAAAAGGCCGATTTGGTCAAAGACGGGCATTCCTTTTTTATCAAGGACCTAAAGGATTTGGGCTATGTCCCTGAGGGAGTGATCAACTGGATTTCTTTGATGGGCTGGAGCCTGGATGACAAAACCGAGTTCTTTACCATGCAGGATCTGGAAAAGTCTTTCAGCCTGGAAAAACTGAACCCATCTCCTGCTGCCATCAACTATACAAAACTGGATTACTTTAATGGCCTACATATCCGCAATTTATCTGACCGTGACCTGGCGGAGCGTCTTCTTCCTTTCTTTGTAAGAGAAGGAATGGATGCTACTGTGGATAAATTGGAAAAGATTTCTCCCGTGCTAAAAGAGCGCTTGGTAACTCTGGATGATGCAATTCCTATGGCGGGATTCTTCTTTAAAAGTGAGTTGATCTACTCCAAAGAGGAATTGATCCAAAAAGGCCTTGATGAGCATGCTACAAAGGAGATTCTTAAAAAATCCCTCTCTTTGTTTGAGCAAGGAAGCGTGATCGATAAGGAAAAACTGGAACCGGTTCTGCGAACATTTGGCGATGAGAATGGCTATTCGGCAGGGCAGGTGTTTGGCACATTGCGCGTAGCCACAACGGGTCAAAAAGTCAGTCCGCCATTATTTGAGTGCATGGAGATCATTGGCAGAGACCTGGTGATCGAGCGCATCAAAAAGGCTATCTCATTCGTAGGATAAACAAAAGAAGTGGTGAGTTCTCACCACTTCTTTTTTGTCTGTCGGGGCGAGAGGATTTGAACCTCCGACCTCTTGCACCCCATGCAAGCGCGCTAGCCGGGCTGCGCCACGCCCCGATCAACAGTGAGTCATTATACCGCATCATCACTGTTTTGCAAGGAAAATGATTATTTTGCGTCGGTCTGATGCGCCTCGATCAACTCTGTGCGCCGCTCAGCCATCTTCAGGCGTACTTTCTCGGCGTCTTTGGGGTAGGTGAAGTAAAAGGCCGAAAAAGCCAGCCCGCAGAGAATCCATGGGAAGGGCACCGTCCAGAGCATGGCGGTGGTGAGGCCGTACTTGACGGCCAATGCGCCGGCAATGACGGACGCCAGCGAGGAGAGGCCGCCTTCAACAAAATTGACCACCGAGTAGGCACTGGAGCGTTTTTCGGGGGAAACAACGGCTTGCATCATCGGTTCTTTGGCGCCGCGCCCGGGCCACCCGATCATCAGCGCAGTGAAGGAAGCCAGGCCGAACATTTGCCAGAAGCTCATCACGTTGCCGTATTTGAGGAGCAGATACATCAGGGGGACGCCGGAGAAAACGGAGAATTGCCCGATGATGGTTCTGCCGTATTTGGGACTTTTCTTTTCGGCAAAATCGCCGATCAGGCCACCGACATAGTTACTGACGGCGCTGCCGATCAATACGATGGCGAAGATCAGCGGCGCGCTGCCTTTGGGATCGGTAAAGGACGTGGTATTGGAATACCCCAGATTCTCTACCATCCAGCGAATAAAGTAGACACCCATTACCACCCAGGGCATTGACCCGGTTACACCTTGCGCAATGGCTGCCCAGATTGTTGGGATTTTCAGGGTATCCAGCATATCCTTGATGTTGATGGAATAACGCTTGTCATCGGCGTGAGTGACCACACCCTGAAGCTCCGGTTCTGCTGAGCCGCGCGGCGGTTCTTCTACCAGGAGCCAAATGACCAGTCCGGTCAGGATGCTGGCGATGCCAAGGCCAATAAAGCCCCAACGCCAGAGATCGGTAGTGGCAACCATGCCGACCAGCAAAACGCTTATGACGACCCCAATCAGTCCGACAAAGCCAATGATTCCCAGGGCGCGTCCGCGCTTTTCCTGCGGAAAATGGTCACCCAGTAAGGAGAATGTAGCAGGCATTAGGCAGCCGAGGCCAAGGCCGGAGATCACTCTGATGATGAACATGGAGGAAAAGGTTGGAGACAGGCCTACCAGCAACGTCCAAATTCCCCAGATGCCCGTACCAAAGAAAAGCACTTTCTTCCGTGAAAATTTATCGGCTGCATAGCCCCAGAAAGGAGCGCTAATGGTGGCAGTGATCGAGCGCAGTGTTTCCATCCAACCGATCTGTTTCAGGCTGACGGAAAAGACTGTGGAGATGATGGCATTCAGTACCCCCATCACCTGGCTCTCGCCCTGGTCTACCAGGTAGCCAAAACCCAGGGCAAATAAGGTTCTACCGGATCTCTTGTGTGTTCCTCGCATACATGCCTCCGATTAAATAAATAGTTCAGACTGCTGGCTTTTGCGGCGGTACGATGAATCTGAACCTATGCCCTTGATTTTACTCTTTTATCGAAAAAGGATTGCCGCCTATTGCATTGGTTTTTCCGCGATGGCGTAAAAGGTGGGAATCCACGAGACACGCCTACCTGAATTGCGCAGGCGCAAATCGCTCTCTTTGAGCGATTTGAATACCCAGCGCGGAACAATTTTCTGCAGGTCGTACTGCAGCATCTCCCACTCGCTTGCAAATTCTGTTTCAGCCACTGAATCCAGTTGCTTTTGAAATCCTGAAAGGCCAAACTGGATATGGGTAAAACCACCGCTTGCCAGCATTTCTGGCAGCCTTCGGCCAATTTTGCTGATGGCCCCCTGACGCTGCAACGACCATGTTTGCAACTTTCCTAGAAAGAAGAAAACAGGTGGGTATTCAACCCTTGCGCCATAGTCCGGTTCAGCGAAACACACCAGCTTGCCGCCGGGCTTTAAAACGCGCCAGATTGAATTCAGGACTTCTTGTGGGCGCTTAATCCATAGCCAGAAGTAATGGCTGAGGACAAAATCAAAAGCCGCGCCGGCAAATGGAAGCGCACTGGCATCGGATGTTGCAAGTAGTTGAGAGGCCACCACTTTTTTGGCAGCGCACAGGCGTCTGAAATCTTTATCAATACCAACCGGTTCAGTCAGACTGATCTGCCATGTTTCGCGGAGAATGGCTCCGGTGCCGCAGCCTACTTCCAAGACACGTGAGTTTTGACCAATGCCTAGCTGCATTGACAGGTACTCGCGCAGGGGGCGTGTCCATTTTGCCTGGTGCTCGAACTGCTGATTCCAATCAGGCGCAGGGTTATTTGCTTTCATTCACCCAAAGTTTTGCCGCAGACCAGATCTTTTCCCAGCTATCGGTTAGTAGATTGCCCAGCACAGTATCGATCCCTTGCGCCGGCAGGACGTCTCCATCAGGCTCCACGTAGAGCCAGGAACGGGCCGCACCTTTGCGGGTATTCTCGTTGTTTTGAACTTCCAACGCGACCGGATTCATTTCTGAATAAGGCACCGGCATGTCCCAAACGAGGGACAAACCGTTTTCGTGTATTTTACGGGTGAGTTCGGCGAGCTTTGCAGCCACTGCTTCGCTATTGGCACTCAGGGAAACCTTTTGAACACCAGCCTTTACCAGTTTTTTCAACACAGAATCAAAAGTTGCTAGGTTTGAATCTGTGATGGTCAGGTGTACCGTCAGAGAAATGTCTTCATGGACGATATCGGTTAACACTTCCCAGGAGTCCGTATCTTTGGGGTCCAGCACCAGCATGATGTGATCCAGGCCGGCCTGCAGGAGAGAATCCAGGTAACCCTTTTCCGAGAGGCGCAGCCCATCGGTGATTAGCCCGGAAACCAGGCCCAATTGTTCTGCATGCGCAATCAGTTCTGGCAGGTCGGGGCGGATGGTTGGCTCGCCGCCGGTAAAGACCACATGCAGAATGCCTTTGTTCCATGCTTTTTGCAGAATGGTTTTCCATTCCGATGTTTCCAGCAGTCGTTTTACCCTGTTGATTGGGGTGTAGACCGCGCTGGATTCCCCCGGTGTCTGATACGTAAGGGCGCAGTCAAGGCGCAGCGGCGCGGTCAGATGATCCTGGTGCAATTCAAGGCGATCAATGTCGAGAAAGCTCTCGGGGTCAAGATCGGGCATCAAAATCAGAGACTCCAATCTGCCGATGAAAGTATCAAGGTCGGTTTTTACCTGCTCGGCAGTGGCGCGATAGCGTTTGACCATTTCGCTGGTAATCACCTGTTCGGAGGAACCCTGGATGATGTGATAAGCGAATTCGCTGGCACTGGGATTCAGATGCAGAATGGTGCTGGCGTTGAGCACAAGCAGCCCATCGCCTAAAGGGTCTAGGCGCAGATGCAGCCTGCAGGTCTGCCCATCCGGGAGTTTGTAGTAACCCTGGTAGGTTCCCTCTGGCAGAGGTTTAGGGGTGAAAAAGATGTTGTTAATAAAAGTGCGAATTCTGGCCTTCATAATCCCTCCGAAAGATGCGATCAAACAGCAGTCGACAGGGGGCACCCCCCGCCGCATTCAGAAACAAGCGCGCAAGACGAACATTTGGACATCACGTATTTTCGCTCGCGCAGTGAGCGCGAAAGATCGTGATTCCAGATTGAATCCCACGGTTGGCTGAGCATGTTGCCCAGTGACTGGTAGTAGGACTGGCAGGGGAGCACATCCCCGTTGGGCTCGATGCACATGTTGTAAAGGGCAGCAGTACAGCCCTTTACCCCCAGGTCGTTTAAAACCGGGTCAAAATTACAGTATTGGGTGGGGGTATACCAGATCAACCTTTGTCCATAGGCATGGGTGATCTTCTTGGCTTCATCCAGCAGTGGCAACAGCTCTTTCTCGGATAAACCGGTGCCAACGCTCTTGCCGCGGCCGGAATAGATCAAAGCATTTAGCCCGACTGTTTTTACTCCAAGGTCGCCAAGGAAACGCAATGTGTCGGGGATTGTGTGCACGTTGGTCTTGAGCATTGTCGTGTTGGTCATCACATAGGGGTGTAAGCGGATAGCATTCTTCAGCCCGGTCAGCGTTTCTTCCCAGGCGCTGGGGTGGCAAACCATCTCATTGTGAATCTCTGGTACCGAGGATTCAAAGGTGATCTGAAGATGGTCCAGCCCGGATTCGATCAGTTGCGCAAGGAAGGTATCATTGGCAAGTTTACGGCCGTTTGTGTTCAGGCCCGTGATCTGGCCTTTCTGCTCTGCATAGTTCACCAGCGCGGGCAGGTCATCGCGCAGGGTAGGTTCGCCGCCGGTGAAAACGATGTGAGGAATCCCAATATCCCATAGTTTGTCCAGGATCGAAAACCATTTTTCGGTTTCGAGTTCCGGGTAGTTTCTGGAACGCGCGTTGTAACAATGTGTGCAGGCATTGTTACAACGATAAGTGAGCGCAAGGTCCATCCGATAGGGTGCCGAGGGGATTGTGGAGAAAGGGGCATTGATCTCAAGATCGAGATCGCAGACGGGGCAGGCTTCTCCCGCAATCAGTTGGTCAATCTGCGTGAGCGTTGCCTCAATGTCGCTTTGTAGTGCGCTTCCGCTCACGTCAAAACTTTTTTTGATCGCCCTGGCGGCTTCGGCAGCGGGTACGTCTTTTAGGTGATAGTAGGTAATGAGGGCTGCGGTGGGGTTGAGATGGAAAATCTGGTTGGCGTTGACCAGCAGAATACCTGAGCCATCCGCATCAATGCGCAGGTGCAGGCGGCTTGAATTGCCGTTCTCGCCTTTGCGAAAATGGTATACCCCGGTATCGGGTACTTGCAATACCGGGGATTTGCCGAACCAGGAACGAAGGCGATTCGTAAACATTGGCGAGGGTTACCGTCCGCCGCCGGCACAGGCACAGGCGCAGCCCGCGCAGGCACAGGCGCACGCACAGGAATGGCCACCGCCGCCTGAACCGCCAGAACTGCGATATGTTGAGGGCGGGGGCGGAGGATTGGTAATATTGGTCACGCCGCTGGTAAAGCCGGTGAGGCCTCCGAGGATGCCGGAGGAAAAATTGGTTACGCTGTTGACCACAGAAGCAGCAAACGCTGAACCTGGCATGGAGGGCATGGAAATAGAGCGGCCAGATGAGCCTGATGAAGGAATGGATGTACTTACAGAGCTTGTGCCACCAGCCGCTGGTCGGAGCATGGTGGGGTCATAGCGCCACCACCACGAGGGAGTGGGGATGAATACCGGCCCGCTAAAGGTGTCGCGCGTGCGGTCTTCATAGCGCTTGTCGAGCATGGTCCAGTCCATCACCTCTTCGTAGACTTGCGCTTTTACTTCGGGGGTGCCGGCCTGCTCTACCTGCTCCCAGGCTTTTTGCATGATCGTTTCGTAAAAGTCGAGAGTTTCTTTTTTGCTGAAACCTTTCATTTTCTCGCCTACCGAACGGATCAGATTCACCATTGTCGCCTGCAGCAATTTTCTGCGGGCAGCGGTGTTCTTTTCACTAAAGGACTGAAGGAAATCTGTTTCATACCCGTACAGTCCTTCGGGTAATGGCGATGAAACTTTTAGCTCTAACGGGTCTTTGGTCACTACCTCGGCTGCGCCTTTTTTGAGCAGGCCAAACAGGGTCATGGTGAAGATCTTATCCATTGGCTGTTCTTTGAGCACTGCTACTTCCACCGCCGTGAGGCCACGTTTAATGCCGTGACCTTCGATTGATATTTTGGGCGGCAGATACTGCATTTTGCGTTTTTTGGCGCCCACGGTGGCAGAGTAGACCATCAGGACGAAAAAGCCCGCAAACCCGAGGCAAAAGATGAACGGGCAAATGTTGCCGAGGTCAAAGGAAGGAGTGGTTTTGGTGGGTTCGGTGTAAGGGGTTTGAACAACCGCTCCTGCGGCCAGGTAACGTGATGGGAAGCTGGCGCCAAACGTATACTGTGTAAAGCTGTTGGCCTGGTCGGAAACCCAGGTGTAAAAAATCAACCCGGAATCAAGGATTTTACTCTCAGGCTCCTGCCCGCCCGGCCATTTGGTAGGAACAAAATAGCGCCCTTCACTTGATTGAACGCCAGAGGGCAAAACGATGGTGAATTGATAGGTGGTTTTGCCGTAGCAATAGGAACTATCGAACCAGGAGGGAGAGAACACCAGGCTGGCATACTCCTCAGATTCCTGCTGTGTGCCCGGGTAGATCACGTTCTTGACGTTCTGGATATAGACATGGACGATCCCAGAGCCGCCGGCCGGAATCTCGTATTTTCCCAGTTCAACCGCAATCCCCGGGGAAACGTAGGGAGAATCGCTGATCCGTGTAACCGCGTTGCCGTTTACATCGGCGCTGATGTTGCTCAATTTGTAGTCGTAATTGGGCAAGCCAATATCCACGGCGTCGATGGCGTGCGCACCGGAATCGTTGAGGAACTTGATCGTGTAGTCGATGTTGATCGAGCCATCGGTGTTGGTAGTGACCACCACTGCTTGTTCCGGCACCTGAAAACGATAATCCTGAGCAAAAACGGGGGTGGTGCTGCCTGCGAGCAGGATAAAAATGAGAAAAAGACAGATATACCGGTAGACTCTCATGCCAAACCTCCCGTGTTGGTCAGTGGAATTACCACTTTGGTTCTTCAGTAAGCTGATACACCGTGTGGCAGAATGGGCAGGTGACCATTGGCGCACCCTGAACCATGGTGATGTTCTCTGCGCTCAAGGTACCGCCGCAGGATTTGCACTTGAGCGAGTCAAATTTAACATTTCCTGGCAGGTCGACATTGTAGGTCACATTAGTAGTGTTGCCTGCTTTGGCTTTTTTGGTGGCAACAAAGATGATCGCCAGGCCCACCCCCACCAACACAAGCCCAATGGGAAGCCAAACGATATTTCCAGTGCGGTCAACTGATCCGAGCACCATTAAAACCCCAAAAAGAATGAGTACAGCTGCACCAATATAAGAAATAATCTTCATGGTCTCCTCCAAGGATTCATACGTTGAAAAAATGCGTTTTTAAGACCTTATAATTATAAGATGATTTGGCGATAAATTTACGCCTACTCGAAGGTGACAGATGACCGATAAACAAATTCTTGATGAGATTCACCAACTGCAAAAAGAATTGCAGGCCCACAATTACCGCTATCACGTGTTGGATGATCCCATCATCAGCGATTATGAATACGATACGCTGTTGAAAAAGTTGCGTGAGTTGGAAGGGCAGCATCCGGAGGCAATTACGCCCGGTTCTCCCACGCAGCGGATTGAAGTGACGCCGCTGGAGCGTTTTACCAAAGTCACGCACCCATCACCGATCCTCTCTCTGGCGAATGCTTTTGGCAAAGATGACCTAAGGGATTGGTATGAACGTATTGCCAAACTGGATGCACGCGTGCGGGATTCCGGTTTTGTGCTGGAACCCAAAATTGATGGGCTTACGGTCGTGATTCGCTATGAAGCTGGCAGGCTGGTACAGGCCGCCACGCGCGGCGATGGCCTTGTGGGCGAAGACGTGACCGCCAATGTCAAGACTATCAAGTCTGTCCCGCTGCAAATCCCGGTGATGGAGAGCAATGTGGCTGTTCCGCAAACACTGGTGGTGCGCGGGGAGATTTATATCCGTAAGGATGATTTTGAGCGCCTCAATGCTAAATTACTTGAAAGCGGCGAAAAGACCTATCAAAACCCACGCAACACCGCTGCCGGCTCGCTGCGCCAGTTGGATGCTCGTATTACCGCCTCAAGGCCTTTATCTCTGTTGGCCTATGCCATTGTGGAAACTTCCGGCGAGATGCCGGCGACCCAGTGGGGATTGCTGAATTATCTCCGCCAGTTGGGGTTTCCGGTTTCCGATCTTGCGAAAAAAGTGGATTCTTTTGATAACGTGCTCAATTCAGTGGGCAGTTGGGCAGAACAACGCGATGCTGTCCCTTACGAGATCGACGGCGTGGTGATTAAACTAAACGATTTGCTCCTTGCCGATGAGTTGGGTTTCGTGGGCAAGGACCCCCGCGGCGCCATTGCCCTCAAATTTCCGGCGCGGGAAAAATCCACTGTGTTGCGCGAAATCAAGGTGAACGTGGGGCGCACAGGTGTTTTGACCCCCTACGCCGTGCTTGAGCCGGTTGAGATCGGCGGGGTAATTGTCAAGCAGGCAACCCTGCACAATTTTGACTATATCGCTGAGAAGGATATTCGCCCCGGCGACCGCGTTCTTATCAAGCGCGCCGGTGATGTGATCCCTTATGTGATAGGCCCCTTGGTTGAAGAACGGGACGCTGCCAGCCAGCCATACGTTCCCCCTGAAACCTGCCCCTCCTGCGGCCAAAAGGTGCAGCATTTTGATGATGAGGTAGCCTGGTATTGTGTTAATAGTGCCTGCCCGGCGCAGCTTGTGCGCAACATTGAACATTTTGTTTCCAAAGGCGCGATGGATATTCTGGGCCTGGGGGAGAAGATCGTAGAGTTGCTAGTGGAGCAGGGAAAGATCAAGGATGTGGCTGATCTTTATCGCCTGACCAAAGCTGACCTGATGGATTTGGAAGGTTTTGCTGATAAAAAAGCTGAAAATCTGATCATAGCCATTCAGGCATCGCGGACGCAGCCGTTGGCGCGGTTGCTCACCGGGCTGGGGATACATGGCATCGGCGAAGTGGCGGCTGTGGATCTGGCGCGGGAAATGAAATCCCTGGATGTTTTTCGTGACTGTTCCATCGAGAGACTGCTTGCCATTGAAGGCATCGGCCCCAATACCGCTCAATCGATCCTGGATTGGTTCTCACGTAAACCCAACCTAAACCTCATTGACAAGTTAAAATCGCTGGGCGTATGGCCAGTGTATGCACAGGCACAACCGGCAGCGAACCAATCTCTGGCTGGTAAAGTGTTTGTCATCACCGGCACGCTGCCCACGCTTTCCCGCGAGGAATGCAAGGCGTTGATCGAAGAGCATGGCGGCAAGGTCACCGATAGTGTGAGCAAGAATACGAGTTATCTGGTGGTGGGGGAAAGCGCTGGCTCAAAGCTGGAAAAAGCACAGTCTCTAGGCGTGCCTTTGCTCAGTGAGGAGCAATTGCGTATTCTGATCGGGGGCACCCTTGCTTGAGATTCGCCTTAAACCGGGTCGCGAAAAATCGCTGCTTTACAAACACCCCTGGATATTCAGCTCCGCGGTGGATAGCGTCTCTGGCGAGCCAGCAGTTGGAGATACTGTTCTGGTGCGCGCATCAGGCGGTGAGAAACTGGGGCTGGGCGCCTATTCGCCTCACTCGAACATTCGCATCCGCATGTGGATGCATGATCCAGATGTAAAGATTGACCGTACTTTTTTCTACGCCCGCATTGCCGCTGCCATTGAGAAACGCCGGCGCTACATCTTTAATCAGGACTGCAACGCTTACCGGCTCGTTTTCGGTGAATCAGACGGTTTACCTGGCCTGGTGGTTGACCAGTTTGATAAGGTCGTTGTGGTGCAGGTGTTATCTGCCGGCGTAGAAGCCAACAGGCAGGAGATATTCTCTGTTCTGCGTGAGTTACTACCGGGGCATGTGCTTTATGAGCGTTCGGATGTGGATGTGCGCTTGTTGGAGGGTCTGCCTGAGCGCACGGGATTGATCTATGGTGATGTGATTCCTTCTGAAAACTGGGTAAGCGAGTATGGAATTCAGTATCTGGTTGATGTGGTTGGCGGGCAAAAGACCGGATTTTACATTGACCAGCGTGAAAACCGCCGAAAGTTACAGAATTATTGCAGGGAGAAGGATGTTCTCAACTGCTTTTGTTACACCGGCGGCTTTACGCTGAATGCTTTAAAAGGCGGCGCGCGGTCTGTGCTGTCCATCGATTCTTCGCAGGATGCCCTGTTGAAGTTGCAACGCAATATTGATCACAATGATCTGGACGCAGCTAAAGCCACTTCGCTTTGTGGCGATGTGTTTGTCGAATTGCGCAAGCTGCGCGACCGCGCTGCCAGCTACGATGTGATCATTCTCGACCCGCCGAAATTTGCCCCCACCGTGGCGCAGTCAGAAAAGGCGGCCCGTGGGTATAAAGATATTAACCTGCTGGCATTTAAACTGCTGCGTCCGGGCGGAGTGTTGTTCACTTTTTCCTGCTCCGGGGGCATCTCGCGCGAGCTTTTTCAGAAGATCGTTAGCGGCGCGGCGGAGGATGCCGGCTGTGATGTGCAGATTATCGATCAGTTATCCCAGGCAGGTGATCATCCAGTTTCACTGGCCTTCCCGGAAAGCATGTATTTGAAAGGCCTGGTGTGCATAAAATAAAAACGCACAAATGTGCGTTTTTAAGGTGGAGATGGCGGGAATTGAACCCGCGTCCGAACGATTAGATCCGCGGACACCTACAAGCTTAGTTTGTTTTGTGTTTCGCCTCAATTTGCAAAACAAACAAAACCAAATTGAGGCCAGCCGCCCGGATCCGAAAGTCCTCTTTCATGCACCCCGCGGCTTGATGCACGGCACTTCAACTTTGTGGCGCCCGCTCTGTTACCGGTTGAAGAGCGGAACAGGCAGGCGTGACGCTTCTTAGGGCGTCAGGTGAGCTGATCTCATCGCTTATGCGGCGACGGGAAGAGCTGCATAGGAAGTGCGATTGGCACTTGATTTTTGTACGGATTTTACGAGTTCGGTACCTCTCGGCTTGCAGTCCGGAACCAGCCTCGCCCGTCGAAGCCTGTCATCCCCGGATAAATCCATTATACTTCAATATTGAAATGGGCTGATTTAAAGCAAAAGTGGGCGGAACAGGACTCGAACCTGCGACCTCATCTGTGTAAGAGATGCGCTCTAACCAACTGAGCTATCCGCCCGGCGCCGAAATTATACCTTATTTCAGGAGCGATTGATGAAAATACTCCGCTTTCTTGACCGCGAGAACAAGATCCACTACGGCTGGCTGAATGAAAACCGCATTGGGTTGATCGATGGGGATATTTATGGCGAGTGCCAGCGGCTGGAACCCTCAATGAGTTTATCCGCGGTTCGCGTCCTCCCGCCGGTGCAGCCTCAGAAGATCATTTGCGTGGGAAGGAACTACACCGAACACGCTGCCGAACAGCATGTGGATATCCCGGAAAGCCCGCAACTGTTTCTCAAGCCGCCCTCTGCGCTTATTGCAGATTCTGAGACGATCGTCATTCCTCCTCAGAGCAATCAGGTGGAGCACGAAGCAGAATTGGTCGCCGTAATCGGCAAAAGGGGGCGTTGGATTCCGGTTGAAGAGTGCCGGCAGTTTATTTTTGGTTACACCATTGGCAATGACGTAACCGCCAGAGATATCCAGCATAAAGACCTTCAATGGACGCGAGGCAAGGGCTTTGATACATTTTGCCCCACTGGCCCCTGGATTGAGACTGAGCTGGACCCTGCTGACTGCCTGATCACCTGCCGCGTAAACGGCGAGCTGCGGCAGATGGCATCAACGCGCGAAATGATTTTTTCGATCGACCAGATTGTAGCGTATGTTTCCACGATCATGACATTGGAACCCGGTGATTTGATTTTTACCGGAACTCCGGCTGGGATTGGGGGTCTGAGGGCGGGCGACTCGGTGGAAATTTCAATTGAGGGCATTGGGATTCTGAAAAATTCTGTGACGTAAATTCTCCGTAAAAACACTTGACTTTGACTGAAGCACTTGTATAATAAGACTAATAAGGTCTTAATAGTGTTATAAGGAGAATGAATGAAAACATCGTTACAAAAACTTTCGCGCTTCTTTTATATTTTTGGTGTAGCCATTTTACTAAGTGGTATCTTGTTGTCGGCGGTTAATGTACCCGTAAGTGCCGATAATGTTGTCCTGGGTGTCAATACTGGAGGCGGGGGGCCAAAAGTTACCGTCTGCCACTGGACCGCATCCGGGCATTATAACTCCATTGAGGTTTCGATCAGTTCGGTGGATTCTGCTGCCGAATGGGCCTTGAATGGGCATGGAAACCACGCCAATGACATTTATCCGAGCTTCACTGCCAAAAACGGGGATGTGATTCCTGCCGTAGGTGATCAGAGCATTCTGGCAAATGATTGCCATGTGCCGACTGCCACCAGGACGCCAACTGCTACTCGGACTCCAACGAAAACGTCAACCGCGACGCCTTCAAACACCCCAACCAATACTGCAACCGCAACCTTTACGCCCACCGCAACGGAGACTGATACCCCGACTGCCACCGCAACCAATACACCTGAAGATACTGCTACCCCCACTGCAACAGACGAGGTGACGGCAACTCCCACAGCTACAGAGGTGGAGACAGATACTCCGACCCCAACTGCTACTGTGAGTGAAACTCCGCCGACCCCAACTGAAACAGCAGTGCCGCTTCAATTGAGCACCTCATTTGCCTGCTTCGTGGATTACATGGAGTGGAGTATCACCAATCCCAATACCTTTGCTGTGACCGTTGACTGGGAATTGGATCCGACTGTTGTGCAGGCTGTTGGCGGCGTGAATGGCAAGTTCCTGTCTTCTCACTTGCTCTCCGCGATGGCACTGGGTGCCTCTGGGACCGTGGTCATTGATCCAGGCCAAACGGTTGTGGTCACTTCTTCCACGCCCGCCACGCATGTGCTCAAGATCAGCTATGTTTTGGGCGAGAATCAGGACCTGATGGTCGATCAGACGACTAATGGGAATAATTTCTGCGTAAAGCAGGATGAGGATCCTACTGCAACTCCTACATCTGTGCCTACTCTGGCAAAACCCGCTGCGCAGTCTGGTGAGCAACTGATCCCGGTGACCGGCGCTGAGACCTATGGCTCTGCTGTTACAACCAAGCTTTTTGGGAACGTTCTTGCTCTGGTTGGTTTGATGTCCATCGGAATCGGAATGGTAATCCAGGGATATACAAAACGCTAATTCGATAAAGAAACGAGAATCTCTCGGGTGCGGTTGTTGATACGCACCCGAGAATGTTTTATACTCACGCTATGATAAAAAATACCAGGAATTCATCTCTCTTCCTGATCGTTGCCGGCGCGCTTCTTCTGGTAGGTGCTTTGGTAGGAATTTATTTTCTGGGCATCAGTCCGCAGTATAAGTTGTCCAAGGGGATATATCGATACGCGCTGAAATCGCAGACTGAAACGCAGCCGGCAGCGGCTGTGACAATTGTTCCCCCTGTTATCGAACCTGTTACAACAGGCATGGGGAGTTTGCCGGTACTTCAACCGTTCAAAACCTTTATCCACACATCTAATGCGGAGTTAGAGAATCCCGCCATCCCCGACAGAATTGAAATCCCCTCAATTCATCTGATTGCGCCGGTGGTCATCTCAGATTTCAATACCACCAAAGTGGAAGGGGAGACCTTTGGCCAGTGGATTGCCCCTTCCAAGTTTGCCGCTGGCTGGCACCCGGATTCTGCGCTGTTGGGACAGGTAGGGAACACCGTGATCAATGGGCACCATAACGAATATGGCGAGGTTTTCGGCAACCTGGTCGATGTTCAGGTGGGAGATATCATCACCGTTTATTCAGGCGAAAGGTCCTGGCGTTTTGTGGTCTCCAATCGCATGATTCTTGCGGAACGTTTTCAGCCGGCGGAAGTTCGCCTGGACAATGCGCGCTGGCTTGCCAGAACAGACGATATCCGCCTGACCCTGGTGACTTGTTACCCAAAGGAGAGCAACACGCATCGGTTGATCGTGGTGGCGCGCCCTTTGGAGTAAGCCGTAAAAATCAAGAGCGTCCTTAATGGTATAATTTTTTTGTTAATTTTCATTAAAAGGAGCGCATATGTCTGGTCATTCCAAATGGGCTACGATTAAACGTAAGAAAGGCGCAGCCGATGCAAAACGCGGCCAGGTGTTTACCCGGCTGACCCGCGAGATTGTTATGGCTGCAAGAGAAGGTGGAGGCGATGCTGATACTAATTTCCGTCTTCGGCTTGCGGTGGATAAAGCCAGAGCCCAGAGTATGCCCAAGGACAATATAGACCGTGCAATTAAACGCGCTACCGGTGAAGGCAAAGAAGGGGAGTCGTTCGAGGAAGTCTTTTACGAAGGATATGCACCTAATGGTGTTGCTCTAATCATTGAATGTGTTACCGAAAACCGCAACCGCACCGTTGCTGAGGTGCGCCACTTGCTCTCGCGCAGCGGTGGCAGCCTGGCAGAGGTGGGGGCTGTTTCCTGGCAATTCAAGCGCGCTGCCACATTCTCCTTCCCGGCTGATAAATTTAACTTTGATAAAATCTTCGAAGTTGCCGTGGAAGGTGGGGCGGATGATGTCAGCCAGGACGAAGATGAGATCACTGTCATTGCCCCGGTTGAGTCTTTCAAGACCCTCAGCGACCGCTTCCGTGCGGCAAATATGATGCCCGAGGAAGCCGGCCTGAGCATGATTCCTAACCAGGAAATGGAGCTTGGCGTTGAGGATACCCTGCAGGTGATGCGCGCCATTGAGAACATTGAAGAGCTTGACGATGTTCAGGACGTATACTCGAATCTGAAGATCTCAGACGAAGCTATGGCGGCAATGGAATCTGAATAGGCAGACATGCTGGCGCTTGGCATCGACCCTGGTACCGAAACGACAGGATATGGGATTGTTTCAGAAGATGATGCCGGCGGGCTTTCTGCAGTTTGTTTTGGAGTAATTAAAACCAGCAAAAGTACTCCGCCAGAACTGCGCCTGAAACAAATTTACGAAAAATTAAAAGACATCCTATTTCTCAACAGCCCGGATAGTGCAGCTGTTGAGAAATTGTTTTTTCAGAAGAACGTGACCAATGCCATTGCGGTGGGCCAGGCGCGTGGGGTGGTGTTACTGGCTTTGGCTGAAGTCCAGTTGCCAATTGCAGAGTACACCCCAAATGAGGTCAAGCAATCCGTTACCGGCTATGGCGCGGCTGATAAAAAACAGGTTCAGGAAATGGTACGGCTCCTCTTGAATTTGGAGGACATTCCCCGGCCAGATGATGCTGCCGACGCCCTGGCGATTGCTATTTGCCATCTTCGGCATGCCCGCCTGAGCACTTTGAGCGAGAGTGGCTTATGATCACGAGCACCTCCAACCCTCACATGAAAGACATTAAACATTTGCGAGAGCGCAAGCATCGTGCCGAGACAGGGCTTTGCCTGGTTGAGGGAATCCGCATTGTATACGAAGCGCTATTGCAAGGTGTGGGGGTACGCGAAATTCTTTTCTCTCCGGAGTTGGCAAAATCCGAGATGATTGACGAGGTAGTGCAAAAAGCTCGGATAAGCGGGGTGCAAATCACAGAGGTGTCCAGAAGTGTTTTTGAATCCCTATCCGGCAAAGAAGGTCCGCAGGGCTTGGCTGCCGTAGTCCAGCAGCAATGGGCAACTCTTGATGTGGTGAAGGATAACAAGGGATTGTGGGTGGCGCTTTATGAAGTTGCCGATCCGGGCAACCTGGGCACCATTTTGCGAACTTGTGACGCTACTGGCGCACAGGGCGTGATCCTGATAGGAAACTGCACCGACCCTTATGACCCGGCTGCGATACGCGCCAGTATGGGAGCCGTTTTTGCAAAGAGAGTTTCCAGAACGCCGGTCGAGCAATTTGTATCCTGGGTAAAGCAGCATAAACCTCAACTGGTGGGCACGGCGGATAAGGCCTCAATGGACTATCGCGCGATGCACTACAATACAAATATGATTCTACTCATGGGCAGCGAACGGCAGGGCATCCCTGGTGCGCTGGCAGAGGTATGCGATGAGATTGTTTCCATACCGATGCGTGGGACGTGCGACTCTTTGAATCTGGCTGTTGCTACCGGTGTGATGCTCTACGAGATTATTCAGGGCGGTACGAACGAGGTAAATAAATGATCGCTTCATTGGAAGGCAGCGTCTCCAGCATTGGCGACGACCATATTGTGGTAAGCGTTTCAGGGGTCGGGTTTAAGGTTTTTACTCCGGTGGAAATTCGTAAATCCTGGGAATTGTTCAAACCCATTGCACTTCATACCTATCTGGTGGTACGTGAAGACGCACTGACCCTTTTTGGCTTTTTGGAGCCGGAAGAGCGCGATATGTTTGTGCTGCTGATTGGCGTGAGCGGCGTTGGCCCTAAAACTGCGCTAAACATTGTTTCGACTGTTTCACTTGAGACAATTAAACGGGCTGTTGTGCAAGACCAGCCGGGGTTGTTCGATCAGGTTGTCGGCGTGGGCAAAAAGACCGCCCAGAATATAGTGCTGTCCCTGCAGGGCAAACTGGGCAAGGCGGCATTTGGTATGGCCAACCCGGTGAAAGATGTGGATGCGGATGTGATTTCTGCGCTCACCGGTTTGGGCTACAGTATCATTGAAGCGCAATCGGCAATTCAGATGATCCCCAAGGACGCGCCGACCGATTTGGAAAGCCGGATTAGAATTGCTCTGCAGCTTTTGGCTTGAAAAACGAAAAATCCGCCTGTAATGAAGTAAAATTGCGTATTACATGTTCTTCTACCTACATGCGAAGAGGATTTGATGACCGATATATTTACAAAATACACAGACGAACTAAATGCCAAGATCTCAGATTTCCAGCGCAATCTTGAAATTAGGAATGTTGGTGAGGTAATTGAAGCTGGTGATGGCATCGCGCAGGTAAAGGGATTAACCGGCGTCCGCTCGCAGGAGCTGGTGCGCTTTGAAAACGGGACGAGAGGTATTGCTTTCAATCTGCGCGAAGACAAAGTTGGCGTTATTGTGCTTGGCGATTATGCCAGTATCACCGAAGGCATGCAGGTAGAAACTACCGGGCGTATCGCTTCTGTTCCGGTTGGTGACCAATTGATTGGAAGAGTGGTTAATGCGCTTGGCGAGCCGATTGACGGCAAAGGCGAGATTCGCACCACGCTTTTTCAACCCCTTGAGCGCGTAGCGCCCGGTGTGATCGAACGCCGCGATGTTGGCACCCCTGTGCAAACAGGTATCAAGTCAATTGACGCAATGATCCCTATTGGTCGCGGACAGCGTGAGTTAATTATTGGCGACCGCCAGACTGGCAAGACGGCTATCGCTCTTGACACCATCATCAATCAGAAGGGCAAGAATCTCATTTGCATTTATGTGGCGATTGGTCAGAAAAAGGCCGCCATTGCCCGTACGGTGGCTCTCCTTGAGCAATATGGAGCAATGGAACACACCGTGGTGGTTTCGGCCTCGGCGGATGAATCAGCAGCCATGCTCTACATTGCTCCCTATGCTGGTTGTGCCATCGGCGAAGGCTTCATGTTCAATGGGCAGGATGCCCTGGTAGTGTATGATGACCTGTCAAAGCATGCCTGGGCCTATCGGCAAATTTCTTTGCTGCTGCGCCGCCCGCCTGGCCGTGAGGCATACCCCGGCGATGTCTTTTATCTGCATTCGCGCTTGCTTGAGCGTGCATCGTGTATGGCTAATGCTTACACACTTGTTCCGCAATCCTTTGCCGGCGTTGAGATCGAGCGCGAGAAGGCTGCTGGCGCGGTGTTCTTTGGCCCAATGGCCCAGCATGATGCGGAAAAAGCACTTGAAAAAGACGCCGCCAAAGCCGACAAGAAGATTGTACATGTAAAGGGAAGCGGAGGGTCTCTCACAGCTTTGCCGATCATTGAGACTTTGCTGGGTGATGTTTCCGCATACATTCCAACCAATGTGATCTCGATCACAGATGGACAGATCTATCTGGAGGGCAACCTGTTCAACGCGGGTATTCGCCCGGCAGTGAATGTGGGCATCTCTGTTTCTCGCGTGGGCGGTTCTGCGCAGACCAAAGCTATGAAGCAGGTGGCAGGTCGCCTGCGCCTGGATATGGCGAACTTCCGGGAATTGGCGGCTTTTGCCCAGTTTGGCTCCGATCTTGACAAGACAACCCTGGGACAACTGAACCGGGGCCTCAGGCTGCAGGAAATCTTAAAACAGCCGCAATACGAGCCGGTTCCTCTTGAGAATCAGGTGGTCGTTTTGTATGCGGGCACCAACGGTTTTGCCGATGCTGTCCCTCTGGATAGAATGAAAGCCTGGCAAACTGATCTTTTGCGCTGGTTCGAGACCTCCTACCCGCATATCTTGAAATCGATCCTTTCAGAAAAGCAGATCGTGCCTGCGGTTGAAAAGGAACTGAAAGACGCTTTGACCCTTTTTGCTTCCTCCTGGAGCTAATCACACGCTATGCCATCCATCAGGGAAATGCGGTTACGAATCAAGAGTGTCAAGTCGCTTTCGCAGGTGACCCGGGCACTGGAGACGGTCAGCGCCAGTAAAGTGCGTAAGGCGGTACAGGCGAACGCTGCTTCAAAACCTTACGCCGAAAAATCCTGGAAGGTGCTCCTTCATCTGGCGCGCCAGCCGGGAAGGCACTCGTTGCATCCTTTGTTGAACGAGCGAAATGAGATTAAGAAGGTTCTGGTAATCCTGGTTACCGGCGATAGAGGTTTGGCCGGGTCGTATAACGTCAATGTTCTGCGCAATACCTTGGTCCATTTTGATAACCTGGGTTACCCTGTAAACTACATCTGTGTGGGCAAAAAAGGGCGCGACCTTTTGCTGCGCAGGAAAGAAAGGGTTGTTGCAGATTTCTCCGATATCAAAAATCCGGCAACCTTCCTGGAAATTTCCCCGGTCAGCAGAATGGCAGTGAACGGATTTTTAGACGGTGAGTTTGACAAGGTCTATTTGTCCTACACGCAGTTCAATTCAATGAGCAACCAGGAACCGGTCATCAGGCAGATTCTCCCATTGGAGATTGAAACGAGCGGGAAAGGCTTCAACGTAACGCATATTTCTGAACATTCAGTTTTCTCGTATGAACCTGAGGCAAGCACTATCCTGGACGAGATTATCCCGCGCTTTACTGCCATGCAAGTGTTTCAGGCAGTGCTTTCTGCGCAGGCATCCGAACATGCGGCACGTATGCTGGCCATGTCCAATGCTACCGAAAATGCCAATGAACTTGTGGGCATTCTCACTTTGCAATACAACAAAGCCCGTCAGCAGTCGATTACGAGCGAGATGCTTGATATCGTGGGCGGCGCTGCGGCTCAATTAAATAACGGCTGATAATTTGATTTTGGAGGATTTATCGATGTCTGATCATTCCGGGCGGATCAAGCAGATTCAAGGTAGCGTTGTAGATGTATTGTTTGAACCTGGCAACGTTCCGTCGATTTACGAAGCGCTGGAACTGAAATCCGATGACAAGCGCATGGTTTTTGAGGTTCAGAAATTGCTTGATAATGGCACCGTTCAATGTGTGGCGATGGATTCAACCGATGGTTTACAGAGGGGTATGCCGGTCGAGCGAACCGGGGAACCGATTAAAGTCCCCGTTGGCCCGGCAACGCTGGGAAGGGTTCTGAACGTTTTGGGCGAGGCGGTAGATAACGCCGGGCCGGTGGTGACGGATACCTATTATCCCATTCATCGTGCGGCACCGGCTTTTGATGAGCAATCGACCCGCGTGGAGGTCTTTGAGACCGGCCTGAAAGTGATTGATTTGATTGCGCCATTTACCAAAGGCGGCAAAACGGGCATTTTTGGCGGCGCGGGTGTAGGCAAGACAGTTATTATTCAGGAGCTGATCCGTTCCATTGCCACAGTCCACAAAGGCAAATCCGTCTTTGCCGGTGTGGGTGAGCGTACTCGTGAAGGCACACAGCTTTATCGTGAGATGATCGAATCCGGCGTGATGAAAGACACTGTGATGGTCTTTGGCCAGATGAACGAGACCTCCGGTGTGAGGCTGCGCGTGGCCTTAACAGCTCTGGCGATGTCAGAGTACTTCCGCGACCAGGGTATGGACGTGCTTCTCTTCATTGATAATATCTTCCGCTTTACCATGTCTGGTTCCGAGGTTTCCGCGCTGCTGGGGCGTATGCCATCAGCGGTGGGGTACCAGCCGACCCTGGCCTCAGAGATGGGCGAGTTGCAGGAGCGTATCACATCAACCCGTACCGGCTCGATCACGTCCATGCAGGCAGTGTACGTGCCGGCTGATGACTATTCCGATCCTGCGCCTGTGGCGACCTTTACGCATCTTGATGCGACGATTGCGCTGGAGCGTTCCATTTCGGAAAAGGGCATTTACCCGGCGGTAGACCCGCTGGCTTCAACTTCTCGTATTCTTGACCCCAAGATCGTTGGCGAAGAGCATTACAACACGGCACGCGAGGTGCAGCGGCTTTTGCAGCGCTATAAAGATCTGCAGGACATCATTGCCATTCTTGGCATTGACGAATTGAGCGAGGACGACAAAGTGATTGTTTCCAGGGCGAGGAAGATCGAACGTTTCTTCTCGCAGCCCATGTTTGTGGCGGAGCAGTTCACCAGCATTCCCGGAACTTACGTACCGCTGAGAGAGACTGTGCGAAGTTTCAGAGAAATCCTCTCTGGTAGTTGCGACAACCTGCCTGAGCAGGCTTTCAGCATGGTTGGCTCAATTGACGACGCCATTGAAAAAGCGAAGAAACTCGCTTAGGGATATTCGATGACAATACGCTGCGAAATTGTTTCTCAAGATCGTTTGGTGTACCAGGGCGATGCAGATATGGTTGTTCTTCCTGGCGCTGCCGGCGAGATGGGAATTTTGCCACACCATGCACCTTTGCTGACGGTGCTAAACTTTGGCATCATTAGCGTCAAAGTAAAAGGTGCGGAGGAGCATTTTACCGTTGCCGGCGGTGTGGCCGAAGTGCAGCCGGATCAGGTGACCGTGCTGGCGGATGCCGCTGAAAACGTTAAAGAAATCGATGAAGAGCGGGCTTTACAGGCCCAGCAAAGGGCTGAAGCGCGCCTGAAGGATATTGTGAGCGAAGATACGGATCGCTATCTCAAGACGATGCTGGCATTGAAGAAATCCAACTTGCGCTTGCAGGCAGTGAAGAAATACCGTTCTGACTTTAAAATAAAGATTTAACAGGAATAAAAGATATGGCAGGTTTTACGCGTGATCTTGGAATTGATTTAGGCTCAACGAATACTGTTATCACCGAAGGGGACCAGGTGTTGCTGCAAGAGCCGACGATAGTAGCGATTATCCCCGACGAAAACAAAATGGTCGAGTGGGGGCAGGCTGCCAAGGATATGGAGGGCAAAGTCCCGGAGAGTGTTGAGGTTATCCACCCAATGCGCCATGGTGTGATTGCCGAGTTCGAGATCACCGAAACACTGCTTGGCTACTTGATTCGCAAGGTCGCCGGTCCAATGCGAGTATTTCGCCCGCGTATGATGATCACTGTCCCATTTGGGGTATCCAGCGTAGAGGGACGCGCGGTGCACGAAGTGGGCATTGGTGCTGGTAGTCGTGAGGTGTATCTTGTCCCGCAGCCTCTGGCGGCTGCCCTGGGGGTGGATTTGCCAATCGCCACTCCTTCTGGCAATATGATCATTTCCCTGGGCGGCGGGGTGAACCAGATTGCTGTGGTCAGCCTGAATGGAATTGTGGCCGGCGAAGCAGCCAGAACTGGCGGTATTGACCTTGATGAGGCCATCATTAGTTATGTGCGCAAGCGCTTTGGCGTGATCATTGGTTACCCCACTGCAGAATTGTTGAAGATTAAGATCGGCGCTGCAACCCCACAGGAACAGCAGTTGTCAATGGAAGTTCAGGGGCAGGATCAAGTGACCAGTTTGCCGCGTCCGGTTGTATTAACCACGGATGACATTGTGGAAGCGATTCAGGAACCCCTGGCGGACATGGTCAAATTGGCCAAAAAGGTCATGGAAAAAACGCCGCCGGAACTGGTGTCCGATATTATTGACCGCGGTGCTGCTATTTGCGGCGGTGGGTCGCTGCTAAAATCTATCGATAAATTCTTAACACAGGCAATCGGTATCCCTGTTTACATGGTGGATAACCCGCTGACCTGTACAGCTGAGGGGGCGGTAAAAGCTCTCAAGATGAAGGATTCTTTAAAGCGCAGTTTATCTTACGGATAAAAAGAAATCCCCGGGTACCCGGGGATTTCTTTTTTAATTGCGGCGTGATCTTCCAAGTAATAACATAACGTAATAAAAGATCGTGGAAAGTGACTGCAATGCCCCGGCCACATAAGTAAGGGCGGCTGCGTCCAGCACTTGATTGACGCCGGTCATTTCTGAGGAGTAGATGACGCCAGAATTTGCCAGCCATTCTTTGGCGCGGCTGCTGGCGTTAAGCTCCACCGGCAAGGTGATCAGCGAAAACAGCGCCGTTGCCGAAAAGAGGATGATACCCAGCCAGGCGATATTGGTGGAGGATAATGCCAGGCCAACCATGAAAACGATCGGGCCCACCCATGATCCGATCTGAACACTTGGCACCATAAAACTGCGCAATTTGAGTGGGCCGTAACTGCTTGCATCCTGGATGGCATGGCCGGTTTCATGGGCCGCTACGCCGGCTGCTGCCACGCTTGGTGAGCTGTAAACGCCCTGGCTTAATCGCAATGTTTTTGAGGAAGGGTCGTAATGATCTGAAAGCGAACCGGATACTTGTTCGATACGCACGTTTGATAAACCATTGCGGTCCAGCATTTGGCGCGCTACCTCAGCGCCGGTCATGCCGGTGGTGGTGCGCACCTGTGAATACTTTGCATAGGCTGAGCGAATCTTTGATTGCGCCCAAAAACCGAGCAGTAGAGCCGGTAAACTGATGAGCAGATAGAGGAGGTAATTACCTGAGTAATACATATTCTCTCCTTGTTGTAGAGATATCTAAGCCAGTATCATAGCATTGTATTGTTAGAAGGATATAAAAACTTTTGCCATGTAAAAGTGTCCCTGGAGAGACTCGAACTCTCACCTTCGGCTTCGGAGGCCGGCACGCTATCCATTGCGCTACAGGGACGGACGCGAACGTTATTTTACCATGTTATCGATATTCATCAGGGCTTGACCATTTGTCGGGAAAGGTGAAGCCATCTTGTCCTTGTACCAGGCGGCCAATTCTTAGGATAGCTGCCCGGGGGACTGTGCCATAGACATGGGGGAAAAGCTCAATGCCGCCTTCCAGGTTCTCGTAAACGGTTTTAGCCGGCACTTTGGTTTCGTCAATCTCCAGCAGTATCAGGTCTCCCTGGTTTGCATAAAATCTGTTAGCCACATTGGCCACTTGCCCGGCGGTGGAGCAGTGGATGAAGCCATCGGTGGCGTAGCTATCTGGTTGATACACTCCCTTTAGACGGATTTCAGCAAGGCATTTTAGAGAGGCAATGTGGTAAATCATTTTTTATCCCTGTCAAAGTGGGGAACGTCTGCGGGCAGTTCAAAGGAGAGTTCCACCAGCCCCATTAGTTGTGCCTTTTCATACCAGGGCATCTGTACGATCATCTTCTTTTTGCCTTTTTTGCTGATCGTGTAGATGTTGTTTTCTTTGTTGGCGAGCAAGGATCGTATCTTGTCCTGCGAAGCCGGAGAATGGCAATCAAGGAGATTTTTGCCTACCAGGCTGGCGCCGCCGTCGCTGGAGAAACTATCCTTTGAGCGGTCATTCATGTAAAGAATCTTTCCCTGTGCATCGCATACGGTTATTGACATTGGCACTTCATTTTCCCAATTCGGCGTTTTCATATTCCTCCGGCAATAAAAGCTTTGAAATGTAATCCACCAGTTGCTCCTGGTGGGTGATGGCGAAAATCTCGCGGCGAATTTCTGACGTTAGCAGGTATGCTGCAAGGTATCGTGAGAGGTGTTTTCGGAAGAGCAGCACTCCTATCTTGGGGCCGTAATGGCTGGTCATTAAGCTCAGATGCTCTTTGACCATTGCAAAGCGCGCGTTTGTATCCGGGACAAAACGATCTTCCCGGAAAACCCAGGGGTTGCCAATGGCGGCTCTACCAATCATTACAGCGTCGCAGCCGGTCTCCTTGAGCATTCGGGCTGCATCTGCAGCGTTTTTGATGTCCCCATTGCCGATCACCGGGATGGTCAGGCTGTTCTTGAGCGCGCTGATGGCAGCCCAATCGGCGCTGCCAGAGTATTCTTGTTTGCGTGTGCGTGCATGCAGCGTCACGGCACTGGCGCCATTGTCTTGAAGTATCTTGCCGACTTCCAAAAAGTTCTTTGTGTTGTCATCCCAGCCTAGGCGGATTTTGGCCGTTACCGGGATATCCAGATTTTTGGTTAATCCGGAGATAATTTGCGCAATTTTCGCGGGTTCTTTTAGCAGGCCGGCTCCCGCGCCGCGATTGGAAACATTCCTGGCAGAACACCCCATATTCACATCGATATAATCCGGGTTTCTTTCGCGTAGCTTTAGAGCAGCGCGCAAAAGACGCTCCGGGTTGTCATCGAAAATCTGGTAAGCAAAGGGGCGCTCTTCTTCGCTGTAAACCAGTTTTGTCTCCAGGTGGGGGTGCCCATTTTCAATGTCAATTCCGTTAATGAACTCGGAAACAGAAGCCGCGGAACCCTGCCGGCTGCAGACGAGGCGAAATGGCTGGTCGGTGTAGCCGTCCATTGGGGCCAGCAACATTTTGCCAAAAATCGGCACGTTACCGATGTTGAGGGCAGGCAGGGAGTTCATAAGTCTTGCTTACAAGAAGGCTTAAAAGCCCAAAGAATACCTGGTTGAAAGTACGGCCTTGCCCGAGTTCAGCCAAGCGTTTCATCAAGCTTTGCTTTAATTTGCGCGATCAACTCAGGAGGCGCTGTGGTTGTCTTTACCTGTTTGCGGATGTGTTCTTTTACCTTATCAGAAGGCAGGGCAGCTACCGGGGAGGATTCTGCCTCGACCACTGCTTTGGGATTGGTAAAGACCAGTATCGCCTGCGGAAGATAGTCGCCTGCGGAGATGTCCAGTTTCTTAAACAACTTTTGGAAATCGTTTTTTGTATACTTTGAGTCCAGGTCGGGGCGCCCCAGCGATTCACCGCCAAAAGTTTTCAGGAAGAAGTTGCCGCCTTTTTGCTTCCAGCGATTGCGCGCTTCGTTATACTCAATGATGCCAGTCTGGTTATACGGGAGGAGGGCAAAGACACCTGCTGGGCCCACCAATAGATGCGGGATATTGGTTTTGTAGTGGTAAAGTGAGTAGTTCGAGTCAAGGCCCTTCAGTGCCTGCGAAAGCTGTTCGTCTGGCCTGGGGTTTTTGCCCCACTTAAGCATGTAAAAATTGCCGACCTGGAAAACCATAAAGCCGAGTATCAGCGCGGCGAAGGTATAAGGTAAATATTCACTGGCTTTTTCCGAAAAGGAAAGGAACATCCCGGTGCCAAGGATGGCGATGCTGGCAAACGAAAGCACATTGCCGATAGTTTTGTTCCTTTTGATTAGCTTTTCGTCCTGGTATATTTTCATTAGTAGTTTTCCTAGTTCAAGCTAAATGGTTGATTGCCCGGGAGCTGTTTTTGCACCTGGAGTTTGAGGTCTTCCATGAGATTGGTTTCAATTGTGTGGCGGGCAAGTTTCACCGCCGAGATAAGTGCCCTTGCATCCGAACGGCCGTGGCCGATGAAAGCCAGCCCGTTAACGCCGAGGAGGATTGCTGCGCCGGTTTCGGAAGGATCCATCATTTTCTTAAGCTTGGAAAAAGCGGGCTTTGCCAGCAAATACCCCAGTATGCTCACAACAGATTTTGAGATGTTTGTTTTCAGGGTGTCATTCACTAGTTTTCCCACGGCTTCGCTGGACTTGATGAACACATTACCGGAAAAGCCATCTGTTACCACCAGATCCACCAGGCTGGCATAAACTTCCTTGGGCTCAACATTGCCGTAAAAGTTGAGGTCACTTTTTTGGAGCAATTTGTATGCATCCTTCACCAGTTGATTGCCTTTTTCAGGCTCTTCGCCGATGGAAAGCAGGCCTACCTTTGGGGACGGAATGCCAAACACTTTGCTGGCATACACACTGCCCAGCACTGCAAATTCAAGCAAAAAATCAGGCCGGCAGTCGGCGTTTACCCCGGTATCCATAAAGACGCATTTCTTTGTTTTGGTAGGGATGATGGCTGCCAGCGCAGGGCGTGAAATCCCTGAGAGGCGGCGCAGGATGGTGATGGCGTTGAAAGCTGCCGCCCCGGTGTTGCCGGCGGTGACAAAGGCTTCGGCTTCGCATTTTTGTACCAGGCGCAGGCCAACCGCCATGGAGTTGTTGGGTTTTTGGCGGAATGACTCCACAGGCTTGTCGGTCATTTCTACGATATCCGGCGCATCGACAATCTTTGCCGGGAAATTGCTGATCTTCAGCGCCTGGAGTTTCTCCTCAATGAGTTCTTTTTTCCCGACTAAAAGGACTTTTTCGCCCTGGGCTGCCAGCTCAATTGAGGCGAGGATTTCAGGTACGGGGCATTCGTCACTTCCCATTGCGTCCAGAACAATTGCCATTTTGACCTCTTGTTAATCTCGATAAATGATTTTGCTTGACATAGACTGATTGTCATTTATAATACTTCACTGTCGCGCTGGTGCTGGAATTGGCAGACAGGCATGGTTGAGGGCCATGTGCCGCAAGGCGTGTGGGTTCAACTCCCACCCAGCGCACTAAAAAAGCCGGAACGGGCTTTTTTATTTTAAAGATCAAAAATCCCGATCAACGATATAGTTGGTAATTTGCTCCAGTTCGGCTCGCTCCAAAGACTCTGGGAGCTGCTGTAAACACTGGCTGGCACGCTTGCAGAATTGTCTGGCTTCATTGAGTGAGAGCTCAATTGCCTCGCTTTGCGCGATACGCTCAACGATTTGATCGATGTTGCTTTCATCAAAAGGACAATCTTCGGACAGGAGGCGCGTCACTTCTGTATCGTTTTTATTGTTTTCGATGTAATACAGGAAGGGCAGCGTGAACAACCCCTGGCGCAGGTCGCCCCCGATGGGCTTGCCCACTACCGATTGGTCGCCCTTGTAATCCAGGATGTCATCAACAATCTGAAAGGCCATGCCGAGTTCGTAGCCAAATTTACGCAGATTTTCTACCTGCTGGTGTGTTACCTGGCTGATGATGCCGGCAGTGTGTGTGGAGGTTTCAAAAAGCGAAGCGGTTTTGGCATAAATGCGGCGGTAGTAATCCTCTTTTGAGGTGTTGCACTTACTGCTCAGGAGTTGATTTACCTCACCGTTGACAATGATCTGGAGCGTCTTGGAAAACAGAGACATTACCTCAATGGAATTGGTCATCGAGGCCAAATGGGCTGCTGAGGCAAAAACAAAATCGCCGGTCAGCACGGTTGCGGCAGGCGTCCACTTGGCGTTGAGGGTGGGGACGCCGCGGCGCACCAGGGCGCCATCGATCAGATCGTCGTGGACCAGGGTGGCTGTGTGCAGAAGCTCAATGGACGCTGCCAGGGTAATGAGGGTGTCCTTTGGCGCGTTGAAAATTGAACCGATCAACAGGATGATGCGCGGGCGGATGCGTTTGCCGCCGGAGGATAAGAGCAGCGATAAGGCCGAGCTGAGGTCAGGGTAATAATTCTCGGCCTGTGAGAGCATTAATTTCTCAACGGCATCAATGCCGTTTTGAATGGAGGGGAGGGTTGGAGTAGAGGTAGTCAAGCGGTTAATCCAATGAAAAAAGTAAAATCGCGTTCTTCGTAGTTTGTTCTGCGATTAATTCTACCTGTGTTTCCAGAATTTCAGCAATCTTTTTAGCGATTAAAGGAATTCTGCTAGGCTCATTGATCGTGCCCCGGAAAGGGTGCGGAGAAATGTAAGGGGCATCTGTTTCCAGCACCACGCGGGATGTGCCAAGCTGGGCGAGAATTTCAGCAACTCTGGCATTGTTTTTGAAGGTTACGCTGCCGCCTACACCGATGAAAAAGCCCATGCCGAGAACTTGCTTTGCGCTGCCGGAGTCTCCTTCAAACATGTGGAATACGCCGGCGGGGCGGATTTTCTCTTCCTGTAGGAGCGCAGCCAAGTCGGGGAGGGCGTCGCGGCTATGCAGAATTACTGGCTTGCCTGACTCATTTGCCAGGGCGAACATGGACCGCAACACTTGTTTCTGCCGCTCCATGTTAAAGGGCGGAAAATGATAATCCAGGCCAATTTCACCAATAGCAACCACTTTTGGATGTGCTGCCAGTTTGGCAAGCACAGCAATATCGTTAGTGCCGGTCTTCTCCACCTCGTGCGGATGGATGCCGACTGCGGCATACACGCCGGGATATTTCTCGGCTATTTCAATGACGCGCTGGCTGGATTTGAGATCGATGCCGGGAATCACCAAACGACTTACTCCGGCATCGGCGGCACGCGCGATGACGCTGGTGAGGTCCTCCTCAAGCAAATCCAGGTGGCAATGGCTGTCAACGAATTGCACTTACTTTATTCCAGCAATCTTTATTCCGTCTTCAAGGATCGCTTTTACTTTGTCGCCATGCGTGGTTTCGCAGTATACCCGCATGATGGGCTCGGTACCGGAAAAGCGGATGAGAAGCCAGCCGCCATCTTCAAGCGAAAATTTGAATCCATCCAGGGTATTAAGGCTGGTAACTTTGAGTCCGCCGATGGTAGACGGTTTAGCAGACAGGATGCGCTCTTCGCGCGCCTTGCGGTCACCTGAGAATGCGCTATCCACACGATCGTAGTAGTGGGGGCCTACCTTGGAGAATAACAACTCCAGGAGTTCAGAGGGCTTTTTCTTCAGCTTGACCATAAAGTCCAGCATGTATAGCCCTGCGAGAATGCCGTCGCGCTCAGGAACATTGCCGCGGAAAGCATAGCCACCGGATTCTTCGCCACCCATCATGGCGTTGGTCGCCAGCATCTTGGGGGCTACATACTTAAAACCCACGCCGGTTTCGTAAACGGGAATGTCGTAGAGTTTGCCGAGCTTTTCGAGCATACTGGTGGTGCTGAGTGTCTTTACGATTGGGCCGCGTTCCTTGCGGATTTCTAGCATGTAATAAGCCAGCAACGCAAACACCTGTAACTGATTGATGAACACGCCATTCTCGTCGCCAATGCCGGCGCGGTCAGCATCGCCGTCGGTGATCAGCAGTACATCGGCATGTTGCTCAACGGTTGTTCTCAAGCCCACATCGATGTTGGGCTGAATAGGCTCGGGGCGCTTCATTTCCGGGAAGATGGGATTGCGTTGGTTGTGAATCTCGATTACCTGTGTTTTTCCGCCTGCAAGAAGACGGGTAAACCAGCCTGCACCGTTGCCCCACATGGCATCAACCACGATTTTCAGCCCGGCATTCTTGATCGGCTCCAGGTTGATCAGGTCGGCCAGGTGGGAGATGTAATTGATCGAGGCGTCAAAAATGACCGTTGTTCCTTGCCTGAGCGCCTCATCAATCTTCACGCGCTTGATGTGCTCATCTGTGGGTGGGATTAGAGACTCAATGATCTTGAGGTCCTCTGGTGGAATGGCGCCGCCGTTCTCATCACGGACTTTGTATCCATTGTCGGTGGGTGGGTTGTGCGAAGCGGTAATGTTTACTGCACCGGCAGCGTGTTTATCTACCACCGCATAGGCGATCACTGGAGTGGGGGTAGCACCATCGGTGAGGTAGGCGTTAATGCCGTTGCCGTTCAACACTTCGCAGACGGTCCTGGCAAAGTACTCAGACAAAAAACGCTTGTCGTGGCCAACGATGATCCACTGGCCTTTCTTGCCCTTTTGTAACAGATAATCGGAAAATCCCTGCGTGCAGCGACGCACATTTTCAAAGGTATAGTCTTCTGCAATTGAACCGCGCCAACCATCAGTGCCAAAAACGATCGAAGATTTCATAATGGCTCCAAAAATTTTTCTTGATTATATCAGTTTTGATGTGCCCGCTCACTATGCGTGCTATAATCACCGCGGGTACAAATATGGATAGAATTTATCTGGATTATGCTGCAACAGCCCCTGTTGATCAACGGGTGCTTGAGCACATGCTCAATTACTTTGCAGGCGATTTTGGCAACCCCTCGTCGCTTCACTTTTACGGACAAACAACGGAAGGTGCTTTAGCGCAGGCTCACAAGCAGTTCCTAACCTTGATGCGCGCTGAAGGCGAGGATGTTATTTTTACCTCTGGTGGAAGCGAGAGTGATAACCTGGCGCTCAGGGGCTGTGCTGCGAAGTTCAAGGGAAAAGGTGTGGCAAAGGTGCTCATCAGTCCGGTGGAGCACCCGGCCGTTGGCAATACTGCTGAATTGCTTGCGGCTCGTGGCGAGATCGCGCTTGAGAAATTAAAGGTAGATCAGTACGGGCTCGTCAGTGAAGCAGAGTTATCCGCCGCTATCGACGCAGATACGCGATTAGTTTCGATCATCTGGGCCAATAATGAAATTGGAACGGTCAACGATATTGCCGGACTGGGAAGAATTTGCCGTGAGCGAGGTGTCATTTTCCACACCGATGCGGTGCAGGCTACTGCGCATCTGACATTGGATTGGAGGCAGCTCAATTGCGATTTGCTTTCATTCGGCGCGCATAAATTCTATGGGCCGAAGGGGATTGGCGGCCTCGTCAAACGGAAAGGGATTTCGATTGTGCCGCAGATTACGGGCGGCGGGCAGGAGAATGACCTGCGTGCTGGAACGCAGAATGTTCCCCTGATTATGGGAATGCGCCGAGCCTATGAAATTGTTTGCGAAGAGCGCGAGGTGACCGCCCGCTACCTAAGCCGCCTGCGGGATATGGCAACTGAAGGAGTGCTCTCTACAATTGATGGCGCATACCTGACCGGGCATCCCCAACAAAGACTGCCCAACCATGCCAGTTTTGTTTTTGAGGGGGTAAACGGACAGGATCTGGTTGTGGGTCTGGACATGGCGGGGTATGCTGTTTCCTCTGGGTCGGCATGCAAGGTGGGCAATCCTAAACCTTCACAGATTTTGCTGGCCATTGGCATTCCCGCAGACCTTGCCAGGGGAGCCTTGCGCGTAACGGTGGGACGGCACACAACTGAAGCTCATATTCGATCATTTTTGACGGCTTTGCGGCCTCTTGTTGCACAATTACGGAAAAAGCAGCTATGACCGGCTCGGCTCGAGTAACTGTGGCAATGAGCGGCGGTGTGGACAGCTCTGTAGCGGCGGCTTTGCTGGTGGAGCAAGGGTACCAGGTCACCGGCATGATGTTAAAGTTATGGGCTTCCGACTGCGATCAGGCTGAAAATGCCTGCTGCACACCCGATTCGATAGCACAGGCCCGCGAAGTGGCAGCAATGCTCAGTATTCCATTTTATGTAATAGATGCCAAAGACGATTTTAAAAGGCTAATTGTTGATCGTTTTGTAGCCGACAATTTTAACGGGCTGACGCCGAACCCGTGTTACTGGTGCAACCGCCTGATCAAGTGGGGGCTTCTCCTGGATAAGGTTACCGCGCTGGGGGCCGATTTTCTGGCAACCGGACATTATGCGCGTATACAAAAAGACGCCGGTGGTGTTTTTCACCTATTGAAAGGGAGCGATCCCCAAAAAGATCAATCCTATGCGCTTTCTGGCCTTTCTCAGATGCAGCTTGGCCACGCCTTGCTGCCTTTAGGTGGGATGACAAAACAGCAGGTGAGGGAAATTGCCGCCCAAAAAAAACTCCCCGTTGCGGCAAAACCGGATTCGCAGGACTTATGTTTCATTGGGATTAACGGGTATCGCGCATTCCTGTCTGGTTTTCAGACAGAGGAAGCTGCTTCTGGAAATATTGTTGATAAAACCGGAAATGTGATTGGGCAGCATGAAGGCATCCAGAATTACACCATTGGCCAGCGTAAGGGATTGGGAGCCGGTAATGCTGAGCCAGTGTATGTGGTGGCAAAGAATGCTGCCAAGAATGAGATCGTAATTGGATCGGCGCGCGACCTGTTATTTGATATGATTATCGTGATCAATATGCACTGGCTTTCCCAGCCACTTGTGGCAGCGGAAAGATTTGAGGTTAAAATCCGCTACAAATCAACCCTGCATTCAGCCAGACTGGTAACTTCGAATGCTGAAACTACCCGGATAAAGCTGGATGCCCCTGTGCGAGATGCAACACCCGGACAGATACTTGTGATCTACCGGAGTGATGAAGTAATTGGCAGTGGCGAGATTCAATCTGCAGAAATGGAGGGGAAGTGACACTGGCGGCTTTTATTTTGGGGACGATCATTGCCTTGATCATTGGCTGTGCTTTTCACTTTTGGAAAGGCGGCGGGCTAAAGTGGTTGCTCATCTTTAATGTGTTTGCCGTTGTGGGCTTTTGGATGGGGCATATCATTGGCCGGTTGATGAACATTAAGTTTTTGATGCTTGGCCCTACTTACCTGGGGATTGCGCTCATTACCTGTTTGGTAGTGCTGTTTGGCGGGTATTGGCTTTCAATGGCGTCGGTGGAATCCCGAACTGAAGATCAGAATACAAAGAGGTAATTTGAGCGAAACTCCTTCTGCAAGTCTGGCAAATTGTGGCGATCTTGTGCAACTGGTTGGTTTGCGCCATAAGTCATTTATTTTCACATTGGAGGCCGGCAAAGAGCAGCATACGCACCGTGGGATGCTGCGGCATGACGATTTGATCGGTAAACCCTGGGGCAGCCAGGTGTTCAGCCACAACGGCAGTCCGTTTTTCCTGTTGCAGCCATCGCTGCCGGACGTTCTCAAGAATACCAAACGCGCCACCCAGATCATGTACCCCAAAGAAATTGGTTTTATCTTGGTGCAGATGGGCTTAACGCCGGGCAAACGGGTCATTGAGGCGGGCACTGGCAGCGGGTCATTCACTACTGCCCTGGCTTATTTTCTTGGTGCCACCGGGCAGGTTTATTCCTACGAGATTAAGGCCGAAACGCAAGAGGTTGCAAAGAAGTCGATTGCAAATTTAGGGTTATCCGATCGCGTTCAGTTCAAAGTCAAGGATATTTCCCAGGGATTTGACGAAACGGACGTTGACGCGGTTTTCCTGGATGTTGCCAACGCCTACGACTTTCTTCACATTGTAAAGAAGGCGCTCAAGGCAGGCGGTTATTTTGGATGTATTCTGCCTACCACCAATCAGGTGATCAAATTGCTCACAGCACTGCACCGCAATGAATTTGCTTTTATTGATGTTTGTGACGTTTCACTTAAATACTATAAAGCTGAACCTCTGCGCTTCCGCCCCACAGACCGCATGATTGCTCATACAGGCTATTTGATTTTTGCGCGTTCCGTTACAGTTGATAAAACTGCTGCCGATGAAGGGCTTTTGAAGGAGATTGGCCTTTCTTTAACTGGGGACACGGACGCTCAATCCAGTAATACGGATTTTGACAGCGAGAGCGAGATTCTGGATTGATGGATCCAGCCGTTTTGGCAGGCAAACTGCTGCATGATTTGCCGCAGGCAGAGGGGTGCGACCCTGCCATGCCGTGTGCAGCGATACTAGTTCCTCTTGTGCAAGAGGGTGGGGAGTGGTGCTTGCTTTTCACCAGGCGCTCGGGCAATGTGGCCACCCATCAGAATGAAGTTTCCTTTCCGGGTGGCTCTTTTGAACCGGCGGATGGCAACTTGCTCAAAACCGCTTTACGGGAAGCACGGGAAGAGATTGGCGTTGATGATGCAGACATTTCTGTGATTGGTGCTTTACCAGCCACGTATACTGTGACACAGTTCAAGGTGTACCCTTTTGTGGGGGTGCTCAACTGGCCTTTGCGGCTAATTCTCAATGCCGGGGAGGTTGAGTCTGTTTTTATCATCCCCGTCAATTGGCTTATGGACGAGCAAAATTATTATGAGGCTGATTTCTTTTCCGAAAAGTTTGGCATACGTAAGGTAATTCACTATAAGGAATTCAAAGGGGAACATCTTTGGGGTTATACGGCGCGTGTTACCCAGCAATTGCTCGAACTGGTTAAATAAAAACAGGCAATGGAAAACTCCATTGCCTGTTTTGTAAATCCAGAATTATTCTGGAACTTCTTCTTCTTTCTTGCCTTTTTCGATAACCTCGGGTTCGGCGGCGCCTTCTTCTGCAGGAGCTTCTGGTTCAGCTTCCTCAGCGGCCGGGGCAGCGGCCATAACGATCATTTCTTCGGCAGCATCCAGGATATGAACGCCAGCAGGAACAGCCAAATCTTTCACGTAAACCGAATTACCGATCTCTTTTAGTTGAGCAAGATCAACGGTAAAGCGTTCCGGCAGGTCTTTTGGCAGCGCTTCAACTTCTACCTTGGTCATGCCTTCGACGATTACGGCGCTGAAGTCCTTCACCGCGGGTGCAACGTTGATAAATTCGATGCCGACATCTGCACGAATCTTTTCGGTCTGCGAAACGGCCTGAAAATCGATGTGAATGTAACGATTTTTGAGGTAATCTTTCTGTTTTTCGCGTACCAGAGTGGAGTATTCCACGCCTTCCAGGTTGATCTGGATGATACTGGAGGATGTGACTGAGTTGAGGATGTGGGTGGATTCTTTTTGATCCATGACGATGGCAATTGGTTCCACCTTGTGCCCGTAGATAACGCCTGGCAATTTGCCCTCGCGCCGCAGGGTTCCAACTTGCTTGCCCTTCACTGTTCTTTTTGTTGCATTAATTACGATCTTTTCCATTTTGTGTCCTTCGAGTGCCTCTCACCTTTTCCCGGTTACCTTCACTCTAGAGTGGATTTTCCACCTTACGGTGGCAAGCTATGATTTTATGCCGGAAGACGCGAACCGTCAAGGAAAAGTACAGGCATGCCTTGGCTAAACCCATTCAAAGGTTCGGCTAACAGCTTTTTTCCATTTTTGATAGAGGGCGCTGCGGGTCTGTTCGCTCATGTTGGGGGTCCACTCCTTTTCTTTTCCCCAATTAACCAGCAGTTCATCAGTTGATCTCCAGAATGAAGTAGCAAGGCCGGCTGCGTATGCTGCGCCGAGGGCGGTGGTTTCCGTTACCCGGGGCCGAACAACCGGAACGTTGAGAATATCGGATTGAAATTGCATCAAAAGATCGTTGACTACCATGCCGCCGTCAACCTTGAGCGAGGTCAGCTTAACCCCGGAATCGAGTTCCATGGCGTCGATGACTTCCCGCGTTTGAAAAGCAGTAGCCTCAAGTGCGGCTCTGGCCAGATGCCCTTTATTGATGAAACGGGTAAGCCCCACAATCACACCGCGCGCATCTGATTTCCAATAAGGAGCGTAGAGACCGGAAAACGCCGGTACGATGTAAATATCGCCGTTATCAGGCACAGTACGTGCCAATGGCTCAATGTCATAGGAATGGTCAATGAATTGCAGGTTATCGCGCAACCATTGCACAAGCGCACCGGCAATGGCCACCGAACCTTCAAGGCAATAGACTGCCGGGCTGTTTCCCAGCCGATACCCTGCGGTGGTGAGTAGGCCGTTTCGGCTGATTACTGGCTGTGTACCGGTATTCATCAGCAAAAAGCAGCCGGTTCCATAAGTGTTCTTGGCCTCCCCTTGTTTATAACAACCCTGGCCGAAGAGAGCAGCCTGCTGATCGCCTAAATCTCCGGCAATGGGAACGTTTTTGAGTACTGCCTGGGTAAAGCCGTAGATTTCAGAGCTGGAGGCGATCCTGGGCAAAAGGCCGGCGGGAATGTGCATTGCTTTGAGCAATTCCTCATCCCAGTTAAGGGTTTGCAGGTTCATCAAAAGAGTGCGAGAGGCATTGGAAATATCCGTGACGTGAACCCCATTGCGCACGCCGCCGGTTAAGTTCCAGATAATCCATGTATCCATGTTGCCAAAAAGCACACGCCCCTTTTCAATATCCTTCTTTATGCCGGGGCTATTTTCAATGAGCCATTGAATTTTCGGCCCGGAAAAGTAAGTCGCCAGAGGGAGGCCCGTCTTTTCGCGGAAGCGGTCAAGGCCGCCATCGGCAGATAAACGCTCGCAAATTTGATGGGTACGGGTATCTTGCCAGACTATGGCATTACTGTAAGGGATGCCGGTCTCTTTGTTCCATAAAAGCGTGGTTTCGCGCTGGTTGGTGATCCCGATGGCGGTAATGTCTTCAGATTTGAGGCCAGATTTGCGCATAGCATTGGCAATCACCTCCTGCGTGTTTGCCCAGATTTCCAGTGCGTCGTGTTCAACCAATCCAGCGGATGGGTAAATCTGGCGGTGTTCCTTTTGGTCACTGGCAACAATATTGGCGTTCTGATCAAACACGATGAAGCGCGTGCTGGTGGTGCCCTGGTCAATTGCTCCGATGAAATTTGCCATATTCCTCCTAACCTGAAGATTCATGTAAGATTATACAATAACGATTTTTACGAGGATATATGCAGAAGCGTTTTTTATTCTTTGCGGTGACAGTTGTTTTGGCATTATCTTCCTGTGTCGCTGAGGGGCGGCCAGAGGTTGGGCAATTATCCATTGCAGATATTCAGGGATGTGCCCACCGTTCGCCTTATGAGGGGGAGGATGTGCAGAATATTGAGGGCGTGGTCACGCACAAATTCTCCAATGGTTTTACGATCCAGGCGCTTTCTCAAGATTCGCGTGATTGTTCCTCTGAAGCTATTTTTGTAGAAACTGGCGATTATCCACAAGTGCTTGTCGGCCAGCTTGTAAGCATTGATGCTACCGTTGTGGAGTACACCCCGGGGAATGAGGAAGACCATAACCTCTCGCTTACGGAGCTTCATAACCCTAAAATCACTGTGATGGAATCTGGAATGAGCTTGCCGGATCCGGTTGTGTTAGGCGAAACCGGCAAGTCCGTTCCGCTCAATTGGGTCTGGCATGTGGAGCAGTTCAATGCTCAGGAAAATGGGCTTGACTACTACGAAAGCCTTGAATTCATGCTTGTTGAGGTGCAGGACGGGGTTGTGGTGGGCCCAGGGAACAACTACAACGAGTTTTTCGTTCTTCCAATAGCTATTGCGGGCACAAATTCGATGTCGCAAGAGGGGGTACTGCTCGAAAGCGCGGATGACGAGAATCCCGAAAAGATCATGGTAAATGCCGCTGCCAGCTTCACCCGAGAAGTCAATGTGGGCGATAGGCTGCTGGCCCCGATTGTGGGAATCATGGATTATGCCTATGGCAATTACAGGATATGGACGATAAAGGACCCGCTCATCGAAGCAGGAGAAAATGCAATAGGTGTGCTTAAAAAGGAGAGAGGGGAACTCGCGGTTGCAACATATAACCTGGAAAATTTCTCCCACTTTGATGATCCAGCGCGTATTCGAAAAATTGGTTGTCAGATCGCCAAAAACCTTAATTCTCCCGATGTTGTGGTTTTGAATGAAATTATGGATGACAGTGGGACTCAGGACGATGGGACGGTGCGGGCCGAGCGCACGCTGCAAACCCTTGTTGAAGCTATCGCAGCTTGCGGTGGCGGCGAATATGCGTATAGCGATAATCCTCCAGCGGACGGGGCGGATGGTGGAATTGCCGGCGGGAACATCAGAACAGCTGTGATTTACAGAGTTGAAACCGGGTTGACATTGGAATCCCCCGTCGGGTTACAAGAGGCGGTGAGCGATTCTGGAAGCCAAACGCCAGTGCGTTTGTTCGCCGGCGAGGCGGCCTTTCGCGGTACACGGAAACCTGCATTGTGGATGTTTAACTGGAACGGAGAGCAGATCTTCATCGTGGGAGTTCATCTCGTTTCGCAAACCGCAAACACACCCGCATGGGGGGATGTGCAGCCTCCTGAAAGGCCAGAGCAGGCAAAGCGGGAACAGCAGATGCAATTGATTATGGACTTTATGGAGGGATTTTTGTCACAAAATCCTGACGCCAGTTTTCTTTTGCTGGGTGATTTTAACGACTACCCATGGTCGAGTACTTTGCAAATTGCGCTTGAGGATCAACTGCTGGTGGCTCCGGGAAACCAGTCCTTAGGCAGTGACTTTACGTATCTCTACGATGGAAACGGATTTCAATTCGATTATATTCTGGCGAGCAAGCCACTGGCCGCGCGCATCAAGTTGGTATCTTTTCCTCACTTGAACACCCTATTTGACGCCGAGACACGGCTCTCCGACCACGACCCGGTAGTTGTTACAATAGGTAAGTAGGGGTGCCCGTAATGTAACTTAAGTAAGATTGGCTGAAAAATCACAGATGCTATAATTGCCAGCATGGAATCGGATAAGAAAACGAGTTTTTCGCTAACAACAGGCGTTGACCTCGCCTTTGCGTTGGTTGTTTTCATATCCTTTTTTACGATCTTTGGTAGTGCGCCGATTACCAATCCATTCTCTATCCTTATCATCATTTTTTTGGGAATCGCCTATGTTTCATTTGGCATCTACGGCTTTGCTTATGCCCAAAAATCTGATACAGGCTGGAATAAGATCGGCTATTTCATTGTTCAGTTGATCCTGGGCGGGAGCATCGTTTATCTCGGCAGGGGTGCTGGGATTAATGCGCTTATTTTGCTTCCTCTTGTTGCCCATACCGCCATGTTGCTGGATCAGGACAAAACCCTTCTTGTTAACATCGGCATCATCATCGCCTACATCGTTTCCGTCTATAGCTATTCAGCGAGCCTGCGGGAGATCTGGCGTGGCGCTCCCTTTTTCTTTGCCGGGCAGGTAGTGATTTTGATCTTTACCCAGATGGCGGTAACGGAACTAAAAGCGCGAATCCGGCTGGAGACGCTCGCCGAAGAATTGTCCGAAGCGAACCAGCACCTAAAAGAGTATGCGTCGCAGGTAAAGGAACTCACAATCACCCAGGAACGCAACCGCATGGCGCGCGAAATCCACGACGGATTGGGACACTATTTGACCATACTGAACATGCAGCTGAAAGCTGCGCAAGCAACCCTTAATTCCGACAAAAAGAAAACTGCCAAGATGGTTGAAAGCGCGATCCAAATTACCAATGAAGCTCTGCTAGACGTGCGCAGTTCAGTGTTTGCGCTCCGGCAGGGGCCAGAGGAACTCAAGCCTTTGGTAGAGCGGATCAAAAACCTGGTTGAGTCATCCTCAACAGACGACCTGGCGTTCAAACTTTCAGTTTTGGGTGAGCCGCAACAGGTTTCCCCGCAGGTGGACCTCACCCTTTACCGGGCTGCCCAGGAAATGATTAACAACGTAATTAAGCATTCGAATGCGCGCAATGCCGAACTCACGCTTGATTTTGGGGGTGCCGACAAAATCGAACTTTCCTGCAATGATGATGGCCAGGGAAAAGCGGAATTCGAGAACGGATTCGGTATCATTGGCTTGACTGAAAGAGTGAAACTGCTGCACGGAAGCGTAAAAATCGATACGCAGCCGACCGCCGGGTTTAGAATTACAATACAGATACCGAGATAAGATGACGATTAAGATATTGATCGCTGACGACCAATCTTTGTTCCGCGAGGCACTTAAAACCTTATTGAGCGCCTATCCCGGCTTGGAAATTGTTGGAGACGCTTCAAACGGCGAGGAAGCGCTGCGTCTGGCCTTCTCGTTGGTACCGGATGTTGTGCTGATGGACCTGCGCATGCCCATCATGGACGGAGTTGAAGCGACTCGCAAGATCGTTAAACTTGGAAAGAATATCAAGGTTATTGTGCTCACCACTTTTGACGATGATGAAAATGTTTTTGAGGGTTTACGCGCCGGCGCTGTGGGGTACCTGTTGAAGGATGTGTCTGCCGATAAGTTAATTGAGGCGATTCGTGCTGCTTTCAAAGGTGAGTATTTTCTGCTTCCCTCGATCACGGCCAAGGTGGTATCCGAGTTTTCGCGGATTTCGCGCCCAATCGCGACCGATCCGCAGAAGGTGCTTTCCGATCCGCTATCGGCCAGAGAAGTTGAGATTTTACGTTACGTGGCCACCGGGGCCAGCAATAAGGAGATTGCGGATACCCTGGTGATTTCTGAAGGGACAGTAAAAAACCATTTATCCAGTATTTTGAGTAAGTTAGGGGTCAGAGACCGCATGCAGGCGGTTTTGAAGGCAAAAGAATATGGAATCATCACAATCTGAGACACTTAATTCTGAAAAGAATAAACGGCATCCCGGTTTTATCCATTATGCTCCCATGCTGGGCTTTGCCCTGGTAATTGGCGGGATACTGCTATTCATCGATCAGCGGTTGCACACCGGTTGGATTCCAATTGCGCTCCCTGTTGTGGCAGGGTTAATTATCCTCGCTTACGGTTTCTACCTGCGCGCGGACGGCTGGCTCAATGCAGGGTTTATTGTTACCGGGGTTGCCGGGGCGATTTTTCTTGTCTTTCAGCCATTTGTCCGGTTTGATGATAAGCACCTAGTGGCTTACGGGTTATTGTTCTTTTCGCTTAGCTGGATGGGGCTTTTTCTTGCCAATAAATTGCAGGCTCACAAATCGCACTGGTGGGCTTTGTTTGTTATCTTAATAGCCTTCGCCCTGGCGGTTGTTTTTTACCTGGGAAATATGACCGTACTGGTTTTCACCCTTGCGCTTTCCTTGGCGGTTGGGCTTTCCTTCCTCATTTGGGGTATGGTTACTTCCAAAATTGGCTTGCAGATTCCGGGGCTCATCATCAGCACTGTTGGGGTCGGTGTCTACAATGGCTGGAAATCGGTAGGAGATGTCAACGGCCTGCGAGACACAGGCGTGATGCTGGTGTGGTTTTCTCTGGGCTGGCTTTTGATCACAGTTTTTTCACGCATATTTGAGAAACGCTTTATTTGGTGGCCGCTGATTCCCGGTGGAATTCTGGTGATGGTAGGTTCGGGGCTTTATATTGGGGGAAATCCAAGCAACGCCACGGCATTTCTGCAAAACACCGGATCGATTGCTCTGATTTTGCTGGGCGTTTATTTGATTTTGCTAAAATTTGGCTTGAAGAAATAAATTTACGTCAGCAACTGAAGAAATTTCCCCTTGTTCTTATGCACAATTGCCTCTCCGGCCTCGATTAACTCGGCTGCGCGATTGAACCCAAAGAACAGGTTGATATTAGGATCAATGTCCGGCGTGAGAAGTAAATCCGGCGGGTTTTGCGCAAGGTGCAAGTCGGTCATTTTACGGATTTTAATCAATTCTGCCAGGTAGTATTCGCGGGCGAATTGCGGGAAAACCGATTTTGGATAGGGGTTATCCAAAGAGTTCGAAGAAAATGGCCGTTCGAACGTTTGGTGAACATCCACCGCGACGATGGGGTCAGAAGTTCTTGGTTTAAGAATTGAAACCGGCAGGTTGTTGACCACACCGCCATCCGCAAGGATGCGCGCGGGGTCTTGCACCGGTGAGAAAAACCCGGGAACTGCGGTGGTAGCGAGAATAGCGTCCAAAAGATTGCCCTGGTCAAGGACAACTTCCTGCCCGGTAACTAAATCCACGGCATTCATCATGAGCGGTATGCAGGTTTGGGAAAATTGCGTTTTATCATCGATGAAGCGCGCAAGAAAAGAGCGTAAATGCCGGCTGATGATGTAGCCTCTACGGCTTGGGCGTAAATCGACCAGTTTTACCATTTCGCGCGTGGAGGAATACTTCCGGGCAATCCTCTCAATTTCCTCCATGGACATTCCCAGCGCAAAAAGGCTGGCGACCAGCCCGCCCATACTGCAGCCGCAAATTGCCGAAACAGAAATTTGCAAGTCATGCAGCGCTTTAAGCACGCCCACATGGGCCAGCCCTCGGGCGCCCCCTCCGCTTAATACAAGCGCAATGGATTTCTTTTTCATAAGCCAAATTATACCGGTTTCGTAGAAACTTCCCCCTGTTCACTTCTACTGCTGTCTGATAATATATCTGGTCGTTCGAAATAGAGAGAGTTAGGTGAGAAATGCTTACTGAAAGAAAAGATATCCGCAACATTGCCATTATCGCCCATGTAGACCACGGCAAAACCACCCTGGTAGATGGGTTGCTAAAACAGGCCAAGGTCTTCCGCGAGAACCAGGCGGTGGTGGAGCGGGTGATGGATTCCAATGATCTTGAACGGGAGCGCGGCATTACCATTTTGGCCAAGAATACCGCCATTGAAATTCCGGACCGCAAAACCGGCAAAATGGTGAAGATCAATATTGTGGATACCCCGGGGCACGCGGATTTTGGCGGTGAAGTAGAACGTGTGATGAATATGGTGGATGGCGTATTGCTGCTGGTGGATGCCGCCGAAGGCCCCATGCCGCAAACACGTTTTGTGCTTAAGAAAGCTTTAGAGCGAGGGCACCGCGCTATTGTGGTGATCAACAAGATGGACCGCAAGGATGCTGATCCTGACCGGGCTGTGAATCTCACCTTTGACTTGTTTTTGGAGCTGGGCGCCAGCGATGTGCAGGCGGATTTCCCCATCATTTACGCTAATGCCATTACGCAGCAGGCGGGCACAACAAAAATATTGGAAAATGATTTACAGCCATTGTTTGCTGCAATCTTGGATACTGTACCGGGGCCTATGGTGGATAATGATTCCCCGCTGCAATTATTGGTGACAAACCTTGGTTATGACGAATACCGCGGCGTAACCGCGGTTGGTAGAATTCACTCAGGCACCATCAAAAGTGGCCAGGGTGTGGCGCGCATGCAGAAGAATGGATCTATCTTGCCTGAGCGAGCCAGGTATTTGTACGTGTTTCAGGGACTCGAAAAGGTCGAGGTGGAATCTGCCAGTGCCGGTGAGATTGTGGCCATTGCTGGCCTGGAGGGCATCGCCATTGGGGAAACCATTGCAGACCCCGAACATCCCGTGGCGCTGCCCACCATTGAGGTGGAAGAACCCACCGTGCGCATGACCTTTGGAGTTAACACCTCGCCGTTTACCGGAAAAGAGGGCAAATGGGGTACTTCGCGCAAACTGCGCGAGCGCCTGTTTGACGAGCTTAAGAATAATGTTGCCCTTCGTGTAGCTGAAACAGAGTCACCGGACACATTTATTGTTTCAGGGCGCGGAGAGCTTCACCTGGCGATCCTGATTGAAACGATGCGCAGAGAGGGTTACGAATTCCAGGTTTCGCGCCCAGAGGCAATCTTCAAGGAGTCTGAATCCGGCGAGCTGTTGGAGCCGTATGAGGAATTGCATATTGACACCAGCCCGGAAACTGTTGGCACGGTGGTGGAGATGTTGGGCGGGCGGCGTGGCAAGATGCTGGACATGCTTAACAACCCGGATAATACTGTTCATTTACGCTATTTGGTTCCCACACGCGGGCTGCTGGGCTTCCGTTACCAGTTTTTGACCGCTACGCGCGGTATGGGAACCCTTAATTCACTGTTCCATGGGTATTTACCCCTGGCAGGTGCCATTGCCTCACGCGCCACCAGTTCAATTGTCTCCTGGGAGACAGGACAGTCCTCTACTTATGGCTTGAAGAATGCCGAGGAACGGGGCGTCTTATTTATTGGCCCCGGCGTAGATGTTTATGAGGGTATGGTGGTTGGCGAAACTCAGCGCCCTGATGACCTGACGGTCAATGTATGCAAGAAAAAACATCTCACCAACATGCGCTCCTCCAATAAGGATATTGAGATTCGCCTGACGCCTCCTTTAACCATGAGCCTGGACCAGGCGATTGAATACCTGGCTGAGGACGAGCTTCTGGAAGTGACGCCGCTGAATTATCGCATTCGCAAACGCATCCTGGATACCGAGGAGCGCGGCAAGCAAACAAAGAAAGCCAAAGAATTACTTAACGAGCAATAAACCTTGTTGCGTTAAGGGAGGGGCTTATGTGCGGCAGGTTTGCCATTACGCAAGACCCAACGGTTTTTCAATTGGAATTGCAGCTGGGCCAGATGCCGCAGGAACTCGGGCCGGATCCGAACATCGCCCCGGGGCGACTGGTGCCTGTGGTGGTGGACGGGGTTACACGTGAAGTAAAGATGTTCAAGTGGGGGCTGGTGCCCTCCTGGGCACGCGATCCACTGATTGGGAACAAACTGATCAATGCACGCGCCGAGACGATTGCCGAGAAGCCTTCGTTTCGTAATGCTTTTGCCCGCAGGCGCTGCTTGATTCTGGCGGACAGCTTTTACGAGTGGAAAACTGAGGGGAATAAGCGGGTGCCCTACCGTTTTGCGCTCGTTGGGGGTAAACCTTTTACTTTTGCCGGCATCTGGGAGGATTGGCGGGATCACAGCGGAAGCCTTATCACCACCTGTGCCATTATTACTATAATACCTAATGGCCTGTTGCAAGAGTATCATGATCGCATGCCGGTAATCCTGGATGCGGCGTCATGCTGGAAGTGGTTGGAAGCGGGTACCAACGCTGTGCAGTTATTGGAAATGTTAAAACCGTATCCGGCTGAGTTGATGGCGATGCCAGAAAAAGTTGACCCCAAGTCTCTGTATCTTCTGCGAGAATAGGTCTGCGGAAGTATAATGAAGCAATTACCATAACTAACAAATTGGGAGGTTTCGATGAAGCGTGAGGAGATCATCCGGTCTTTGGCTGCAAACCCTGATGTGGATGTGCTGGTCATCGGCGCGGGCATTAATGGGGCGGGAACATTTCGTGACCTGGCGCTAAATGGTGTAAATGTGCTACTCATTGACCGCGGTGATTTTTGCTCTGGTGCCTCGGCTACCTCGTCGCACATGGCTCATGGCGGAATTCGTTACCTGGAAAATGGGGAGTTTCGCTTGGTGCGCGAGGCCGTTGCCGAACGCAACCGCATGATCGAAAATGCTCCGCATCTGGTGCAGCCTTTACCCACGGTGATCCCTATCTTTAAGATTTTCTCCGGGCTTTTGAATGCGCCGCTTAAATTTCTCAATTTGTTGGACAAACCCTCAGAACGCGGTGCGCTGGTAATCAAAATTGGCTTGATATTTTACGATTCCTTTACCCGCAAGCAAAAGACAGTTCCGCGCCACAAGTTTTTTGGCAAGGAACATGCCCTGAGCGATTACCCGTACTTAAACGATAAGATCAAGTATGCCGCTTTGTACTATGACGGTCAATTGCTAGCGCCTGAGCGCATGACGGTTGAGATCGTTTTGGATGGCGAAGATGAAGGCAGTCATGCCAGGGCGCTCAATTATGCCTCTTTTGAAGCGCTTGAGAATGGTGTTGCCCGTATAAAGGACCAACTTTCTGGCAAAGAGATCGCGGTGAACCCCAAACTGATTATCAACGCTGCCGGCCCGTGGATTGACCTGGTGAATGAGAAGATTGGGTTTACGGAAAAATTCATCGGGGGCACCAAAGGCTCCCACCTTGTTTTGAAGAATCCCGAATTGCGTAAAGCAGTGGGCGTGAGTGAATTTTTCTTTGAAAACAAGGATGGCCGTATTGTCTTGCTGCTACCGTTCTATGACCGTGTGATCGTTGGCACCTCTGACCTGCCGATTGAGCACCCTGATGATTCACGCTGCACCGTGGAAGAAGAGGATTACTTCCTCGAATTGATCAAACGCGTATTTCCCACGATCCCCGTGACCAAAGATCAGATTGTCTTCCGCTTTTCGGGCGTGCGGCCATTGGAGTATATGAAGGCGAAAACTACCGGCCAGATTACGCGTGATCACAGTATGAAATTCCACACGGCAGGCGGAAAACACATCATCAGCCTGGTGGGTGGAAAATGGACCAGCTTCCGCGCTTTCTCCGAACAAACCACGGACGAAGCCCTCAAAGAGTTGAACAAGCCACGTAAGGCATCAACGGCTGGGCTGCCGATACGCGGCGGCAAAGAATACCCGGCTGACAGGGAAGCCTATGTAAAACGGCTTTCCGAGACAAGCAAGTTACCTCTGGTCTATTGCCAGGAACTGCTTATGCGTTACGGCACCTGGGCTGAGCGTATTGCACAGTATGTGAAGGCGAATCACGGGAAGCTTTTAAGTTCGATTGAAAATTGGACGGATGCCGAGATCGCCTATCTGGTGGCTGTTGAGAAACCGGTACACTTGGATGACCTGTTCCTGCGCCGCTCGATGCTGGGCTGGCTGGGGAAAATCAATGCTGATGTGCTGGACGAGTTTTCCCGCGTAATGGGAAAGCAGATGGGCTGGTCTGAAGGTGAGCGCAAGGCTGAGATTGAACACATCAAAAAGGTCTTTCTGGAATATCACGGCGTGAAATTGTAAAAGTGAACCCCTCTGAAGAGAGGGGTTTTTCTTGCTCGGATGAATGTGATTTTGGTTTAGATTCCCAATTCAAGTTCAATTTCATGCCTGAGCGGAATATCATCCATTCCCAGCAATGGGATTTCGGGCTTGAGTTCCCTGGAGTGTTTGAGCGCGTTTCGATGGAACCGGGCCATATCAAAGCCGCGTTTTTGATAAAAGCGCAGGGCATGGGTATTGTCGTTGGTTGTCACCACAAGCAGTTTTCTGCACTCGTGGTTCCTAGCAATGTCAATCACCCTTTTTAGCAGCGCGGTGGCGATGCCATGCTTCTCGATGAGACTGTCGAGGGAAGTGATCTCGCAAATTGTGCCGCGGAGAACGAAGGTAATAAGCCCGATGACGGCTTCGTTTTGGAGTGCAAGGATTCCTTCCACAGTGGTCATATCGATGACTTTGCCGCGAATTATCATGGCGGTGGAGTGCCATTGTCTGGCGATGAAGGCGTTGGCCTGCGCTCTGTTGCTTTTATCGATTCGGCAGAACACGTAATCTTGTGCTTCTTTTTGCATGACACTCATTAAAGCACAAATCCAAGTAGTACAAGATGCTGATAATGATAGTTTTTGCTGCGGGAAAACAAAAATCCTGCAAATTAGGATTGCAGGATTTTCTGGCGGGAGCGACGGGGTTCGAACCCGCGATCTCGGCCTTGACAGGGCCGCATGTTAGCCGCTACACCACGCCCCCGAACTCGACCTAGTTTACCATAAGGGACTAGGCCAGTCAAGCAAATTCTAGAAAAACACCTTTACGAGCTTGAGCGCCTTTTGTTTCCAGGGCAGGCGATGCGTTACACCCGAGCCGCCGCTAAAATGCGACTTATTCTGTAAATACCACTCGTAATTGCGGATCATCGCCTGTTGATTGGAGTACCTGGGGGCGTAGCCAAGCTGTTTTTGCGCCTTTTCGATCGAGACGAAGGAGTCTTTTGAGGCTGTTTCATAGATCCAGGGATACAGCGGGCTTAGTTTTAACGCCTCAAGGATTTTAAGAACAGCGATCACTGGTTTGGCCGGGAATGGGATGATCTTTTTGCCAAAACCGGCCTTGTCCAAAACAGCCTGGTAATCCTGTTTCATGGTGGTATATTCGGCGGCACCGATGTTGAACGTGTCATTGGCCTTTGCAACCGGCAGGGTCATACAGGCATGGATTGCGCCACACAGGTCTTCAACATCCAATAGTTGGTATTTATTCTTGCCATTACCGATCATGGGGAAGTTCTTGCCGTCGCTGGCCCATTCGTAGAAAATGGCAAAGACGCCCAGGCGCTCAGGGCCCACAAATGATTTTGGCCGCAAGATGGGCACACACAGTCCCGCCTGGCGAAACTCTTTGCAGATTTCTTCCGCCTGTACTTTGGCTTCGCCGTAAGGGCCAACACCGTGCACATCGTCTGTCTCAAACAAAGGATGATGATCGGGCACACCGTAAACAGCGGTCGAAGAAATATGAATAAAGCGTTTGGCGCCGTAAGCCTTGGCCTGTTCTAGCACATTGCGGGTGCCCACAATGTCTGTAGTGTAAATGTCCTCAGGTGTATAGAGGGGCAGGGCGGCGGCAGTGTGAATGACAATGTCTGCGCCTTTCATGGATTTTTTTAAATCTTCCTTGTTGCGGATGTCTCCCTGGAGAAAATCGATCTTATCCCTTTCCGGGTAATCAAAATCGACCAGGTCGATACCGGCAATATCGGTAACCCCATGCGCCAGAAGATAACGCACAAGGTTAATGCTTAGAAATCCACTGATTCCAGTGATATAGACACGCATTTTATGCTCCGTATGATGGTGATTTTAGTCGGTGATCTGCGGTTAGTTTTTGCCTGTGAACCAATTCTCGTGCGAGCGTTCCCAGGAAACCAACTCGTCTTCTTTGAACCAAAGCGCAATTTCACTTTTTGCGGTATCCACTGAATCGGAAGCGTGAGTGAGGTTGCGGCTTGTTGTAATTGCCAGGTCATGACGGACGGTGCCCGGCGTTGCTTCCAGCGGATTGGTAGCCCCCATCGTTTGGCGAATTGCGGCGATTGCAGCGGGGCCTTCCCACACCATTGCCAGTACAGGCGAACTGGTGATGTATTTGATCAGTCCACCATAAAAGGGTTTGCCAACATGAACTTTGTAATGTTCCTGTGCAAGGGTATTGGAAACCTGCACGAATTTACAGGCAACCAATTGCAGTCCGCGTGACTCTAAACGTTTGATTATCTCTCCACACAATCCTCTTTGAACCCCATCGGGTTTGATGAGTACAAGCGATCTTTCCACAATCTCTCCAGTTTACTTGAATAGTTTTTCTGCCATGCTATAGACTTCCAGTGCCTCATCGTAGCGATCGTATGAAGCCAGTGCGTCCCCCAGCATTTGCAGGTAAGTGAAATCGTTGCTTCTTTCGGCTCTGAAGGAATTCAGCGCTTCAAGAATGTCGTTTACTGCATAATTCTTTGCGCCCATTTCCGCTAAAAGTGCGGGAATATCATCATAGTTGCCTGTTCCAATCATGGAAATGAGGCGGTCCAGCAAATTCGTTTCCGCAACAGCTTCGGAGGATTCAGGAGTTGCCTCAGTGAGTTCTTCCGGTTCGTCTGCTGGAACTGGGGCAGGCTGAGGAGTTTCTTCTTCTGCTGGTTCTTGCGTGATGGCTTCCACCGCTGCTGCTGAACCGAGTGTCTCTGCCAGGCGTTCGGCTGAATTGTCAGCAGGTTGTGCAACCTCTTCATGCTGTTCAAGGAAGACTTCTGGCTCTTCGGAGACGGGAGCAGGCTCGCCATCGGGGCTGATGTCTCGCAGCCAATCAAGCAATTCGTCGCCGGTTTCTTTGGAGATGGCGCCTTCTGTTGCTGGGGCAGCAACTGCCTGTGGCAACACTTCCTCTGGCTCCGGTGGCAGGGGAGTCTCTGCTTCAACGCCATTGTCTTCGGCGGACGGAACGGCATCTGGCGTGGAGAGGACGGATTTTACCCAATCGGGAAGAGCGGATTCGCTTTCTGTGGGGGCTTCCTGGGGCGGGGTTTCCCCCATCATGGGGCTATCGTTGGACAGGGGGTTATCATTCGCTTCTTTCAACCCGTCCAGGGATTTGAGAAAATCGTTCTCGTAGGAGGATAACTCACCGGGAATTTCCGGAGCTACAGGACTTTCATCTGGGATTGGGGCAACGTCTGAAAGGCCGTTGTCTTGATTTTCCATACTCTCAACAGGCGCTTCTTGCGAGTTAGCAGATTCAAGCGACCTTAACCAATCAGGCGCGTCACCTTCTGCTGGTTGTTCTGGCAAGGTGGGCGGATCGGTCTCTTCCTGAGCCGCTGTTGCAGTTGCGTCAATGGATTTTAACCAATCGGGTAGTTCCTCTTTTGCGTCCTTCTCTTTTTCGGCGTCGGCCTCAGACGGGCTAAAGGATTTCAGCCAATCTGGCAGTTCTTTTTCGCCTTCAGGTTGGGATGCATTTTTGTTGGATTCATCAAAGAATTGCGACATCCAGTTTGAGGATTCATCATTTGGAAAAGGAGATTGGGGAGTATCGCTAGGCATTTCAACCTCACTCTTAGAAACCGAATTGTCCATGAGCGCAGAATCTATATTACTAAAGATTGTATCATCGTTATCCTGAACTTTATCACTTTCTTTTAGAAATTCGCTTTGATCGCTGGGAGCTTTTTTCTCGCTAAACTCTTCAGAGACCTGAAAGTTTTGCAGCCAGTCAGGGAGCTTCGCCTTCGCGATTGGCGCATCGTTTTTCGGCTTTGGTTCGGCTTCTACTGGTACCACTTCCTCAACTGGATGATCAGATTTTTCCCATCCCGCCTGCGAAAGAAAATCTGGCAAGGTTGCAGTAGTGTCCTGTGGTTTGGCCTCAATGGAGGCACCCATTTTTTGTGGATAGGTTGCTTCCATAGTTGACAGATCTACCGTAAATGGAGAGGTGGAGGGAGCGCCAATCGCTCGCTCATTTGCGGGCAAGAAGGCCGGAGTATAATCAAATTTTTCAATTTCAACTTTTGAATCCGGAATGTCCGCAACAGCCATTCCGGTAGAGGCTACATACCGATAATAAGGATTAAGTGAGGCGAGCCGTTCCCTTGCCTGCGAGGCCGGTTCCTGCAGCCCCTTTTCCAGGTAAATTTCGAACAGGATTTTATTGGCTTCGTAGCAATAGGGAAGTTTTTCCAAAATCTTGGAGCAGATTTCTGCCGCCTGCACTTTTTGGCTCGAACGAAAATAAGCAACAGCTTTGAGGAGTTGAAGGTCGATTCTATCCGGGTATACTGCCAGTGCGGCATCGGCTTCATTCAAGGCTTGCTGATAAAGCTCGCCTTTGATGTACATCCTGATCAGCGCGCCTTTAGAAAGGTTGATCTTTAAAGGTTTGCCCCCACCGCTTTTTTCGATCAACCTTTTTAGCTCTGCTTGAACAATTGTGTTTGATGGTTGCGTATCAAACGCGAGCTCCATGTGGTACAACGCAGCGTCGATTTCGCCTTTTTCTTCTTTGGTAGCACTTAACCCAACGTGCGCAACAAAATCATCTGGGATACAGGCAAGCACTTTCTGCAAGTACTTGGCGGATTCGGGGTATTTTTTCTCCTCCAGGTATGCTTGCCCCAGGAGTCGCGCTGCCTCAAATGAGCCGGGGAAATTCTCCAACAGGTAGCCGGCGTGAGCGATTACTTGATCCAGCATGTTCTGGTCATTGAAATGCTCAATTTCTTGCAGATAGGCGCGATAAGTAGTCACAAAGTAATTCCTTGGTAGCGATAGTATGCCCCAAAAAGAGGGATTTTACAAGTGAAAATAAAAAGCAACGATGTTTCGTTGCTTTTTTGTGGTTTACTCTCCCAGATAATCTCTTAGCTTGCGCCGAATCGTGGGGTGGCGCAGCCGGCTTAGCGCTTGCGCTTCGATCTGGCGCACCCGCTCTCTGGTGACGCCCATTTTGCGGCCAACTTCTTCAAGGGTGTAGGCTTGTCCATCCAGCAGCCCGTAACGTAGCTGGAGAATTCTTACCTCGCGCGGGGGGAGGCCATTTAGCACTTCTTCGAGATGCTCTCTCAAAAGGTTGTAGGTTGCCGATTCGTCGGGCGGCAACGCTTCCTCATCCTCGATGAAATCGCCAAGCACCGAATCTTCTTCGTCGTCGGTGGGTGTTTCAAGCGAGAGTGGTCGGCGCGCAACCTGGATCATATTCTCGACCTTCTTTGGCGGAACATCCAGAGAGACTGCCAATTCTTCGACAGTTGGTTCGCGCCCCAGGCGCTGCGTCAGTTGATGCTGGATTCTCAATAATTTGTTGATCTGGTCGCCCATGTGCACCGGGACGCGGATAGTGCGCCCCTGGTCTGCAATGGCACGGGTCACTGCCTGGCGGATCCACCAGGTGGCGTAGGTGCTGAATTTGTGCCCACGGCGGTAATCAAATTTTTTCGTCGCGCGTATCAGGCCGATATTGCCTTCCTGAATCAGGTCAAGGAAGGGAACGCCACGCCCCATGTATTTTTTGGCCACGCTGATCACAAGGCGAGAGTTGGCGGTGATTAAATGCTCACGGGCAGCCCAGCCATCTTCAATTAACTTGCGGAGCTGCATTCTGCGACTGTTGTTTACATTCCCGTGCGCCAGTTCTTCGCGCGCCATACGGCCGCGCTCAATCCGTTGTGCCAGTTCTACCTCTTCTTCAGCGTTAAGCAGGGGAACGCGGCTGACCTCTTTCAGGTAAAGGCCAATGGTGTCGTCTGTGTCGATATTCTCCAAGTCATCGGTGACAAGGACACGTGGTCCTTCCATCTCTTCTGCAACGGTGAGGTCGTCATCAGTTGGTTCGTCGTGAACAGCTTCGTCTTCGACATACTGAATTCCGGCACTCATGAGTGCTGCAAAAGTTTCTTCCAATTGATCGACATCGGTTTCAGCTTCAGGGAAAAACTGAAGGATATCGTCAATGGTGACGTATTTTTTCTGCCTGCCAAGTTCAATCAGCCTGGCTAACGCAGGGTATTCTTCATCATCGTCTTCAACTAAATTGATAATTGGCTCATCCATATATTCGTACCGACTTTCATCTAGCCCAGGCAAAAACACCTGGATCATTATCCTTTTCAGAATACACAAAAAGTATAAAAATTACAATAGAACTAGGAAACTCGTCGTGGCGTAAAAAAACGGAAGATTTCTTCCGCAATGTGACAGGTATCCCAAAAATCGCCAGATAATAATATACAACAAATTCACAGCAAAAGTCAACCAGGCAAAAATATTCTAATATAATATTAATAAATCGCCACTACTTTGGCGATGAGTTTATTTATGAACACGAAAGGATTGGAAGAGGAGGTTGTAGTATGGATATTCTAGGTATGGCAACACGGCATGGCTTGAGTTCATTCGAGCAAATTGCCATCCTGGGCGTTTTGGTCGTGGCTTTCATCAGCCTGATCTACGCCTGGTTGTTGCGGGGCTCTGTCATGAAGAAAGACAAGGGTTCCGAAAAAATGCAGGAAGTTTGGGATGCCATTAAAGTTGGTGCCAACAGCTACCTGCAGAAGCAGCTGAAAACAATCTTGCCGGCAGTAGGCATTTTGTTTGTAGCGCTCTTCTTGTCGGTTTATGTGGTTCCCCCAAGTGCTGAAGCTTTGGAAGAGTTCCCGGCCCCCATGTACAATGCGCAGTTGATCATTTCCATTGGCCGCGCGGTTGCTTTTGTTTTGGGTGCCAGCTTCTCCCTGATCGTCGGCCAGTTGGGCATGAGAATGGCAATCCAGGCGAGTGTGCGTTCGGCATCTGCTGCCCGTAGGGACTTTAATGAATCGCTCTCGATTGCCTACTATGCGGGCACGATCACCGGCATGTTAACCGATGGTTTGGGCTTGCTGGGTGGCACCGTCATTTTCATGATCTTTGGCAAGGCTGCCCCCGATGCTTTGCTGGGCTTCGGTTTTGGCGGTACCCTGCTGGCTTTGTTCATGCGCGTTGGCGGCGGTATCTATACCAAAGCTGCCGATGTCGGCGCTGACCTGGTTGGCAAGGTCGAAAAAGATGTGCCGGAAGATGACCCCCGCAATGCCGCTGTGGTTGCTGACCTGGTGGGCGATAATGTGGGTGATTGCGCCGGTATGGCAGCCGATATCTTTGAGAGCTATGAAGTTACCATTGTGTCCGCATTGATCCTTGGCCTTGCCCTTATGAGCCAGTCACCGGATCACGGCCTCAAATGGATCGTTTATCCACTGATCATTCGTGGTATTGGCGTGATCAGCTCGATCCTCGGAACATTTACTGTGCCCATCTGGGAGAAATTCCCCATCAAGTTCTTGCGGGCGCATGATGCGGAAGAATCAATGTTCCGCTCATACGAGGTTTCGAGCATCAACACTGTTATTTTCTCGTTCGTGGTCGCCCTTTTGTATGCACATGATTGGAAGCTCGCTATGCTGACCACCATTGGTGTTGGTTTGGCCGTGGCTTTCAATCCCTTGACTTCTCACTTCACATCTACGAAAGCCAAAGCAGTGCAAGAAGTGGTGGAATCTACCAAGACTGGCCCGGCTACAACGATTCTTTCAGGCCTGTCTCTGGGTATGGAATCCAGCGTGTGGGCTTTGGTTGTCATTGCCGTGAGCTTTATCTGTGCGCTGCTGCTTTACCAGGGCGAGTCTACTCTGATGGTCCTTTACGGCGTCGCCATGGTGGGTATCGGTATGCTCAGCCACACCGGTAACAATGTTGCCATGGACTCCTTTGGCCCCATCTCTGACAATGCCAATGGCATTGGCGAAATGGCCTGGCACGATCAGACTGATGAAGTGACCAAGAAAGCCCGCCAGACTATGGCCGATCTGGATGCCGTTGGCAATACCACAAAAGCCATTACCAAGGGCGTTGCGATTGCGTCTGCGGTGATTGCTGCCGTCAGCCTCTTCTCTTCATTTATTACTGATGTGAGCCGCGTACAGACCGACTTGATCACGAACTACGGCTATCAGATTGAGGTGCTCAAATCTATCCGCGTCTCCGACACCAAAGTGTTTATCGGCTTCTTGCTGGGTGGTGCGCTGCCCTGGCTGTTTAGCTCACTCTCCATTCGTGCCGTGAGCCGCGCTGCCGAAAAGATCGTTGTGGAAGTGCGCCGCCAGTTCAAGATTCCCGGCATCATGGAAGGAACGAAGAAACCCGATTATGCACAGGTTGTTGGAATTTCAACTGCCTCTGCGCAAAAGGAATTAATCCCTCTGGCCACGATTTCCGTTTTGATGCCGCTGGCAGTTGGACTGATCCTCCAGGTGGAAGCCTTGGGTGGCTTCCTCGCCGGCGTTATTCTAAGTGGGCAGCTTCTGGCAGTGTTCATGGCCAATGCAGGCGGTGCCTGGGACAACGCGAAGAAGATGGTGGAAGACCAGCCGCGCGACCTGGCTGCCAATACCGGCAAAGGCTCTGAGCGCCATAAGGCTGCGGTTGTTGGTGATACCGTTGGCGATCCCCTCAAGGATACCGCTGGCCCAGCCTTGAACCCGATGATTAAGGTGGTCAACCTGGTCAGTTTGCTGGCAGCTCCTGTGATCGTAAAGTACCAGGATTTGGGAGTTGTTGGTTGGGTAGTGGTGGCACTGCTCGGTGCTGCAATGATCTGGGCACTGAGCGTTAGCAAGAAACCCACTAAGGCATAACTAAACTGTGATAAAAAAAGCCTGGAGAACCTTCCAGGCTTTTTTTATTTAACCAGGTCTTCAAACCAGGCAGGTGTTGGAGCATGTGATTCCAGGACCACGTGGGTGATTGGATGTTCAAAGGTAAGGGCGTAGGCGTGCAATGCCAGGCCATGCTCCGAACCGGGCAAGTGCATCGTGTCATTAGGATAAATGCCTTGATAGAGTTCATCCCCAACAATTGGGAAGTGCATATGCGCCAGGTGTGCCCGGATTTGATGCGTGTAGCCAGTATGGGGTCTGGCTACCACGAGTGAAAAATTCTCGTTAGATGCGAGAACTTCAATTTCTGTTACGGCCGGTTTCCCTTTTTCAGTGTCCACTCGCGTGCGGTGATGCCGATCTGCATCAACTCTGAGGGGGAGGGCAATCTTGAAGCCCTTTTCGGCGGGCTTCCCAACGATCACAGCACGGTACTCTTTCTTGATGGCTCGGCTTTCAAACATGATGGAGAGCAGACGATGGCTTTCCTTTGTGCGTGCCAGCAGCAGCGTGCCGCTTGTGCCTTTATCCAGCCGGTGAACGATCCAACACCTGCCATACTCCGGCTCCAGTAGCTGGCGCATGTGGGGCGCGGCTATGTCGTAGCCATCTTGAATAGTCAATAGGCCAGCAGGCTTGTTAACGACCATCAGCCACTGGTCTAGATACAAGATTTCCATACTTGTTACTTTGTGAAGAAAGATACTGCAACAACGCCAGGGCCGGCATGTACTACGATTGCCGGTGGCAGGTTGGTGATGTCAATTTCCGCTTTGGTAAGGGCGGTGAACTCTGATTTGAGGTAAAGCGCATCCTCCATTGCGTCGGCCTGGAAAACCGTCAGGTTGTTATCCACCTTTTTGTCACATTCCTGGTTGACCAACTCAATGATCCTTGCCAGAGCGCGTTTTTTGGTTCTTTGGTTTTCAAACGGATTTACCTGTCCGTCCTTGAAGAGCAGGATGGGCTTAATTTGCAAAACGCTGCCCATCAGGGCTTTCGCTAAGCCGATCCTGCCTCCTTTTTGCAGGTATTCCAGCGTATCAACGTAGAAATAAATCACCAGAGATTTGCATTTTGCCGCTACCCAGTCAGCGATTTCTTCAACGCTTTTTCCCAGTTTGACCATCTCGAGAGTTTTTTTCACTGTGTAACCTAGAGCCGGGCCAATGATCTCAGTATCGATGATGGTAATTTTCCCTTGCGTGAAGTCTTTGGCGGCCACTGAGGCGCTGCGAAAAGTTCCGCTGACCTTAGCAGAGGGGCACAGTACCAAAGCGGTATCACCTTTGGCGATGATTTCTTCAAATATTGGCGTGTAGAGTGCCGGTGCGGGCGCGGCGGTATGTGGCAGCGTTGAGCTTGCTTTCAACTTCTGCAGGAATTGTTCCGAGGTTAATTCATAATCATCGCGGAATTCTTTGTCTCCAAAAACGATGATCTGAGGAAGAAGGTAAAAACCAAGTTCGTTTGCGTCTTTTACAGATAGCGTGCATGTTGTATCGGCGATTATGCGAATCATGAGATTGTCTCCTTTTTTACAGGGGCTTTCCACAATTGATGCATTTGTTCTCGTTTTTGTAAACGACGTAACCGCAATTTGGGCAGGTGCGCGGTTGGATATCTCCCAGTGGAGCGCCACAGGCAATGCAGAGCGGCTCGCCTGGGGGATTGGGGGTTGTGCAGTAGTCACAAATGTATTTATTCAGGCGTTCCGATAAATTGAACCCGGTACCAAGCGATTTTGCCGTACTATCCAGAATTCGCCAAACGTTCTCGGAAAGCTGCACATATTCAATATCCTGGGCAATATCATCCAGGCGGTTGATCAGATTCCAGGGGTTGCTCAACGCGGCTACCGTAGTGACTCCCAGGCTGGCGGCAATGCCAAACCAGGTTTGTTTTCCCACTTCTACGGCGATTCCGTCCTCAACAGTTTGCAGGTGAACAGCGAGAGCAGTGGTCCCACCGGAGGTAGCATATGGCGAGGTTGCGATCTGGATCACCATGTTTTCCTGTGTGCCATAACGGTTGACACGCAGATTCCCGCGGCTAAAATAAGCCAGCAACGCGTCTGAAAGGTCTGTGCAGGTAAATTGGCCGTGATAAATTCGTTGAGTCATATATGAATTATAATCAGGTTTGGAAAAAATCTGAGGTTAACCGATGCCGTTACGAAGAAAAATTTCGATAGCCATATTGTTTTTGTGCTCCTTGCTATTCATATTTGCGAATATTAATGGTTCCATTAGTTATGTACGTGCGCAGCAGCCTACAGGTTCCATCCCAACGGTAACTGGTACCCCCAAAGGGCCAATGGCTTCTGTGAAAATCGGCCTTACCGAGGATCACGTCAATGTGCGCACCGGGCCCAGCACGCTTTATGATGCGGTTGGACTGATCTACATCGGTTCGTCTGTGCCGGTGCTGGGCAAGTCCATCGGCGGCGATTGGCTGTTGGTTGAATACCCCGGTGTTCCCGGGGGCACCGGCTGGGTCTGGGCATTGTACATGGATGTTACCCCAGGTGAAATCCCCATCGTAGAAATGCCACCGTCTCCGGAGCCAAAAGCCACTTACACGATCGATCCAACGATGGCATCGCAGTTTATTACCACGCCATTGGCAACGCGGCTGCCGACCTTTACGCCGCCGCCGGCCCTGGCGATTGCTACCTATGAAAGCAGCTCTCCGCAGCAATTTGCCGGAATCCCCGTAGGATTAATCATCATTGTCTTGCTGGGGTTAGGCATCATCATCAGTTTATTTACATACTTCCAGTCTCGATAACTATGGCCTCTGAGCAAAAAAGCATTGCAAAAAATCGAAAAGCTGAGTTCGAGTATTTTTTACTCGAAAGATACGAGGCTGGTATTGCCCTGCACGGCAGTGAGATTAAATCTGTGCGCGCTGGCCAGGTGAGCCTGCAGGAAGCTTATGTAAGTGTTACTGAAAACGAGGCCTGGCTGCGCGAATCGCACATAGCGGTGTACAACCCGGCCAGTTACGCCAACCATGACCCCAAACGTAATCGGCAGTTGCTCCTCAATAAAAAAGAGATCCGGGAACTCTGGGCGGCCGTGAGGCAAAAAGGGGTGAGCGTGATCCCCGTGCGCATGTACCTGAAGGACGGCAGGGCAAAACTGGAAATTGCTGTTGCTAAAGGGAAAAAATTATACGATAAGCGCCAGGCGCTTGAGAAAAAAGATGTTCAAAGAGACATTTCCCGCACACTAAAAGGTAGAGAATGATCCTAATTGGCGAACACCCACTTTCGGTCGAGGAAATCATCAAAGTTGCGCGTCATGATGAGGATTGCGCACTTGGGAAGAGAGCGGTCGAGCGAATTCAGGCGTCACATAATCGCCTGAATTTAATCCTGAAGTCTGGGAAAGCAGTTTATGGGATCAATACCGGATTTGGCGTTTTTGCCGACAAACGGATCAATGATGAAGACATCAGTCAACTAAACCGCAATCTCATTCTCAGCCATGCAGTAGGCACCGGAAGCCCCTTAAACCAGGAAGTTGTGCGGGCAGCGATGTTGGTGCGTGCTAACACACTGGCATGCGGTTATTCCGGTGTGCGTTTACAGGTGATTGAGGCGATCATTGATATGCTCAACAAGGGCGTTACTCCGGTGATCCCGAGCCAGGGATCGCTGGGTTCTTCCGGTGACCTGTGCCCGCTATCGCACTTGGCTTTGGTGATCACACGCGATGGGCAAGATCGCGATGAGGAATCCGGTTGGGCCACTTATCGCGGCGAATTACTCTCTGGCAAAAAAGCGATGGATGCAGCGCGACTTCAACGTATTGTGCTGGGACCCAAAGAAGGGTTGGCGCTTAACAATGGTGCCACTTTTTCGGCTGCAATGATGGCAATTGCAACTTATGAGGCAGAATATCTGCTTTCTCTGGCAAGCAAAGCCATTGGTTTGACGCTGGAAGCCTTGCGCGGCGCTCCCGATGCTTTCGATGAGCGCATTCACCTGGCGCGCGGCCTCAAGGGCCAGATGAATGTTGCGCAAAAGATACGGGAGCAAGTTGAGGGCAGCGAGTTGGTGGGTTCAACTCATCGCATACAGGATGCTTACTCTTTGCGCTGTGCCCCACAGATTCATGGCGGTGTTTGGGATACTACGCAATTTGTGCGGAGTGTGCTGGAGCGGGAGGTCAATGCCGCCACAGATAATCCATTGATCTTTGACCCATCGGTTGCACTCTCTGGCGGGAATTTCCACGGCGAGCCAGTGGCGCTCACAGCCGATTATCTAAGCATTGCTTTGTGTGAACTGGGAGCCGTGTCTGAGCGGCGCATCTACCGGTTGGCCGACGGCAAGTTGAACGATGGCTTGCCGGCAATGCTGGTGGGTTCGGATGCCGCCGAGGGCCTTAATTCCGGGGTGATGATCCTGCAGTACACGGCTGCATCACTGGTACTGGAAAATCAAACACTAGCAACCCCGGATTCAATTCATTCCTTGCCAACATCAGCGGGGCAAGAAGACCACAACGCCAACGCAATGACTGCTGCAAAACACACCCTGGCGATAATTGAAAACTTGCAGCATATTTTGAGCATTGAGCTTTTTGTTGCCGCCAGAGCAATTGATTTGCGGCAAAAGATGCAGAGCGGAAAACTTGGTAAAGGCGACCAGGAAACTTATGATAAGATTCGCTCCCGGGTGCCTTTTGTTGGCGAAGATTCCCTGTGGGGTGTGCAGGTTGAGGCAGTAAAGGGGATGGTTAAAGGCCATCTTTTATAGGTGTACGATGAAAATGATAAACCGGCGCGATTTCATAAAACTGTCAGCTGCAGGGCTGGGTGCTTTGCTCTTGCCTGCTGCCCCTAAAAAGGTTGAAGCCTACCTGCCGCAAGTAGACGCCTCGCGAATGATTGGCAGGGTATTGGGGAAAGTTGAAGTAAAGAGCAAGCCGGACCCAAACAGCACAACTGTTGAGGTCAAGTATGATGATGATCTGATTCCCTACGATAGGGAGATCATTGGCCTGGCCCCATCGTTGTACTCAACGAATCGGCTTTGGTATGAAACGCCCAATGGCTACATCCCTTCGATTCGGGTGCAGCCCACGAAAATGGACCTCAATGAGCCTGTGGCTGCGATTCCAACCTACGGAGAAACTCCGGGAATGTGGGCGGAAGTGAGCGTTCCTTATGTGGATATCTATCAGGATAACCCGCCTGCACGCTCCCAACTTTTGCGCGAGATGACTCATCCGCGCTTTTACTACAGCCAGATATTCTGGGTTGACGGCGTGAAGACCGCTGACGATGGCACGATCATGTACCATGTCATTGAGCGGCATGGTTCTGAGGGCGATACCTTTTGGGCTGAGGCAAAGGCGTTCCGCCCAATCACACCGGACGATGTGAAAATAATTTCTCCGGATGTGGAAGACAAACAGATCATCGTTGATGTGAGCCATCAAACCATCTCTTGTTTTGAAAATGGGCACGAGATTCTTTTTGACCGCGTCTCAACCGGGGCAAAATATAACATCTACGGTGAAGCAGTGGATTTCTGGTCCACTCCTGTTGGCGATTACCACGTTGTAAACCGAAAGTACGTCTCCCTTCACATGGCTGGTGGCTCAGCGGCAACTGGTTATGAGTTGTTTGGCGTCTCCTGGACATCCATTTTTGCTACCGGTGGCGTAGCAATCCACTCCACTTACTGGCACAATAATTATGGCGAGCCCATGTCTCATGGTTGCGTCAATGTGCGCCCGGATGTTGCCCGGTTTGTTTTTCAATGGACACTGCCGTTCTGCGATTATGATCCGGGAAAAATTGAAGTGCAGGGATATTCCGGCACAAAGGTGCGGGTGATTGAGTATTAGGCGGATTTACATCCGGTAAAGTGGCCAACTCATTATGACAAGAGCTATTCTCTACTATCATCCACAGGATGTTGATATTGAAAAGTTAATCGCAGAGATTTCCGCTTTGAGCGAGAAATACTCTTTAGATTTTCTACCCCTCAATATTGATGCTATTGAAGAGGGTGAAAAATTAGCAGTCAAAACGACCCCTACTTTGGCGGTTGGCCCCTACTTGTTGAAGTTTCCATTCAGCGCAAAAGATGCTGAAATTGCCATCTCGGCTGCCTCCGCGCGCGCGGGAGCTACCAAAAAGGTTAACCTCAGGAAAGCGCGGGCAAAGAACCGCACGGGGATGTTTTTGGCTAAATTCTACCCGAGCCTGATTGCTGCAATTACCCTGGTGTTTCTGGGCGGGGCATTTTTGGCTCCCATTCTGAAAATGAATGGCAAAGAACGCGCCTCGAATGTTCTATATGGTTTTTACCATGTGTTTTGCCACCAACTGGCTTTTCGCTCTTACTTCCTTGGTGGGGACCAGCTTTTTTATCCGCGCGAACTGGCTCACATTGAGGGCCTGGTAACTTACGAGGAACATTTTAAAGACCCTTATGATGATGTGGTGATAGCACGAGGCATTGTAGGCGATCAACAGACAGGCTATAAAATCGCTCTTTGCGAACGCGACCTGGCGATATATGGCTCGATCGCTTTGATTGCAATTCTCTTTCAGATTACCCGCAGGCAATGGAAGCCGCTCAAATGGTACTGGTGGGTGCTTTTTGGCCTGATCCCGATTGCACTGGATGGGTTCAGCCAGATCCCCGGATTGTCCTCCGGTTGGCCGGTATGGTTCCCTGTGCGGGAAAGCACGCCTCTGCTGCGAACGCTCACCGGAGTGTTGTTTGGTGGTATCACTGCCTGGTATATGTTTCCCCTGATGGAAGAGTCGATGCGCGAAACTTACCAGCAATTGGTTCTTCAGAGAGCCATTATTAAGGCGGCAGGCTCAGAATTGGAACGCAATGCAGCTGATTGAGAAAAATGGCCTGGAATACTATGCCTTTGAGGAAAAGCCTTTTAAAGAGATTCCTCACGGTTTTTTTACGCGTACAGGTGGTGTAAGCCCGGAGCCGTGGAACTCCCTCAACTTGAGCACCACCGCAGGTGATTCTGCCGCCAATGTTGTTGAGAACCGCCGCAGGATTTTTGCTGCCATTAACAGGCCAGAGCATTCGCTGTATGATACCTGGCAGGTACATAGCAACCGGATCATTATTGCCGAAAAACCACGCGGTTTACACAATGCCCCCATACAGGCAGACGGCATTGTTACCCAAAACGCGGAGATCACTTTATTTATGCGTTTTGCCGACTGTGTGCCCATTCTTTTTTTTGATCCCTCCAGGCAGGTGATTGGCATTGCGCATGCCGGCTGGAAAGGAACCGTAAATGGTATTGCGGCGGAGATGGTTAGCACAATGGTTTCCAGGTGGGGTTCACAACCGGCTGCCATCAGCGTTGGCATTGGCCCGTGTATTTGCCGTGAGCATTACCTGATCCGTGAAGATGTGCTGGCCGAGGTCAAAAGCAAATTCCCGGGGTTCTGGCAATCCGTTATATACGAGGACAACCTTGGCATTCACTTTGATCTTCCGCGGGCGAACCAGGAGCTATTACAAAGGAGCGGTGTGAAAGATATTCATCTTTCCAATCTTTGTACTGCTGGGGATACAACCAGATGGTTCAGCCACAGGGCTGAACATGGGGCGACGGGACGGTTTGGCGTAGCGGTTTCATTGCGACGGTAAAAAATGTCCGAAACGATTGCTGAGCGGTTTTTACGTGTTCAAGAGTCTGTTCTCCATTATGCCAACCAGAGAGATTGGCAGAGGGGGAACACAAAGCTCATCGTTGTCACTAAAAAACAGAACATTGAGGCTTGTATTGAAGCTGAAGAAGCTGGCGCGCGTTTCTTTGGCGAGAATTATGCTGAGGAAGCTGTTGAGAAATTCAAGGATGTTTCGTTCAGTAACATGCAATTCCACATGATTGGGCATCTGCAGAGCAGAAAGGTAAAACTCCTGGCTCCTTTATTTTCGGTTGTGCAAACCATTGACCGGTTTGAGATTGCCGAGAAATTAGACCGTTACTATGAGGGGATTGCTAAAAAGATTGACGCGCTTGTTGAAATTGATTTGAGCGGCGAACTAACAAAGAGTGGATTTTCATTGAGCAATGATGCAGACGTAGCTGATTTTTACAAGATAATTGAGAAGATGATCGGGTTTAAAAATATTAACCTGGTCGGCCTTATGACGATGGGGCATTATCCCCAGAATGAAGAGACTAACCGTGCCATTTTCTCGCTCGCGCGCCGTCACCTGGAGACGGTACAATCGAAGTTGGAGTTGGCAAGTTTCAATGAATTATCAATGGGCACGAGCAGGGATTACGTAACGGCAATACAGGAAGGTGCAACAATGGTGCGAGTTGGCGAATTAATCATGGGACCGAGGAGTTACTGATAAACGATGATTGCGACGATCATACGCGCGGTTTTTAACGTCCTGAATTTAGTTGTCCTGGTGGACATTGTAGTTTCCTTTTTCTTATCTCCCTACCATGTGGTGCGAGCAACACTGGATCGGATTGTGAACCCATTGCTGGCGCCCATCCGCCGGATTTTGCCTCAGACGGGGATGCTTGATTTCAGTCCGGTTGTTCTGATCTTGATACTGCAGGTACTTGAATACCTGCTTTTGATGCTTTTCAAATAACATGAAACGCCAACTGGAACTTCACCACGGTAAGTCTGGCGCTGTCATATCGGTGCGTGTTAGCCCCCGATCATCAAAGGCTGGAATTGCCGGCATTCTGGATGATGGCACGATTAAAATCCGGCTGGCTTCTGCACCGGTTGATGGTAAGGCCAATGAGGAATTACTTGGTTTGTTAGCCAAAACACTGGGGGTTCAAAAGGCAAACCTTGAGATTATTTCCGGGCAAACGGGCAAATCAAAGCTAGTGGCCATTTACGGCCTGGATGCCGACAGTGTTAACAGTATGCTCGTGCAGGCAGTAAAACACTGATCAAGTAATTTGTTCGCGCCTGGCAATTTCGGAAACAAAGAAAAATGCCTGGTCGCTCAATTCTGTCTCCCTTGCAAACTGGGCGGAAAGCAGGTCTCTGATTTCTTTGCTGGGGTAACGCGAAAGCAAAAAGAGACTGGCATTCTTTTCATGCACATCGCCTCTGTGCATCAGTTCATCCAGAAGATCAATTGGGGGTTCTTCGGCCGATAACTTTCTTCCCTTTTGTTCTGCGATGTGGGCAAGCCATTCGATTTTGTCGAGTTCTGGCGCTTCCAGGTTAGCCAGTTCGATTCGATGTGTCAAAATTTCTTCCAAAGCCGCGGCAGCAGTATCGCGCACAATCCACTCTTTATCGCCAGTGCTTAAATTGGTCAGGTAATCGGTAACCCAGGGTTCCCGTATCAATTTGATGCCGTACAGACTGGATTTGCGTACAGCAATATTGGCGCTCTGCGCCAATTCTTTGAGTTGAAGATGACCTTCGGCGGTATCCAATGCCAACATTTCGGAAACGAGGCGGCAATAAAGGTCGTCATTGCTTTGCAGGGAGGTAATCAGGGTTTGGCGCGCCTCTGGTAGAGACATCCTTGCAAGCGAGAGCGCGCAATAGGCTTTTTCTAACGGAGTGCCATTGGAAAGGGTTGCTTTGAGATAGGCAAGGCTTTTGGAGGTTTCAAGGAAACCGAAACCAAGGATTGAGAATAGTCTCTCGCCGGTGAATTTTTGATGCATGTACTCAAGAACTTTTGCAAGGTTTTCTTCATCAAGCCTTAGCAGGAGCGCCAGATACTTTAGTTTGATTGGGATACTGAGGCGGTTTTGCTGCAAGGTAGCAAGAATTCTTGGGAAAAATTGATTCTGCAGTACTGAGTTGCTGCGTAGTTTTTCAAAGTGTACGGTGAGCAAACTGACGTTACGCGCAAGCGGGGAATCCTGGACAGCCAGCCAGGTGGCAAGGTAAGAGGTTTCCGGGCTTAGCGCCAGGGCAAGGTTTTCGCAAGGATCATAGTAAAAACGTTTCCAATTCTCGAGGTTTTCCTGGCCGATATCGTGTCTTAACAGATAGGCATAAAGCGGAGCAAAGCTAAAGCCATAGTACCCCTGTTGGCGTTCAACCAGGAGTCCAGCTTCGATGAGAAAACTGGAAAAACTCGATTCGGTAACTTGAAGGTCTTTTTGCTCGATCTGGGCATCCACATTGCGCAGCAGGCCGGAAAGTTTATCTTTGTGCAGAGTGTGCGTTTCAGATTTCGACATCAGTTGTGCGCATTTGGCCAGATTTTCCAGTTGCTCCTGCTGCAGGCAGAAACGCGAGATGTAGTTGGCATACAAAGCAGGTGTGTTTTCTGAAGCTCCCGAGCAGGTAAGGCCGGCAAGTAAGGAAAGCACAAACGTGGAAACATTGGTGAGGGAATTCTTCTGCCTGCGCCATGAGGAACTCTCAAATGAGTTTACCGAGGAAGAGCCGCTCCAGATTTGAAGCTGGCCAAGCTTGGCAGACATCTTTGTGACCAGTTCCTTTTTGGCGCCTATGGTCAAGGGCGAGATAAAATAGGGGGCAAATGATTGCTGCAGCAAATCGCTGGTGAACGATAAATTCCCTGTAACTACAAGTCTGATAGCGGGAAGGGTTGCGACCAGAGACTTAAGCCAGTCAATGTATTCCTGACAAATGGCGGCAGAGATTTCGTCTAGGCCATCAAAGAAGAGTATGGCCTTTCCTTCAGCCAATAATGGGCGGAACCGTGTCTGTAACGCCTGGCTGGAAAGATTCAAGGAGCGGAATGCACGCGTTTCGTATAAAATCGATTCCGGCTGGTCTTTGTCAATGGCGTGCAAATCAATCTCAGAATAATGTACGTAAAACGGGATGGCTTCATGAAGCGCAAGCGAATTCTCTGTTTTTTTCAGAATATTTGAAATTGCGTAGTTACACAGTGTGGTTTTGCCGGTGCCTAAATCTCCTTGAATCAGAATACGGCGATGGTTAACCAGGGCTGTAAATAAGGAACATGACCTAAAAGGAGCAGACTCGTAGAATTCAGGCAATTCTGGCAGGAAAGGCAGAAGACTGGAAGCTTCGTAGGCATCCGCTGGCTTGTTTTGGGGGTCAATGTACGGATAAGGGTAGATCAGGGGCAGGTGAACATATACATCATCAAGTGGGCACAATGTACCTAGTAGATGGTCGGATTGTGCTCTTTTGTATTCTTCAAGTTGAAAGTGGTCGAGCGCTTTATCTGCTGACCTGATCACTTTTAGCGGAGCTTTTTTCTTGCCAAACATTTTGGCTTGAACTCTCTGCTTGCCGTAGCGCAGGATTGCCAGGCATAACAAAGTGCCGAGCACCAGCCCAAGCAGAAAAGAAAAGAGGTCGATAGGGGGGAGGGATCTAAAGAGATTATCCAGCATAGAGAATTCTTCCGCAGTTGGGGCAGTATGTGAGGGTGGAATGGTTCTTGGCTTGTTGGCACTGCGATGGAGTGAGAGTGGTTCCGCAGGCCTGGCAGCAGCCTTCTTCAACTAATGACACGGCTACTCCTTTTTTTGTTATGCTCAGGCGGTCATACACTTCTAGCAAATCACTGGAAATTTGTACCCGGATTCCTTGTTTCTCTTTTGCAAACCTCTCAACTTCTTTATTGCCGTTTTCCAGTTTTTCAAGAAGAATATTTTTCTGCTCGATTTTTTGGTTTTTCAATGTTGCAACTTCTTTTTCGTTGAAATCGAGGGTTGCTTGCAGTTCTTCGAACACTTCCATTCTTTCTATCAGTGCTGATTCTAAAGTGGAGACATTTTTCTCCAGAGAGGCTATTTCGAGTTGTAGGTCTTGCAACTCTTTTGGATTGCTAATTTTGCCGCTGTAGAGGGAACTGCTAAACTGAGTGATCTTGTTTTTGTTTTCTGTGATTTTTCGCTCAAGTTCGGCAATTCTAATTTTCTCGGTATCCAGCGCCGTGGCCGCGGCCTGGAGGTTTTGCTCGGCTCTTTTGATCAAAGTCTCATCCGCTATCTCATCCTGAGTTTTTTTGACCGTTAGCTCAGCAGCATGTTGACTGGTATCAATTTTCTGCAGTTGATAAAGTAAGAAAGTGGAGTCAGCCATTGATACCTCGATAATAAATATTATAGCGGCAATCGGATTAACTCATAAACAATTAATAATGCAATAATATTGTTAACTAAGTCTCGCCGTGGAGGAACAATGAAATCCATTTTATTCATTCAAGAATTCGCAGAGAAAATTGGCAAGAATCTATCCAAGGTGATTGTGGGCAAAGCCAACGTACTTGAACTGGTTACGGTGAGCCTCTTTGCCCAGGGGCACATCTTGATCGACGATGTTCCCGGGGTTGGCAAGACTATGCTGGCCAAGGCACTTGCAAAGACCCTGGGCTGTGAATTCAAAAGGATTCAGTTTACCCCCGACATGCTCCCCAGCGACATAACTGGTGTTTCGATCTACGATCAATCCACGAGAAAATTTGAATTTCGCCCCGGGCCAATTTTTGCCAATGTCCTACTGGCAGATGAGATTAACCGGGCGACGCCCAAAACTCAATCAGCCCTGCTGGAAGCGATGGAGGAGAAACAAATCTCAGTTGATGGGGTCACTCATTTACTGGCTGAACCTTTTATTGTGTTGGCAACGCAAAACCCCATTGAGTACGAAGGGACTTTCCCTTTGCCGGAAGCCCAGCTTGACCGTTTCTTTATGAAGATTCAAATTGGCTATCCTTCTCTGCTGGACGAGATAAAAATTATTGAGGATCAAAAATTGCGGCACCCGATTGAGGATATCTCTGCTGTGGTGGATGTTCCAGAAATCAAAAAACTGCAGGAGATGGTCAAGAGCATTTACGTTGCCGATTCAATTAAAAAATACATCGTTCAGATCATTAGGATGACGCGCGAGGACAAGGATATTTACCTTGGCTGCAGCCCGCGTGGCAGCCTGGCGCTGTCCAGGGCCGGGCAGATTTACGCGGCCATTTCTGGCAGGGACTTTGTCGTTCCCGATGATATTAAATATCTGGCCGATTCTATCCTCTCTCATCGCATGGTGATTCAACCTACTTCGCGCTTAAAAAATATCACCGCTGAATCGGTAATCGCCGACATTCTTGCTAATGTTGAAGTCCCGGGTGGTAAATTCTCTGTTGATTGAAAAATGAAACCGAAACCCCCTTTGTGGATTGTTGTTTTTATCCTTGTTGCTTTACTCATCTTTCAGCAATATGTCAAAGACCGCTCTATTGAAAGAACGATATATTTTTTAATTCTACTAATTACTTTTAGCATAATTGCCACCCTGTCTGCATCGGGAAAGTTCAAGCTGGTGCGGACTACGAAAGAAACGCGGCAGCAAGTTGGGCAATACTTTATTGAGAAATACGAAATTGAAAATCAAGGCACGTGGCCGGTCTTGTGGGTGATTCTGGTTGATAAGAGTCATATAAGTTTGATGGATAAACAGAGAGTAATTGCCTGGATACCCGGGCACGGAAAGCGCAGCTACGTTGCACAGAGTTGGCTTGAGCGAAGGGGAATTTATACCCTGGGGCCAACCGAAGTGATTACCGGAGATCCATTTGGCCTGTTCTCGAGCACACAGGTGTTTGACTCAATTGAGAAGATCGTAATTCTTCCCCGCTACCAGAAGCTCACGAACTTTCCGGATACGGCTGGCTACTTGGCAGGGGGGCGCGCACGTAAGACGCGCAATACAGAGATCAGCCCGTATGCGGTAAGTGTGCGGGATTACCTGCCAAGCGATCCGCTTCGGCGGATTAACTGGAAAGCTTCTGCAAAGCACGGAAAGTTAATGGTCAAAGAGTTTGAAGAGGATCCTCAGGCCACAGTATGGGTTTTCCTGGATGCTGACGAAAAAGGTAATTATCTGGCGAAAGAGCTGCCCTCAAAAAGCGTAGAGATTATGGGCTTTTGGAACAGACAGAAAAACAATGCCGAGAGCCTTTTTGAAAGTTCTCTTGAGTACTCAATTAGTTTGGCTGCCTCTGTTTGTGACTATTACATCAGTAACTCACGTTCGGTTGGTTTTTGTGCGAACTGCCAGCAATTAATCGTTCTCCCGCCGGAGGGGAGTGTTCGCCAGCTTGATAAAGTCCTGGAGATGTTGGCAACGATTCGGCCCTCAGAAAAACATTCCATTTATGAGTTGTTGCTTTTGCAGGGCACACAATTAAGCAAGGGGAATACCATTATTATTTTGTCTTCTAATTCGAGCCAAGAATTTGTGGAGGCGCTTAGAAAGCTTGTCTCCAAAGGGTTTTCTGTTATTTTAGTCTCGGTCACCCCGAGCTCATTTGGGCATGCAATCAAAACCGAGGGGTTTTATGCCTCGGTTGAGAATTTGGGGGTGACTTTGATCGTACGAAAAAACGGAGAAGCTCTTTAGGGTACCGTTGCCCGGGGCAAATCAATTATCTTCTTTATCGATGAACTGACGCCAATCCCCGTCGATCCCATCAAGTGTTACGCCGAAAAAGTAACGTAGCCCATTTTCAGTTCTCAAAATGAAATCGAAATGGTCGTTTTGGCCCTGTTTGTACTTTGCCAGCAGGCCGTAATTGCCTATCCATTTTATGTCTTGCTTTTCCGCGTTGCCTTGAATCGAATCATATTTTGAGATCGCATAATGCCATAGGCGGCGCGCAGAAGATTGCGTTACGTTTTTTACCGTATTCCCGTTACGCAGATCACGCATGGTATAAAAAGTCTTTCCGCTGCGGTGGGTCGCTTCGGTGATTTCCACCCCGGTTTTGGGCTCCACCGGAGATAAAGATGCCGTTGTTGGCATTGCATTCTCCTCGTGGGCAAGCCCCTCTAGGGCAGGTGCAGTTTTGGCGGCGATGCTGGAAGCTCCCTGCGGTCTGTTTTCCACGAGCGAGACGATTTCATCACGTACGGCAAGGTTGGTTTCTGATTCGTCGCGGATGTAAATTTTGCTTTCATCCAGGGCGTAGGGTGCATCTTCGCCCTTTGGCACCAAAATGCGCAAGATATCTTTTTTCTTGTATTTCTGAATATCAATAGTTGGTTTTACCGGGGGACTGATCCGGTCTTCAATTTGTTTTTGCAGTGTGCTGATAACTTGGGCGACATTCATCACCCCGGCCGGATTCTGTTGATGCCCAGGTAATACGCCCACGAAGACGGTGCCGCCATTGGTATTGCTGAAGGCGCAGATATCTTCCAGAATTGGATCAAGATTCTTGCTTTTGAAGGACAATGATTCATAGAAACTTTGGACGATGTTTGCGCCTTCTTCAATTGCCGATTGAATAAAATCGAATGCCGGTTCTTCAGACTGGCGATGCGGCCTGGTACGCGAAAAATCATTTGAAAGAAATAAGTCTTTAAGCGCTTCAAACGATAGCTCAGGCAGCAGTACGTCAGTTGTGCGGTCACCAATTCCGAGGTTTTTCTTGTGGAGCGGATCGGTGGAGAGGCGATGCGAATCTGAACCCTGGATGCAGTGCATACGCCTGGGGTATTCCGGTTTGGTGCCATTAAAGAATGAAAGCGTAGAACGTGGGCCCCGTATATCGAGATCAGTTACTTCCAGCGCGTGAAGATTCTTGTCTTGCGTGTAGGCAATTCTTGTTTGCCCACCAAAGTTAATCCCTTTCATGGCAACCCCGTTTGAGGAGTTGGCATGAGCCGCAATCACAATCCCACCGGCCTGATTGATCAACTGGTAAGCGCGAATCACGTCCACCGACGTGCCAACAGTGGTGGTGCCATCATCCAATTGCTCAGGTTTTATACCGAGGTCAATCAACAGATGCTCAATTTCACGACTGTTCTTGGTAGGGGAGAATAACCCAATGATATGAAAGCCCAGCATGGCCGTGAATTCAAAACCTGGCAGGAGGAGGATTTTGCCGAGTAACCTCTTGTATTCGGCCAGGCGTTTTTTCTCGTCAGGAAGGATGCGCCCCTTTGACTCAAGCGTGGAAAGGAGTTCGATTTCTTTTTGGAGCGCCATATAGCCGGCGATGGTGTTGTGATCGGTAAAGGCAATAACATCCAGCCCGCGGGATTCAGCTTTTTGTAGAAGGTCAAGATACGAAACTTCAGGGTTTTGAAAATCGGTGCTGGCAGGGGTATGGATATGAATATCCATGGTATAGAATTGGTGCTTATTTTTCGCTTTATTGGCAGTTGTCATTTTTCCCTGCTTTGGATGAAACTCTTGTTGGCGCCCCCGGTGGGAGTCGAACCCACAACCATCGGATTAGAAGTCCGGTGCTCTGTCCATTGAGCTACGAGGGCGTGGAAATTATCGGTATGGCCGAATGCCTTTAAAAACGGTTGCTCCCGAAAGGGTGCGGAGGATCAGCTCAGAAGGCTTGCCAATTCTATCAGATAAATCCTTGGGGCTAAGCGGCTGGTTGCCATTGCTCAAAAATACTCTGAAGATCGCATCCACGAGCGTTGTGTTTGAATTGATAAAATTCGGTTCTTTGATGCAATGATCCATCAGAACAGACTGGATGCCGTCCACTTGCTTGACTTCGGCTGTCTCTGTGTCAACGTGGTCAATTAACGATAATTCGGGCGCATCCTGGAAGATTTTCTGGTGTTCGGCGCACAAACAACTGATCAAAAAAATACGCCAGTTACCGTCATGGGTTTTCCACCATTCAAAATCGATATGGTAAGGGGTGTCCTGGGTTGGTCGAATAAGGCTAAATGGTTTTTGTTCTGGCATTGGGCAATCCGATCAGTCAATCAATCTAAAATACAAGTCACCAAGGTGGGTAACCCACGGCTGATTAAAAAGAATATTGAGAATCGTGCTAGGTGGGCATCTGCGGATCACGTTAACCGCAGCGTACAGCTCTTGAGCGTGAATTTGCCCTTGAGGGTTCAGTTTGGAGAGTTCGACCATTACCTGATGGATTACTTTCTCAATTGGCAGTTTGAGCTTTTTCCCCCAAACCTCATCCAGGGCGTCCGTATCCGGCACGACCAGTGCCATACGCTCATCAAAGGAGCAAGCCACCACCTGCTTTAACAGGGCAAACACAACCCCGCCGTCTGCGCCGACCAAAACCGTCCTGATCCACTCTTTGGAGTTTTTTGCTTTTTCAACCTTGATTAAAACTTCGCCGGGATTTTTCCCTTTTGATAGTTGGATGAGGCTACCAGGGATGATTCCCTCGCGGGAATACCAGTCGCGCAGGCCATAGATATATTTTGAGGGCCGCACTACCCAGCCTGGAAAGACCGCGTTGCTCCGCCCATCGATGAAATTAAACTTCACGCGAGGTGTTTCGTAAGCCGTTGGAAACAGCAATTTCAGGTTTGAAGTAAGCGGAAGTGTACCGCTGCGCCAGTGTGGATAAGTCAGGCTGAGCACCACTGATTCAACCGCGCCGCTGATGGATTCGGCTTCTAATTCATCACACTGCTCGGAACCGAAAGCGGTCAGCTTTTGATATTCTTCAGCGAGGACGGGGATAGGCTCTTCAAAGACGAGATGGGTGGGTGTATTGCGGACTTCCGGCGGTTCAAGGCGATTGAGGAACCATAGCGTTTCTCCGGCTGGCCCTACTTCGTCAAAGCGCGGATCTTCTTGCAATGCATAGTCCAGCGAGAATTCTATTAATTTCGGATTGACACCGGAAGGAATGTCAATCTGCTTAATCAGTTCGTCAATAGTAAGGGGACCGCCATTTTCAAGTTCGAGGATCGCTTCGCACAGGTTTAATTGACCAATGCCGATATCGACCAGAAGAGCACGTGGAAAATAATGGCCGGCGATGCAAACCAGGTCTTCGCTGGCATCCAGTTTTTGATTGATTTTTGTAGCGATGAGTGAGCCGTACACCGAAAGTACATGGTCAATATCAAGCCAGGGTTCCACTGTACGCTGGACGGGTGTGTTTAAGATGTGCTCGGCAAGGTTGCTGGCAAAAGAAGTGGTGGTGGAATCTTCAAACTCGACATCAATAACCTGAAGAGCGGGGTGTTCCGGGTTGACCCCATCTCGTACATTTTTTACCACCCCTTTTGACCAATTACGGTGGGGGAAAACAAGATGATCGGCAATCTGGTACGTATTCTTGGGGTAATAGATCGCCCCTTCTGTTTTTTGTGACTCTTCGATTTGCCTGGTTTGTTCGCCGATCTCTTTTTGGATGATTATTTTGGCTAATTCCTGCTGCGTTGCCGGTGTTTCTGTCTCAAGCAGATAGTTGAAAATGTGGTTTAGGCTGTCTTCTGTGAGCGTGTATTCCTGCCAAAAATTATCTTGGTTGACCATCAAAATTACCTTTTCGTAAAAGATTAGTAAGTATTATACCGTACCAGTTGCTGTGTGCAGGTGTAAGGAATCACCGATGCTGAAATTAGTATCCTGGTTTTCGTGCAATTCAAGGACATGCATTGCTGGTTTGTGTGAGGCGTAAGCAAGATGCCATTTTTTGGCCACACATTTATCCACAACAGTCATGTTTTGGTCCAGCCACAGGGCCGTGATGTTGAATTGCATAAACAACATGTGAATGGAAGTATTTAGAATACTTTCACTTCTTTCGGATAGAATTAACCCATAATTGGCCGGAATTTCTTTTCGAAACATCAGCCCGCGAAATTTCGAAAAGAAGGTATCCGCAATTTGGATATTGATAGTTGTGTTGGTTCTTGGGTTTGTTATCCGGGCAGATTTCATATACTATATAGTAGAGTTTACCACGAGAAAGGTTGCACATGAAAATAATTAGTTGGAATGTTAATGGTTTCAGGGCTATCCTTAAAAAAGATTTTAAAAAGACGATTTTGGAGTTAGCGCCGGATGTTCTATGCCTTCAGGAAGTCAAAGCAACGGAAAAACAATTGACCGAGGAAAATATTCAGCTTGACGGCTATCATTACATTTGGAATGCGGCTGAAAAACTTGGGTACAGCGGCACTGCCACGTATCTAAAAAACGACATTGAGCCGGTGAACTTTGAATTAGGGTTTGGCATGCCGGAATTTGACAGCGAAGGGCGCTCAATTTGTACCTCATTTGCCGAGTTTGATCTATATAATATTTACTTCCCCAATGGGCAGCGCGGGATGGAACGCGTGGACTATAAGCTGCGATTCTACGGTGCGCTTTTGGAGCGGTGCAATGCTGCCCACAAAAAGGGAAAACGCGTCATCATTACCGGGGATTTCAATACTGCACACAATGAGATTGACCTGGCAAATCCAAAGGAAAACGAGAATTACTCCGGCTTCATGCGCATAGAACGGGATTGGGTGACAAATTTCATCGATGCCAATTTTGTTGATATTTTCCGCTCCCAAAATCCCGACAAGGTGCAGTACACCTGGTGGACGTATCGCTTTGGGGCACGCGCGCGGGGCATTGGCTGGCGCATCGATTATTTCCTTATTTCCAAAGAACTTGTGCCCGCAGTGAAGCGGGTTGAGATCCTGGACTCTATTCAGGGATCGGATCATTGCCCGGTTTTGCTGGAGATTTGATTTACTGGTTGTGTATAATTAAGTTAAGACTTCTGAATACAGAGGAATAATGCCCAAACAACGAATTGTGCTTGTAGATGACCATGAGGTTGTACGCTTGGGGATCAAGGCATTGTTGGAACGGCACCCGCATTTCGAGGTGGTGGGTGAAGCAGGTACGGCAAAAGAGGCACTGGAACAGGTGGAACGGCTGCTGCCGGATGTAGTGTTGATGGATATCCGCCTGCCTGGCGCCTCTGGGGTTGAGGCTACCGAGCAAATTACGAACTCTTTTCCTGAGATTAAAGTGATTATGCTGACCTCGTATGCCGAGGATGACATGCTGTTTTCGGCTATCCGTGCCGGGGCATCCGGATATGTTTTGAAGCAAATTGGTGCCGAGGATTTGATTAAGGCAATTGAGGCTGTTGGGCGTGGCGAGGCTTTGCTAGACCCCGTGGTGACGCAGCGAGTTTTCCAGGAAGTGCGCCGTGCGGTTAAGGATGAAGAGGCTTCTGCCTTTGTCAACCTTTCTCAGCAGGAGAAGCACGTTTTGCTGCTGGTGTCAGAGGGCAGAACCAACCGCGAGATTGCCAAGACACTGTTTTTGGGCGAAGGCACGGTGCGCAACTACGTGAGCAGCATTCTGTCGAAATTGGGTGTCAGCAACCGCGCTGAGGCAGCGGCGTATGCTGTGGAACACAGCCTGCGCGACTACTTGTAAAAGATTTTCCAGTTTGTGATTAGCTCAATAATACGCGGGATAAAGACGATCAGTGCGATTGCGATACTTGCAATTGCACTGATCAGAACCGCAGCTGCCGATACGTCCTTGCCAATTTTCACAATGGGGTTGTAGCTGCCATCCAGAAGATCAAAAAGACGTTCAAATACAGTATTGAGCGCTTCAACGATCCACACCAGAGCGATTGTGAGGATAATGATTGCCCAACTGGTAAGGCTGATGCGCAGGGTTGCCCCCGCTGCTATGACCAGAATTGTCACCAGCGTATGAATGCGGATATTGTTCTCGGCGGAAAAGAGATATTTGAGTCCGGCGATTGCGTACTTAAGCGAGAACCTGAATTTACGCGGGCTGATCATTTTCGCCTGAGAGAGTGGTGACGTGAATGCCAAGCACCTGATGTGCCCGGTACTGTTTTTTCCACATTTTTTGTTTTTTGGCTTCGGTGTCGTGGTCGTACCCGAGCAGATGCAAAAGGCCATGGATCAAGAGGATGTTGATCTCGGTGGTCACGTCATGTTTAGCGACTCGAGCCTGTGCTTCAGCAGTCTCGTAGGAGACTATCAGATCACCAAGGTATCGCCTTCCGCTCTCCGGGTCTGTTTCCTCCGAACCGAAAGAGAGCACATCCGTAGCGCGATCCACCCCGCGGTAGCTGGAATTAAGCTTTCTTATTTCCTCGTCAGAACAAATGAGTACCCCGAGATCAAAGAGGCCGCCAGGGAATAAGGCGGAAAGGACAGTTTCCATGGAAGCCAGGAGTACTTTTTTCGCGACCTTTGTGAGAAAGGGCTTGCGCACTTGAATGGAGATCACCTTATTTTTTCTCTTTTCCCGCTTCAGGGTAGATCATTCTGGGGTGATGAGCATTGTCCAGCGTATTCACAAAGGACTCTTTGATTTTGCTTAAGTCTTTCAAAGTAAGTGGCGAGTTTTCCAGTTGCCCTTCTTGCAGGCATCTGGCAAAAACCTTTTCTACCAGTTCAACCATCGCAGCGTGGTTGGCAGGTAACTCGGCGCGCGCCCTGGCTTCGCATCCGTCTGCCAGCATAAGAATTGCCGTCTCTTTCGACTGTGGTTTTGGCCCCGGATAGGTGAAAAGTTCGCTGTTGACTTTGCCAGGATCGTTTTTGTGCTTTGCCAGAGCCCGGTTATAGGGGTAGCGCGTGAGTTGGGTTCCGTGATGTTCAAGGATAAAGTCGCGGATGCGCGGGGGAAGGTGGTACTTTTCTGCCAGCCGCACCCCGTCTGGCACGTGGGCGATGATTTTTTGCGCTGCTTCGACTTCATCCATGTCATCGTGTGTGTCAAGATGGCCCGGGATTTGATTCTCGACGAAAAAGGAAGGGTCTGCCGTTTTGCCAATGTCGTGATAAATTGTGCCAACGCGCGTTAACAGGGGATTTGCCCCGATTGCCTCGGCGGCGAGTTCGGCCAGATTGCTCACTTGTAGAGAGTGCTGGTATGTCCCCGGCGCTTTTTGCAGTAGTAATTTTTGTAATGGGTGGTCTGGCCTGGATATATCCATCAGGTGCAGTGGGGTGGGGAGGCCTAATAATTGTGAAAGCAGATATTGAATAAGAAGGGCGATACTGGACGAGGCGACCCCGTTCAAGAATGCAACTGCGGATAATGTGATCAGCCCGAGCGAGTCCGAGGTTGGGTCGGTGATGCGGTAGGCAAAGACGACCAGTACCCCTGAAACGCCGATTGCGACCGCGGCGTAGAGGAAGTGGGTAAAGCGGCGCCCTTTACCAAGAAGAAGGGCGGCGAAGACACTGGTAAAGATGTAATAAAGGGTCAACTCTGGTGTGCCGGTCACCCCGAAGGCTGCCAGGATACTGAGCGCAATTGAGAAAACCACCGAGATTTCGAGCGTAAAAAGTGAAGCCAGAATTAGAGCAAATGCCGGGAGCGGATAAAAATAAGGAATGATCGTTCGATTTGGGATGAGGAAATGGGCGCCGTACAAAAATACGATGAACCCAATCAGGATCACGGTGAGGCTGCGCAGCTCTTGCAGCGATTTTAGATTGCGGTTTTTAAAATAGAGGAACAGGAACAGGCTCAGGGTGGTGACGATTGCCAGAGTGGAGATGATATCTTGAGACTTTGTTTGCACTTTGGTTAAGCCAAAGGCCGTGAGGGCCTCATACTGCTCCTCACTTACTATTTGCCCCCTCGAAACGATCGTCTGATTTTCGAAATAGGATTTTGTAACTGGCTGTACTGCTGCGATGGCTTTTTCTCTGGCTAATGTGGTCTCTTCTTCGGAGTACAAACTGTTGGGCACAATGTAGGATTGCAATAACGCCTGGACGACTGAAGACTCATCATTGGAAAGGTTGAAGCCAATGTACGAGGGGATGTTCTTTACATAGTCTTCCACCTGGGTATCTTTGATATTGTTGCGCATGATCTGTTCAAGAACGGTGACGGATTCTTGCTTGACCGTTTGCCACTGATTCTCCGTCAGGGATAATATCCTCTCTGCAATATCCTTAGAGAGTTGAAGGCTCTTGATATTTTGAAGATCAGTAATTTTGAGATCAGTGCTTGAAAAGGCATCTTCCCTTACGGTATCGATGTAGTTAATTGCCAGGTGAAGGTTGTCAATTTGGGTTCTCGAAATTGCCGGGTCGGCTGGCAGATAACGCGCCTGCACCGATTTCAAGGCTTCATCCTGGGCTTTTTTTGTCAGGACTGCGCTTGTGTAGGAAAGGTTTTTGGTCGCAACGATGGTAGTAGAGGAGACTTCTCCAATTTGCAGTGGGAGCGCATCTGGTCGAAGTGCAATTGGCAGAATCAATGCCCCAAAGGCAAGCGCCACTGCAAACAAGGAAATGGCCCAGCGGTACGAATTCCTGACCTGTAGTTTTTTCGGGCTGAGTAACATGACACTATTCTTGGCTGAGCAGAGATCGTACTACCTTGCTGACAATATCGGAGGGCGCCTGCCCGGCAATTTTGGGCAGTACTACTTTCATTACCTTGCCCATATCGGCCGGGGAAGTTGCCCCTACCTCGGCAATGCTTTGCTTTACAATTGCTTCGACTTCTGTACTGGACAACTGCCTGGGCAGGTATTTTTCCAAAACGGCGATTTCGTTATTCGTCGTTTCGATCAAATCCTGCCTTTTGCCTTTTTCAAACTCAACTAACGAATCGCGGCGGGTCTTAATCTCTTTCTGAATAATTGCAAGCAATGCCGCATCATCGATGGTGGATTTCGTTTTTTCGACTTCAAAAAGTTTGACCGCCGCGATGACCATGCGCAAGGTATTGCGCCTGATCTCGTCCTTTGTTCTCATGGCGTCAAGAAGTTCTTGCTCGATTTGCTGTTTTAATGACATATTCACTCCTTATTTCTCTACCGTAATCATAGCGCAAACTTGCTGAAACAGAGAATCACTTATTCCCGTAACGTATAGCAACTCAGTGATATCTTTAAAATCCCCGTACCTCTGTCGGAAGTCCACGATACTTTTTGCCTTTGCTGCGCCAATTCCAGGTAATGAATCAAGGTCTTCAAGGGTTGCCGTGTTGATATCGACTAGATTTTTGTTATCGTTCTGCGGCTCAGCGCAAACCACCGGTGAGGAAGTAATCTGGAAGTTTGAGGAGGAGCCTCTTGCTTCGGGCAACGTATTGCTCATGCGCGTTGGTTTATTGAAGACCACAAATAGGACGCCTGAAACCAGCAGGCCGCAACAAAAACCGATTGCCAGGTACTTGCCGCGGCTATTCTGCCAGAGCCTCATGATGCTCCAGTTCATACATGCGTTTGAAAGCCGCGATGGAGACCTCCAGTTGATCTGGCGACGGTTCCACCGTGGTCAATCTTTGCAAGAGCATGCCGGGGTACGAGAGGTATTTCAATATTGGATGGCTCAGATGGTTTGCGGAGAACCTCATGTATTCATAAGCTACCATGACAAGCAGTGGTAACAAAACCACTCTGGACAAGAGGCGGATCGCCAGATTGGGCATTGGCCCCAGCAGTGAAAAGAGGATGACAGAGAAGATCACCAGAATCAAAATGAACCCGGTGCCACAGCGCGGGTGAAAGAGGGTGTACTTGGCAACTTCTCCAGGTGTCAGGGTGGCGTCGTCTTCAAATGCGTTAATGGTCTTATGTTCCGCGCCGTGATAAGAAAAAACCCTTTTGATCTCTTGGCTTTTACCTACCAGCCAGATATAGAGAATAACGATTCCCAGGCGAATAAGCCCCTCAAGGAGATTGATCACGAAGGAGGACATGGGGGCTAGCTTTTCCACCAAAGCTGCCAAGCCTGTGGGCAGAAGGAAGAAAAGGCCAATTGCCAGCGCAAAGGAAACGATCAGCGTTAGGGCCATGGCCGGCCCTTCGATTTTTTCATCTTCACCGGTTTGCACATTGGCCGAAATTGTGATGTATCTGGTTCCCAGGCCGATGGAATCCCACAGAATGACCAGACCTCTCAAAAAAGGCCATTTGGTAACTTTTGAACGGTAAATCCCGGTTAGCTCTTCGTCCACAACCTTGATCGCACCATTTGGCTCGCGAAACGCCGCAGCCAGGTATTTTTGCCCGCGCATCAAAACGCCTTCAATCAAAGCTTGCCCGCCATAAGCAGGCATTTTAAGTTCCTGATTGCTCATCTACTTACCCTTATTCCAGATTCATGAAGAATTCGATTAAAGCGTCAATTCCCTTGCGCCAGGTGGGCAAGTGCAGCCGCTCGTTAGGGGAGTGGATATTGTCATCCGGCAATCCAAAGCCGGTGAGAACGGAGTCGAAGCCAAGAATCTGCTGCATGTCGGCAACCACGGGAACGGAACCGCCTTCGCGCTTGTAGATGGGCTTCTTCCCCCAAACGGTTTCCAGTGCTTTGGCCAAAGCTTGAGCTTCCGGGATGGTAACATCGGAAATGCTGGGGTGTCCCCCGCTTAACATTTCCAGTTCCCACCGCACAGTATTTGGGATATTTGCGGCAATGAATTCGCGCAATTGCGCATGCACCTTTTCCGGGTCCTGGTTAGGGACGAGGCGGGTAGAGAGCTTGGCCATCGCTTTAGAAGGGATGACCGTCTTTGCGCCAACGCCGGTGTAGCCGGAGAGCAGGCCATTAACCTCAAGGGTGGGCCGCGCACCGATCCGTTCGACTGGCGAGAAGTCTTTTTCACCCCAGGTGTGTGGAACGCCGGTTTGGCCCTTGTAATAACTGTCGTCAAGATTCAACCTGGCGAGCTCTTCTTTCTCCTTTTGCGTTAATGGCAAAACGTCATCATAGAAATGCGGGAGCATTACTTTGCCATTCGCATCGTGCATCCTGGCAACGAGATCGCACAGTACCTGCGCCGGGTTATGCACCACGCCGCCAAACGAGCCGGAATGCAGGTCGTGATCCGGGCCGTTGAGGCGCAGCTCAAAGTAGGCCAGTCCGCGAAGCCCATAGACGATCGTAGGGGTGTCAATGCCGATCATGCCGGCATCCGGATTGAGGGCTACAGAAGCTTTGAGAAGGTCTTTGTGGCTCTCAAGAAAGGCCTTAAGGTTGGGAGAGCCGATCTCCTCTTCCCCTTCGATCAAAAACTTAAGGTTGACCGGAAAGTGTCCGGTGCTAAAAATGGACTCGATCGCTGCCAGACAGGCTACCACCTGTCCTTTCATATCCGATGCACCACGCGAAAAAAGATAATCGCCAGTAAAACGGGGAGAGAAGGGGTCAGATTGCCATAGTTCCAGCGGATCAACGGGCTGCACATCGTAATGTCCATAGATGAGAACTGTGGGCTTGTTGGAACCTGCATGCAAATGGTCGGCATAGATAATAGGGTGTTTGGCGGTGGGGAAGAGCTGCACGTTCTCTAACCCCAGAGACCTTAACTTCTTCATCAGCGCATCGGCGCAAGCGACCATATCCTCTTTGTTTTCGGGTGCAGTGGAGATGGAAGGGATTTTAAGTAGTTCGGAAAGGAAATCTTGAAAGTGGTTGATATTGTTATGAGCATATTCCAGGGCAATTTTGCGCGTAGCCATATTTTCTCCTCTTACTTAATTATATCGTCTTTCCAAAAATAGAAGCCGTATGCTACAATATTTTTGAGGCCAAAATGATCATTACCAACGCCGTCGTCATCACCTGGGACAATGCTCAGCCGATACTCTACAACCATGACGTTGTTATTTCGGAGGGCAAAATTGTAGAAATTGCTCCCCACGCAGAAATTGCCGCGAAGCATGCCGGCGAACGGTTTTTTGATGGGTGCGGCAAGGTATTAATGCCGGGCCTGATCTGTGCTCATACCCATTTTTATGGCTTATTTTCGCGGGGGCTGGCAATACCCGGTGATCCTCCACGCAATTTTTCCCAGATTCTTGAAAAACTTTGGTGGCCGTTGGATTCATCCCTCGGCATCGCGGATGTACAATCCTGTGCTTTGGTTTGCCTGGTGGACGCAATCAAGCATGGAACCACCACCTTATTTGACCATCATGCTTCGCCCATGTGCATCAACGGATCGCTTGATCAGATCGGGCAGGCATTTGTAGAAACGGGTGTGCGAGGCTCGGTTTGCTATGAAGCAACTGACCGATATGGCCTCCAACTGCGAGACGAATCCATCAGTGAAAACTTGAGAATGATACAGAAATTGCGCAGCAAGTCAAAAGACTTACTTGAAGCCACTTTTGGTATCCACGCAAGTTTAACGGTCTCAGATGCTACCCTTGGCAAGATCAAAGACGCTCTGCCTGAGAACACAGGTGTTCACATCCATGTTGCTGAAGACCTGGTTGATCAACAGGACTCGTTGCAAAAATACAATAAGCGCGTGGTTGAGCGATTAAACGATTTTGGGTTACTGGGGCAAGATTCGATTTTGGTACATGGGGTTCACCTCAACAATCACGAGATGAAGCTCATCCAGGAAACCAATACGTGGCTCACGCACCAGCCGAGATCAAATATGAACAATGCGGTAGGCATGGCAGATGTAGAGAAAATGGTCGCGATGGGGATCAAAGTGTGCCTGGGAAACGATGGATTTTCGAATGCCATGTGGGATGAATGGCGCACCTGCTATTTGGTGCATAAACTGACGCATAAAGACCCAACCCGGATGAACGGAAATCTGGTGGTACAAATTGCGGCACAAAACAACGCCGAACTTGCCTCTCACTTCTTCCACGGGAAAAAGATTGGCAGGATCATGGCGGGGTATCAGGCGGATCTCATCCTGGTGGATTACATGCCTATCACCGAATTGAATCAATACAACATCCCCTGGCACATTCTGTTCGGCTTTCGAGATTCGATGGTCACAGACACAATGGTCAATGGAAAATGGTTGATGAATAACAGGAAATTAAACCATCTTGATGAAGTCGAGATTTTGCAGAAGGCTTTGAAGCTTTCAAGAGACGTGTGGAAGCGTTACGGCAGTAAATTCAACTAATTGGAGCCCTCAAATGACAGAAAAGATTGCAATCATCGGCGGAACAGGAAAAGAGGGAAAAGGACTGGCTTTTCGCTGGGCAAAGGCAGGCCTGGAAGTGATTATCGGCTCCAGGCAGGCTGAAAAGGCACAGATAGCAGCAGATGAAGTCAATGAGCTGATTGGGAATTCGGGCAAAAAAGTGGTTGGCCGTGATAATTTAACGGCAGCGCAAGAGGGTGAGGTCGTGGTTTTGACCGTGCCTTTTGAATTTCATGTGCCCATGCTGGAGATGCTAAAAGAAGCGCTGGCCGGAAAAATACTGATCGATGTAACCGTCCCATTGGTGCCGCCAAAGGTAACGAAAGTACAAATGCCTCCGGCAGGCAGTGCCGCGCTCGAAGCAAAAGCAACTCTCGACCCTTCCACAGAAGTCGTTGCAGCATTTCAGAATATTTCTTACGAGCGGTTGATCACAGATAAAGACGTCGAGTGTGATGTGCTTGTGAGCGGCAGTTCCAAGGAAGCCAGGCGGCAGGTTTTGGAGCTTGTAGAAAAAGCCGGCATGCTTGCCTGGGATGCCGGGCCTATTGAAAACACCGTGGTCGTAGAAGGCCTGACCTCGGTGCTGATCGGCATTAACAAAGAATTCGGCGCGCATACGGCCGGGATCAAAATTACCGGTATCAATCGCAATGCCCACTAGTCCCTCATTACAAATAACCGGCTTGTCAGAGATCCCGCTGGTAAAACCTGGCGATTCTGTATCTGCGTTAATCATCACCGCATGTGAAAAGCAAAAGCTGACGATAGCCAACGGGGATATTTTTGTGGTAACCCAGAAGATTGTCTCAAAATCCGAAAACCGGATCAGGGATCTTGCAACCATACGACCGGGATTGAAGGCGCGTTATTATGCTTTCATCACAAAAAAGGACCCCAGATTTGTTCAACTGGTGCTCACAGAAAGCAAACGGGTATTGCGTGCCAAAAAGAACACCCTGATCGTCGAACATAAACAGGGGTTTGTTTGCGCCAATGCCGGAATCGATCATTCCAATGTTGAATCCGCGGATGCAGCCCCCGGGGAACTCTATCTTTTGCTGCCGCAGGACGCAGATGCATCGGCCCGGCAAATTCGCAGGGAACTGCAAGAACACTATCGGAAATCCCTGGGCGTGATGGTCATTGATTCTCATGGCAGGGCCTGGCGCAATGGAACTGTGGGAATGACGATAGGGCTGGCCGGGTTGCCAGGACTGGTTGACCTGCGCGGTGAGGAAGACCTTTTTGGGTACAGGCTAAAGGCCACTCTGGTGGCCGCGGCAGATGAATTGGCCGGTGCCGCCTCGCTGCTGATGGGGCAGGCCAAAGAAGGCGTGCCGGTGGTTGTCGCCAGAGGGTTTCCTTATCGCCTGAGAGAATCTTCGCTAAAAGAAATTCTCAGAGATAAAAAAGAAGACCTGTTTCGCTAAAGGGAATGCGTAAATGATCACGGCATTGGCAGGCGGTGTTGGCGGAGCAAAACTGGTATACGGCCTTGCGCAACTGCTGCCACCTGATGAATTTGCGGCCATTGTAAATACTGGCGACGACTTCAACTACTACGGCCTGAGAATTTCGCCAGATATTGACTCAGTCACTTACACTCTGGCAGGAATCTCCAACCAAAAATTCGGTTTTGGGCTTGAAGGGGATACGTTTCAGGTCATGCAAGAGCTTGAGGCGCTGGGGGAAAACGCCTGGTTTCACCTGGGTGATAAAGACCTGGCAATCAATCTTTACCGCACCAGGCTGCTCAACGCCGGGTATTCACTTGGCGAAGCCACGAAAAAAATACTGGCAAGCCTAAAAGTAAGCACGGCTCTGTACCCAATGACCAATGACCCAGTAGCCACGCTCATCCACACAAAGGATGGACAGTGCTACGACTTTCAGGAGTATTTTGTAAAGCATAAATTCCAGCCTGAGATCGAAAGGATCGAGTACCAGGGAATTGAGAAAGCAGGCATTGACAAGGGCGCCAGAGCCGCCCTGGAGACCTCTGAATATATCATCCTATGTCCCTCAAACCCGTGGCTGAGCATTTTTCCGATCATTAACCTGCCCGGGATGCACGAAATTCTCGCCAAAAAGAAGGTGATTGCGGTTTCGCCCATCATTGGCAACGCGGCGGTTAAGGGACCGGCCAGCAAGATCTTCGCGGAGTTTGGTTTATCCCCATCAGCGATTGGGGTTGCCACGCTCTATGGCTCATTGCTCGGCGCGCTGTGCATCGACCATCAGAACTCGCCAGAGCAAAAAGAAATTGAAAAATTAGGGATTAAAACCATTGTTACAGATATAATGATGAAGGATGAAGCCAACAAGGTGCGTTTGGCATCGGAGGTACTTAACTTGATTAGAAGCCAGGGCCTATGACACTTTGGGCAATTGTTCCAGTCAAACCGCTTAGGCGAGGAAAATCTCGGCTGTCCGGGATTTTGTCTGAGGATGAACGTACCACATTGAATCAGACAATGCTAATCAATACCCTGAAAACGCTCAAGCAAGTTAGTGAGATTGAAACTGTACTGGTCGTAAGCAGAGATCCACTTGCGCTTTCGATCGCGAGAGATTACTCGGCAAAGACTGTCCTCGAAGATGGCTCGCCCGAACTCAACACCGCCTTACGGAGGGCTGCTTCAGTGGCAAAAGCCTATTTTGCCAATAAGATATTGGTACTGCCGGCCGATCTACCACTGATCCAGGCCAATGACATTGCGGATTTTCTCAAAAGGACCGGAAAACCACCGGAAATTGTGATTGCCCCTGATCGAAGGAAAGACGGCACAAATGCGTTGTTAATCAACCCTGCTGAGTTGATTGAGTTCAGATATGGGCCTGGGTCTTTCACCACGCATCTCAAATTGGCACAGGAGAGCGGCGCAAGGGTAGAAATTGTGGAATCGGATATCTTTGGGCTAGACCTTGACCTGCCCGAAGATTGGGAAAAGCTGCAACAGTACACTGATCTTCGAAGCATCGCTAAAAACTAAAACCGGAGGTTGATATGCAAAAAGTGGCTTTATATCTGCAGGATTCGCACGATCTACGGGATGGATTGGAGTATGCCCGTTATGCAGAAAAAAAGGGATTTGATGCAATCTGGCAGGCAGAAAGCCGGTTAGTGCGGGATGCTATCGTCCCGATGGCTGCCTATGCCGCGGTGACCGAGAAAATCCGCATCGGCTCCGGTGTGATTAACAACTGGACGCGAAATATCGGACTGCTGGCTTCCACTTTTTTGACCCTGGACGACCTGGCTCCCAACCGCATCATTTGCGGGATCGGTGCCTGGTGGGACCCCCTGGCAAAAAACGTTGGCATTGACCGCCGCAAACCACTTACCGCCATGAAGGAAACCGTTGAAGTCCTGCGCCGACTGCTCAATATGGAGCGGGTGACTTTTGCGGGCGAATTCGTGAATGTGACAGGTATCGAATTGGATATCGTCCACGGCCGCAGAGAGCCGAGATTTGTGCCGATCTACATCGGCGCTACCGGCGATAACATGATGGAAATGACCGGTGAAATTGCCGATGGCGTTGTGTTAAACTACTGCGTTCCTCCTGAATACAACCATAAGGCTCTGGAACTGTTGGCAACAGGAGCCAAAAAAGTTGGGAAAACAATTGATGATATTGACCGCCCGCAGCTGATCGTTTGCTCGGTAGATGAAGACCACGCCAGGGCCATCGACACCACACGCCAACTGCTGACCCAGTATCTGGCACAGCAACCTCACATCGCCAAAGCGTCGGGAGTATCGCAAGAAGTAGTGCAAAGCATTCAGTCAATTCTCGGCTGGCCCGCCACAAAGGAACAGATCGAAAAAGCAAAGTACCTTGTGCCTGAAGACCTCATTGAGCGCATCACCGCGTCTGGCACCCCCGTCGAGGCAAGAGCCAAAGTAAAAGAGTACATCAAAAATGGTTGCACTTGCCCCATCCTTTACCCCGTTGGCGGGAACGTCAAGCTCCTGATCGACACGTTTGCGGATTATGAGTAGGCCAGGGACACCATGATTGTGGATTATTTGCGCCCCAAAAGCATAAAAGAAGCTACAGAGTATAAGAAAGCACACTCCCAGGTACGTTTTATGGGCGGTGGTACTTCCATCCGGAAAATGGGAGAAGACATTACGGTGGTCGATCTGCAGAACCTCCCATTGAAAGAGATCGAGAAGACCGGAAACGGTTATCGCCTGGGAACTTTGGTCACTCTTGAGCAACTGTTTGGGCTTTTTACTGACCAGAAAGACTTGCAGCTTGCGCTGAAGATTGAGGCTTCAAAGAATCAGCGTAATCAGGCTACCCTGGGTGGCTTTTTGATGTTATCGGATGGCAGGTCACCCTTCTTTACCTGTTTGCGGGCGCTACGCAGCACCGTGGTCTATGAGTGCGGCGAAAAGAAAACAATGGGCCTGGATGAATTTGTGGAGCAAAGAGAGCAATTCGATTGCTTGATCACGCACCTGGATATTGAGATGCCGGAACACTTTGTGTTTGAATCCGTTGGCAGAAGCCCTCTGGACAGGCCAATTGTTTGCCTGGCAAAGGCAGGTTATGAAAAAGAAACGCGAATTTGTGTGGGCGGATTTGGCAAGTCCCCAACACTCCTAAAAACGCTACCGGCTGATGAAACTGCGGTCGCTGCACTTCTCCAGTTGAAGGACAACGCCTGGGCATCAGCCAGGTATCGATCCTCACTGATCTTGACACTGCTCAAACGATATTCAGATTAGCGGGTGCCATTATGAAAATTACGCTAACAATCAACGGAAAGCGAATAAACGCCGAATCGACGCCTGAGGAGTCCCTGCTGGACTTCCTCAGGAAGCGACAATATTTTGGCGTCAAATTTGGCGGATGCGCAAAAGGGGAGTGCGGTGCCTGTACCGTGCTGCTGGACGGAAAACCGGTCAATTCTTGCTCCTATCTTGCCGCCCAGGCAGATGGCCATGATGTGCGCACCATTGAAGCGCTGGGGGAACACCCTGAAAGGGGCTGGCGAGCAGGCAAGGGGCTTAGCCAGCTGCAAAAAGCCTTTGTTGAATCCGGGGCCATTCAATGCGGATACTGCACACCTGCCATGATCCTGGCATCCACATCGCTACTGGAATCCAACAAGACCCCCACTGAAGACGAAATCCGCGAAGCCATCTCCGGGGTTTTGTGCCGCTGCACTGGTTACGATAAACCGGTAAAAGCTATTCAATCTATTTTTTCCGAAGCCGCCAGAGAGCAATTCTCACCCTACATTGAGACCGATGTAAAGAAACAATTTTCCGCCGTAGGCAAAGAAGCAAAAAAAGTGGATGCACTCAAGCTGGTGCAGGGAAAGCCTGCCTTTACAGATGATGTGGACATTCCCGGGCTGTTGATTGCCAAAGTGCTCCATTCGCCCTACGCCCATGCCCTGATCCAGAATATCGATGTTTCGGAGGCGAAGAAGATCCCGGGCGTTGCAGCCGTTCTCACCTGGAAGGATCTCCCCAGGGTGGTCTATTCCACTGCCGGGCAATCTGACCCCATCCCGGGGCCATTAGATATGTTCAGCCTGGATAAAAAGGTACGTTTTGTTGGCGACCGTGTGGCGTTTGTAGCTGCCGAGACAGAAGAGGTTGCACAAAAAGCCCTGAAAGCCATCAAGGTGACCTACAAGGAATTGCCTTCCGTTCTTGATTCTGAACGCTCGATGGAAAGCACCGCCCCACGCATCCATGACGAAGAGGAGTATGTGAATTTTGCCGACTCCGACCCCAAAAAGAATCTTGCAGCAGAAATTCGCATTGATATTGGAAATGTGGAGGAAGGGTTCAAAGAAGCGGATGTGATCTTTGAGAACACATTTGAGGTCCCCAAGGTACAACAATCACACATTGAACCGCACGTGGTGATTTCGTACTGGGATGAAGATGACCGCATGGTCATTCGCTCCAGCACACAGGTACCCTTCCACGCCAGAAGGATTCTCGCTCCCGTGTTGAAACTGCCGGTAAAGCGCATCCGCGTGATCAAACCGCGTATTGGCGGAGGCTTTGGCGGAAAGCAGGAAGTGCTGGTGGAAGACGTAGCCGCGCACCTCACCATTGCCACCGGCCGGCCAGTGAAGTATGAGTACACTCGCGAAGAAGAGTTTACTGCAGCACGCTCACGCCATCCGATGAAGATCCGCATCAAGACCGGCGTGAAGCAGGATGGCACCATCACCGCAAACGAGATGTACGCGCTTTCAGATACCGGCGCGTACGGTTGCCACGCGCTGACGGTGACAGGAAATACCGGACACAAATCAATGGCGCTGTATGTTGGCGACGGAAAGTATCGCAAATCGCCCAACATTCGCTTCTATGCCGATATTGTATACACCAACCATCCGCCCGCCGGTGCTTACCGTGGTTACGGCGTTCCGCAGGGTTACTGGGCTGTGGAGCGGCAGATGGAGTTAATTGCCAAGAAGCTTGGACTTGACCCAATTGAGTTTCGCCTCAAAAACGCTATCCGCTCCGGCGAGCTGCACCCGTTCAGCACAGCCTGGAGTGAGGGACGTGAACCACGCCCGGAGACCATCCACACCGTTGGCCTTGAAAAATGCGTCCGCCTGGGCATGAATGCCATTGGCTGGAAAGAGAAATATGGCAATGCGACCTGGCAAACGGTGAGCGGTAAAGACTACCTGCGCAAAGGCATTGGTGTGGCGCTGGCCATGCAGGGAACCGCCATTCCATACCTCGATATGGGCGCTGCCACGATCAAAATGAACGATGATGGTTCCTTCAACCTCCTCATCGGCGCTACCGATCTTGGCACCGGTTCGGATACTGTGCTGGCGCAAATGGCCGCAGAAACCCTGGGTGTCTCCACCGACGATATCCTGGTATATTCCTCCGACACTGATTTCACACCGTTCGATAAGGGAGCATACGCCTCCAGTACCACTTACATTTCCGGCGGTGCCGTTGCCAAAGCGGCAGAAATTGCCGCAGACCGTATCCGTGAGCGGGCAGTCCTTTTGCTCAAGGATAAAGAACCGGGGCTCTCAAAAACTGATGTCGTCCTGAAAGACGGCAAAGCGAGTACTCCGGGCGGCAGCCAGTTGACGCACAAACAAATTGCGTTATCGGCTTTGCACCACTTTGACCAGGAACAAATCATGGGCAGCGCATCTTTCTGGTCACCGGTGGCACCGCCGCCGTTTGCCGCTCAGTTTGCCGAAGTGACCGTGGATATTCAGACCGGCAAAGTTGTGGTGGATAAGCTGGTGATGGCAGTGGATGCCGGCGTGGTGGTTAACCCGCTCACGGCCTCCGGGCAGATTGAAGGCGGCATGAGCCAGGCACTCGGGTATGCCGTCTGTGAAGAAATGAAATACGACGATAAAGGCAACGCGCGCGAAAAAGACTTTCACAATTATCACATTTTCCGCGCGGATGAAATGCCAGAATTGAAGACGATATTCGTGGAATCGTTCGAACCCACTCATCCCTTTGGCGTTAAAGCTGTGGCGGAGATCCCATTGGACGGGGTTGCTCCGGCAGTTGGGAATGCTATTCAAAATGCTTGCGGCGCAAATTTGTTTGAGATTCCGGCAACCCCGGAACGCATCTGGCAAGCGCTAAAACAATAGAGGTTTTTGTATGACCGTCACTTATGTCACCGGGCATGTCAATCCGGATACCGATTCCATTGCGGCAGCCGTTGCTTATGCGTGGCTAATCCGTGAACGCGACGGAATCGAGACAATCGCCGCACGTGCTGGAGCGCTCAACCAGCAGACCAGTTGGGTGTTAAAGTACCTGCAAATTGACCCGCCGGTATTGCTCACTGACGCCAGCCCCCGCTTTGACTCAGTGGTGCGCCACTTGGATACCACCAAACCGGACAGCCCCCTGATTGACGCCTGGGCAATTGCCTCCCGTACAGGCGGGATTGCCCCAGTCCTCGATGACGATGGGAAACCCTACGGGTTGATCACCGGACGAAGCCTTTTCAAATACTTTGGCAAGGTGGTTGGGCCACAATCGCGAACGCAAGAAGTGACGGTCAGAAGTCTCCTCCAGGAACCTTGCCGCGAAGCTGCCAATACCAATGTGCCCAAGTTCACCGCTTCGACCAAAATCAAGGATGTGCTGCAAAGAATCCTGCGGGAAGAAGGGGATGAGTTTTGGGTAGTTGATGACAAAGGCATTTACGTAGGGATTGTGCGGCAGCGTGACCTGCTCAACCCGCCGCGTATGCGCTTAATCCTGGTAGATCACAACGAACCACAACAGTCGGTGCCCTCACTGGAAGAGGCCGAATTGATCGAGATTCTGGACCATCACCGCCTGGGAAACCCCTCTACCCACATTCCCATAAAAATGTCGGTGGATATTGTGGGCAGTACCAGCACTTTGGTCTCAGAGCGCATGGAAGATTCTGGATTTAGCGCACCTCCAAAAATCGCCGGGCTGATGCTGGCGGGATTGCTCTCTGATACGCTGAACCTGGCGTCTCCTACCACCACTGAACGCGACCGTTTGGCCGCGGATCGCCTGGCCAGGTGGGCTTTTGTCAAGGGTTCGCCGCTGGAAAACGAGACCAAAATTAGCTATGGCAACCGTGTTTTGAGCGCCAGTGCCGGGTTATCCAACAGGGACCCGAAGAATGTCGTTACCACCGACCTGAAATTCTACAGCGCCGGCAAGTACTCCTTTGCCATTGCCCAGGCAGAAGTGACCGACCTGAACGAAGTACAGGAACACCTTGCTCAACTGCAACAGGCATTGGATACGCTCTGCGAAAGTAAGGGTTCGGATTTTGCTATGTTGATGATCACAGACGTTGTCAGGGGATCAAGCCGCATCATCCTATCAAATCCGCCCTCCATTTTGGATGAGTTACCTTATCCGCCATTGCCTGATGGCACACGTGCAGCCGACGGCGTGGTCTCCAGGAAGAAACAATTACTGCCAGTTGTACTGGGATTACTGGAGAATTGATGTCGCTCTACCAACAGATCGCCGAAGCCGAAGAAAAAGGGATCCCCTGCGCCGTCTGCACCATTGTTGGCGTTACCGGAACCACTCCGCGAAAGGCCGGCAGCAAGATGCTTATTTTCGCCGATGGAACCACCCAAGGAAGCATTGGCGGCGGATCGGTTGAAAGGGAAGTGGCTCAAAGGGCCATTGAAGCGATTACTACAAAGCAACTGACCAAAGAAACTTTTTTGGTAGACAGTGCGCACAACCGCGAAGGTGACGGCATTGAGGTTGTGATTGAGCCAATCATCCCTACATTTTCACTGGTGATCATTGGTGCCGGGCATGTTGGAAAACAAGTCGCCATTCTGGGAAAAGCACTTGGCTGGCACATTGTGCTCGTTGATGACCGGAAAGAGCTATGCAGCAAAGGCAATATTCCTCAGGGCGATGAATTCCTGGTTGGATTTAGCGACCAAAACATCTCCAAAATAGACCAGTTTTCCGGTTTCTATGTCTTTGCGACACGCAGTTCAGAAATTGACATCGCAATTCTTATGCAATTATTAAGGCACGAACAGAAATATATTGGTATATTAGGGTCAGAAAAAAGGTGGAACGCCACAAAAGCAGCCCTTTTGGCGGCAGGGTTCGCGGAAAGGCAGTTGGAAAACATCCACTCACCGGTTGGGCTGAAGATCAACGCCGAGACACCACAGGAAATTGCCATTAGCATCGTCGGGCAAATTATCGAGAAAAACAATTACAGGATGCAGGATTAATATGGTTGAGAAGTATTATCAGGTAAGCCAGGTTGCTGAGGCCGTGCAGTTACTGGATGAGTTGAAAGGCAAGGCAAAGATTGTAGCGGGCGCTACCGATCTGTGGCTGGAGATCAAAAACGGTGGCCACAAAGGGCTTGAGAGCCTGATCGACATCTCTCGTATCCAGGGGCTCGATCAAATAACGCTGGATGAAAAAGGGAACGTCCATATCCACGCGCTGGCCACGCATGCCCATTGTGTCAAATCCGAAATTCTCAAAAAGTATGCGGCCTGCCTTTACCAGGCATGCAGATCAGTGGGTTCGCCGCAAATTCGTAACCGTGGAACTGTGGCTGGCAATGTGGTCACCAGTTCGCCGGCCAACGATACTATTTCAGCCTTGATGGCCTTGGACGCTACGCTGGTAGCTGTATCTGCCGGCGGAACACGCCAGATTCCCATTGTGGAATTCTTTACCGGCGTAAGGAAGAATGTGCTCAAGCCCGATGAACTTATTACCGAGATCGTTTTTCGTGGGCTCGACCCAGATAATTCTTTTTCCTTCTTCACCAAACAGGGATTGCGCAAAGCGCAGGCTATTTCGGTGCTTAACCTTTCCGTTGTGTGCCAGTTAGACCCTGCTGGAAAAATCGGCGACATGCGCATTGCCTTCGGATCGCTGGCGCCAACTGTTGTGCGCGCCAGGCAGGCAGAAGAGTACGCAAGGGGCAAAACCTTGCAGCAGCTTGACCTGGAGGAACTGACAAAACGAGCAGTTGAAAGCATCTCCCCTATAGATGATATTCGTTCCACGTCTTCCTATCGTCACAAGATGGCGGCCATCTTGTTAAAGCGTGGATTGACGGCAAAGATGGCACACCCTGAAGCGGAAAGCCTCGAGGGTGAGCGCGCAGTAACCCTGTGGGGAAAACAAAAGTCAACGTATTCCCCGCTTGCCCAAAAGTTTATCGATGACCCTAATTCGGCGATTCATTTTCAGGTAAATGGCAAAGCGTGCATGGCAAAGTACCATCCGGGCCAGAGTTTGCTCGATATCATCCGTGACCAGGCCGGGTTGACCGGTTCCAAAGAAGGCTGCGGCGAAGGGGAATGCGGTGCCTGCACGGTTTTCATGGACGGTGTGGCTGTTTTAGCATGCCTGATTCCCTCGGCACGGGCACAAAATGCCAGAATCGAAACAATCGAGTATCTGTCGCAAGGGCAGGGCATCAGTCGCTTGCAGGAGTGTTTTATTCAGGAAAACGCCGTCCAATGCGGCTATTGCACTCCTGGTTTTTTGATGTCAGCAACAAAGTTGCTGGAGGAAATCAGCGACCCAACTCTTGACGAGATCAAAACTGCCATCTCCGGCAATCTGTGTCGCTGCACTGGGTACTATAAGATCGTAAATGCAATCCAAAAGGCTGCAGAATCGAGTTAACTATGCCCAAGCATACCTCCTATACCAGTCCGCCAAAAAAAACGGAGCCGCCAGCCATTCATCCTGTATGGCGCGGGATTGGCTGCATTTTTATGGTGCTCATCCCGATAATTTCATTCTTTGCTTCCAATTTGCTTATCCAGAATGACGCGCAAATTCCCTGGATCTCCATACCTTCGGAGATGTTGGTGCCGCGGTATTCTGACCCGTTGATCCTGGTGAGAGTGATATTCACTACAATCATCTCACTTATCCTGTTCTTCGTTATTTCGCTGGTCACTTTCCTTTTGAATTCACTATTGAATCCAAAGCCAAAGAAACCTTACGACGTTAAATAAATCACAGCACCGTTATAGCAGGAGTTCCTCATAATTATGGATCGTGTTGATGCCCTTGAGAAAGTAACTGGAAAAGCAAAATACCCCGGCGATTTTAATCTGCCGGGCCAGTTAATCCTGAAAGTTCGTTTTTCTGACCGGGTTCATGCAATTGTTCAGGAAGTGGATTGCACAGAGGCTCTTCGCGTCCCCGGCGTGGTCGCTGTTTTGACATCAAAGGACGTGCCAAATAACGAGTTTGGCCTTTCAAAACCAGATCAGCCCGTTTTGTGCGGCCCATGCGCCAAAGAATATGCAGACCGGGTAAGAACCGTGGCCGACAAAGTGGCCGTGGTGATCGCTGAAACCGAAGAAGCCGCCGCAAAAGGCCGCGACGCAATTAAAGTGCGTTACCAGGACCTGGAAACGGTTACCGATGTGATGCAGGCTTTCAATTCCAATGACGTGTTGCTGCACCCCGAAAATAACTCCAATATTTTCTGCCATTACAGGATCAGAAAAGGGGAAGCAACCGATATTTTCGCAAATGCTGATGTTGTTGTTGAAAGCGAATACAATACCCCGGTACAGGAGCACGCTTATCTGCAGCCCGAGGCCGGGATTGCCTATTATGACGAGGAAGAACGGCTGACGGTAATTGTTGGGGGGCAATGGACGCACGAAGACCAGGAGCAAATGGCACATTCGCTGCTCCTGGACCAGGAGAAAATCCGGGTGATCTATCCCGCTATTGGCGGCGCGTTCGGCGGTCGCGAGGATATGTCTGTGCAGATCATTCTTGGCCTGGCCGTAATGAAACTCCGTGAAAAAGGGATCAATCGACCTGTGAAAGTGGTATGGAGCCGCGAGGAATCCATCATCGGGCACCACAAACGCCATGCCTATAAGATTCGCTCAAAGTGGGGCGCTAAACGCAACGGCAAGCTGGTGGCGGCAGAGGTTCAGGTGATTGCCGATGGCGGCGCTTATTACAGCACATCGACAAAAGTCCTGGGAAATGCCACCTTGCTGTGTACCGGACCGTATTTCTTCCCCCGGGTTAAAGTGGACGCGTACGCAGTGTTTACGAACAATATCCCAGCCGGAGCTTTCCGGGGATTTGGCGGGCCGCAGGCAGCTTTTGCGGCAGAGAGCCAGATGAATAAACTGGCTCAGCAACTGGGTATCGATCCGGTTGAAATTCGCCTGATGAATACGGTCAAAGAGAGAGAGACTTTATCGGTCGGCACTCCCTTGCCAAAAGGAATCTCGATTGATGATGTGATCCGGGAATGCGCGGAAAAATCCGGGTGGAAGAAAAATGCGCAGGGAAAGTATTATCGCGAGGCCAGCGTTTCCGCTGGGATCATCAAAAGGGGAGTCGGGTTTGCCTGTGGCTTCAAGAATATTGGATTCTCATTCGGCGCACCGGAAAACTGTTGGGCAATTATAGAGCTGCACGGCGACAGCGAGATTGAGCGTGCAGTGTTGCGCCACGCCGGCGCCGAGGTGGGGCAGGGCGCCCATACCGCGTTTGCACTGATGGCAGCAAAGGCCTTGAACCTGCCTGTTGAGAAAATTGAATTGCAGACTTCAGACACCTCCTTCACAAAGAACTCAGGAAGTGTCAGCGCCTCCCGCATGACGTTTATGGCCGGCAATGCGATCATCGGCGCCGCCAGCCTGGCGTTGGAACGCTGGCAAAAAGAGGACCGCCCGGCGATTGGCGAATACAAGTACATCCCGCCAAAAACAAGTCCTTTTGACCCCGATAATGGCAGTTGCACACCAAATTTCGCCTACGGCTACGTAGCAGAATCCGTTACAGCGCTTGTGGATAGCGAAACTGGCGAAATCCAGCTTGAGGACGTGTGCGTTGTGGATGATGTGGGGAAAGCCATCAATCCGGCTGCGATCGAAGGGCAAATTGAAGGCGCAATTGCACAGGCGCTGGGGTATGCAATCACTGAGAATTTCATTCAGAGGGATGGGAAGGTGCTCACCGACAGGTTCTCAAAGTACCTGATCCCCACAGTCTTGGATATGCCAAATGCGATTCGGTCGATCATTGTGGAAAAGGCAGACCCCATTGGCCCATTTGGGGCACGTGGCATGGGAGAGATGCCCTATTTGCCGTTTGTCCCAGCCTTTACTGACGCAATTCACGCCGCCACTGGAAAATGGTTTGATAGCTTTCCATTGACGCCCGATAAGGTCGCCAAAGAACTTAATGAATAGCCACGTTGCGGGTATCATCCTCGCTGCCGGAGGTTCTGCCAGACTGGGAACCCCCAAGCAACTTCTTAAGCTAAGGGGAAAAAGCCTGATAAACTACGCAGTGGAGTTGGCGCTCGGCAGCCATTTAAATCCGGTGATCGTTGTTCTTGGGGCTGAGCGCGAGAAGATACAAACTGTACTCGCGCACAAAGAGAAGTTAAAAATTGTGGCCAATGAACGCTGGCGTGAAGGGCAGAGTACCTCGCTCATTGCCGGGCTTGATGCGCTGGAAGTCAAAAATACCCCGGCGATCTTCCTGTTGTGCGATCAGCCCAATATTCCCGAGCGATTCATTTCAGGGTTGATTGCCAAATATGAAGCAGAAAAACCAGATGTTGTCATGCTGGAAACTTACGGAAAGAAGACCCCGCCAATTTTGTTTTCGCCAAACTGCTTCAGCGCAATACGTGAATTGCAGGGGGACAAAGGCGCCCGGGACATCATCAAAAACTTTGATGCCAGGTTCCTGCATAACGAAGATGAGAGCTTGGTTTACGACGTAGACACGCTGGAAGACTTCGCCAAATTGACGGAGTAACTCTGGTTACTCTTGTTCCAGTTCGCCTGATTCCATTTTGGCAATGATTTGCCGGGCGTCCGCCAAGTCCTTTTTGTCTACCACCACTTCAGCTTCTGCCAGCGGCCCTACCGTTAATCCATAAGACAGCCCGGCGGATTCCTGGTTAATATAAGCTTTTATGCCAAAGGATTCCAACAATGCTTTGATTGTTTCCGCCTCAAGGCTTCCGTTGGCAACATAGACGACGTCATCTCTAATTTTCTTTTTGAATATCATCGGAACTCCTTTTGACGCGGTTTAAGCGCTTTGTCAATTCTAATATCATTTTGGATTTCTGGTAACGCGGGAGCTTTTCCTTCTCCACCAACGTGATGGCCAAAGTGGTCCATTTGACGGCTTCGCTGGCCTCCTTTTTCCTGTGCTCAAAATACTTCGCCAATTCAATGCAGGCATCAATACTGCCAAGTTCAGCCCCACACACCCAGCAGGGAAAAGCTGCATCAAGTTGGTTTGCCCCCTTATACAGTTTGGCACTTAGCAAATAAGCTTCTTTCTTCACTGCAGCGGGGATGTTTTCAGTGCTGGTGCATATCTCCAGCAATTCAAGCGCTTTCTGCGCGTCTCCGATCTGGGCGTGCATTTTCGCCAGTGAAAACGTATCCAAAACATTGATCTCTTTGCCGGGTTTTTCTTCCGAAAGCATCTGGTTAATCAACAGGTAAAGAACCCCCATGGAAACAACGTCAATTTCATTGTGGTATGCCACATTTTTGAGCAGTTGGGCATCACCCGTACGCAAAAAGTCAAAGTACACCTGGGGGATCATCCAGCCCGGCAAGTCATCCATCGAGCGCGAGTAACCAAGTATTTGCCGCTCCAATTCTTTCAGGCTGCGGTCTTCAAGGCGCAACTTCCAAATCTTTCGGGCCATGTGCAGCAGGTCAATGTGCTGAAAAGCCTCAAAGGGAGAAGCCAGCTTGTTGATCAAAAAGCGAGTTTTGAGGATCGGTAAATCGAAAGATTTACCATTGAAGGATACCGTGGTGTCAAATCCTTGCAGAAAGCGCTCCAGTTCGCACAATTGGGCAATTTCATCGGCCGGGTTTTCCAACAAAAGCTGGCGTATCTGAAAACCTGTGCCATCGAAATATCCAAAGCCGATAAGAAAAGGCAGGGTGCCTGTTCCGCCGCTCAACCCTGTGGTTTCGGTATCCACAAAGAATAAGCGCCTGGGATGCCCCGCCGCATCGTTCTGGATCGAGAATCTCTTCAGGTGGTTATTTTGCTCAGGAATGTGCAGCAGAATATCCCCGTATTGATTGCCATACGCATAGCTGCGCTCGATGAGAATTACTTCACCTTCCGGGCGGATGAGTTTTTCTCCACCCACAAGTTTCTGCAATCCTTCGTTTGGTTTGGCTTCCGGTTTAGGAAGCTTTGCCGCCGGCGCAAAACCCAACTTACTTAATCGGTCTTTTAGGTCAACCATTCTGCCCCCGCAGCAGCGAAAGCAGGTAGAGTGTTTCACTCTTTCCGCCCATCCCGTTTTCAAAATCCGGACCAACACAGGAAGGGCAGCCAGACTCGCACGGACAGGTGGAAACAAGCTGATAGCATTTATCAAGCAGGAGATCGAAGCGTTCGTAAAGAGATTCGGAGAGGCCAATTCCGCCGGGAACTATGTCGTGAACGAGCACAACCGGCGCTAAATTCTCAAACTGAGCCTGTGGGTCTGATAACGAGCCGATGTCCTCCGGGTCGCACAGCACAAGCAGCGGTGACAGGTTAGCAATGCAGTAGCGCAGGCCGCTCAGGCAACTGCGTATTTTGACGTTCACTTCCGCCAGACGATGACAATCGGGGCACAAAGTCACCAGGTTGTCCAGTGCATTGGCCTGTGCAAGCGAGGCGAACGCCTTGAAAGGGACCTTATGATGCACATGGAAAGGAATCAGCCCTTCCCGTTTGCCGCAGGACTGACAGGTTTGCTGGTCCCTTGCCAGTACAAGCGCACGGATTTTTTTCCACTCCGGGCCGTACTCATTGCTCTGGCCAAACCATTTGTTTTCAGACTTTAATGTTTCAACACATTTTGAGTTAAGCGCAACCCAAAAACCGGTTGTATTGAGAACGGTGGGGGGAAGAGCCAGGGATTCAATGCCAAGAACCTCGCCGGTATTGTTGTCGAGCTTTTTATACCCGGTAACGCTTGAAGTAATGGCAAGGTTTCCATATTTCAATGTGTAGAGAGCCTCCTCCTTTTGCAGGTGGACTTCTTCCACATCGACTTCCTCTGCCTTGATCGGCTCTGTATGGTACGATCCCCGAAACACCGACAGGTTGGCGATGTTTCTCTCTAGATCAAGGGAATCCACATGATACTCGTTGCCATCATGCAGATATATCGCGCCGGGGTGACACATCCATAACCCTGAATTGAAATCCACCTCGCCGATGGTGATCTGTCGCTCCTCTATTTCTGCCTGCAACACGATATTGGATGCCGCTGTGTTTCGTATGCTAAACTCGCTCGCCGGAAAAGCATCTGAGAGATAAAAGTACTTGTTTTGCCTGCGCTGAAGGTAGTTCTGCTCGCACAAAAAATTCAGGTAAATTTCCATGTCTTGAGGAGAAAGTGTTCCGTACGGGGAATTCAACTCAAAGGGGTACTCGAATGCTGCCGCGCGCAGGTGGGGGAGCAAAACCAACGGGTTATTGGGGTCAATCAGGGCGTTCTCAATGGGTTTACCAAAGAGTGCATCCGGAAAGCGCGTAAAATACTGATCCAGGGGGCTCATTGAGGCAATAAGAATGGAAAGCGACCTCGTCTTTTGCCGGCCAGCCCGGCCGGACATTTGCTTGACCGAGGAAACGGAACCGGGGTAGCCCGCAATCAATACTGCATCGACACCACCAATATCCACACCTAATTCCAGTGCATTGGTGGCAGCAACCAGCAGTAATGAGCGTTCTTTGAGGCCCCTTTCGATCTCGCGGCGCTCATTTTTGAGATACCCACTGCGATAGCCGCGAACCTGAGAGGCAAAACCGGGCGCTCTGGTGCGCAGTTCGCGTACTACCAGTTCCACAAATCTGCGGGAGCGGCAAAAAACCAGTGTCTGGATATCCCGCTCAAGCAAATATGTGCCCAGTTTGGTAACCGACGTTAACAGGCCCTCACGGATGCCCAACTCGGGGGAGAGGAGCGGTGGATTGTAGAGCACCGTATCGGCTTCTGCCCTGGGGGTAGTATCTTGATCGATCACCGTGACCGGCTTTTCGATAATTCTCTCCGCCAGTTCCCGGGGATTGCCAATGGTCGCAGAGGTCATGATAAATTGAGGAAAGGCGCCATAGAACTGGCAAATGCGCTGCAAGCGGCGGAGAATATTGCAGAAGTGCGATCCGAAAACGCCGCGGTAGTGGTGTAGCTCGTCAATAACGATAAACTTGAGATTCTGGAAAAAAGCAGCCCAGTTCGTATGGTAGGGAAGAAACGCAACATTCAGCATGTCCGGGTTGGTCAGCAGGGCCCGGGCTTTTTTTCGGATAGCCTGTCGCTCAGCATGCGGCGTATCGCCATCATAGACTGCGGAAATTGCCAGGCCGGGGGCAATTTTTTCCTCTAAAACGCGTATTGCGTGTAGTTGATCGTATGTAAGCGCTTTGGTGGGAAACAAGAGAAGGGCAGTGGATTCCCCATGTTCAATGGCATTTTCAAGTATGGGTAGCTGGTAACACAGGCTCTTGCCACTGGAGGTTCCGGTGGTAATGACGATATTTTTGCCAGATTTTATCGCCGCGATTGCTTCCTGTTGATGCGTGTACAATTTTTCAATGCCGAGCGCATGAAGGGCAGAGGCGGTTCGCTGGTGGAGCGCATCGACAGGAAGCGAAGCCCCGCCAATGCCGGGACGTTGTCCCCAGTAGGCAATGCAAGAGACAAAATCCGGATTACTTTCCAGCTCAACAAAAAATGAATCTTCGAGCGCCATAGTGATTTATTTGCGAATTCGGGTGTTGCAGACTATACTCATACAAGTAATCATAATCCAAAAAACCGATTTAGAACATATTTTTTACGAGAGAGGGTACATGCAAGCAATTCTGGTGATCGCTGTTGGGGCAGTGTGCGGGGTACTCATTAATTATCTGGCCGATGTGCTACCGATCTACCGCAAGCCGGGGGTGCCCTTATGCCCAAACTGCGCCAAAAAGTTCACGCTCTATAACTACCTCATTTCGTTCAAATGCAAGAATTGCGGGCAGCCCGTCTCACTGCGCACCCTGATCGTACACTGTCTCTCCATTGCTGCCGCATTGCTTTTTTGGATTTTCCCATATCAAAATCTCAGTTTCTGGTGGATGCTGCCGGTGATCGTCTTTTTGGGGGTAATTCTGGTGATCGATATCGAGTACCGCGTTGTTTTGATCCAGACAAGTATTTTCGGCCTGGTGCTGCTGTTCCTCATGGGGATGGTTAACCAGGGCTTTACGCTGCCCGGATTGATCATCACTTTGGTTGGCGGAGGAGCAGGTTTTCTCATCATGCTCGCTTTGTACTATTTTGGCGGCCTCTTTTCGAAAACGCTCTCCAAGGCCCGCGGGCAGGATATTGACGAAATTGCCTTTGGTTTTGGCGACGTGTACGCCGGCTCATTCCTGGGGTTGTTGATGGGCTGGCCCAATATCATCAGTGCGATACTGCTGGCTGTAATTCTCAGTGGCGCATTTGCGTTAATTTATGTACTGGTTTTGCTGGCGCTTAAACGCTACAAGGCCTTTTCGGCAATTCCTTATACCCCCTTCCTGATTCTAGGCGCCCTGGTTCTGCCCTATGTGATTAAGTAAACAAGGCTTGATAGTTTCAGAGAAGGAAAAATCACAGATGCACCAGTAAAAAGAGAATAATGAAAAAAGGACTTATTGTTTTTCTAAACGGAACATCCAGTTCTGGAAAAACCACAATTGCCAGGGCCCTGCAGGATAAACTGGAAGAACCTTACATGTATGTCTCGGCAGATGACTTTATCCGCATGTATCCTGAAAAATATCTGAACCCAACAAATCAGGCTGAAGCCATAATTCTTTCCCATCTTATTGCTGCTGCGATATCAGGTTTTCAGAAGTGCGTTGCCTCCCTGGCACAATCAGGTAACAACGTGATTGTTGACCATGTATTACAGGAAGATGGGTGGCTGAAGGAATGTGTTGAGAATTGGAAAGATTTTGATGTTCTATTTGTAGGCGTGAGATGCCCGTTAGCAATAGCAGAACAACGTGAAAAAGAACGGCGCGACCGAGATACTGGCACAGCGCAGTATCAATTTGAACGTGTCCACAAGCACGGGTTATATGACCTCGAAGTGGACACCTCGGTTCTCGATGTAAGTGAGTGTGTAACAAGAATAATGGCGCTGATCAACAACAAACCGAAAAAACTGGCATTTCAAGAATTACTTGTCCGATTCCTATAGTAGAAAATGCACTTCCCTAATGAGAAGTGACTAATTTAGTAGCAGTCACATAATGAGTTTTATTTTTGATAAACCGTCAGGGTTTGTGAAAACTGGCGGAACAGCTCCGCGGCGGCACGCTGATATTGCTGCATATTACTCCAGCACTTTCGCTGGTCAAGAATTTCCTCTGGGATGCCCTGAATCTCACCCGGGACTTGAAGGCCAAAAACATCCTCTGTGCGCAAGTTTGACAGGTCTATCTCATTTTTCAGGGCTGCTGAGATCATGCGGCGGGTGTACGGAAGATTGATACGCTTACCGGTGCCATAAGCGCCCCCAATCCAGCCGGTATTTACCAACCATACACGGGTATGGTGCTCTTGAATCTTCTCCTGTAGCATCCTGGCATATACTAGGGGAGACAGAGGCAAAAATGGTGCGCCAAAGCAGGAGGAGAACGTGGCCACGGGCTCACTCCCCAGGCCTCTTTCAGTGCCGGCCAATTTTGCGGTGTAACCTGCAAGGAAGAAGCGCATTACCTGGTCGCCTTCAAGGAACGCTAGGGGAGGCAATACCCCAAAGGCATCAGCACTGAGGAAAAAGATATTCTGTGGGTGCGCCCCCTGGCCGGATCTTGCATAGTTGGAAATGCGGGAAAGGTCATAAGCGCCGCGGGTATTTTCCGTAATTGCGTCGCTGCTAAAGTCAATTTTCCGCGAGTGCTTGTCATACACAACATTTTCCAGCACTGCGCCAAAAGAGTGAACCGCATCCCAGATGAGCGGCTCGTACTCTCTTTGCAGATTGATGGTTTTCGCGTAGCATCCGCCTTCAAAATTGAACACGCCTTCTTTCCCCCAGCCATGTTCATCATCGCCAATCAGAGCACGCTCCGGGTCAGACGACAGGGTGGTCTTGCCAGTGCCAGACAGGCCAAAAAACAGTGCTGTATCGCCCTGAGCGCCGATATTTGCCGAACAGTGCATCGGCAGAACCCCCTCAGCAGGCAAAATGCGGTTCATCGCTGTAAACACCGATTTTTTGATCTCGCCGGCATACTGGGTATTGCCGATCAATATGATCTTTTTCTCAAAATCAAGGATGACAAAAGTTGAGGCTCGCGTCGCATCCACTAGAGGATCAGCCTTGAATCCGGGAGCTTGGATAACAAGGAAGTCTGTGTCCCCCGCAGTGGCGGCGTTATCAATAAACAGATTTTTGCTGAAAAGAATTGACCAGGCAAACTCGGAAATCACGCGGATGTTCCGCTGATGCCGTTTGTCTGCGCCGACAAGTACATCCTGAACGTAAATCTTACGCTGCTGCAGATACGCAACCACTTTGGTAAGCAACAGGTCGAACTTCTCCGGCGAAATCCGCTGGTTCACTTTTCCCCAGTCAACCTCGGCGTCATACGCCTGCCCGTAATCCACAATGTACTTATCGTTGGGTGAGCGGCCGGTAAATTCCCCGGTACGCACCAATATGGCACCATCTTCGGACAAATCCGCTTCAGCATTGCGAACCACGTGCTCGATCACCTCAGGAAGCGAGAGATTTACAAAAATATTTTCGCGCTGCTTCTCCATAAGAGATGAAATAACTTCTGTTAACTGCACGGTAGGCTTGGCCAAATAGATTCTCCAGGGTGAGGTTATGCCGGCAAATTCAGGACGTAATGGTACCAGAACCACAACACATCGTACGCCGGTTTTCCGTAAACGGACGTGCTGGCATCCGTAGTCATTACAAATGGGTAGTAGCCGCGGGTGATCAAGCCGGTTACCCAGGGCTTTGAAAAAGAAGCAACGCAGGCAGCATTGTACAAGAGGGATTGGTCGCCTGTCGACCCGTTGGGACCGTAAAAGGTGTTCAAAGCGCACGAGCCGTTGTTGTCTTCGCAGCCTGCCAAAGCAGCGTCGCTTGAAGGAATGTTCATTCCAATGAGGATCGGCTTTCCAAAATCAGTGTAGAGGGGATAAACCAGCGAATCCAACTGGGCATTAACCTCGCCAATCGCATTTTGAGCGTCTGTTACTCTGGGAGAAAAAAGTGCATAGATCAGGTCGACATCTTTGAGCCAGTCCGGTGAAGTGTAGGCTGAAGGGACTGCCACCGTGCCAATCACAAGCCCTGAGAAGCGCGCCCGCACATCGGCCACCAACTGTGACCATCGTGGCGAAGAAGCATCACCGCTCATAGAAAACCCCAGCGCCGGGTCGCCAATGATAATGGCCTTTACCCCCATAATTTGAGCCAGGTCGGCGTAATTTAGAATAAAGCGTTCATAGCGCTCAAAGAATGTTTGCTGCCATCCAGCAGCGTTACTCTCATAGTTCTCTCTAAAGGCAGAGTCTACGCCGCTGATCTGGGGGAACAAGACTGGCTCCAAACCCGCTAATTTCGTATAGCTTATCAACCGCTGTGCATCAACCCAGGATAAATCCTGCCCGGAGATTGCCTCAAACATAGGCAGATTGGCTGAGGAAACCGACCAGGTGGGGGAAAGAATAGCCCATTTTGCGCCAAGATTGCTGGCATCGGCAAGACCGTTGGAGATGCCAGCCTGCCAGGCGGAAGGCATAGCGGCAGGGATTTCCACCCCGCTCACAAGGCCAGGGTTTACCAAAACGGAAACCCCGCCATTTTCAATAACCGGCGTGGCTGCATTGGTAACATAATCAGGCCAGGAATCGATGGCAACACTGAGCGTCTGAGAACCTGCAGAAGGGGAAAAGGTATGCTCTTGAGGAGTAAAACTGCCTCTCTCGCAATCGCCATTGCGGCAGAAGCGATATTCTGTGGTACCAACAAGCTGCAAAGGCGAGGAAATGGTGTACTGCCAGGAGGTATCGGAAAGCCGCGTCATGGGCAGCGCTTCCATCCAATCATAGGGATTGAATTGGATGAATAGTGTCTCGTTTGCCGTCGTGTTTGCTGGAAGCGAGACATGGATCGTGACAGCCGAGTAACCGGGTGACTGGAACGACGCAAGATCATCATAGAGGGTAGTGGCCTTCTCCGGCACGATCATTTCTCGTACCAGGAAACCGCCATCCGCATTTAATTCCGCGTTCCAGAATCCATCCCCTCTGGAATACTTGTACTTTAGATACGATCCGGCGGGTAGGTCCAGCGTTAAGGAATACTTGTCCTTTCCTGTTTTGGCGAGCACAGGCAGGTCAAACGCGGTACTGGCCGAGCCGGCCTCCAGCAGCCCAAAACGATTTCCCAAAGTGGAGAGGTTCCCGGCAAGTCTAATGGGCAAATCCTCTGCATCGGCCTGCTCTGCAGAAAGAACAAACGTGACCTTTACAGTTTCTCTCCTGGAGAGATGTATGGAAACCGGGGTGGTAGCCTGATCAGAGATGGTGGCATATTGCTGGAAGGGCGCGTAGAGACCCTCCTTGCTGATGACCACAAGGTTGTGCGTCCCCACCGGCACGTTCTCCAGGACAAAAGTACCGTCGGCTGAGGTAGTAGTTTGCAGCCCGGCGATACTGACCACCAGGTCAGGAATGGGCGCCTGGTTTTCAGCGTCGATGAACTGGCCGCGCAGCCGTCCGAGTGCGCCCTGGTACAGCGCATCGGCCCAACCAGAGATGGTATCCTGGACCAGTTGCGGCCCATCAACCACCAGTCTGCGCATTACAACCTGTTGATTATGAGCATTGAACTCGGTCTTGATGCCATCGGCAACCTGGACATAGCGATAATCAACCTCGGCTCCAATCGTCAATGGCAGGCGGTACAAGTAGACCGTATCCGAACTCATCGCCATGGCATAACGCGAAGGATTAAAGTAAATCCCGGTTACTTCATCCAGTATCTCCAGGTACAGGCCGGCACCATCTGCCAGTTTTTGCGGCAACACAACCTGAAAAACAACCTCAGCCTGCGGCAAAGGCCGGTCGCCTGTGCTCGTGTTTCCTGAGGGGAAGCTGCAGGAGGCAAGCAAAAGCGTCAATATGCCCAATATTGAGATGGTTTTTTCTAATCTGCGTTTCATAGCTATTTTGCCGGGAAGAGATTTTGTATCTCGGCTACGTGACTTACAAGGCTTCCCAGCACGCCGTTGACAAATCGCGGCGAACTGTCTGAACCAAAGACCTTTGCGAGTTCTATTGCCTCGTTAATTGCCACTTTCAGCGGCGTGCATTTTTCAACGCCAAACTCCCAAAGGGCAATACGCAAAATATTCCTGTCAATCACCGCCACCTGGTCCAGAGGCCATTCCGGCGCGTGCTCGGCAATGATCTTGTCCAATTGAGGGACTATCGGGATGATCCCATTGATAATCTGGCTGGAAAAAAGGGTCAATTGTTCATCGAGGTTCTCATCTTGCAGCCGTGCTTCAAGAGCGTCACCCAGCGGGTGACCGGTGAGGTCGTACTCGTAGAGGACCTGTAGTGCAACTCCGCGGGCTTTTGTTCGGGATTTCATTGGCTAGCTCATCCAGGTTTATTCGATATCTTCCACATGAACATTAATTTGGCCGATTTCCAGGCCTACCATCTCAGAGATGGAACGGGATACCTGATTCTGGATATTCTTTGCCACGTCACGAACAACAACATCATGTTTCAAAACCACATAAATATCCGCAAAAACGACGTTGTTTTCCACAACGATATCAATACCTTCATTTACCCCTTTTTTGAACAGCGTATTCACCTCACGTGGGGCCGGAATCAAGCGGGAGACCCCTTCAACACCCAAAGTGGCCAACTGCGTAATCGAGATCAACACTTCAGGGGCAATCGTTGTTTTTCCGTATGAATTTTCTTCCATCGTCGCTCCATTGATAAATTGGATTCTTAATTATAACCATTTTCATGCAAGATTCGTTGCGCTGCCAACGTTAAAGGGACATCACCTGAGAAGTACAGATCCCCAGCACTTTTGGGAGATCGTCGCTGAGAAGGATACAATGCGGAGCCTCTTCAAGCCAAAAGATTTCTTTTTTGGCCGAGGCTAGCTGAGCATGAACAATCTCCGCTCCCTCCAGGCTGACCGTTTTATCCAGTTTTCCCTGGAAGATCGTGGCAGTTGTTTTGATTTCGCCAAGCTGAGAATTGACTTGCCGCTGAAGTTTGAAAAGCTGCGCAGCAGCGTGCAGCGGTACCACATTGTAGCCCTGCCAGGACATTTTATCGTCTGTGTTCTTTTTGAACACGTAGGGGACAAATGGCCATAGCAAAACAGACTGCCAAAGTCCTTTTATCTTCAGAGCAGGCGCAAACAAGTAGATTTTTTTGATCTCGGGAAACTTGTGCGCCAGGTGCAGGGTCAGCAATGCCCCCATGGATTCGCCAAAAACAATGATGTTTTCCTTCTCAAGCCTCATTGCCAGATAGGCCTGTTCGGCAGTTTCCAGCCAATCCTGCAGTTGCACCTTGTTCATCTTTTCAGGTGTTGTGCCATGCCCGGGGAGCAGGGGAGCGCTGACCGTGTAACCCAGGCGGTGAAAATGATCTGCAATTTGCCGCACTTCCACTGTTGTTGCAGTAAACCCGTGCAAAAAAAGCAAGCCGGGCGAGTGGACTAGCGAGCCATGCATGAAAAAGGTATTTCCGTCCAACTCAGGGTGCTGGTAAATTACCGGTCGCGGCTTCATTTGGTTTGCATCACTCCTTTGCTAGTTCAGGAATCGTAACAGTTGCGTATGGCAAAATGGCAACCGTGGCTTCTGGGGCCCGAGAGTGCAAAACGTTGTTAATCTCCACATTCAAATCCAAAATCGGTTCGATCAAAAGATCGCGAAGTTCATGAAGCGGGATACTGGAAAGCAGTTTGAAATGAACCCTTGAAGCAATTTTAGCGACCTGATACGCCTTGTGAGGACCAACCGCAAAGCCAGTCCGCGCGAATTTCTGAATGGCCTCGCTGTGCGATTGGACGCCCTTCATGAATTGTGAATACTTCTCGCTGCCAACCCCCTCAATACACTCAGCAACGAGCAGTACCGTTCCACCATCCTTGCAAAACATCGAGGCATGTGTGAGCGCCTTCTGCGCCTGGTAAAAGTTGATATCCTTCGGGTAGCCGCCAGCGGAGGCAATTACAAGGTCGTATTTGTGGCTGATTGGGGTCATCGCCATCTTGCGCAGAAAAGCAATACCCTTTTCCATCACCTCTAACGGTGGACCGCAAAAGACCTTTTGAATTTGTTTGGCCTCATCGATCACCGCGTTTAGTGCAATGTCAACCCCAATCATTTTTCCAATTTCTTCAATATCCTGGCGCAGGGGGTTGTTTGCATAATTCCCCACGCAGGATTGCTCATCCAACAAGAGGGTATGGTTTTTCGTGATCGTTTGCCGGCCGCACAGCCCAATTGAAGCGCTCTTTGCACCGCCCGAAAAGCCGGCAAAGTGATGCGGCTCAATATCACCAACCACGATTTTGAGTGTCGCCCCGTCAAATACCGCATTCACCGAAACCGGCGTTCCCCTGGAAGTCTCGCCTTTATCAACCAGATTACCCAGGTCGTCGCAATCATGGGGGAGGATTTCGTACGAATTGATGATTTCTTCCGGCAAGATCAAAAAATACTCGTCCTTGCGCATAGGTGTATGTGTACCCGATGCAATCAGGAAGATTATCTGCTTTTCGGTAACACCGCACTCGGCCAGCGCCGTCAGCAGGGGAGGGAGAAGGAGATGATTTGGCACCGGACGGGTCTTGTCGTTGACAACGATCGCCACTTTTTCGGCCTTTTGAATGGCGTGCACAGCAAACCATTCTGCCAGCGCTGCGCGCACAACACCCAGTATTTCCACCGCTTGCAACAGCGCAGTGCCCGGGTGGTGCGGATGAAATACATCACAGTTCGCGCGAGGGTGCACGAAAGAAAGTTTGCCAGAGCCGTAGGGAAGTTCAGGATTTTCTAGCATTTTGTTTTCCATAGAAGATCAAGTGAGTTAATTATAGCCGCCAAACTGCCAGAAAGGCTTGATTTTGATAGGGAAGTGGTATATAATCACTTTATGATTTCGATAAGTATTATTATCATAAGCAATTATAAGGATGAGAAATGGCCCAAATATCCATCGAAAACGCGATTAGCCAGTTTATCGAATCTGTGACACTTTCCAGAAGTGCGCACACCGCCAGAACGTACGCAAATGCGCTGCAATTCTTTTGCGAGACGCTCACAAGAAAAGGCCTTGCGCCAGCAGAATCCCCTGTTTCTGCGCTGCGGGAAGATGCCATAGTTGACCTGGCAGTAGACTTAAAGAACCATGCACCGACCACAGAAAGGCTTTACCTGCAGGCCGTCAGTGGCTTCTACGCCTTCCTGGTGGCAGAAAAACTGGCAGACATCAATCTGCCCCGTGTAAAGCTACTGATCCATCAGCGCGGCAGGCGCCCCGGCCAAAGACTTCCACAATTCCCGGCCTCCTCAATCGATAAACTGCTGGGGCTTCTCAACGATGTCAATTATTGTGAAGCCGAAAATGATACAGATCGTTTGATTAACCTACGGGACCGAGCCTTTCTCTTGACCTTGGCGGACACAGGGCTGCGCGTCCACGAGGCATGCAATTTAAGGCGCGGCGATGTGGATTGGAATGAGGGAAAAGCGATGATCATCGGTAAAGGAAATCAACAGGCCGTGGTACGTTTTTCCACCCGGTCAACGGATGCCTTAATGGATTACCTGCGCGCGCGCGGCAGCCTGGACGGAAAAACCCGGGTGGCGCTCTCTGCTCTGCCACTTTTTGCGCGTCACGATAAAGGTGCCGGGCAGAAAATTAAACCACTGACAACCACCTCAGGACGTAACATCGTAGCACAGCGAGTGGCGCAGCTTCTTGGCCAGGATGAGGTCGGAACGATCACGCCGCATTCTTTCCGGCACTACTTTGTTACCAGAGTGCTGCGTTCCTCTGGAAACCTAAAACTTGCCCAGGAATTGGCGCGCCACAAAAACATAGCAGTGACACAACGCTATGCGCATCTATCAAACGATGAACTTGATAAAGGTTACTGGGAAGCAATTGAAGAAGAGAAATAAAAACAGCCCCTGAATTTTCAGGGGCTGTTTCTCAGGTCAGTGATTAGTTAACAACAACGACGTTGCTAGCCTGAAGACCCTTGGGGCCCTTCTCGATTGAGAATTCGACCTTCTGGCCTTCTTCGAGGTTGCGGTAGCCTTCGCCCTGGATAGCGGAGAAGTGAACGAACACGTCTTCCCCACCCTCGCGGGAGATGAAACCATATCCTTTGGTTCCGTTGAACCATTTGACCGTACCGGTGATGCGTTCTGACATTTTTTTGCCTCCTATAGCAAAACCAACTAATTTTTAGGATCTTGTTCGTTCTTTCGGAGCGGTCAAATAAAAACAGCCCTGGAGCTTTCGCCTTTGGCTGTCGTTTATTACATCCAACAAGAACTACTGCATCCTACACTAACACTTTATCATATTCTGGAACAATAGTCAAGATGCAATTTTACCGTAAACGAATGTCACTTTTTTTCTCGGGCCGGACAGTTTTGGGTTGTTTTCCAGCCGCCCTGGTAAGCGCCTTCAGGCGCGCAATCTCCTCGCCAGAAAGATCGCGGTACACACCGGATTTCAAGTTCCCCAGTTCCAGTGAACCAATGCGCACCCGCACAAGCCGCACAACATAAAGGCCAATGGTTTTGGCGATCTCTCTGATCTGGCGTTTGTGTCCTTCAAGCATGACTACGCGCAGCCAAGCGCCCTTCCCCGATGCGGAATCAATTGACACTTTGGCAGGCTGTGTTCTATGCCCATCTTCCAGGATAATCCCCCGGCGCCAAGTATCCAACTGCTTGGCATCTGGCCGCGACGCCACTAACACGCGGTATTCTTTTTCATGGCGATAACGCGGGTGCGTAAGCGCATTGGTTAACTCGCCGTCGTTGGTGAGGATGAGCAGCCCCTCACTTTCAAAGTCAAGCCGGCCAACAATCGCCAGATCGGCGCTGTCCGGCACGAGTTCAAACACCGTCCTGCGGGTATCGCCTTCGACACGGTCACACAACACAAATCTCGGTTTGTTGTAAGCAAGATAGCGCAATTCCCGCGCTGCCGGAAGTTTCCGCCCATCCAGTAATATGGTATCCCGGGAGGGGTCAGCCTTCTGTCCCAATTCAGCCGACTTGCCGTTAACCACCACCCGCCCGGTTGTGATGTACTCCTCACAGGCGCGCCGCGAGCCATAGCCGGCTCTTGCCAGAATCTTTTGTATACGCTCTTCAACCATGATTAATCCTTCAGCAAACTGCTTTTTTCGGGTTTGCTCTCGTCCTCAGGAAGTTCAAATGGTGGCAATTGCTCAATTGAGTTAAGGCCAAAGTGTTGCAGGAATTCACTGGTCGTTGAAAACAAAATCGGCCTGCCAGGGCCATCAGCACGCCCCACTTCTTGAATCAACCCCTTAGATAATAAACTTTTGATCACCCCATCGCTGCTCACTCCCCTGATCGCTTCGATACCGGGGCGCGTGATCGGCTGCCTGTAGGCGATGATCGCCAAAGTTTCAATTGAAGGCCTGGAGAGCTTTGAAATCAACTCTAGTCCGAGCAGTTTCTCCACATCAGCAGCATAATCGGGGTGCGTGGTGAGCTGACAGCGCCCACCATGCCATTGCAGCGCCAATCCTCTGCCAGAGGCGTACGCTTCCGAAAGGTTCTTCAATAAAGCATCGGCTTCCTGCGCGCCAACCTGCAACACCTCTGCGATTTGCGCAACAGATAACGGGGTTGAAGAGATGAATAACAGTGCCTCAAGCCTGGCGAGATTGTTTTGACTGGTAACAGAATCGGACATGCTATAATAACCTGGTTAACCTGAATAGGGCTTGATTATATCAAACTATTGCTTTAGCTTTTGCCATGATCAAAAGAGCCGTCATCATTTCCCTGCTTGTTCTTTTTCTCTCTGCATGCGATACGCTTCTCCCGCTGCAAAAAATTGAAGTTAACATAATCGACGCCGGCACACCGATTGCGGCAATAAAGGTGACCAAAGGCGAAACCGTCCAGGATGCCATCACCCAGGCAGGAATAAAACTCAATGCTCTGGACAAGATCGATCCTGCACTGAGCACCTCGCTCGATGCTCCCGTCACTATCACCATCACACGGGTAACCGAAGAATATCAGGTGGAAGAAGCCACTCTCCCCTTCGAGCAGCAGGTTGTAAAAAATGAATCCCTGCAAGAAGGGCAGAAAGTACTGATTCAGCCTGGGGTTAACGGAAAAACCCAAACAATTTACCGCGTGGTTTATGAAAACGGGGTCAAAGTATCCAGCACCTTCGTAAGTTCAGAAACCACAGTTCCTGCCCAGCCTGAGATCGTTATGATCGGGGTGCAATCGCCGTTTTCTGTGCAGGCCATCAACGGCATGCTTGCTTACATCTCCAGCGGCAATGCCTGGGTGATGACGGCCAACACTGGAAACCGCCGGGCTTTAACTTCTACTGGCGATCTTGACGGGCGCATCTTCACCATATCCCAGGAGCGGGATTGGCTTTTGTACTCCACGGCAAATGATGATAACGCTGACGCGGAGCTCAACAGGCTGTGGCTCATCTCGCTCACATCCGACGACCCAAAACCGATCGATACTGGCATTGTGAACGTGGTTCATTATGCCGAGTGGGTTCCCGGAAAAGTGAGAACGATTAGTTTTTCAACCGCCGAGGTGAGTTCCTCTCCCCCGTTTTGGAATGCCAATAACGACCTGCTAACAGTCCGCTTCGATGCCGACGGCAAACAAATCGACAAAAAGACTATTGTCGACACCAATTCCGGCGGCCTGTACGGCTGGTGGGGAACCAGCTATAAATGGTCGCCCGATGGCGAGCAGTTGGCCTACTCAAGGCCTGATTCGGTTGGCCTGGTGGAGCTAAGCAGCGGATCGCTGGATCCGCTCTTCCAGATCACGCCATACCAGACAGGGAGTATTTGGGCATGGGTACCCGATATTTTGTGGTCTGCACGCGGAGATTACCTTTTGGCCAGCCTGCCAGACACCTCGGAAAGCGATCCGCTGCAAAATACGAACCTGGCGGCAATCAATGTTTCTACCAGGCTCTCGTTTTCCCTGGTTACTCGCTGCGGGTTATTCTGCAGTGCGGCTGCCTCAGCCAATGGCAGTGATGGTAACGAGTTTGTTGCTTATTTATCAGCAATTCTCCCAGACCAAAGTGAAGTAAGCCGCTATAACCTCTCGGTCATGGATAAAGACGGGTCGAACCAAAAAAAACTCTATCCGTCGGAAGGCGTTCAAGGGCTAAAAGCCCAACAACTCTTGTGGGAACCCGGCGGGGATTCGGAGCCTCAGGTACGAATCGCCTTTATCTCGCAAGGCAACCTGATGATCGCAGATGCCGCGAGCGGAACGATTAAGCAGATCACCGGTGACGGCTCGATCGACAAAATTGATTGGAAATGAATCTGGAGAAAAATATATGAAAGTTTTGGTAACTGGCGCAGCGGGTTTTTTAGGCTCACATTTGTGTGATTATTTGCTTCAAAAAGGCCACACAGTGATCGGGATGGATAACTTCATCACCGGCCGGCCTGAAAACATTGCCCACCTTGCGGGAAATCCCGATTTTCTTTTTATCAAGCATGATGTAGCAAACTATATATTCGTTCCCGGCAAGGTCGACGCCGTGATGCATTTTGCCTCACCCGCCAGCCCCAACCCGGCTTCTCCGTTTGGCTACCCAAGCTTGCCCATTCAGACGATGAAAGCCGGTGCTCTTGGCACACATAACACGCTGGGGGTTGCCAAAGCCAACAATGCCAGATTCCTACTGGCCTCCACCAGTGAAATCTATGGCGACCCCACTGAACACCCCCAAAAGGAATCCTACTGGGGCCACGCAGACCCAATCGGCTTCCGTTCTGTCTACGATGAAGCCAAACGCTTTGCCGAAGCCCTTACGATGGCGTATCACCGTTTTCATAATCTGGATACACGCATTGTACGTATCTTCAACACCTACGGCCCGCGGATGCGGATCGATGATGGACGGGTTGTGCCCAACTTTATTGACCAGGCGCTGCACCGGCAGCCGCTCACTGTTTATGGAGACGGCAGCCAAACAAGAAGTTTCTGCTTCGTATCCGACCTCATCGATGGCATCTACCGGCTCCTCATGTCGGATGAAACTATGCCCGTCAACATCGGCAACCCGGCAGAGATTTCGATCCTCAAATTTGCTCAGGAGATCAACCGCATCACCGGTAATTCCGCCGGCATCGAGTACAAGGCAGACAAACGCCTGGGTGATGATCCGCAGCGCCGCCAGCCAGACATCGCACGCGCCAAATCGATTCTCCAATGGGAACCCAAAGTCGAGTTAATCCAGGGACTTACCCAGACCATTGACTACTTTAAAGCCTACCTGGGGACCAAATGAAGCGAGTAGAAAACAACAAAGAGCTTAAGCGTTTTATCCGCTTTGGAATTGTGGGCATCATTGGTTCGGTAATTGATTTTGGTTTTTTAAACCTTTTTACCATCGTCTTTAAGCTTCCTTATGTTTTGAGCAGCGTATTTTCCTTCACGCTTGCGGTCATCAACAACTTTGTCCTCAATCGCGTGTGGACCTTTCCAGGATCACGCAAAGACCCAGTGGTCAATCAATTGCTCCAGTTTGGTTTAGTGAGTGTGGTAGGCCTGCTCATCCGCACACCCTTGCTGGCATGGCTTGAAAAGGTGCTAATCCCGCTTGCCACAAAATGGGTGCCGAATCTTCTCACCCCCACCATCGTGGGGCACAATGCTGGCCTTGCGATTGCCATTGGCGTCGTGATGCTGTGGAATTATTTTGCCAACCGTTTTTGGACCTTCAAGAACGTCCCTGCATAAAAATGGATCATAGACAAAGACTTCTGAACTGCCTTGCTGGAACAAAACTCGACCGCCCACCGGTTGCGCTCTGGAGGCATTTTCCGGTTGAGGACCAAGATCCACAACTTCTGGCCAAAGCAGTGGTTCGGTTCCAGCAACAATTCGACTTTGATCTTGTCAAGGTTACACCTGCTTCTTCCTTTTGCCTCAAAGATTGGGGGGTGCAGGATGTTTGGAAAGGCAGCCCGGAAGGAACGCGCGAGGTCAGTGCCCACCCCATCAAAGGCCCCGAGGATTGGCTCAAATTATCCCCGGTGCCAATTAAAGATAACTGTCTCTCCGCCCAACTGGAATGCGTAAGGTTAATTAAACAGGCGCTACCAAAAGAAACCCCCGTCATTCAAACTATTTTCAACCCCCTTTCTCAGGCTAAAAACCTGGTGGGGAAAAACAACCTGCCAGCACACCTACGTTTGTACCCCAACGAGGTTAAATATGGCCTCCAGGTAATTGCAGAAACCACGATCAATTTCCTCAAAAGCCTTGCGCCGCTGGGTATTGATGGCATTTTTTATGCCGTTCAGCATGCCCAGGCAGATATTCTCACCCGGGCGGAGTTCTCCGAATTCTCGCGTCAATATGACCTCGAAATCCTGTCGCACGCCAGTGATTACTGGCTGAACATGCTGCACATTCACGGAGAGCGGATCTATTTCGCCGAGGTCAGCGATTATCCTTGCCAAATCTTTAACTGGCATGACCAGCAAACCTATCCTGATCTGCCCACTGCCAAAAGCCTGATCCCCGGTGTGGTATGCGGCGGATTACGCCAATGGGAAACCCTTGTGAACGGCACCCCGGAAAGTGTACAGGCAGAAGCCCGCAACGCGTTGCATGCAACCAATGGCGAAAGGTTTATCCTCGGCACTGGGTGTGTCCTGCCCATCACTGCACCGCATTGCAATATCCTGGCGGCACGCAATGCCGTGGAACAGGCAGGTTTCTGATGGCGCAACCCCGGATCATTTCTGGTACCGCCAGGGGGATCAGGCTGGAATCAGTCCCTGGAGACACTACCCGCCCCATCACGGACCGGGTCAAAGAAGCCCTGTTCAACATTATCGGCAACGACATTGTTGATGCCACCTTTTTGGATGTCTTTGCCGGCACAGGAAGTGTGGGCATTGAGGCTCTCAGCCGCGGCGCCAGACAGTGTGTGTTTCTCGATCTTGCCCCTCTGGCAGTAAAAACGATCAAGAAAAACCTGGAAAACACCCATACCGCGCAAAAGGCCCAGGTGCACCATATTGATGCATTTCAGTACTTGCGCAGCCCGGCACGCACCGTTTTTGATTACATTTACGTTGCTCCCCCCCAGTATAAAGGCCTGTGGCTAAAAGCATTGGAGTCGTTAACCGGTAACACTCAGATTCTCTCGGAGGATGGCTGGATAATTGTCCAGATCGACCCCGTTGAGGAGGTTGCGTTTAGTTTTCCAGGTTTTGTAGAATTTGATTGCCGGCGTTATGGATCCACCCTGCTGCTATTTTTGACAAAACCGCAAACCACTACTGCGGTGTAACGATCCGGTTTCCCCCGACATCATACGAATACAGCAAATGGAACGGCACCCCCGATTTCATTGACGCAAGGGTCTTTTGAATAAGAAATGGTACATCGTCAACGATTTGTTCCGCGGGAAGGCGCTTCACAGGATGCCAGGCCAACATCCCCTCATCAGAGCCAATAGTCTCAAATGTTGTCCCCTCTGCCCCAAAAACAAAAAGCAAAATTCCTTCCGCAGCATGCACATCAATCATGATCGTTCCGCACAGAAGTGGTGAATCGCATACGAGGCCAGCTTCTTCATTTAATTCACGTTTAGCAGCGGTGACAATATCTTCCCCGCGTTCAATGTGCCCGCCGAGTCCATTCCATAACCCGGCATTGATTTTCTTGGTGAGCGCCCCTTTTTGAAGTAACACCTGGTCGTCTTTAAATACAAAGAATATCGTACGTGGTACAACGCGGTAGCGGTTAGGAACAATCACTTGAGGAGTTGATGGCATAGGAAAAAGTTTCCCCACGAGCAAAGCTCGTGGGGAGTAATCTGCTAGCTCAGGAACATGGGCACGCCCATAAAGTCACGCACCTTGGGGCGATAAGTCTCAATATCGTAGAAGCTGGGAACGTCAACGCGTTTCTGGCCAGCCAGTACCATATTGATGGGCACGGTGGTGTATTTGCCGCCGTGAAGCGCCACTAACTTTCCCGTCTCGTTGCGGCGAATCAATTGAATTGCCAGGCTGCCATAGGACATTGCCACCATGCGGTCAAGAGAATCCGGCGCACCGGAACGCATCAAATAGCCAAGCTGCTGATACATGATATCCTGGCCGGTTAACCGCTTGATCTCATCGGCGGCCATCTCGCCAACGCCGCCCAGCTTTTTGTGGCCGTAGGCATCCGCCTCGCCGGATTCCACCACCAGGCCACCTTCCATAATGGCGCCCTCGCTGATGGTCATCATGCAGTAATTTGAAGGATTATTGCGTTTGTCTTCCATAAGAAGATCGGCGAGTTTTTCAACATTGAAAGGAACTTCCGAGATAATCGCACGGTCCACATAGCTCAAATATGCCGAGATCAGGCTGGTCTCCCCGGAATTGCGCCCAAAGAGTTCAACAATGCCAATACGTTCATGCGAGCCAACCGAGGTGCGCATGTTGGTAATAAAATCAACTGACCGTGTAACCGCCGTAGAAAAACCAATGCAATAATCAGTTCCAAAAACATCGTTATCCATGGTTTTGGGAATTCCAACAACCGGGAAGTTCTCTTTATTCAGGCGGACAGAAAAGCTCAACGTGTCATCGCCACCAATGGTCACCAGTGTATCGATACCGAGATGATCCAGGACTTTTAACACATAATCGGTGTAGTCCATCGTTCCGTCATCACTGATTTTCTTTCCGTATTTCGAATTCTTCAAAAAGTCCGGAACGGATGCCGGTTTCACCCGCTGTGGGTTTGTCCGGGAAGTATGCAGAAAAGTGCCGCCAGTGCGGTCAATTTTACGCACATCCTCCTGTGTAAGATTGCGAATGTAATAGTCGAAAGTTGAAGGTTCGTCGAGATTGTACTGGAGCAATCCACCCCAGCCACGGCGAATACCGACCATTTTGTACCCAAGCTCAAAGGCATTCATTGCAACAGCCTTCATTGCCGGATTCAAGCCTGGAACATCACCTCCGCCTGTTAAGATTCCGATGGTTTTCGACATTTGGTTCTCCTCAAAATAAGATGAATCCGCTAAACCTTAGCGAGATTGTTTTTCAATTAGGGGAATCGTTAACGTGATCTCCGACCCTTGATTCTCAGAAGAGTCGATCTTCAGGCTGCCGGACAAGAGGTTAACCCTTTCCTGAAGAACTTTTAACCCCAGACCGGTGGTGTCAATCAAAATGGCAGGGTTAAAGCCCTTTCCGTTGTCTTTTATGGTCACTTTAGCGGTATCGTTTTCAATAGAAAACGCAATATCGATTTTCAACTTGCTTGCAGTATCGATATTGCTTTTTAGCGCATTAGAGACCAATTCCTGAATAGCCCGAAACAGGAATACTTCAATGTGAGGCTCCAAGCGATGATCCGAGCTGGGAAGGGACGCATTAATTTCAACGCCCGTCTGCTCCTTAATTCCGGCAATATATTTGTTCAAAGTCAAAATCAGGCCCAGGTCGTCCAGCATCATCGGTCGCAGATCAGCAATGTAAGAGCGAATCTTCTGAAACGTGTTCATTGCGGATAATTTCAGCTTATCCAGTTCAGTCTTGGCCTTAAGAGGATCGACCTCGTACATACGCGTGGCAATTTCCGCCTGAACGATGAAGTTCGACAAGGCCTGAGCGGGGCCGTCATGCATCTGGCGTGAAAGACGCTGGCGTTCTGCCTCCTGAGCGTTAATCAACATTACAAGGGTGCTAACGCCATCTTCGCGCTTTCCACCATCCCCCAGTAACGCCGGCCGCGAGTTTGAAAAGTTGATTACCCTCTCGAGCAAATTCTGGTAATTCATGATCGAATTCTTCTGCTCAACCAGTTTATCAAGCTGGCCACGAACCACCAGCAGCCGCTGCTGTGCATCCATTGCAGAGTTATAGGCTTGTTTCAAGGATTCAATCGAGGCTTTTGTTGGGTCAAGCTGAACCTGCTGCAATTGTGCGGTGACATTGGCCTTTTTCTGTGCCAGGCGGTTCAGTTCCCCCTGGCTCTGATCAATTTTGGCAGTGAGTTCAGCCAATGTGGATTTAGCAGCCTCAAATTCAGACATGAGCTGGTCGATAAAGTTTTCCGAATTTATTGCATCAGATTGCACAGGAAACGCATCCATTGGCTACTCCCTGGAAACTTGCCTTTCCAAGATTAACTTTTTAAGTATAGCATGTTTTTTTCTGCACTAAGAAATCAGCTCCGTTTTGGGGGATGAACGATCCACCAGCGCGCCCAATAGAGTAATACCCCTTCAAAAAGAGGCAACAGGCAATAAAAGACAAGCGAATCCACAAACGCCGGCGCCGCGGCCCTTGTAAGAAAATACACAATCCAGGTTATGCTGAACAGCAAAAAACAAAAAACGAAGACAAATGCCTCTCCTTTTGCCTGCCACCGTTCAACAAGATGCTTTAAGGCAAATATCAGGCCAGGCAATAATAGGAAAAAGTTGTTTGCATCAGAAGGAAGGCCAATCCATTGCTGGGCCACCAAAGTCAAAAAGCAAAGCCAGATAAAATAACGGTAGCTCTTATTGCGCATGATAAACCATTCGACAAACAAAATTCCCGCCAGGAGAACCGCAGCAACTATTGCCAGCCTTGTGCCCAAACCTCCCCAGGCTGATGTGAGTGCCGCGTTGAAATTGACAAAACCGCCAGCCGAAATCGAAAGCCACAGTTGCTTCCAGTATCCGGCAATCCATCCGGGAAGGAACAGGAAGGAAAATCCAAAAAGAACGATGGTGCTGCCGAGGAAAAAGGAAATTACCTTTCCGCGCTTTTTGAAAGCGGCAAACAAGAGTGCGATCAGCAGGAAGAGAAAAGAGAATTGAATCTCTAGCAGCAGGCCGCTCAGCAGTATGCCGGCCAGTTCGTCGTTATGGTCTCGCAGACTGAGAAGCGCACCAACGATGAACACTGCGATGAGGATGATTGCGTTTCCATCCACCACGGCCCGTACAGAGTGATAAAAAGTGATAAAGAAGACCAAAAGAAGAATGCTTGTGCGTAAGGCGGGCTTCCAATTCGCCAGGTTTAGACTGAGCCAGTAACACAACACTACCAGTATTTCCAAAAACACCATCCATGCTGCTCGCGCAACCACGTACTCTTTGATCAGTCCAAACGGGAGAAAAATGACCAACGAAAAAAGTGGATAAGTAAAGCGAAACTCATACTCGCCAGCCATCGCGGGCCTATCGTAAGCACTCACTTGAATCTTGTACAAGGTTGTTTCCGAATATGGGTCTGCATGATCGGTAATCACAGCGCGCGCGGTAGTCCATTGCGTTAAAAAGTACTTGCCGCCAGCATAGTTTTTGGCAAATGCCAGGTTGGCAAAATACAATAGAACAACCCCAAGAAGCACCGCCAAAACAATAAGAAGAGTCCGAAGGTTTACAAAACGCGCTCTCAATCTCACTCCGATTTTTGATTCTCATTATAATTGAACAAATGATTAAAGTTGCGCTCGGACAAATGCAGGTTGAACAGGAACACAGCGAAACCAATATCGCGACTGCGTTCAGGATGATTGAGGCAGCGGCCCAAAATAGATGCTCTGTTTTGGTTTTGCCGGAAGTCTGGCCAACAGGATTCAGGCTGGAAAACTGCACTGCCTTTTCCGAGATTTCCCGTACCCTTTTACCTGAATTGCATAGCAAGGCAGATCAGAATAGGCTGGAAATTATCGGGTCGTACATCACTCGCCACACAAACAAGTTTTTCAATGAGTTCATTGCTTTGCGCCCGGGGCAAAAGCCTGCGTCTTATAAAAAGCTCCACCTTTTTCCCTCGCTGCAAGAACCCCGGTACCTCACCGCTGGCCGGTCTGTTACAGTGTTCCAGTGCTCACTCGGAGTATGCGGAGCGTCAATTTGCTACGATCTGCGTTTCCCGGCCATGTACAAGAAAATGGTAAATAAAGGGGCTATTGCGCAGATCATCCCAGCACAATGGCCTGCTACCCGCTTACATCACTGGAATACCCTGCTTCAGGCGCGGGCCATCGAGACCGTGTCTTACGTCGTTGGCGTTAACGCGGTGGGGAAAAGCGGCAAAGCCACACTGGGTGGGCACTCCTCCTTGATCTCGCCGGAAGGGGAGATCCTTGCGCAGGCAAGTGGCACCAATGAAGAGATCGTTTTCGTTGAGATCGACCCAACTCTGGTACAAAAAACGAGAGAGAAATATCCTTTTATTCTCTCTGCCCAATAAAAAATCCTCTCGCGAGGATTTTTTATCTTCTAGAGTTTTTTCTTGTACACACGGTGGTTCTTATACGGCTGCCCTCCCACGCTGATCAAGTCCTTACGCATCTGCACCGCAGTTTCGGCAACCTGTGTCAATTCGCCATGGATAAAACCAAAATCCTTCATCGTTTTTTCCATCTCATAATACAAGAGAGCGTTTCCTCCCCTGCCGTGGTACTCTGGCAGCACCCCTGCCCCGTTCAGCGAGAACCACTTGGTTTTCCGCATCTCAAGGAGAATGTCAATGATTGCCAGCGGTGTGATCCGTCCATTGTGCCGCTGCAGCGCTGCAGTAATATCAGGGAACGCCAGCAGGAAACCGGCAATTTCATCGCCACAAGTGATCAATTTGATCAGCCTGTGGTCAATCACCTGCATCAGGTTTTTCACCAGCAGGTCCACTTCGCGTTGCGAAAGCGGATAGTATTCCCAGTTATTAATGAACGTCTGGTTATACGCAATCCCTAGTTTATCTGCCCAATCCCGGATCATCTCATGCTTGCTTTTGAAAGTGATCACTTTAAAAGTGCCCCGTTCAAGAACGCGGCGAGCAACCTCCTTAACCTTGACCGGGACATTAAAGTTATCTACATTCAGGTAACAGGAAACAAAATCAACTTCCTTTTCAAAACCAATGTGCTCCAGCAACTTTGGGTAATATGCAAAGTTGTAGTTCATCATGGTCATCATCTGTCTGTGTTCGTAGCCCTCGACGAGGATACCGTAGCCATCAAATGCAGACAGGCCTTTTGGCCCCACAACCTCGGTTAATCCTTGCTGGCGGCACCACGCAAAGGCAGCTTCAAACAGCGCGTCGGCAACTTCCTGATCATCAATAGAGTCAAAGAGATAGAACTGACCTTTTTTGACCTGGTGGTATTCGTTGAAGGGCTTGTTCACAAAAGCGCCCAGGCGGCCTACGATCTTCTCATCTTTTTTAGCCACCCAAAAAGCGCCGTCGGAATGCTCAAAAAAAGGATGTTTTTCCTTGTTTAGCATCAACTTAATGTCATCAAAAAAAGGAGGACAAAAGTTTTTCTCGCCCTTGTATAGATCATATTGAAATTGCACAAAAGCATTTACCTGTTTCTTTGAGTTCAGATCAACCGTTTCAATCGTGACCATTTTTCTTCTCCAACAAGGCGGGATGTAAAAAGCAGTATACACTATATCCTAACAAATGCAATTAGGATTTGAAATCACTTGTTATAATGCTATCTACAATCTCGGTTTAGTCGACTAGGAGACCAACATGGAGAAATTCCTGATTGAAGGTGGTATCCCGCTTCACGGGGAAATCACCCCCGGCGGAAACAAAAACGCAGCTCTCCCACTGATGGCGGCCTGCCTTCTCACAACAGAACCTGTCATCTTGCATAACGTCCCCAATATTCAGGATGTGCAGACAATGCGCAAACTTTTCATGAGCCTTGGGGTTGAGTTTGAAGAAATTTCCGACCATGTTTGGAAAATTCAGGCAAAGGATTTACGCCCGGCTGATCTGGATCCCGACCTGTGCCGAAAAATCCGCGCCTCGATCCTGCTGGCGGGGCCAATGCTTGCACGCATTGGCAAGCTGGAGTTGCCACCGCCGGGCGGCGATGTCATCGGCAGGCGCCGCGTGGATACGCACATGCTCGCACTGGAAAAACTGGGAGCAAAGATCAAATACGAGCGTACTTTTTCCTTTGAATGCAAGAAGCTAAAAGGCGCAGATATTCTACTGGACGAGGCCAGCGTAACCGCCACTGAAAACGCGCTGATGGCCTGTGTACTTGCAGAAGGCACCACCATCCTGCGCAATGCCGCTTCAGAGCCGCATGTGCAGGAACTCTGCCAGATGTTAAATGCGATGGGCGCTCAGATCGACAATATTGGCTCAAATACGCTGGTCATTCAGGGCGTGAATTCGCTTCACGGTACCGAGTTCACCATTGGCCCCGATTATCTGGAAGTCGTCAGTTTTATTGGCGCTGCAGCTGTCACTCACGGCGAGGTCACCATTAAAAATGCCGGCAACAAGTATCTGGATATGATCAAGCTTGTTTTCGGACGGCTGGGGGTTACCTGGCACGAGCAGGGTGACGACCTCTTTGTGCCCGCCAGACAAAAACTACGCATCGAATCAGACCTGGGTGGGGCTATCCCTATCATCAACGTGATGCCCTGGCCTGCTTTTCCAACTGACTTAATGAGTATTGCTATTGTGGTTGCCAGCCAAAGCAAGGGAACGGCACTCTTCCATGACTGGATGTACCCCTCCCGGATGTTCTTCACGGATAAGCTTGTCGGCATGGGGGCACAAATCGTTCTGTGCGACCCGCATCGCTGCATGGTGCAGGGCCCTACGCAGCTTTCCGGCGAGAAAATGGAAAGCCCCGATATCCGCGCCGGCATCTCCCTGGTGCTGGCAGCATTATCCGCAAAGGGAAAGTCAACCATCCGCAATATCGCCCAAATTGACCGGGGTTATGAAAACGTGGAACAAAAGCTGCAAAAACTAGGGGCCAGGATCGAAAGGGTAAAAGAAGAATAAAAAAAAGAGCCACCTAAAAAGGTGGCTCTTTTTTACTTAGCAGCGGTTACGGTTTCCAGGAACTGGTCAATAATCATGCGAATATTAGGCTCGGGCAGCGCTCCCACCTGTTTATGCACGATTTTTCCATTGCTCACAAAGAGCATGGTTGGAATCCCCTGAACGTTGTACTTCATCGCGTTCTGCGAATCCTCATCGGTATTGACCTTTGCCACCACCAATTTGCCGGCATACTCGCTTGCAATCTTGTCCAGGATTGGAGCCACCATTTTGCAGGGTGTGCACCAGGGAGCCCAAAAATCAACAATTACCGGTAAGGGGGATTGCAAGACGGATTTTTCAAAAGCGGCATCAGTAACATGAATCGGTTCTGTGTACATGATCATCTCCATAACAATTTTATGTATTTTACTGCCCAAGTATAAATTTAAAATATGCAGAATATCAGAGTTTCATTCACGCTTGTAATCAACAAAGCGATAGCCCACCCCGCGCTCGGTCAGGATATATTTAGGATTAGCGGGGTCTTTTTCCAGCTTTTGCCGCAAATAATTCACATATAAGCGCACATAATGTGGTTCATCGCGGTATTCATACCCCCAGACCTTTGCCAGAATCTGGTCATAGGTCATTACCCAGCCTGCATTTTTAACCAGGTGGTAAAGCAAGCGGTATTCCGTAGGGCGAAGTTTAATCAGTTCGCCATCCAGGCGAATCTCGCGGCGGCCAAAATCCAGCTTGAGATGTTCATCTACTTCAATAATGCCTTCGCCGGTTGTCGCAGACTGATCTGAACGGCGCAGCACCGCCCGCACGCGGCTGACCAATTCCTTAGGGCTGAATGGCTTGGTGACGTAATCATCCGCGCCCAATTCCAAACCCTTTACCCGATCTTCCTCTTCCCCCTTTGCCGTCAACATGATCACCGGAACCGAGCTGACCTCGCGGATAAGCTGCAATACTTCAAAGCCATCCACATCGGGCAGCATCACGTCGAGAAGAACAACATCGGGCATTTTATCCCGCAGCAGCCCTACCGCCTGCATTCCCTTGTAGCACTCGATCACCTGAAAGCCGTCATGCTCCAGGTTCAAGCGGATGAAACGAGCCATGCGCTCTTCATCATCAACAACCAGTATCTTTTTGTTGCGGAATAAGGCATCGCTCATAGCGGCTATTCTCGAACAAAGCTGATGATTTCCTCATCAGTACCGGGCAGAACTTCAATAAAAGAGATGCGATAGGTCGGCCAAATCACCGAAGTAACATTCGCTTCCAGATACGGCAAGTCCTTACCATCGCGGCGGCGCGGACTTCGCACCATCACCAAGGTGTCCGTTTTCTGTGGGAGATCGTCAACCTCCCCCAGCACGGGGTCTTCATTCATCATGTGAATCACAACAGTCGGCATGAGGCTCTTCCGCTACTTGACGATCAATATTTGAATCTTCAATTTTCCCAGTGCTATCACGTCCCCATGATTGATCGGGTAGTCCACGTGGGGCACGATCTTCTGCCCGTTAACACGGGTGCCATTGGATGAACCCAGATCGGTAACCACTACCTCGCCGTTGATGATCCTCAAAGCAGCATGCAAACGGGATACACCCAGAGTGAAGGCGTCAAACGGGGATAAGTCAACATCAGGCAGAATAGGCTGGCCTTCGATTGCCCGCCCCAGGGTAAATTCATTGCGCTCGGCAAGATGGAGCACCTGGGCACTGTCCACCAGGTGAAGAGAGATGGTAGGGATAGCATTTTTAACAGGGGTCTTCCTGACTGGCACTTCCGGAATCTCGGTATAAGGCGGAAGTGTATCCGTGGAAGTTCTCTGTATTGTTCTGGTATTGAGGATATCGAGCGAGACGAGTTGCGTTCCACACTCGCTGCAGAATAAAGCTCCCGGTAATTCCTTATGTTGGCAATTAGGGCAAAGTATCATCATATCCTCTTTTCCGGCTTGGGCAACAGCATAAGCGCTCTTGTACCATATTTTAGTCTTTTATTTCCATCTTCGCTATAGGTTTGGTCACGTTTTATGTTTTCAGCTTCGTTAAGTACTTCCTTTGCAAACTGGATATTTCCCTGTCCGATCAGATTTGTCGCCATAAAATTCAAACGCCGGACAGCATCGATCACGTTGCCATTCTGCACATCTCTGCGGGATTTCTCCTGCATCTGAAACAGGGTAATCTTAGACAATGCCTGAACAATCTCCATCGGCACTGCGCCCTTTTCAACGCTTTCTTGAACCGGGAGCGACACACTTACATCCATGACAAGTGAATTCGCCTTGGCTTCACCCATGAGAAACCTGATTTTTCCGTTGATGATGCTTAATTCTACCTGTTTATTGGCAATTTGGGGAACCTCAAAGGCGATCATGTAAGTTGAAGCTCTCTCTTTAAGCAAATTTCCTAATTGAATCACCTCGGAAACCGGCAATTCCACTGTTTCCGGGTCCAGGCGGAAGCAATACTTTATGGAAACGCTGCTCCGGGTATCAATCTCCAAATTCATATTATGTGCGACTGTGGTCTTAATTGAGGTGAGCGTCTGCATAAACAATGCCGGCAGATCGTTGGGCGAACGAACAAAATAGGTGCATCCGCCAGTGATGCTCGTCACCGTGTCCAGGAACGTGTCGTTCCAATCTGTACCAAACCCCAGGGCGTTGATCCGGATATTCTTCTCCACGGCCTTGCGAGCCAGTTCAATGCAGGCATCTTCATCACCGTAGGTGTGACCATCGGTCAAAAGAAGCAAATTCAGCAAGTGGTCCTTGCTGTGCCCCTGCCAGAGGAGATCGACACCGGCTTTCAATCCCCGGTACATCTCCGTGCCGCCTGAAGCCTGAACAGCGTTAAGTTTCTGGGCGATGACGTCATGGCCAGCGGCATTCGTTGGCGCAATGAACACTTCGGCCTTATCGTTGAACGTCACAATCGAGATCATGTCCACGTTCCGCAGTGAGGCGATCAGTTGCCGCAGATTGCGGAGCACATTATCCAGTCGCTCCCCTTTCATAGAGGTAGAACGATCCAGAACAATGCACAAATGGCTTGGCGGGGTCTTATAGCCTTCCTCGCCACCGACAAAAGAAACTGTCAGTTTCCCGTACAGAATTTGAGTCTCGCTCAGTTGCGGCAGAACAGATCGGCTAAACACCCAGCGGGTTTTAAACGGATGGGTAGGTTTTTCCCCCTGCCCGTGGGCAGCGTCATACTCCCGACGCGTCTCCGGGTTTGAGAGCACCTCGTAGGCACTCTGGATCGAAATAAAGAATTCAGTATCGTGCCTGTTTACATTTACATCAGGGTGATATTTTCGTGCTAGCTGGACATACGCCAAGCGTATCTGTTCGGCATCTGCTGAACTGTCCAACCCCAAAATAGCGTAAAGGTCTTCCCCCATTTCAAAACCCTACATACCTCGCGAAGTACAAAGGATCACGCTAATGTTGTCCGGCCCGCCACTCTTGTTGGCAGCTTCGATCAAGGCATGGCAAGCGATTGAAACGTCAGAATTGGTAGTAACGATCCGATATATTTCGTTATCAGAAACCTGCCCCCACAAGCCGTCCGTACAAAGGAGCAGGTATCCGCCTTTGGGGAATTGGAAGGTCTGGATATCCGGTTTAACCGGATCACTTTGCCCCAAAGCCCGCAGCAAGACGTTCTTTTGCGGATGTGTCTGTGCTTCGGCTTCGGTGATCTCGCCAATCTCAACCATACGCTGAACAAGAGAATGGTCCTTGGTGATCCGTTGAATACGCCCATCCGGGTAAATGAAGTAACCGCGGCTATCCCCGATATGCGCCAGAGTGATCTGTTCACCGAGCATCAGAGCGCATGTGAATGTCGTACCACCGCCGGGGGCATACCGGATTACCGAGCGCTGGGCCTCCTTCAGAGCGTTTTGCAATGTCTCCTGAATACTCTCGTCCATCGGCTCACTGTGAAGCTCAAAAAACCGCAGAAAGACCCGGTTGATCAGGTACTTTGCCACCACACGCACCGACACACCTGAGGCAATCTCGCCGTTTTTGTGCCCGCCCATGCCATCTGCTACAAGGCAAATCCCAAAGGGGATGTCATTAGCGCTTTCACCCAAAACACCGCTAAGCGAAAAAAGTGCGTCCTCATTATGGTCCCGCTGAATGCCAACGGATTGGCCAGTGCCAATAATGAACTGAGCCGGTTTCAACGCAACTGAGGCCTTTGAAACGCCTTCAAGTTGATCGTCAGATAATGGGGTAGTATGAATAGGAGTTTCTTCTACTTTTTTCTTCGGCTTCTTTTGAAACAGGCTCCCCAGCAGTTTTTGCATCCAGGCCTCATCTTCCTATGCAGCGAACGCATACACAACTTTGTCTGATGAACCAATGATTACCATGTCGTTCTGTACAGCCGGTATCCCGGTGATTGCGGCGCCGGTATCGTATTTCCAGCGCTGGCGTCCGGTCTTTTGGTCAAGGCAGTAAAAGGCGCCGTCGGCAGAGCCAAAATACAATGCGTCCTTATAAGCCAACGGCGAGCCACTGACCTGGTGGTCGCTCTTAAACCGCCACACCTCTCTTGCGCTGGATTTCTCCACGCAATAGAGAAAACCATCGGCTGAGCCAACCACCACATTGCCTTCAACACAAAGCGGATTGGTTACAGAACCTTTGCCCATGCGGAAGCGCCAGATCACCCAGCCAGTGCGCGCATCAAGTGCGTACAGGTTCGAGTCAACCGAGGAAAAATAAACAATCCCTTCCGCCACAACTGGGGATGAGGTAACCGGGCGCTTGGCCCAAAAGCGCCACTTTACCTGTCCGCGATAATCGGCGCAAATGAACTCGTTCCCCTCCGTACCAAAATAGATCAAATCCGGTGTGAGAAACGGTGTTGAACGTACGGCCCCTTCGGTATGAATGAACCAGCTCTTTTGATAAGTAGACAGGTTGATAGCGTAAAAATTCAGGTCATCTGAACCGATAAAAATGTGTCCCTCGGCTGCTTTGGGAGAACAGCGAATCGGCCCGTCGGTGGGATAGCTCCACAGTTCTTTCCCCGAAGAAGCCTGAACCGCATAAAGTTTGTTATCTTCGCTGCCAAAGTACACTACTCCGTTCAGGTACAGTGGCTTCGAAATAACGCCACCATCGACCGCGTGTTTCCACTTGAACTGGCCTTTGGCCACATCGATGGCGTAGAGATTGTTATCATATGCACCAACGTAAACCGTTGTGCCCTCAACAGTTGCCGATCCCCTGATCTCATCTTCACATTTGAATGTCCAGATTGGCTTGATCGCTTGTTCCTGCATGATCAACTTGCCGGATGAAACCTTGGAAAGCACACCTGTCTTTTGCGCCAACGCCACCAGCGCCATCTTCATTTCGTCCACGGTCTGGAACCGGTCTTCGGGTTTGTAGCATAGCGCCTTGGTAATGATCGCATCCAGTTCATTTGACACATTTGGATTAATCGCGCGAATCGGTCGATCGGCAAATGAAAAGGGTGCTTCAAGGCGGGGATCACGCCGGGTAAGCAAGTGGTGCATGGTAGCCCCGAGCGCATAAATATCAGTCTGGAATGTGGCTTCCCCGCGGTATTGCTCCGGGGGGGAATACCCCTCGGTGCCAATCATGGTGCCTTTTTGCCCAGACTTGAAAATTTTGGCAATGCCAAAATCAACGATCACGACATGGTTTTGCTGGTTGATCATCAGGTTTTGCGGCTTGATATCCCTGAAAATGATCGGTTCTGGCTTGTGGGTGTGCAGGTATTCCAGTACATCACAAACCTCAATTGCCCACACTATGACCTGATCCTCGCGGATTGGGTCCAAGGTGCTCTTCAGGATCGCTTCCAAATCCTTGCCGAAGATCAATTCCATTACCAGATACGAACGTTCTTCGTGCGTGAAAAAGTCAAAAATCCTGGGAATCGAAGGGTGATTGAGAGTGACGAGAATGTTCGCCTCACGCTCAAAGTTTTTCACAATCGTTTCACGCACCATTGAATCCGGGCTCTGGTTGATCATTTCCTTTACCGCAACGAGCTTGACGACATTGGGGAAGTGAAGATCTCTGGCGCGATAAACCGATCCCATGCCACCAATACCGATCACGTCCTGGATTTGGTAGCGACTGGCGAGGATCGTTCCAGAAGAAAGCTGAAGGTAACCTCCAGCTTCATTGTCCAATGGTTGAGTGATGGATTTTGTTTCCAGCGTGCCCTCCAGCAGTTTTACTGCCCGGGATAGTATCTTAAAATTATATACACCTTCGCCAAATATTCCAACTTAAATTCTGCTCGGTTCACGGGACTATGGCAGCCAAATAGTCACCGGCTGCCCAACCTGTTCTGGATTCATCATAAGGGGCCACCAACTGCCACCATTCGTAATCGCCCAGGGTTTGCGGACCACCAATCACCTTAAAGACCTCTGATTCGGCAGCCACAAAATTCACCTGCGCATCTGTGCCGGGGTTAGCACGCAAACGCAGCCCGTTGCCGCCGGTTCCCGTGATCTGCACATAACTATCCAGCGGAAATTTTGCGCCGGCTATCTGGCTGGGTGTCGGAGTCGGTGTTGGCACAATTACCAGATAGGAATTGTCAATTGTTGGAATGGCGGCTGGTGCGAGAACGGTGATATTCGCCTGCGGGGTGAGTGCCTGAGCTTCATGGTATGAGGACCCCAAAAGATACAGGGTTAAATACCCAAGTCCAACAGCAAAAACAAGCAGGCCGCCAATTACAACAAAGAGGGTTGCTTTTGATCTTCTCATCATCAGCCTGGAAAAATGAAGAAAGCCAGTCCCAGAATAACGTAGACCGAAAACAACGCGGCGCCTTCCAACCAGTTAGTCTCGCCATCGGATGAAACAAAATAGCAGATCAAAACAGCTGCCCCCAGAGCCGCCAATTCAAACGGATTAAAAACCAACGTCAATGGATTCTTCAACAAAAGGCTGACAAAAACCAGCACCGGCGCGACAAAAAGCGCAATCTGAAGGGACGAAGAAATCGCGATTTCCATCGTGAGGTCCATCTTGTTCTTGTGCGCAACCGTGATGGCCACCAGATGCTCTGCCACGTTACCGATGACCGGGATGAGGATGATGCCCAGGAAAAACTCGGAGAGGCCAGAGTTGGCCACAACGGCTTCAACACTCCCCACAAGCAGCTCGCTCAAGTAAACGATCCCTATTGTAGTGATCGCCAGCAAGATGACCGATTTACCAACCGACCAGTTCTTCTCCTGGGGTTCGGGAACAAACGGCTCAGCCTCCAGGGGAGAGATTGATTTTGATTTTAATGCGAACAGAATCCCGAGCACATACAAAAGGATCATTACCCCCGCGACCGTCAAACTGAGTAATTCCACCCTTTGGTCAATCCCACTGGCCGTCGAATGGCTGAAAAGCGACGGAATGACCAGGCCAACAATCGCAATGGCCAGGAGAATGGTGTTATTCACCGTGTGTCGGCGGTCGAATTTTTGTGTTCCATTTTTCAATCCCCCCACCAGGATCGAAATACCCAGCACAAACAGCAAGTTTCCAATAATGGAACCGGTGATCGAAGCCTTAACCAGCTCAAGCAGCCCTTTTTTGATGGCAAACAAAGTGATGATCAACTCTGCGGCATTCCCCAGGGTGGCATTGATCAAACCGCCAAGTTTTGGGCCAGTCCGTGCAGCCAAACTTTCCGTGGCTTGGCCGATCAACCCGGCTAGAGGGACAACCCCTACTGCAGAAAAAACGAACACCCAGGTTTCACCCCAGCCAAGGACATCCGCCAGAATTGCCAGCGGGATTGCAATTAGCAGGGTTTGAATAGGTTGTCTTTTTAAATAGCCCAGGAATTTTTTCATGAGCAAAATTATAATCGAATCACTTGTTTTTCCCGATGTTATAATTTCAACATGGTCGTCACCGATCTTAAAGACCGTGTCCTGAGCGGACGTTACAGATTATTGCAATCACTTGGCCAGGGCGGAATGGCGCTGGTCTTTGAAGCGCATGATCAGCTGTTGGAACGCAGGGTGGCAATAAAACTGCTGCGTAAGGACTATTCGGGAATTTCCGGGTTTCGGGAGCGTTTCTTGCAGGAAGCCCGTTCCGCGGCCAACCTGACCCACCCCAACATCGTAGCTGTCTATGATTTCGGAATCGATTCCGGTGAGGCGTTCATCGTGATGGAACTCGCAGATGGGCAAGACCTCAAGACAATCCTGCAATCCGGCCGCGTTTTTTCAGTGAGTGAGTGCCTGGACCTGGGAGTGCAAATATGCTCAGGTCTCGGCTATGCCCACCGTGCAGGAATCGTTCACTGCGATGTGAAGCCCCAGAACATCATTCTCACCCAGGATAAGGTTGCCAAGATCACGGATTTCGGCATCGCCCGCGCCGTCTCCACACCTGCACCAACAGAAGCAAGTGATGTCGTGTGGGGCTCGCCGCACTACATGGCACCGGAATTGGTGGATGGGGCCATTCCCACTCCACAGGCCGATGTGTATTCAATCGGCGCTGTCCTTTATGAATTGCTCACTGGCACCCCTCCTTTTGAAGGCGAAACAGTGGATGAGATTCTGGAACAGCAAAAGGCCACCGCGCCAAATTCGATTTCCGCGCTCAAGCCAGAGGTACCGCAGGAATTGGAATTTGTGATTCTCAAATCTTTATCAAAGGAACCTTCCTCGCGTTACCGCACTGCAGATCAGCTTGGCAGCCTGCTTTCCATGCTCAAGAACAAGCTCACGGCACAGCTACGGAACAACCCGTCCGTTACCCCGCCCCCCCTCCCGCAAAGCGACCCCGGCGCATCACTCGTTTACGAGGATTTTCCCGCACGAAAAAGCACAGAGAATACAGTTGATTGGCCGATGGTTGGCCTGGAACTTCTTTGTTTACTAATGGTTGGCGGCCTGATCCCATTCTGGCTGTTTGTGATTTATTCCATCCGGCCGCTACTACACTAAATTATGCTAATCTCAGCTTCGATTCTATCTGCCGACTTTGGCCACCTGGCCGATCAACTCCACCAATGCGAGACAGGCGGAGCAGATTGGATTCATATCGATGTGATGGACGGCCATTTTGTACCCAACCTGACAATGGGGCCATTCGTTGCCGAAACCTGCAAACGCCTGACCCTACTCCCCCTCGATTGCCACCTGATGGTGAACCAGCCTGAACGATTAATTGATGCCTTTGTTCAGGCAGGGGCAAGTTCCATTACCATTCACCCCGAAAATAACCCGGCAGTTAAGGCCACACTTGAATACATCAAGAGCTGCGGCTGCCTGCCCGGCTTGGCTCTGAACCCCGGCACGCCGCTTGATACCGCCTTGCCGCTGTTGGACAGCCTGGAAATGATCTTGCTCATGACCGTCAACCCGGGGTATTCCGGGCAGGGTTTCATGTCCGAAGTTGTGGAGAAGATCAGCAGGATGAAAGCTCTTCTGCCCAATTTCCCCTCGATTAAATACATTCAGGTAGATGGTGGAATAAACCAGAAAACGATCGCTACGGTTGTGAACGCCGGCGCAAACTGCTGCGTTGCCGCCACGGCGATTTTTAAATACCCCGGCGGGATCGCCCAGGGTATCCGCGCGCTCAGGGCAGCGGGTGTTTAAAATAAAAATTACGGGACAGCCCGTAATTTTTTCTGAGTAAGGGAATTCCCTAGTGGCTCTTTACCATCGTGCGCATGCATTTGGCGCACAAAGTTAACTGGACCGGGCGACCTTCTACCATCACGGTGGTTTTTTGCAGGTTGGGTTTAAAGGTTCGATTGGTTGAACGCAATGAGAAACTGCGGTTATGCCCAAAAGTTGTTGATTTTCCACAGACTGAACACTTAGCCATTTTGTTTCCTTTCCTTACAATGCGGCAAAAATTAGGTACAATACACTTTATTAGTCAAACCGGCTCACATTCTAACACGAAGCGTATCTTTTTGCAATGCAAGCTGTTATACCTATGAAGGAATGGACTATGATACCTGTTGCTGTTTTAGGAAAAACTTTTATTGCGCACCGGGCAATTGCTTCCATCGCCAGTGAAGCTGCCCTATCATCATACGGCGTTGTGGGTCTCTCCGCCAAAAATCTTGCCGAGTCTATCTCGGTGGTGTTAACCAAGGACCCAAACCGTGGCATAGATGTTTCCTTCGTCAATAACGAAGTCGTACTCAATGTTTATATCGTCATTGAGTATGGCACCCGGATTAAATCAGTCGCGGTTAGTGTGGCTGAAAACATCAAATACAAAGTGGAAAAAGCCACCGGGCTAATTGTGAGCGCTGTTAATATTCATGTTCGCGGACTGCGCATCAGCAATACCGATTAGCCGATGAAATCCACGACAACCCACTCTATCAGGACGAACGCAAACGTGACCGATTCAATCCCGCAAAAATACTCGATCGACGGCCAGGATCTAAAAAAACTTGTTGAAGCCTCATTAACCTGGCTGAAAACCAACCAGGCATTAGTCAACAGCCTGAATGTTTTTCCGGTTCCGGATGGTGATACCGGCACCAATATGCTTCTTACCATGCAGGCGGCCTATAACGAGGTCGTCACTTCCTCCGAGACGAACATCGGCAAGATGGCAAAAGACATCGCCCAGGGCGCATTGATGGGGGCACGTGGTAATTCAGGCGTTATCCTCTCGCAAATCTGGCGCGGCTTTGCACGCGCGCTGGATTCCTTCCCTGAAATGGACGCACAGCTTTTTGCCCGGGCGTTATCAGAAAGCCGCAATACCGCCTATAAAGGCGTCGTGCGGCCGGTGGAAGGCACCATCCTGACCGTCATCAAAGACATTGCCACTGCAATTGAGAATTCGGTAAGCAAAACGACCAACCTGATTGAACTGCTTACTGATGCCGTTCATGCTGCAGACGCTTCTGTCAAATACACTCCTGAGCTTCTCCCCATTCTGAAAACAGCGGGGGTAGTTGATTCAGGTGGTAAGGGGCTGTTCATCCTGCTTGAAGGAATGCTCCGCAAAGTTAACGATGAATCCCTGGATACCTCGCCCGTTACACTTCAAAACATTGCCACAATGAACCTGAAGGAAACTATGGAAGAAGTAGAAGAAGGCCAGGATGTTGAAGTTGTGATCGATTTCACTCCCAATGCCGGTTTTGATCTTAACGCCTTTTACAACGACCTTTCCCAAATTGGAACTTCAATTCAGGTAGGCGAAGGCGACGGCATGTATCGCATGCACATCCATGTTGAAGACGGGCGACAAAGCGAACCTTTACAATGTGTAGCCAGGGTGGGTACCTGGTCGAAGATCGCGATGGAAAACCTGCAATTGCAAATGGAAGGTTCTGCCAAAAACGGACCGGATTACACGCTCAATGAATTTAAACCGGAATCCATTGCGGTGGTTACCATTTCACCGGGGACAGGTATCTCAAAAATCTTTGCCAGTTTAGGCGTTGCCGCCATCGTTGATGGGGGCCAGACGATGAACCCCAGCACCGAGGAAATCCTTAAAGCCTTTGAGGATTTGCCCACCGAGCAGGTGATTATTCTGCCCAACAACAAAAACATCATCCTTTCGGCTGAAAATGCGAAAAACCTGAGTGTTAAGAACGTCAGGGTCATTCCTTCCGTCAACGTTCCCCAGGGGCTTTCGGCGCTGCTACGGTTGGACCCGGACGGTAATCTTGACGAAATTACCGAGGAAATGATCGCTGCCCTGAAAGATGTTGATGCCGGTGAAATTACCACCGCCACCAGATCAGTTGAGATTAATGGAGTCGAGGTAGAAGCTGGAGAATTGATTGGGTTGCTGAACGGCAAATTGTTGGTCCGCGGCAAAACCGTCTCTGAGGCGACCCTTGACTTGCTTGAAAAAGCAGATATGCAAAGCAAAGAACGTGTGACTTTGTTTTTCGGGAATAATATCTCGCGGGAAGAAGTGGACGCGATCAGTGAGCAGATCCAGGAACGATACCCTAAGCACGAAGTGGAAGTTCATGAAGGCGGGCAACCGCATTACCATTTCCTGATCTCCCTGGAATAGTTCATGCCCAGATACGCCGTAATCACCGATGATGCCGCCCAGGGAGTCAACAACAATCCCGGCGGCAACATTGTTTTGTTAACCCTCAATCACCAGTATCCCCTTAAACCACAAGATTCAGGGGGGCTGCTCCCCCTGACAAGAAAACCAACCATCGCCTTGCCAGCTCAAGAAGACCTCTTCACTTTTCTCACCGGTGTTATTGCCGATTACGACGAGGTGTTTTGTATTACCACTTCGGCCGCGCTTTCCCCCATGTACAGGGAAATCAACAAGGTTGTCGAAAACCAAAAAGGCCGGGTTCATTTCCGCCTGATCGATTCGCAATCGTTCGCGTCCGGGCAAGGCGGGCTGGTGAACAAGGCCATTGAACTGATCCAAAAAGGAAAATCACCCCGGCAAGTTGAAGAAACTATCCGCCAGGTCATTCCCAATATTTATAGCCTCTTTGGTTCACCCAACCTTTCCTATCTGTATACGCAGGGGTTTGTGGATAGCGGACAGCTCATTGCTGGCGAACAATACGACCTCCTGCCGGTTTTCTCACTGGAAAATGGTGCGCTTAACTCCCTTGATAAATTCAAGAACATCCGCGGCGTAACCGAATACCTGTTGGAGTTTCTCGAAGAGTACGAGAGCATTGCCAGCTTGCAGTTCGTCCACCCTGCACAGCAGCATTTGTCTCTTGTTCACGAATTGAACGAATACCTGGCTGAAAATCTTGATTTCAGCCAATGCACAGAATCTCACGCCAATACGTTCCTGGAAAACCTGATCGGCCCCGACGGCTTTGCCATGATCCTCATCGAAGGATAGCGTCACCTTTTTACATGCAGTAAAATATTCTCATGTTCAAAACAATTGAGAGAATCAGCAAGTTTCTGGAGATTGAAAGTCAGGGACAGTATAAGAATCGCGTAATCATCGGTGGGTTTGAAAAGTACCTGCCCAATGTGGTCCCGTTAATGCAATCAGAGAATGTTCCCGTGGAACTGATTAACGCCATTAAAGACACGTTTTCTTCTTATGGACAATTATCCCCAAGAGAACGTGAAAAGAAAATTGGGCAATTATCTCTTTTGATTGAAAAAGAAGCAGCTATTAAGAGCAAAATAACCCCACTGGTAGAGAAAACTATAGAAACGCAAACACCAGTGCATCCCGCACCAGTTGTTGAAAAAGCACATGAAAAACCTGCGCCTGCCTCCCCGGCACCATTGATGCCCTCCTACACGAGCAAGTTCTTACAGGCAGACATCACGGTTTTGGAAAAAATCGGCCCCACCAAAAAAAGCCAATTCGCCCAGTTAGGGGTACGCACCATTGGCGACCTATTGTACCTGTTCCCAAGAAGGTATGACGATTATTCAAAACTTAAACCGATCAACCGGCTTGAATACGGCGATGAATTAACCGTCATCGCCACAGTTCAAAGTGTGCTATCCACAAAAATGCGCAACCGCGACCAGTCCAGAGTGGAAGTGGTGGTGAGCGACGGCACCGGATTCCTGCGGTTAGTATTCTTTCGCGGCACGAAATTCCTGCGCACATTTGAAGCGCAGTTCCCTCACGGGAGGCAACTGGTTGTTTCTGGCAAAGTGACCATGTACCTTGGCCGGTTGCAAATGGACAACCCCAGTTTTGAGGACCTCGATCAGGCTCACCTGAACACCAATGGCATCATTCCTGTCTATCCATTGACTTCAGGACTTTCCCAAAAGCTGGTACGCAACACCACCAGCCAGGCGATCAATTATTGCGTTAATCACATTGGCGATTACCTGCCGGAAAACATCAAGCGAAAAACAGGACTGATCGATCTGCCGGTTGCCCTGCACCAGGTACATTATCCCCAATCGCTTGATCTGCTCCAAAAGGCACAAAGTCGCCTTGCGTTTGACGAGATTTTCCTGCTGCAACTTGGGGTGCTCCAGCAAAAAAAGAACTGGGTATCACAGCCTGCGCAGAAATATCCTGTAACCACAGAGATGCAGCAAGGCTTTATCGGTTCACTCCCCTACCAATTAACCGGTGCGCAAAACAGGGTTATGAGCCAGATCATCCAGGACTTATCCTCGGGTGCGCCGATGAACCGGCTGCTGCAGGGCGATGTAGGCTCCGGCAAAACAGTGGTGGCGGCATTTGCAGCACTTGTGGTCATCAAGGCTGGTGCGCAGGTGGCCATCATGGCTCCCACGAGCATCCTTGCCGAGCAGCATTTCCGCTCGTTGACCAGCCTGCTCACAACTCTCAAGGGCGCAGATTTGGCGCTTCAAGGAGACGAGGTCAGGCTGCTGACCGGTGAAACCAACTCCAAAGACCGTGAGGAAATCAAGGCCAGTTTGTTGGATGGTAAGGTAAAACTTTTGATCGGCACCCATGCACTGATCGAAGACCCCATCCAATTCCAAAACCTGCAACTGGTTGTGATCGATGAGCAGCACCGTTTTGGCGTATCACAGCGGGCAGCGCTCCGGCAAAAAGGCCAAAATCCGCACCTGCTGGTGATGAGCGCCACCCCAATCCCACGTTCTCTAGCGCTCACATTGTATGGTGACCTGGAGCTTTCGGTAATGGACGAAATGCCAGCAGGGCGCAAACCCGTAGAAACGCACATCCTTAGCCCTGTTGAACGCGAAAGAGCCTACCAGATCATCCGCGCGCACATTAAGCAGGGGCATCAGGCTTTCATCGTCTATCCACTCATCGAGGGAGATGAGGAGGGCGAGGTAAAAGCCGCCGTTGATGATTATGATGTGCTGCAAGAAGAGATCTTCCCGGATATGAAAATCGGCTTACTGCATGGGCGTATGCCAGCTGAGGAAAAAGAAAAAGTGATGACCGCCTTCCTCAACAAGGAGTTTCCGGTGCTCGTTTCCACTACCGTGATCGAGGTAGGCGTGGATATCCCCAATGCGACGGTGATGATGATCGAAGGTGCCAACCGCTTTGGCCTGGCGCAGTTGCACCAATTGCGCGGCCGGGTTGGGCGCAACCAGGAGCAATCCATCTGCCTGCTTGTCCCGGAAAACGAGGATACCACCGAGAATGAACGCCTGATGGCAATGGTGGAAAGCAATGACGGCTTCATCCTTGCAGAAAAAGACCTGCAGCAGCGCGGCCCCGGCGATTTTATCGGCTACCGCCAATCCGGTTTTGCCGATTTGAAGATGGCCAAGATCACAGATGTGCACTTGATCGAAAAAGCCAGGGAGACCGCAGAGACGCTGTTCGCAGAGGATCCGCTGCTGGAAAAGCCTGAAAATGCGATAATATTACAGAGGTTATCTGCTTTTTGGCAGTCAGATAAAAGTGATATTAGTTAGTCAGGAGAGAGGATGATTAAAGCTGTTTTCCCGGGGTCGTTTGACCCCATTCACAACGGGCACATTGATATTGCCACCAGAGCCGCCAGGATTGTGGACGAACTGGTGGTAGCTGTATACGACAAACCCCTCAAGAGTTTCCTTTTTTCTCCTGAAGCCCGCATGGATATGGTCAAAGAGGTTTTCAAAAACAATCCTAAAGTGACCGTGTGCGGTTACAGCGGACTGACGGTCAAATTCTGCGAACAGATCGGCGCCCAGGTAATGATTCGCGGCCTGCGTGTTTTTTCCGATTTTGAATATGAGTTCCGCATGGCCCTGGCCAACCACCGCCTTTCTTCCAGTGTAGAAATGATGGCCCTGATCACCAGCGAGGAACACTCCTTCCTTTCCTCCACCACCGTCCGTGAGATCGCTTCGCTTGGCGGCGACGTCACCACGATGGTGCCGCCTTACGTAGCCAAGATCCTTCACACCCAGTTTGCTTCACTTGGAGACAACCATTCGGTAATGCCAACACAGAATATGCGAGATTAATCTGGCCCAATGCTTGCATCTATTATTTGCAATTCGTTATAATGAAAGCAGGAGTGGTCAAAATGGATATCTTACATCTGGTTGATCGTTTGGAAGAGTTGTTTAACGAAAGTCGTCCCGTCCCATTCACACACAGTGTGGTTGTTGACGAAGACCGCCTGCTGGATTTGATTGACCAGATGCGCATCACCATCCCTGAAGAAATTAAAAAGGCGCAGCAGCTCCTGGCTCAAAAAGATAGGATTCTCGCTCAGGCACAGGAAGAGGGAAACCGAACCATTGCGCTTGCGCGCGAAAAAAGTGAAAAACTGGTCGAAAAGGATTCGGTCACCCAGGCAGCCCAGGTGCGCGCAGATCAGTTGCTTGCACAGGCCAAAAGCGAGTGCGCGCAAACAAAAAGGGAAGCCGACGAGTATGTGCTTACTACATTGACCAATCTTTCGAAAGAAATGGAACAATCCCTCGCTCAGGTAAAGAATGGCATTCTTGCCCTGCAGGTGGAAAAACGCAAAGGCGAAACGCAGCCACAGCCTCAACCTCAGGTTGAATCCCAAACACCGGCATAGAAAAAGCCCCTCGTGTGTACGAGGGGCTTTTTATTATCCTCACTTCTCCCGCTTGTGTTCCCGTCCTTCGTTCTTCAGCATTGCTTTCACTTTTTTAATGATCGGGTTTTCGCCCCCGTTTTGAGCATGCACGGCCAATTTGATCACTTCATCCATGTGCCTGACGTATTCGATCTTCACGTCTTCCAGCACCTTCTTCGGCACCTCGACCAGATCCTTTTTGTTCTTTTCGGGCAGCAGGATGATTTTCAGCCCTGCACGGTAAGCCGCCAACACTTTTTCTCTGACACCGCCAATGGGCAGCACATTGCCGCGCAGCGTTATTTCGCCCGTCATGCCCAGATCTTTGTAGACCCTTCTATCGGATAGCGCCGAAAACAACGCCGTGGCAATGGTGATGCCGGCGCTGGGGCCGTCCTTGGGGATTGCGCCTTCCGGGATATGAATATGGATATCCAGGCTCTCAAACACCTCAGGATCAATATTGAGCGCGGCAGAACGCGATTTGAGATAGGAAAGTGCTGCCTGCGCCGACTCTTGCATCACATCGCCAATTTGCCCGGTGACCTGCAGATTCCCCTTGCCTTCCAGGATAAGCACCTCCACCGGCATGATCTCGCCACCGTTTTCGGTCCAGGCAATCGCAGTCGCAACCCCCACTTCGTCCTGGCGTTCCGCCTCGGTCATGAAGAATTGCGGAGGCCCAAGGAATTTTTCGATCACTCGCGGGGTGATTGCCTTGGTGACGCGCCGTTTCTCCGCCTTCTGGCGCGCTTCTTTGCGCAGGAGTTGCCCGATCTCACGTTCCAGGTTACGCACTCCGGCTTCATAAGTGTATTCACGGATAATCTTCTGGATGGAAGCATCATCAAAAGCTACATCCTCTGCCTCAAAGCCATTTTCCTGCAGCTGCTTGGGAATGAGGAACTTCCGCGCAATTTCAACCTTTTCCTCTTCGATGTAGCCAGGAAATTCAATCACTTCCATGCGGTCCAGCAGCGCAGGCGGAATGGAGCCAAGGCTGTTGGAGGTGGTGATGAACATCACCTTACTGAGGTCAAACGCCAGTTCAAGGTAATGGTCTGAAAAAGCATGATTCTGTTCGGGATCGAGCACTTCCAGCAGAGCGGAAGAAGGATCGCCGCGAAAATCAGAGCCAAGCTTGTCAATTTCATCCAGCATGAAGAGCGGATTGAGCGTGCCGGCGCGGCGCATCGTCTGCAAAATGCGGCCCGGCATGGCACCAATGTAAGTACGTCGGTGCCCACGGATCTCAGCTTCGTCGCGTACGCCGCCCAGAGAAAGGCGCACAAACTTCCGCCCCAGTGCAGCGGCAATGGATTGGCCAAGAGAGGTCTTGCCGGTACCCGGAGGGCCGGTAAAGCAAAGGATGGGTTGGCGCTCTTTTTTAGGCTTGAGGCTGCGCACCGCAATGTACTCCAGAATGCGGTCTTTGGCTTTTCCAAGCCCATAATGATTCTCGTCGAGGATTTTGGCAGCGTGTTTCACGTTGAGATTATCGGTGGTCGTCACATCCCAGGGCAGTTCCAGAATCCAATCCAGATATGTCCGGATGATGCCAACCTCCGGCGCCATTGCCGGCATCTGGGTCAAGCGCTCAATTTCTTTTTTCGCCTGTTTCCTGGCCTCCTCAGGCATGGCCGTGTCTTCCACCTTTTTCCGTAGCTCATTAATCTCGCGCGTCCAAATATCACCTTCCCCCAATTCATTCTGGATGGCCTTAAGCTGCTCGCGCAAGAAAAACTCCCGCTGCGAACGGTCAACCTCGCTCTGCACCCGCGTTTGAATCTCATCTTCAAGTTGAAGGACGTCTAATTCCTGTGCCAGCAGCCAGTTGATCTTCTTGAGCCGATCCTTTGGCTCAATGATCCGCAATAACTCCAGGCGCTCAGAAAAAGGCAGGGAGATGGCAGTGGCAATCATATCTGCCAACCAGCCGGGTTCCGAGATATTCACGGAAAACAGGTGCGCTTCATCCGGCAGGCTGCGATCCAACTGTACGCACTTCTCGAACAGGTCGCGTGAGGTGCGCATCAGGGCTTCAATCTGTCGGTCAGAGATGGTACTTTCTCTGATGACGAAACCGCGCACCCAGTTGAACTGCTCATCTTCAACGATCTCAGTGATGCGAATGCGGCGCCTGCCCTGCACAAGCGCGGAAGCGTTGCCATCCTGCAAGGAAAGCAAGCGCCCCACAGCAATTTCTACCCCAATATCTACAAAATCACCCGGCTTAGGCTTTTCGATATCGCCATCTTTCAACACCAGCGCAATCATTGTTCCGCCGTGTTTCTGGACATAATTGATGGCTTCCAGGTTGGTGCCGGGAGAAACAAAGATTGGTGAGACCATGCGCGGAAAGACCACAATGTCGCGCATGATCAAGAGTGGGCAATAGATCAGCCCGTTTTCGTCGGGGGTGGCATCGCTTACCTGGTAGAGTTCATCAGTCCTTTGATACAGAGCTGTGGTAAATTCTTCCGGGTTGTCTAGGCGTTTTTTCCAATCGTCTCTCATCATTTATCCTGGTTCTTCATAAGTATGATCTCTTTTGCCGCTGCTGCCACAAAGATACTGCCGGTTACAAGGATTGCATCCGCTTTTTCCTGTACAAACGCCACATCCAGGGCAGTTTCCAGGCTATCGGTAACGATTGATTGATACCCCATCTCCCTGGCAATATCGCCAAGCTGTGCCGGCTCCAGTGCTCGCGGGTGAATACTCTTCGTCATAATCATAACATCAGATATGGGCAGCAATGAAGCAAACATCCCTTTGATATCCTTGTCCTCTGAAACCCCAAAGACAAGAACGACTTTTTTGTCTTTCAGGTACTCGCGCACTGTAAGGCTCAGCTTTTTAGCGCTGTCGGCATTATGCGCAGAGTCCACAATTACCAACGGGGAATGTTGCACCACCTCAAAGCGGCAAGGCCAACTGGCGTTTTGAAATCCCTTTTGGATGATCGAGTCTTCGAGGTTAAAGCCCTTATTCGCCAATTCCTTCAAAACACAATATGCAGTTACAGCATTTTCCACCTGGTGAAATCCTACCAGGGGAATATGGAAACGCAGACCCTCCTCTGGGGCAGTTTTTCTCTGCAAATCAAATACCTGCTTTTCCAGGTCGTGCTCAATGACGGAATACGTAAACAGATGATCCACCCGGTAAAGTGGAGCCTGGCGTGCTTTAGCGATCTCTTCCAATACCCCATACACCTGTGGATAACCCTGCGGCGCAACCACCACCGCGCGGCCTTGCTTGATGATGCCGCCTTTTTCGGCTGCAATCTTTTCAATGGTATCTCCCAGGATGTTCATGTGATCGTAAGAAAGTGAGGTAATCACCGACATCAAGGGATCCACAATATTCGTGGCATCCAGCCTGCCGCCCAATCCTACCTCGACAACGGCAATGTCCACCTTTTTTTCAGCAAAATACTTGAAGGCAATGGCAGTAGTGATCTCGAAAGTAGTGATTTCCGGGATTTCCTGCAAACCTGGCTTGAGTTGTTCTACGAATTCAACCAGCTCCTCATGCAACATTGGAGAACGATTGACCTGGATACGCTCCACATAGTCATGCAAGTGCGGTGAGGTGTACAACCCCACCCTGTAACCAGCCTGCTGCAGAGCAGAGGCAACAAAAACCGAAGTGCTGCCCTTTCCCTTGGTACCGGCAACATGGATGACTGGATAGTGTGACTGCGGATTCCCCAGCCGTTCCGCTAACCTCCTCATTCGGTCAAGGTTGAATTTTTCCGGCGAGTAGCGCAACTGGCGCGTCAGGCTGTAATCGACAAAACTGTACAGGTAGTCCAAAGCAGCATCATAAGCGGTTTTCATTTTGGCTATACTCATTAATCCCATTCTATATTATATTAACGGTGGGATTGTAATTGAGCGGAATTCAGATGGCAAGAGCAACTTCACAAAAAGAGAGAAAAGTCATGGTTTCTTTACTCACAATCAAGTATTCTATCCCCGGCTGCCAATCACTAAAAGAAAAACGTTCCGCAATACAACCGCTAATCGCCCGTATCCGCAAAGAGTTCAATGTTTCGTTGTCTGAAGTTGGCCTGCAAGACATTGTGCAAAGCGCCTGGATTGGCGTAGTCTGTGTTTCAAACGACTCAGCCCATAATGCGCAGGTACTGGAGAAAGTTGTGCACTTTTCCGAAGAGTATTTCCCCAACCTGCAAATCCTTGAACATCATATTGAAAATTACTGATCCACAATTCAGTTACGTTAATTCCCTTGATAGGAGTATTTTTTGCTGCATTCACCCGCTGAAATTCGTTCCAAATTGGACGCCTTCTTATTATCGGTACAAAAACCAGGTCGCTATGTTGGGGGAGAATACGGGCAGGTAATCAAAGATTGGAACTCCGTCAAAACTCGCTTTGCGCTGGTCTTCCCGGACCTGTACGATATTGGCGTTCCTAACCTGGGAATCACCATTCTCTATGACCTGATCAACACGCGCGAAGATGCGCTTTGCGAGCGCGCTTATCTGCCCTGGCTGGATATGGAAAGCCAGATGCGCGAGAGACAAATTCCCCTCTACACGCTGGAAAGCTTCCACGCGCTTGCCGATTTTGATATCATCGGCTTCACCCTGCCGTACGAGACCTTGTACACCAACGTTTTGAATGCACTGGACCTGGCGCAAATCCCGCTCCATTCCTCCGAGCGTGATGAATCCCATCCATTAATCATCGCTGGTGGGCATGCCGCCTATAACCCAGAGCCCATGTCCGCTTTCATCGATGCCTTTGTCATCGGCGAAGGCGAAGAGATCATCCACGAGATCATTGAAGCGGTATCAGCTGCCAAAGACAAAAAACAAAGCCGCGTAGAATTGCTCAACGCGTTGCAACAAATCCCGGGAATTTATGTGCCGCGCTTCTATGAGGCGGCCTATAATGCAGACGGCTCGACCAAGTCGATTGCTCCCATTAGCGAGGTTTACCCTCAAAAAATCAATAAACGCTTTGTACCAAAACTACCGGATCCACCTTCCCGGTTTCTGGTTCCGTCCGTAGATGTGGTGCACAATCGCATTGCAATTGAGATCATGCGCGGCTGCACGCGCGGCTGCCGCTTTTGCCATGCCGGCATTGTTAATCGCCCCGTACGCGAAAGAAGCGTTGAACAAATAGTAAGCTCCATCGAAAAGGCACTGGTGCAAACCGGTTACGAGGAAATTGCGCTGTTATCTTTATCCTCTAGTGACTACACGCAATTACCGCAATTAGTAGACACGTTGGCAGAAAAATTCGCACAGCGCAATCTTACCGTCTCGCTTCCCTCACTGAGAATTGAATCCTTTTCTATTGATGTCATGGAAAAGCTGCGCTCTTCGCGCCAGGGTGGCTTTACGCTTGCGCCGGAAGCCGCCTCCGATGCCATGCGCAACCGCATCAACAAGCCAATTTCGCAGGAGATGCTCCTTTCCACCACCAACGCCATTTACGCTGCCGGTTGGACTAACATCAAACTGTACTTCATGATCGGACAGCCCGATGAAACATTGGAAGATGTGCAAGCGATTGCCGACCTGTGCAAATCGGTGATCCAGGAAGGCCGCAAGATCATTGGCAAAAAAGCCAATCTCCATGCCGGTGTGAGCACCTTTGTTCCCAAGCCGCATACCCCCTTTCAATGGGCAGCGCTGGATACCCTGCCCGCGATGCTGGAAAAACAAAACCTGCTCAAAGACCAGCTGCGCGGCCCCGGCCTGCGCATGACCTGGTCAAATCCGCGCGAGACATTGCTGGAAAGCGCCCTCTCGCGCGGCGACCGCCGCCTGGGAGCGGTGATCGAAACTGCCTGGAGACGCGGCGCAAAGTTCGATGCCTGGCAGGATCAGTTCAACTTTAATGCCTGGATGGATGCTTTTGACGAAGTTGGCATCCCCTATCAGTTTTATACATCCAGAGAACATGCGCTCGCTGAAGTTTTCCCGTGGGATCACATCAATCCCGGGGTCAATCGCAAATTCCTGGAAACAGAATACCTCAAGTCGCAAAAGGGAGAACTAACCGGTGACTGCCGCGAAGGCTGCTTTTCCTGCGGCATCCTGCCCACCTTTCTCAACGTCCGCCGCGAGAACCCGGGATCGCAATGGCTGTGCCCGGAGGTGCAATCATGATACGCACCCGGCTTACTTACAAAAAAGGAAATTCTCTCAAGTATACCGGCCACCTGGATTTGCATAAGGTGTGGGAACGCACTCTCAGACGGGCGCAGCTACCGCTGGCATACTCGCAGGGTTTTCACCCACAGCCGCGCATCCAGCAAGCCTGTCCCCTGCCGCTTGGGTTTACCAGCGAGAGCGAGATGTTGGATATCTGGCTCAATGACGAACTGAATATTGAGGCTATCACCGCTGCCCTGCTCCCGGCACTGCATCCCGGCATCGAGATCATCCGTATCGAGTCGATCCCCCTCAATGCAGCCCCGCTGCAAACCATCGTCGCCACATCGGACTATCGGGTTCAGTTCAATGAGCCACAAGGGACGCCTGACCACGAGAAAATTAACTGGTTTCTCGACCATCCAACTCTGATGCGCGAACGCAGAGGGAAACCCTATGACTTGCGCCCGCTGGTACACCAGCTTTACCTGGCCGAGGAACCACGGCCCGGTCTCTTGATGCGCCTTTCCGTTTTGCCGGGTGCCACCGGCCGCCCGGAAGAAGTGTTGGACGTGCTGGGAATTGACATCAATTCAGTGCAGGTGATCCGTACCGCGCTGGGGTTCCTGCAGCAATAAAACAACGATGGAAGCCGAGCCGCTCTTTCAGATCTATGAATGCCAAAACGCGGCCTGCCGCCTGCGCTTTCCCTCGAATCTGAGCATCCGGCAATTCGAACAGTGCCCGGTATGTGGCGCACCGGTCATCAAGTCCGGCGACCCTTTTAGCAATGCCAAAGTCAATCTGCCTCAAGCAGCCAAACCGGGTCCAGTTCTTCACCTTCTGCTGGATAATCTGCGCAGTACCTTCAACGTTGGGTCTATTTTTCGCAGTGCCAACTGCACCGCCATTGAACATATTTATTGCTGCGGCACCACCCCCACACCGCAACATCCAAAATTCATCAAAGCGGGGCTGAACTCCGAACAGACCGCTTCCTGGAGCTATCACCCAAACGCGCTTGAAGTAGTGAAGGAAGCGAAGACAAAGCGCTTTAAAATCGCAGCACTGGAATTAACAGCAAAAGCAACTCCTCTGTTTTCCACCGGAATTGATTATGCCCCAGACAATCAACTCCTGCTGGTGGTAGGCAATGAGGTTTCCGGGGTGGATCCTGCGATTCTTGACGCGGCAGACACAGTTGTGTATATTCCAATGTTGGGAACAAAAAACTCACTCAATGTGGCGATTGCGGCAGCCATTGCCCTGTACACCTTTAGATTCTCCCTTCGCCCCCAACCATCCCAAGAGGTAACCAGTTAGACCATGCCCATTTACGAGTACCAGTGCCAGGACTGCAATAAAACTTTTGAATTACTGCGTTCAATCAAAGACGCGGACTCGGCTGCCACCTGCAAGAATTGTCAGTCAGTCCACACCCGCCGTATTCAATCGGCGTGCTTCTCTAAAGTCGCCGGCGGTACTACCAGCAGCGGTGGGGGTTGTGCCGGATGCAGCGGCGGCTCTTGTTCGAGTTGTTCACATTAGCGGTATCGGAGGAAAAATGAAATCATTCACCGGCAAGTTAACCCTGATCACCGGCGGCTCCAGCGGCATTGGCCTGGCAACCGCCAAGCAAATCGCGAAAAACGGCGGCAACGTTGCCATCCTGGCGCGCCGCCCGGAGCTTCTCGAAAGCGCAATGAAAGAATTAGAATCCTGCCGCCAAACGCCATCACAGCAGTTTTACCCCATCCAGGCAGATGTGACGCAATATGAGGCGTTAAAAACCGCTCTCGACCAATTTACCGCCAGCACCGGCACCCCGGATGTGGTAATCAACTCCGCCGGGGTAGCTCGGCCGGGCACCTTTGCCGCCCTGCCAATGGATGTCTTTCACTGGATGATGGACGTCAATTATTTCGGCACAGTCAATGTGCTCAAAGTGCTTGTGCCTGCCATGCAAAAGCGGCGCTCAGGTACAGTCGTCAACATCAGTTCAGTTGCAGGCTTCATCGGAGTGTATGGCTACACTGCCTATGGAGCATCAAAATACGCCGTAGCGGGTTTTACCGATGCGTTGCGTTCAGAGTTAAAACCTTATGGAATTCAGGTCTCCGTAGTATTCCCTCCAGATACGGATACTTCACAGCTTGAGTACGAAAAACAGTTCAAACCCTTTATCACTCACGAGATTGCCGGCTCTGCCAACCTGATGAGTGCAGACAAAGTTGCAGAAGAAATTGTCAAAAAAGTGGCACAGGGTAAGTACCTTATCATCCCCGGTGGAGAGGGCAAGATGCTCTACTTTGCGCATCATCTTTTGGGCCGTACGCTTTACCCCATCATGGACTTTATGGTGCGTTCATCCATCCGCAAGTTAAAATTTAAGGAGTAAACACCAGCGCCTGCCCAATAAAAAGCGCCTATGTTATACTCGAAAAATCACACATTCCCAGTTAAAGGACGGAATATGAAAAAAGATTTCATCGCCATTGCAGATTACACCCCCTCTGAATTGCAGGAAATGCTCGATCTGGCAGTGCAACTAAAAAAAGAGTATTTTTTGAAAGGCAATCAACCGATATTCAAAGGCAAGGTTCTGGCGATGCTCTTCCAGAAGCCCAGTTTGCGCACCCGCATGAGCTTTGATATGGCGATGCGCCACATGGGCGGCGATGCCCTTTATATTTCGCCCAACGAGATTGGCCTGGGCCAGCGCGAATCCATTGCGGATGTGGCACGGGTGATCTCTGGCTATGTGAGCGCCATCATGGCCAGAGTGTTTGAACACCAGCACGTGGTGGAACTTGCCAAATGGGCTTCCATCCCGGTGATCAATGGCCTTAGCGACTACAACCATCCCTGCCAGGGCATGGCAGACGCCCTGACAATTATCGAAAAGTTTGGCACCCTCAAAGGACTCAACGTCACTTATGTAGGGGATGGCAACAACGTTGCCGTGTCGCTGATGCATATCTGCGCCAAATTGGGCGCCAACTTCACCATTGCCAATCCTGCAGATTACGATATGGTGCAAAAAGCCATTGACGATGCCTCCGGCTTCGCCAAGGCTTCGGGCAGCAAACTGGCCTTCCTGCGCGACCCGCACGAAGCCGTGAAAGGCGCTCATGTGATTTACACGGATACCTGGACCAGCATGGGCCAGGAAGCCGAAACCGAAAAACGCAAACAGGTCTTCCCGCCTTACCAGGTAAACCAAAAACTGGTCTCCGAAGCAGACAAGGACGTGATCGTGATGCACTGCCTCCCGGCTCACCGCGGCCAGGAGTTGACAGACGAAGTCGCAGATGGTCCACATTCTGCCATCTTCCCCCAGGCACACAACCGCCTGCATGCGCAGAAAGCTGTACTGGTAAAGCTGCTCGCTTAATCGCTCAATTGTACACTTATCGAGCAGTGTCACTTGTGGCACTGCTCTTTTCTTAATTGATTTCGATTACAATCAAGAGAGTTCTCGTACGTCTATGGAGGAACATGAAAAGACTGGCGAAGATCGTTTGCACTCTGGGCCCCAGTTCATCCGATGAAGCAACGATTAAGAATCTGTTATCTTCTGGCATGGATGTCGCCAGGTTGAACTTCTCTCACGGAACACACGACTCCCATGCCCAGGTAATTGCCCTGCTGCGCAAATGCAGCAAAGAAACCGGCATCCCGGTAACCATCTTGCAGGACTTGCAAGGGCCAAAACTTCGGGTTGGGAAACTACCAGAGGCTGGTATCCCGCTGAGTGCAGGGCAAACGCTCAAGCTGTTCATGGAAGGCACTGACAAAGAAGATTTCAGCGGGCAGCAGATCGCATTACCTCTGGATGTGCCCAACCTCGCTCACAGCGTAAAACCCGGCGCGCGTATTCTGCTGGCCGATGGGCAAATGGAATTAAGCGTCCTTGAAGTACTTGGCGAAACAGTGGTAACCAAAGTGGTTACCGGCGGATTGTTGACCTCGCACAAGGGTGTCAACCTGCCCGGTACTAATTTGGGAATCCCCAGTTTTACGGAAAAAGATCGCACCGACCTGGAATTTGGCCTGCAGCAAATGGTGGATTACATCGCCATTTCTTTTGTGGAAACCGCTGAGGATGTGCGCAAGGTTAGAAAGGTCATTGCTGAGCTTTCCACCAACGGCTGCAACCCACCGATTATTGCCAAAATGGAACGTCCTGAAGGAGTGCGGAACCTGCATGAGATCATCCATGAGGCCGATGGAGTGATGGTAGCCCGCGGAGACCTGGGAGTTGAAACTTCGCCATCAATCGTGCCTATTATGCAAAAAGAGATCATCCAATCTGCTAACCGCCATGCCAAGGTGGTAATCACCGCCACGCAAATGCTGGAATCGATGATCCTCAATCCCCGCCCCACCAGAGCTGAAGCCTCTGACGTGGCCAATGCCATCTTTGACGGCACAGACGCTGTGATGCTTTCGGCAGAGACCGCCAGCGGAAATTACCCGGTCGAAGCAGTGAAAATGATGGATTCAATTGTGCGCGAGGCAGAAAAACACAGCGGCGATTGGAGCCATTGCGAAGAATTCCCCAAAGAGGCCCTCAAGGATGATGCCCTCAGCATCACCAACGCTGCCCGCGAACTGGCACATGATCGCAATGTGACCAACATTGCGGTATTTACACAAACCGGCAAAACCGCGCTGCTCATGTCGAAAGCCCGCCCACGCGTGCCAATCATGGCCTTTACCCCCAATGAACGCACACTTGCCCTATGCAACCTCTACTGGGGAGTTACCCCTACTCTGGTTCCTTTTGCAAATTCGCTTGAGGATATGGTGCACAGTGTGGATCAGGCGCTTATCTCGCGCGGAAACCTCAAAGCCGGCCAGCAGGTGGTGCTGATTTCCGGTTTCCCGGTAGGCGCCATGCGCCTGCCTAATCTGGCGCTGCTCCACACCATCGGCGAAAAAGTGTAAAACAGACAGGCAGCACAAAACACACCCGCTCTCGCGGGTGTGTTTGTTTTTTAGAACATCAGGCTGTTGACCAGATCAATGCTTTCCTTTGATGGCCGCAGTTTTTCAGGTTTCAGTCGATTGAGCGGTTCATCCGGCAGGTTGTAAAGGTCGAAAATATTGGGCACATCCGGATTGATATAGATGAGGCCGGTAACCAGCTCGTTGTTCAATTGCGCTTCTGCCAGCATCTTAAAAGCCTGCGCTTTATCCTGCGGATCATAGTCCTGTTCCAGCTTTTTAAGCACCACGGTGCTGCCATCATGGAGAGTTACCTCTCGGCTGGTCCCTTCCTCAAAGTCTTCCACGGTGATCTCGTCGCGGGCCGGCACAAAGGAAATCTCGTGCAGCGGTTCTTCGTGAGACTTGCCAAAGGCGTATGAGTGAAAGGAATTCTCGTGGTTATGGAAGGTAACGCAGGGGCTGATGATATCCAGAACCGCAATACCTTTGTGGGCAATCGCAATCTTCAACAATTCTTTCAACTGCTTGGGGTCGCCGGCAAAGGAACGGGCAACAAAGGTCGCATTGGAGGCCAGCGCTTCCAATGCAATATCCACCGGCAGGTAGGGGTTGGTGCCCTGTTTTTTAAGTTCCAGACCCTTTTCAGCCGTTGCCGAAAACTGCCCTTTGGTCAACCCGTACACCCCATTGTTTTCGACAATGTAAACCATCGGCAGGTTGCGCCTTACCAGGTGCTTGAACTGCCCAAGCCCAATACTGGCAGAATCGCCATCGCCGCTGACGCCGATGCCCTTCAGGGTCTTATCGGCAAACATGGCCCCCAAAGCCAGCGAAGGCATGCGTCCATGCAGGCCGTTGAAAGCGAATGAGCGGCCGAGAAAATACGTAGGGCTTTTGCTGGAGCAGCCAATCCCGCTGAACTTGACGACCTTCTCCGGCACCAGGTTCATCTCATAGCAGGCGGCAACGATCTGCGCAGCAACACCGTTATGGCCGCATCCCTGGCACAGCGTAGAAGGTGCACCGCGATAATCGGCTCTGGACAAACCTGCTTTGTTTACATTTGCAGTTACGGGGGTTGAGGTTGGTAAACTCATTTTGTACCTCCCAGGTTGCCCTGTACCTGATCCATGATCCATTGAGCGGTCAGGGGCAATCCATCAATATGCGCGCACCTGATCATTTTGCTTGCCAATGCGGGCGCTTCCAATGTGATCAACTGATGAAGCTGGCCATCGCGGTTAAGTTCAACCACAAAGACTGTGTCGTTTTCGGCCAGGAATTGAGAGATTTCTGCGCCAAGGGGTAAGCTGCGAATTCGCAGATAATTGGAGCGAATCCCCCGGGCAGCCAGGCGAGCCCGTGCCTCCTCAACGGCAAAATGGGCAGAACCTGAGGAAATGAATGCGATCTTCGCGCCCGGCTCCTTTACAGGGACCGCCGCCGGCAGGTACTTTTTGCCTTCCTCTATCTTCTTTTTGATGCGGTTAAAGATGCGCTCCCAGACCTGCGGATCTTCAGAATAACTGGTGTCTTCCCGGTGGCTGGTGCCGCGGGTAAAGTGCCCACTTTGCGGATGAAGGTTGCCGGGCACCGTCCGGTAAGGGATGCCGTCGCCATCCACATCCTCATAGCGTCCCCAATGACCCTGATTCCGCTCAAGCAGCTTATCCAGTCCATCTTCCCAGAGAATCTTGCCCCTGTCCATTGGTGAATCGGGGTAGATAAATTTCTCTGTCACCCAGGGATTCATGCCAAAATCAAGGTCAGACATCACAATTACCGGCGTTTGCAGTCGTTCGGCAATATCAAAGGCTCTCCAACCAAACTCGAAGCACTCGTTAATCGAGCCGGGAATCAAAATGACCATTTGCTTGTCACCGTGGCTGATGAAGTTCGCCATAGTGAGGTCGCCCTGTGCAGTTCTGGTGGGCATGCCGGTGCTGGGGCCTACCCGCTGCACATCCCAGATCACCACCGGTACTTCGGCATAGTAGGCCAGGCCGATGTACTCTGACATCAACGAAAGACCTGGCCCTGAAGTGGACGTCATGGAACGCAGCCCACCCCAACCGGCGCCGATGGCCATGCCGATGGCCGCCAGCTCATCCTCAGATTGAACCACTGCATAGGTTTCCCGGCCGTTTTCAGAGTCCTTGCGTAAGAGCGGCAGGTATTCATTCAACGATTCCGCCAGACTGGTGGCAGGGGTAATGGGGTACCAGGCGGCAAACTGCACACCCCCGTAAATCGAGCCGAGCGCGCCGGCAGTATTCCCATCTGTCATGATGCAGCCATCGTTGCCGCGCATCGGCTCAACGGCATACGGGTCGGTTTTTATGAGGTTCGTTGTGGCCCAATCGTATGCGGCTTTGACCACATTGAAGTTAGCGTCAATAGCCTTTTGCTTGCCTTTGAAGTGGAAATCCAGCGCCTTGTAAATTTGGTCAATGTCAATGGAAAGCAATTGCGCCAGGACGCCAACGTACACCATGTTGGCAATGTAATCACGCAAAGTTGGAGTCACATCTACGTCCTTGACCAGCTTCTTCACCGGCATGGCATAAATGTGAACATCTTTGCGGCCTTCGGGGATCGAAAAATCATCCGGGATCAATAACACGCCGCCAGGGCACAGGTACCCCAATTCCTTTTCAATCGTGGCCGGATTCATCGCAACGACAATATCATCCTGCTCTACTCGCGCCAGATACCCATCCTTATTCACGCGTAAAGAAAACCAGGTCGGTAACCCTTGGATGTTAGAAGGAAAGATATTTTTACCGGACACAGGAATACCCATACGAAAAAGCGCCCGCATTAATGTGGTGTTAGCGGTGGCGCTTCCAGAGCCGTTGACGGTGCTAAATGTGATGCAAAAATCATTGACGATTTTTGATTGTGCCGCTTCTGTCATTCAATCCTCCACACTGAGATTATTCAAAAGACAACCGCGGCGCCATGCGCTCGCGCTGGCTGATCAAATCCATGTGTTCGATCAAAATCTGTAAACCAAGCGATGGGTTTCCCTGGCGAATGGCATCCACAATGCGCTGGTGGTACTGCCAAACCCTGTCCATGTAGGTCATTTCCGGGTAGATTTCCAATCCGGTGGCACGGTAGAGGTCCCAGTACACCTCAAGAATATTGAGGACGAAGGGGTTTGAGAGCCGCTTGTAGATGCCCATGTGCAGCTCGCGGTGTTCCGCGCTCGGTAATTGAGGAGGAATGTAGCGGATCTTCTCCTGGGCGCGTTTGACCACGTTTGCCAGGTACTCAACATCGGTGGTGGAAAGCTGCTGCACTGCCTCGATGAAATACGCAGCCTCAAGATGTTTGCGCAAATTAGAGAGATGCGAAAAAACAGTGGTGTTACCCTCCACTGCGTAGGTCAGGCTTGCGGCAATGGCAGGCTTGAGAGAATATGAAGTCTTGTGAATGCCTGCTTTGGGTTTGATCTCCACAATTCCCAGCAGACGGGCGACCTCCAATTGCTCGCGCAGAGAAGCCACGCTAATGCCAAGTTGCTTACTCAATTCGCTTAATGGGGGAATCCGCTGGTCACCGCCCTCCGGGATGGAGGAAAGGTATTTGAGCAGTTCAGATAAACGGTATCCTTGCGCTATCAAGGGAATGTATTTCCTTATTTAATCTGATGATATAAGCAATAATAGTATAACAAATCAGATTTTAACTGCAATTCTGACATTTGTCACGACTTTTTTTCTTATTAATCTGATTATTTAATCTTACTTGAGAATGACCCGCTTAAAGCGTTCGACAAAGATCGGTTTTTGAGTGTCGGGGTCTTCGACTGTGCGGTTGCGCATGCGTTGTAAGAACTGCTCTTTTCCCCCAATCTGCGATTCGTGCCGGCAGAGGGCCAATAGTTTTTGCTCGTAGTAATCCGTCACATCCACAATGAGATTTGGCTGATTCGTCGCAGAAATCCATATTTCCTCAGGATTCAGCGGTGTTCCCAGCGGTTCATTGCTGGATGATTTGTAAATCTGTGCGTTACCGGCTGCCGGAAAAGCTGCCCCCAGCACAATTTCCCCTGCCACACGGTGATCGGGGTGATTCAAGCGATTATCCAGGCTGACGTAATTCTGCGGGTCACTGGTGACAATGATGTGCGGGGCATACTGCCGTATCCACATCACGGTTTGCTTGCGCAGCCCCAGTGTGGGTACCAATTCCCCGTCCATTTCATCCAAAAAATCAACGCTCTTTGCGCCGACAAATTCAGCGGCTTTTTGTTGCTCGCGCATGCGCACAGCAGCAATCTCATCTGTGGAGAGGCTGATGTCTTGTGAGCCTCTTTGCCCCCGGGTGAACAGACAGTAACGAAGCTCATGGCCAGCCTGTGCCCAGCGAATCAATGTGGCACCGCAGAAAAACTCCGGGTCATCGGGGTGAGCCAGGATCACGAGGATCCTTTTGGGTTCTTCCCAACCCTCAAAATCATTAAGCTGCGCTGGCAATTTACCGCAGATCACAGTCTTCACACCCGCCATTGCCCTTGTTTTCGTCTATGGCATGAGCCTTGTTGGTCAGCGCCTCTAGTTCATCCGCCGGCTCAATCACATCCCGGGCATATTCACGCCGCGCCCCATCGGCAAACTCAACTACCACCATCTGGCTCATCGGGTGAACATCCACCACCTTACCTTCTCCATCAGGTGTGACCACACGTTTGTTGCGCTTGGGCAGCAGTTTTCTGGCCTCCACGTAATTTTCGTATTCATAGATCAGGCAGCAACGCAGACGCCCGCACATACCAGTAATCTCGGTGGGAGTCAGTGAAATCCCCTGTTCCTTTGCCATGCGGATGGAAATAGAACTGAATTCGGTGATGAAACTGCAGCAACAGCGCTTTTCCAGGCCACAAGCCCCCATCCCCCCGTAATACTTGGCAACGTCGCGTGGGCCGATCTGTTTGAGTTCCACCTGCGCCGGGCCAAAAACCTTTTGCATATCACCACGCAGGGATTTCAATTCGATCTTGTCCTCAGAATCGGTACTAAAGAAGATCGTCAACCGCGAACCATCATAGCTGTACTCGCTCATAATGATTTTGATGCCCTGCAAACGCAGCTCCTGCGAGCGCTTCTTCGCGGCGATCACCACCTCAGGCTCTTTTGCCTGCCAGCTCTGCCGCTGCAACAGATCTTTGGGCGTTGCCAATCTGTCAATCACCTTCAAGCCACCCTCGGCAGGTGTCTCAAGCGTTTGCACCCTGGTGACGATCTCACCGATCTGCCAGCCGCGGCTTGTTTCTACCAGCACCACATCGCCCAGGCGATAATTCTCCAGTTTGCGCGCATCGAAATGGTAGAGTTTACCCACCTTTGAAAAACGAACCCCAACTACATCTGGTGCGTTATTTGGCTCCATAATCACTTCTCTTTCTCGTTCTTTGTATTGGCACGGTTCTCAAACGCAAGGACACTTGCCCGGGCAGCTGTCTTTTCTGCAATTTCCCGCAATGCCTTTGCTGCGGCGGAATCTGGCTTTGAAACGACCACCGGCTTGCCGGTATCGCCACCAATGCGCACATCGGCATCAATGGGAACTGTTCCCAGCAAGGGCACACTGTAACGCTGCGCCATTTCTGCACCACCACCGCTGCCGAATAAATCCATTTTACTTCCATCCGGCATGGCCAGATAGCTCATGTTTTCAACGATCCCCAGTACCGGCACTTTCAGCTCGATGAACATTTGCAAGCCTCTGCCGGCATCTTCCTGAGACACCTTTTGCGGCAGGGTGACGATCACGCCGCCGCTAAGGGGCAGATTTTGCATCAGGCTCAACTGTGCATCCCCGGTACCGGGCGGCAAGTCAATGATGAGGTAATCCAACTCGCCCCATTCCACATCGGCGAGAAACTGGCGGATGGCGGTGTGCAGCATGGGGCCGCGCCAGATGAGCGGCTGCCCCGGACGCACCATAAAACCAATGGACATGACCTTTAAGCCATAAGCCTCTGCCGGGTAAATGCGCCCGTCGCGTGGGGCGGGCAAATACTCGGCGCCCACCATTGTCGGGATGTTCGGGCCATAGATATCAGCGTCCAGCAAACCAACTTTGGCGCCCGCCTGTGCAAGGCTAACGGCAACATTCACTGAGACGGTGGACTTGCCGACGCCCCCCTTGCCGGAAGCAATGGCAATGGCATGTTTGATCGGCAATGCCAGCATTTCGCGGTTCTGTCCGTCGCCGGATACGCGCGCATCCATCTCCACCGCCACATCTGTAACACCCTCCAGAGCCAGCAAGGTGTTATGAATATCGTTCTCAATTTTGGCTTTTAAGGGGCAAGCAGGAGTGGTAAGGACAACTTTAAGGCGAACTTTACTGCCATCTACGCGAACATCCTCGACCATATTCAATGTAACAATATCTTTATGCAGCTCCGGTTCCATCACCTGCCGCAAAGCACTAATAATTGTTTGTTGATCTGTCATTCGTTAATTGTTGGAATAAACCAACTTCTCTCTTCTCTCAAGGATTTTTGTAACTTCATCCAACGACTCGGTATACGCCGCCAGGAGTTCACTATCGGAACCTTTGGAGCGTTTAACCGCAAGCCGGGCACACTGGGTACATCCCCGCAGGGCCCGGAACGAATCGGCCGAACACCCCATGCAGCCGGCAAGTTTTATCATAAAAAATGAAAAGGCGATCCTTTGCGGAGAATTATCCTCACACGCCGCAATGCGCGCGATTAATTCCTGCCACTCTTTTCCCCGCACATCTGCCAGGGATGGAATAACCCGCATTGGGAACAGTAACTCTGTGTCCGGATTGTTCATGACGGATTGGCCTGTTTCGCTTCAGCCTTTTGCCTGCGCTCTTCCTCTTCACGGCCATAGTTGGCTGGGCGAATTTTAGCATAATACTCCAACGGTTTTCCCAACCTCTCTTTGAGAAAGATGCGCGACTCGCCACGCTCGTAGGTAGCAATCTCAAAATCGTGGTCCATTTTGATCGCGTCAAATGGGCAGAACTCCGCGCAAGAACCGCAATTCATGCACTTATCAATATCGATATAGAAGCCTTCCGATTGCGGGACAGGCTTGCCAGTGGCTTCGTCCTTTGCGCGTGTGATCCAAATACACTGAGTGGGGCATACTTTGGAACAAATCCCACAGGCAGTGCAACGATACTTGCGCTGGCCGGCCTCATCCAACTCATAAACCAGGAACGGGATCATGCGGTATTCTTCCGGCGGCGGCAGAACCTGCTCCGGGTACTGCACGGTGAAAATGCCCGCAGACTGCGCCGAGGATTTGAAGTCAACCTCCTGCGTTTTGTTTATCCCTTTCACTTGATTCTTGAGATCAACGGTGTAAGTCTTTATAAAATGGCCTACCGTTACAAACAACCCTTTCGCGATTCCTGTGCCAATGATTTTCATAGTCTCACCTGTCCACTTCGCCGAGGACAATATCCACAGAACCCAAAATGGTAACGGCATCCGCGATCTTTGCCCCGCGGCACATCTCCGCGAGGCCGGTCAGGTTCACCAGTGATGGGGCACGCACGTGATAGCGTTTTGGATTGGGCTTGCCATCGGAAACCACATAATATCCCAATTCCCCGCGCGGCCCTTCCACCCTGCCATACATCTCACCGGCCGGCACCCTCACGTTGTACTGCACCTTTCCGGTCATTACCGGGCCCTCAGGCATTTGATCCAGCACCTGGCGCAGAATGCGTAAGCTCTGGCGCATCTCATCCAGGCGGATAAGGTAGCGATCATACACGTCACCATGCAGGCGTGTGCACACATCAAAATCCAACTGGTCGTAGATACCATACGGATCAGCGCGCCGGATATCGTAGGGCACACCGGAGGAGCGCAATAGCGGCCCTGTGATGGAAAAGGCGATAGCCTGTTCCGCGGTGAGAACACCCACGCCCTCACAACGGGAGCGAATGATCTCGTTATCGGTGAGGTAGCGGTCAAGTTCATCAATTTTGCGCGGCAGGCGATCAAAAACCAGGCTGCGCGCTTTCTTGAGAAGTGCTTCATCCACATCTCTCACCAGGCCGCCAAAACGGAAATAGTTGCACATCATGCGCGAGCCGGCCACCGCTTCAAAGATATCCAGAATCAACTCGCGCTCTTCCATCGCGTACAGTGCCGGGGTGAAATACGCCCCCAGGTCATTGAGCAAGAAGCCCACAGACCAGATGTGGCTGGCAATGCGCGTCAATTCCGCCATCATCACACGGATGTACTCCGCCCGCGGCGGGGGTTGGATGCCCATCATCCGCTCGATCGTAACGGCGTAACCAAAGTTGTTGTTCATCGAACTGAGATAGTCCAAGCGGTCGGTATAGGGCATGATCTGCAAAAAGGTATTGCGCTCGCCGATCTTCTCGTGATTGCGGTGCAGATAGCCCATCGCCGGCTTCAATTCCACGATCGTCTCGCCATCCAGCACGGCGATCATGCGGAAAACGCCATGCGTGGAAGGATGCTGCGGCCCCAGATTGACGATCAGCTGGTCCGTTTTCAGGCTGCCAGCCCTTTTCTTCATGACGTTTTCCAATTCCTCATACAGCCCCTGGTCGTGCTCGGCCAGATAATTGTGCGGGTCAAACTGAGCTGGGTATTGGACGTTGTCATTGTATGGGGTGCGCGATTCGGTGAGTAAACCCTTCCCTTCCGGCCAGCGGCTTTTAAACGGCTTTACCTCGTCCTCGTACTGTGGTTCCTTCCAGTCCTTGCGCAGTGGGTGGCCGTCAAAGCCATCCCACATCAAAATGCGCCGCAGGTCAGGGTGGCCATCAAAGGTCACCCCAAAGAGGTCATACACCTCGCGTTCCTGAAACTCCGCGCCGGGATAAAGCGGTACTGCCGATGGCACATGCGGATCGGTGCGTGCCACGAATACCTTCAATTCCAGTTCCGGGCCACCAACTGAGCGGTAAAGGTGATAAATGATCTCCAGCCGATCTTCCGGGAAGTCATCGGCAGCCGTGATGGAGGAGAGATAATCGAACTCCAACTTTTCTTTTGCATGCTGGAGCACGCCGGTCAACGCGGTAACCTCCACAATGAGGCCAAAGAAATTGGCGCGTTCCTCCACCTGCACGTTGGCGTTAAATTGCTTGAGCAGTTTCTGATAAAGCGGATGGAGAGCGGCGGCATCAACCATTTTGCGCCTCCTCACCCTGAGAAGTCAGTGCTTCGGGCGCAGGACGGTGGGTTTCTGTGTAAATAAGGTTCACTTTACGCGGGTCAAACAGGTCCGGCCCCAGCACCGGGACGGGGATATCCGGCACAGGGTCTTTCCTGTACCAGCGGGTATTGGGGATGCTTTCCTGTTCAATCTTCTTTTGCAGCGTAATCAGTCCGTGCATCAAGCCCTGCGGGGTTGGCGGGCAGCCGGCAATGTACACATCCACCGGGATGAATTTGTCCACCCCCGGCACCACGTTGTAACCCTCTTTGAATGGCCCGCCACCGCTGGCGCACGCTCCCATGGCAATCACGTACTTTGGTTCCGCCATTTGGTTGTACAGGCGCACAATTTGCGGGATCATCTTTTTGGTTACGGTACCGGAAACAATCATCACGTCCGCCTGGCGCGGGCTGGGGCGCATCACTTCCATGCCAAAACGCGCCAGGTCATAGCGGCTGGCGGCAGTGCAGATCATTTCGATAGCACAGCAGGCCAATCCAAACATCATGGGCCACATGGAATTGCTGCGCGCCCAGTTATAGACCTTATCCAGGGAGGTAATGGCTACCTGCCCCTTCATCTCTAGCGGAATTTGCACGCCGGGATTGTTCAAGTTGTCTTCGCTCATGCCGCCTCCGTCACCCTAATTCTCTCATTCTAACTTGACTAACCAGCCTGTCAAGATGATAATTAAGAAAATATTTTTTTACTTAATACCTATGACCACATCAACCTGTATCCTCGAGTACTTAGCTCACAGCGGCTCCGGCACGGTCGCCGAGATCGCCCGGGCACTGGATCTTACCAAAGCGGACATCCGCTACAACCTGGCGCCGCTGCTGCGTAACCGCCAGATTGTAGTCGCAGATACAACCCGGCACATAAGGGGGCGGCCTGCTGCCAGATACACCCTTTGCCATCATCCCAGCGCCGCAAACCTCGAATTCCTGCTCAATGCCCTGTCGGCTTTCGCGACGGAGCATTTCTCCGCAGAGCAGATTGCAGCTGCAATATGGCAAAAGGAGTTGGTGAAAGTTCCGCCAGAGGCCACGCCGCATACCAGAATCAATTTCAGCATCGCCTACTTGAAGGAGCTGGGAGTTAATGCCTCCTGGTCAGCCGGGAGACGCGGCCCACAGGTTTGCGTCGCAATAAATCCATACAAAAATACTGACCCACAACCGTATGAGGCAGTTGTGGATCAGTTGATCGGCCTCATCACACGCTATGCGTGTGGAGAGAGCTAGTTACTCTACCGTAACGGACTTTGCCAGATTCCGTGGCTGGTCAACATCCAGCCCACGCAAAGACGCGATGTGATACGCCAGCATTTGCAGTGGGATCACCGTGACCACCGGGCTGAGCAGCCAGGGGCATTCGGGCACCCAAATTACTTCGTCCACCAGCGCAGGGGTGCGTTTATCGCCATCAGACGCAATGGCAATCACCGTTCCCCCGCGTGCCTTTGCCTGCTCGATCTGGCTGACCATTTTCTCATACCAGGGGTCTTTTGGCGCAATCGCCAGCACCGGCATGTTCTCATCAATCAGGGCAATCGGCCCATGCTTCATCTCACCAGCTGGATAAGCCTCTGCATGGATATACGAAATCTCTTTCAGCTTCAAAGCCCCCTCATAGGCAATGGGCATGTTAATCCCACGCCCCAGATACAACATGTCGTGAGTATCCTTAATGTTCTGAGCGATTCTTTCCACTTCCTCTTCGCGATCAAGGCATTTGCCCACTAATTCCGGGATCAGGCGCAGGTCATCCACATAGCGTTTGCGTTCTTCAGGGGTAATCACGCCGCGCAGGTCTGCCAGCAGCACCGCCAGCATGTACAGGTCCACCAGAGGCGCAGTAAAAGCCTTGGTAGAAGCCACGCCAATTTCCGGCCCGGTCTGCATGGAAACATACCCATCTGCAATGCGCATGGCCTGAGAACCAATGGCGTTGACGATTGACCAAACAGTGGCACCGTGTTTGCGCGCTTCTTCCACGGCTGCCAGGGTATCGGCGGTCTCGCCAGACTGGCTGATTGCCAGAATCACGGTGTGCTCATCCACGATGGGGTCGCCATAGCGGAACTCAGAAGCGATCTCATTGGTGGTGGGGACGCGCGCAATGCGCTCCAGAAGAATCCTGCCCACCATCCCGGCGTGCGATGCTGTGCCGCAGGCAGTAATGATGATTTTTTCAATCTTGCGTGCGCTTTCAGCATTCAGGTGTAATTCAGGCAGCCGAATCGTGCCATTCTCAAAATCCACCCGCCCCGCAAGGGTATCGGTCAAAGAACGTACCTGCTCGTGGATTTCCTTCTGCATGAAGTGGCGGAATTCGCCCTTCTCAGCCGAAACGGGGTCCCATGCCACCGAAGAAACCTGCGGCTTGACCAGCGCCCCTTCCAGTGTGGTGATGCTTACTGTGTGCCTGGTGACCACTGCCATCTGGCGAGATTCCAAAAAGATCAAGCGCCGCGTATGCTCCAGGATAGCCGGGATGTCTGAAGCCACATAATTCTCGTCCTCGCCCAAACCAATCACTACACCGCCAGCATTTCCCACTCGGGCCGCAATGATCTTGTCTGGCTCGATGGTGGACATCACCACCACGCCATGTGCCCCCTTAAGCCGGCATAAGGTGCTGCGCACCGCAGATTCAAGGGTAACCTTCGCCTTCAAGGCTTTTTCAATCAGGTGAACAATCACTTCCGTGTCGGTATCAGATTGGAAGTTGACCCCGTCTTTGGCCAGCTCTTCTTTCAACTCAATGAAATTTTCCACAATGCCATTGTGGACGACCACCACCTTGCCGGTGGCTCCGAGGTGCGGGTGCGCGTTTCGCGCCGAAGGCTCACCGTGGGTGGCCCAGCGCGTATGCCCAATACCAACGCTTCCCTTGATCGGCAGGCTGGAGATGAGTGCCTCCAGATTCGCCAACTTGCCGGCATCACGCCTGACCTCGATGTGACCATCAGTGAGTACGGCGATCCCTGCTGAATCATAGCCACGATATTCCAATTTTTTTAATCCAGCCAACACAATCGGCGTTGCGTCTTTATCGCCGATATATCCAACAATTCCACACATACGTTCCTCCAAATAGCCAAAATATGGAACAGGAATGTTCTATTGCATGAATTTAGATTGTTGTTTTGTATGGAAAGTGCAAACCCATCTGGGTTTGGAGGGCATCCGCTGATCTTTCGATTTTCCCGGCCGTGCCGGTTAACTCCATTCTGCAATGGAGAACCCTCATCCTCGTCAACCAGTATTTAACTGGTCCATGCGCTTAGCTTTCCACAGCATTTTTTACTTTGCGCGTCACCTCCTTTTTGATAGAATTCATTATAACTGAATATCGGAATTTGACATGACCCTCTCTGAGACCCCCACTACTCAAACCGAAGCTTCGCCCAACAAGAATCGCACTACCACTTTACTGATTGGGATTGTTGCCTTTTTGGCGCTGCTTCTCATCCTGGTTCTGGCAAATGCCACCAACATCCAGAGCTTTTTTACTCCCAGCGGTTTTTCCGATTTTAGCACAATGCAGGTGGAAGATGGATTTCACAAGGTCAGTATTCCCAACGGAAACCACTGGGAAATCTCCTACGAAACCAGCCATGAGGCTATCTTTCAGGGGCTGGTCAAATACAACTATGCCATCCGCGAAAAAGGTTTCGAAATCCTCACCCAGGATATCCTGGTCACTTCCGGAGATTTCTCTGATCCTCAGCTGGTTTATACAAAAGTTGCTGACCACCACTTTGTTTACCGTTTCCGCACCACCCAGGCGGTTGTGGGAACCATCAACCTGCTGCATACCGTCCCGGTGGACGAAGAAGTTCACCAGCAGCTTCTTCAGCTTAAACCCGGTGATCTGGTGGTGATCAAAGGGTGGGAGATCTATAACCTTAAGGGGTATGATGCTGAAGGAAATTTTGTAGGGGTATGGCAGGACGCCGGCTGTAACACCACCCTCATCACACAGGTAGTGGTACTGCCGCCGCAAAACAATTAGCAACACCGGCGGGCTTGGTATATAATTCACTTTCCGTGCCTTATGATTGACGACTCCGCGCCAGAGCAAGGCGAGTTGCTCCAAAAGCAAACTCGCACCAATTTTCGCAACGTACAGGTAGACGCCATCGGCGTTGGCCTGGCCAATGCGGCTGCACCGTTCCTGCCGGTTTACCTAACCCACCTGGAAGCGACCTCATTTCAAGTGGGCATGCTCACAGCCATGCCGGCCATGACGGGCCTGCTGCTGGCCATCCCCCTGGGGCGTTTTCTGCAAAAAAAGTCCAACATCGTCCGCTGGTTTAGCATTGCGCGCCTGCTGGTAATTGCCAGTTATGCGCTAACCGGTATCGCCAGTTTTTTACTGCCGCGCCAGATACTGATCAATTCAATTCTGCTGATCTGGGCCATCGCCACCCTGCCGCAGACGGTCGTCTCGATCACTTTTTCGGTGGTGATGAACGCCGTGGCAGGCCCCAATCGGCGCTTTGAGCTGATGACCCGGCGCTGGTCAACGCTGGGCGTTACCACCACTTTGACCGTTCTTGCCCTCGGACAAATGCTCGACCGGGTCATCTTCCCGCTAAACTACCAGTTAATGTTCATTGGCATGTCGCTAGGTGGCCTGATCAGCTTCTATTTTTCCAGCCACATTAAAATCCCGCCGCAGCCGATTCCGGAAAACACACCGGGCAAGTCAATTAAGTCTCAACTCAAAGAGATTACCAGCCTTGTCCTTAAAGAAAAACCCTTTGTCTCTTTTATGAGCAAGCGCTTCATCTTCTTTGCCGGCAGCGCTATGGCCAGCCCTCTCGTCCCACTTTACCTGGTGCGGGTGGTTGGCGCATCTGATGGTTGGATTTCCATCATCAATACCTCACAGACCGCCATTCTGGTCATCGGGTATTTTTTATGGACCAATTTTGGCAAACGGCGCGGCACACATCCCGTCCTGGTATGGACCACCCTCGGCTTGTCACTCTATCCCTTCCTGCTCACACTCACACACTCCACCTGGCAGATCGCCCTCATCGCCGGCTTTGCGGGGATCTTTCAGGCAGGGTTGGATCTGGTGTTCTTTGACGTCCTCATGCAAACCGTGCCGGTACAATACAGTGCCCTTTTTGTGGGTGTTGCCCAGAGCATGCAATTTCTTGCCACCATTGTCTCCCCGTTGATCGGCACCTTTATCGCAGATCATTGGAGCCTTCCGGTCGGGCTAATTGTGGCAGCGGTCATCCGTTTTTTGGGTTTCTTCCTTTTCTTCATCAACAAAGAAAAGCCCGCCAGAGCTTAACCAGCCTTCTTGACATTTCCCGCCCCTGTTCGTAGAATGGAATCACAATTGAATAGAGAAAACGAGGAAGAGACCATTTTGGCACCGAAGGGGCAAACCTCAAAAGCAAGAGGATGAATCTCTCAGGTAAAAGGACCGCGTTTTTGAACTCTCTGGAAAGTGCAAGAACACCGATGGGGCAAGCAGCAATGCGACACTCTCAGGTTGATAACAGAGCGCGTTAACTCTCTTAACGCGCTTATTTTATTCTTACGGAGGAAAAATGAAAACACTTGCGAATCTGAAATACACCAAATCCGATGAATGGGTGCTCGTGGAAGGGAAAACCGCCACAATCGGTGTTACCGATTATGCCCAGGATCAACTCTCGGACGTCGTTTTTGTTGAGATAACGGTGGATGTGGATGACGCTGTGAAAAAACAGGATCACATCGCCACCATTGAGTCCGTAAAAGCCGCTGCCGATGTGAACGCACCGGTTTCCGGCAAGGTGCTTGCGGTCAACCAGAAACTGGCCGATTCCCCGGAACAGGTCAACAACGATCCTTTCGGTGCTGCCTGGATGATCAAACTTGAACTCGCCGACCCTGCCGAATTAACTCAACTGATTGATGCCAAAGCCTACGAGGATTATTGTTCCAGCCGGAGCCACTGATGTTCATTCCACATACCAAAGAGGAAACAACGCAGATGCTCAAAAGCATCGGCGTTAAGAGTCTTGAGGAACTCTTTGCAGACGTCCCGCAGAAGTACCGTTTTCCCAAGCTGAATCTGCCGGCTGGCATCACCGAGATGGAAGCCCTGGCAGAGATGAAGGACTATGCTTCCGTCAACGAGACCGTTGAAGATCTGGTCTCTTTCCTGGGAGCAGGCGCTTACCACCACTACATCCCCGCCGCAGTGGATATGCTCTTGCGCCGTGGCGAGTTTTACACCGCGTATACTCCTTACCAACCAGAAATCTCGCAGGGGACCCTACAGGCAGTATTTGAATTTCAAACACTGATGGCCAACCTTACCGGCATGGACGTGAGCAACGCCTCGCACTATGATGGCGCAACCGCCACTGCAGAAGCCGGTGTGATGGCCTACCACAATTATCGCGGCAAACGCCCGCACATCCTGCTTTCAGCTGCGGTCAATCCACAAAACCGCGAGGTATTGTGCTCTTACCTGTGCGGTTACGCCGATGTGGAGATCGAGACCGTTGGCCTGGAAGCACCTTTGAACTCCACCCCCAATGACCTGATCCCGCATATCAGCGACAGCACTTCACTGGTGGTGGTTCAGTACCCGGATTTCTTTGGCCGCCTCTTTGACCTGAGCAAACTTGCCGAAGAAACCCATGCCAAAGGTGCTCTGCTGGCTGTGGTGACCAACCCCACCGCCCTCGGCCTGATTACCCCTCCCGGTGATTTTGGCGCAGATATTGTCGTTGGCGAAGGACAACCGCTTGGCATCCCCCTGTCTTACGGCGGCCCCTACCTGGGCTTCTTCACCACCAAAAAGGAATACGTCCGCAAGATTGCCGGGCGTCTGGTAGGCGAAACAGTGGACGGTAAAGGCAACCGCGGTTATGTGCTGACCCTTACCGCTCGTGAGCAGCACATCCGCCGCGAAAAATCCACTTCCAACATTTGCACCAATCAGGGCCTGATGGCCCTGGCTGCCACCATCTACCTCAGCCTGTTGGGCAAGAACGGCCTCAAACAGGTGGCAAACTTGTGCTATCAAAAAGCACACTATGCCGCCAAGAAGATCGCCGAACTCCCCGGATTTGAAGTGGTGTCCAACCAACCTTTCTTCCATGAGTTTGTGGTCAAATGCCCGGTGAGCGCCAAGGAAGTGAATGAATACCTGCTGGATCAGGACATTCTGGGCGGGTATGAGCTTGCCAAAGCCTATCCCGGCCTGGAGAACCACCTGCTGGTAGCCGTTACCGAGATGAATAGCGCGGAACAGATCGACTATCTGGTGGATTGCCTGGCGGAGGTGAATCATGACTGAGCCTACGATCTACGAACTTTCTTCAACCGGGCGCGTGGGTGTGCAATTCCCCAGGCCGGATGTTCCCCTCAGCGAATTACCCAAAGAATTTCTGCGCACCGAACTACCGCTGCCTGAACTCTCCGAGGCAGACGTAGTACGCCACTTCACCCATCTCTCTTCGCTCAATTACAGCGTGGACACCGGCCTGTATCCTCTGGGGTCCTGCACCATGAAGTACAACCCCAAGATCAACGAAGTGACCGCGCGCCTTCCCGGGTTTGCCCTCACCCATCCGCTGCAGCCGGAAGATACCATCCAGGGCAACCTGGCGTTGATGTACGATCTGCAGGAGCACCTTAAAGAGATCAGCGGTTTTGATGCGATTACCCTGCAGCCAGCTGCCGGTGCGCAAGGCGAGTTCGTAGGTGTGAGCATCATCCGCGCGTACCATCGCTTCAACAACGACCTGAAACGCACCAAAATCCTCATCCCGGATTCAGCGCACGGCACCAACCCGGCCACCTCAGCTATGAGCGGCTTTGAAGTGGTTCCTGTTCCTTCTGATCCCCGCGGCAATGTGGACCTGGAAACCCTGCGCTCGGTTTGCGATGAGACAGTTGCCGGCCTGATGCTCACCAACCCCAATACACTCGGGCTTTTTGATGAGAACGTGCTGGAAGTCATCAAGATCGTTCACGAGGCAGGCGGCCTGGTCTATGGCGATGGCGCCAATCTCAACGCCCTGCTGGGCATTGCCCGCCCCGGCGACCTGGGATTTGACATCATGCATTACAACCTGCACAAGACCTTCTCCACCCCGCATGGCGGCGGCGGCCCCGGCTCCGGCCCGGTTGGCGTCACCAAAAAGCTGGCGGAATTCCTCCCCAGTCCGGTTGTAGAAATGGTGGAAAAAGGCAATGACGAACTTGCACCACTGTACAGCCTGGTGACCCCGCAGCATACCATTGGGCGGGTTAAATCCTTCCAGGGGCAATTTGGTATGCACGTGCGCGCGTACACCTACATCCGCATGCACGGCCCGGAAGGGCTGCGCAAGATCGCCGAATATGCTGTACTCAATGCCAACTACCTGTTATCAAAAGTGCGCAAGGCTTACCATCTGCCGTATGACCGCACCTGTATGCATGAGTTTGTAGTAGAGGGCATGTGGCCTGATGTGGCAGATATTCATGCGTTGGATATCGCCAAACGCCTGATGGACTACAAATTCCACCCACCCACAAACTACTTCCCGCTGATCGTCCACGAGGCGTTGATGATCGAGCCTACCGAGACAGAAAGCATGCAAACGCTGGATGCCTTTGCCGATGCGCTGCTCAAAATCGCCGAGGAGGCGCGCACCAATCCGCAACTGCTCAAAGAGGCGCCGCACGACACCCCCATTGGTCGCCTGGACGAACTGCGCGCAGCCAAGGAACTGGTTTTGTGCTGCTGGCTCCCGGAAGACAAGTAAAGCAAACCTTCACAAAAAAGCTCCCTCAAACAATGAGGGAGCTTTTGCTTAGAGTTTCGCTTCGATCATCTGGAGTATTTTCTCCAGGGCTTCGTTGATTCTGGAGGCGTCCTTGCCGCCCGCCTGTGCCAGGTTGGGGCGCCCACCGCCGCTTCCTTCAATGATGCCGGCTGCACCGCGCACAATCTCGCCCGCATTGAGGCCGTGTTTCTGGATCAGGTCTTCCGTCACGGCGCAGATGATGGCGGGCTTTCCCTGATTGATGGTTGCCAACGCCACAATGCCACTCGGATATTTGTTGCGGAAGACATCGGCTAACTGCCGCAGGCCATCCACAGAGGTTTCGCCGACCAAGGTGACCAGCACAGGTACATTCTTGACCAGCTTTACCTGGGCAAGTTTTCCTGTAAATTCGGATTGGGAACTCTTTTGCTGTAAAGCGGCCAGTTTCTCTTTCAGGTCAGCTTCGCCATCAATAAGCGCCACAATCTTATTTGGCACATCCTCAACGCCGGTATTCAACAGGCGTGAAGATTTGCGCAAAATGCCATTGCGCTCACGGATCACCTCATAGGCACCACGACCGGTTACTGCTTCTATGCGCCGAATACCGGCAGCCGCACTGCCCTCGCTGAGAATCAGGAAGGTGCCGATGATGCCAGTGTTTTCCACGTGCGTGCCGCCGCAAAGCTCGTAAGAGATCGGTGCATCGGCGTCAATGGTAATGGTGCGCACGTTCTCGCCATACTTTTCGCCAAAAAGAGCCATCGCGCCTTCTGCAATCGCCTCGTCCAGTTTTTTGGTCTTGATCGAAAGCGGGTGATCTTCAAGAATGGCCTGGTTCACGCCGGCTTCGATCCGCATCAATTTGTCCTGCGGAATGGCCTCATGATGTGTAAAATCGAAGCGCAAGCGGTCTGGCGCAACCAGCGAGCCAGCCTGGCGGGCATGCTCCCCAATCACCTTGTGCAGTTGCGCATGCAGGAGGTGCGTGGCGGTGTGGTTGCGCATGATGTCCATACGCCGTTCGCGATCTACCACCACATTCACCTGATCTCCCACGCGCGGGGTTCCGCGGGTAACCACGCCGTAATGCACAATCACTCCTGCGGCCGGGCGTTTGGCCTCGCTCACTTCAACTTCCCAGCTGCCATCCTGTGCCTGGATCCAGCCGCTGTCGGCCACCTGTCCGCCAGACTCAATGTAGAAACCAGTTTTGGGCACAATGATCTCTACCAGCGAATCAGTTTCAGCGTTCTCCACCTGGGCCCCATCGGAGAAGAGGGAGAGAACCGTGCCGCGAATGTTGAGCCACTCGTATGGGTTGTACTCAACGCCAGAGGCAGATAGCTTTCCATCCCTGGTTAAAGCAGCAAAAGTGCTGCGGTACAGCTCCACCTGGTCCCCGCCCATCTTGCCAAAGGCCTTGCCTGCGCCGGATTGCAGGCGATGTTCTTCAAGAGCCGTTTTGAAGCCCGCCTCATCAACCTCAAGGCCGTTCTCGCGGGCAATGTCGCGGGTGAGTTCCAGCGGCAACCCGTGCGTGGCATACAACTCGAAAGCTCTTTTGCCATCCAGCACGGCGATATTGCTGCTTTTCATCTCGGCCAGCAGGTCATCCAGATAGCCCACACCGGATTCGACGGTACGCGCAAAGCGTTTTTCTTCACGCGTCAGGTTATCCAAAATGGTGGCGGCATTCTTGTTCAACTCCGGGTAAGCCTGCCCGTAAAGTGCAATGGTCACCTCGGCTACTTTAGACAGAAACGGCGCGGAGAGGCCAATCTTGCTGCCAAAGCGGGCAGCACGGCGGATGATCATGCGGCAGATATAGTTGCGCCCGATATTTCCCGGTACCACGCCATCGGCAATAAGGAATGTGGCCGCACGCACGTGGTCGGCAATCACCCGGTAAGGGGTAAAGTTTGCATTCACCTGCTCGGTGGTCTGCCCGGCCAATTCCTGAATCTTCTCAATCATCGGGAAGAACTGGTCAGTACGATAATTGGAATTCACATTCTGCAGAATGGAAACAATCCGCTCAAAGCCCATACCGGTATCCACGTGGCGGTGCGCCAAGGGGTCAAATCGGGTTTGGTTGATGCGGTTGTACTGCATGAACACCAGATTCCAGATCTCGAGGTAACGCTTGCAATCTCCGTTGACACGGCATACATGCCCCGGCACATCAGCTTTGTCGCAGAATTTCGGCCCGCGGTCAACATGAATTTCGCTGCAAGGGCCGCACGGCCCGGTATCGGCCATTTCCCATAAGTTTTCCTTGCGGCCAAAATAAAGGATGTGCGTAGGGTCAAGGCCAGGTTGTTTAGCCCACTCTTCAGCAGCTTCGGTATCGGTAGGCAAGTCGCCTTTGTCGTCTTTAAAACAGGTGAAGTACAAGACCGCCGGGTCAACACCCCATTCCTTTACCAAAAGCTCCCAGGCCCAGGCAATGGCCTCTTTTTTGTAATAATCGCCAAAAGACCAGTTGCCCAGCATCTCGAAGAAAGTGTGGTGCGAATCATCGCGGCCCACATCGTCCAGGTCGTTGTGCTTGCCGGCAACGCGCATGCACTTCTGCGAGTTTACCGCGCGGGTATAAGGCCGGGTATCCGTGCCCAGAAAGACATCCTTGAACTGCACCATACCGGCGTTGGTGAACAGCAAAGTCTGGTCGCCTCCGGGTACGAGGGAAGACGAAGGCACAAATGTGTGCCCCTTTGACTTGAAAAAGTCAATGAATGATTGCCTGATCTCCGCACCGGTCATTTTTTTGGTCATGGGTCACCTGCCTCGTTGTAAATTGATGCTTATTATATTCTAGTCCAATGCCAAATGTGCAAAACTGTTCTCTGCAAACAAAAACCGCGAACACAAGATGTATTCGCGGTTGAGAGGTTTTTGTAACACTTAGCGGCTGACCATCAACTTGACCACTTTGCCCTGGCGGTCCATGGTCACGCGGGCAAACTGGCGATGAGTGCGGTCTGTCAGGTTAATTTGCTTACTGAAGGACACCACCACACGGTCAGGTATCTCGGAAGCACCCGGCAACGACTTTTCCAAGCGCGCCTTTTGCTGGTTAATGCGCACCTCGGCGTAATCAATGCCCGGCAGGTATTCCTTGACCATTTCCTTGGCAAGGGAAACCATCTTGGGGGCTGCCGCAAAGTTTTCCGTTTTCACCTCAACGCGGTCGCAAACTGTCTTCACCACCGGGCGCAAGGTATCGCGGCTGTAGGTCTTGCCAATGGACTCCTGGTGGTCATAAGCGACCAAAGGATCACCGTACAGCACAAAGGAGATCAAAGTTTTCTGGTCTTCCCCGTCCAGATAACCTTGACGGCGGTTCATTTCGCGCACAAATTCAACTTTGGCCCTGGTGAAAGCCGGACCGATGGCCAATCCGCTCCTCAGGTTCTTCATGGTGAGATATCCCAACAGGTCAGCACCGATCATCGGGGTACTCACCGAGCCATAGGCAATGGTCGTGGAAGCGATCAGCGCCGAATTTCCCATCCCCATCAGGGTGAGTGCAATGGATTCCGCTTCTGCCTTACCAAAGATATGCCCACCATAGCAGGCTTCGCTGAAAATGATCGCAGGAACAGCCGCGTTTTTCCTCAGGTCGGCTGTGGTCAATGCCACCGGGTAATCGGCACCGGGAAGTTTCTCGGCCGGGTCCTTCTGTCCATACCAATCGGGGCCATCCTCCACACCGTGCAGGTTGAAATATGCAATCGGCGCCGAAGCCAGTTTGTTCACCTTGAAAGGCGCCTTTGTGACCTCAGGTGAGAGGTGCAGATTACGTACATCGCCAATTGAGCGAAATACTGCCGTAGACGACCTGCGCCATACAGAGGCACTGTAACCCAGGTTGCTGAACTGCTTTACCCAGGGGCGATTCCAGAACATCAGGCGCCCGATGATCTGGCTGAACAAAGATTCCGAGGTGGCATCGCCGGAGTGGTAATCCAGAACGTTCCTCACCTGAGTGAGCAACAAGCCAACCTCCGAACCATCTTCGCCGGGTAAACGCCCTACCGGCCAGTCGGAGACAAAGTAATTTGAATCCAAAGAACCGTACGGGCTATCAGAGGGCACCTCTTCATCACTATCGTCGGTTGGGTTGGGCAATTTATGGAAAGGCACCACCATCTCACCGCCAACAATGAGTACACAGCCGACACGTTCGCCTGTCTTTTGTAGATTCTTATCCAGGTCAGCCAGAGCCAGCTTGATCTTCCACGGATCAATATCACTCACCGGGTTTACGCCATACCTGCCGCAGGTTTCCAGGTCATCCGGTACAAACAAGATGGCACTCCACTGCTTTTTATCTTCGATAAGCCTGGTGAGTTTTTGCAACTCTTCTAACACCACCAGCGCGGTCTTTTCGCCATACTGTTTTGCCAGGCCGGTCTTGGTGGTCAGGAGCACGTACGCGGGAAAACGATCATCCGAATGAGCAATGGCGGGTTGTTTGATCTTGTCAGCCAGCTTCCCAAATTCGCTTTCCACTTTTGCGATGTCAGCGTCTTTGGGGCGAGCAGTCTGCTGGGAAGTTTTGGGGTGTTCCGGGTAAGCCGCCTTTGTAGTTGGCAGTACCTGGTAATTCTCAAATGTGCGAATAGGAGTGACAGGAACTTCAGGGCTCTTTGCGGGCACGTCGCCGCTGCCGCCGCCCAACTGGTTCAATCCCAATTTGCCGGCAATTTCAGCCGGGATGGCAAAATCAGCCGTGATCTCCAGTTTTGATGGATAAATACGACGGTATGGGAAAGCGGCTCCCCACATGCGCGCGGGCACTTGCCCGGTAACATCTTTGGCTGCGCAAACATGCAGCAGCTTGACGGCTTCATCCTCATTGCCAGCATCCATCCAGGCCTTGGCCAGGTAAAGGGTGATCTGCACACAGTCCGGCCAGCGGATACGGTAGAGCTTTGCCAAATTCAAAAGGGTGTTGACGTCGTTTTGCGCAGAGGTAATTTCGAGGTGAAGGATATCCACCAACTCCGGGTGGTTTTCCGCGCCCAACTCCTGAATAAGCATTGAGGATGCAGCCTCGTACTGGCGGTTTTGAATGGCGTTGCGCACCAAAAGCAACCTGGTGCCCCACTCCGGCAAGCTGGCGGCGCCAAAAGGCGAACCTCCCATTGCCTGAATCACCCCCGCAGCCTTAACTGCCAGAGGATCGCGTGAGCCATTGACCAGCTGCAGCAAAGTTTGGCTAGCAGCAATGTAAAGCGGATCAATACGCAGAATCTTCTCCAATACCGCCTTTGCCTGGTCAGCACGTCCTTCTTCGATCAAAGCCCTGGCATAGGAGTGCTCTACCTCAAGGTCACCAGGGAAAGAAGACAACCAGGCCATGGCCGCCTGACGGCAAAAGCGAAAGGCTTTCACCTCCAGGCCGGTTTCCAGAATCAAAAGCATGCGCGGCCGGTCGAAGATCAGGGCGTTCTTTTGTTGGGGCGAGAAAGTTGAAATCATAATTGTGAGCTCACTTCCTGAGATTGATGCACAAGATTCAATGCAAGTAGTGCGCCAAGCTGCCGCTTTACGGCCACATTCCTGGGTTCCAATTCAACTGCCTTCTTCAACATCTCTTCAGCCAATTTGTAATTCTTGGCTTCCTTGTAGATTTCGGCGAGTTCGGTGTACGCAGCCACCCGGGCTGGATCGATCTCAATGACTTTTTTGAGCATCTCAACGGCTTTGGCAGTCTCACGCTGCTGGTTGAAAGCGCTGCTCAATGAGAAATAAGCCTCCACGTTTTCCGGTTCCAGATTGACTACCTGGCTGAAAGAATGGATCGCCTGGTCGAGCTGCCCCTTGGCCAGCTGCTGCTTGCCCAGAAATTGGAGCATGGCAGCGGAATCCGGCTTGAGCTTTAAGACACGGCGGGCAGTTACCTCAGCCGCATGGGCATCGCCATTTTCAAGCTGCGATTGTGCAAGCAGAGATAGCAATTCCGTATTCTCTGGCATCTTGCGCGTGAAGTACTCGATCAAATTGCGCGCGCTGGCAGTGCCATTGATCTCCCGGATCAGGTTGATTACCTCAAGGATGGTTCTTGGAGAAAGGCTGTCACAGTGCGTGGCATTCTCCAACTCTGCCAAAGCAGCGGCTTTCTCTCCTTTTGCCTGCAAGACCCTGGCAAGGAATACCTTCACATCGCCGTTATCCTTCACCTGCTCATCGGCCTGTTTGATCTGCTCGTAGGCTTTTTCCACCAACCCGTTATCAAGGTCAATCTGAGCACGGATTAGATAAGGCTTAACCGAGAAAGGATTGATCTGGCTGGCCTTTTCCGCCGAATCCAAAGCCTCGTTGACTAAGCCAGCTGCGAGTTGGGCATCTGTGAGGGTTTCCCAGGCTTCATAGCGATTGGGATCCTTTTGAGCAATCTGGCTCAGTAGCTCAATTGAAGCCGCATACTCTTTTTTGGAGAAGTAACTTTTGGCAAGTTTAATGCCGGTTTCAACATCGGCGGGATTTGCGTCTTTAACAAGCTCAAGATGCTGGATGGCTTTCTGGTCATTTCCAAGCGAGGTCCACCACTCGCTGGCCAACTGATGCCACTGCAGCTCATTTGGCCACAATTGCAGTGCGGACTCTATATCCGTGAGCGCCGCCTGCGTTTTCTCAAGTTTGCCATAAAGCATCCCCCGCATCGCCAGCGCCACGGGGTTGTTGGCATTGAGGGCGACCAGTTTTTCAGCCCCGGCAATAGCTGCCTGTGGGTCAGCATCCCAATCAAGCAAGCCTGTTTGAAGTAAGACACCCGCATCATCAGCAAAGCGCTTGCCGATCTTTTGCGCGGTTTCACCTTGCCCAATGTGCGCCAGCGCACGCATTAATACGGCAGCATCTTCAGCACTGGGTTTATTGACGGCGAACTCGCGTATATGCTGTTGATCCGGAGCGAGCATCAATTCGGCACGTCTTAGCCACTGCTTCTGCTCCTCATCAGCCATAAGGTTTTGCTTGATCCACTGCAAATTCTCACCGGCTTTGGCAACCACAGGTGATTGTGCCGGAGAATGGGCATCCAATTTGAGAACCCGGGATAGATCAATTTTCCCCAACGCTTCAGCCAAAACGGTCAAAAACAACCCGACAAGCATCTGGTTCCAGGGAAGAAACTTGGCAGATTCTTCAGACCATTTGAGGGCTTCGTTCCAGCGCCAGGTCTTCGCCGCAGCCTTAATCATCAAGCGGCGTGCAATCACATTCTCAACCTTTTGCACGTCATCGTCGCCGGCAGCCAGTACATTCATTGACTTCGCAAAAAGACTCTCGGCCTCGGCGATATTCCCTTCCACAAAGAGTAAATTCGATTCAACAAGTTGAATCAGCGGGGACTGCCTGACGTTTTCAGCCAACTGATTGTATTTTTCCCAACAGACGTCAATTTCATTCCGGTCCAGCAATGTTTCAAGTTTTTCGGCGGCAAGCAACGAAACCCATTCGTCGCCAAGGGCAGGCATCTCTGCATTCAGCAGTTCTTCAACCTTTTTTTCATCCACAATCGCCCGCGCCGACTCAATCGCCACCAGGCGTGCATAGAGGTTGCCGGGGTCACCCTGCAAAACTTCCGCAGAAAGCCCAAGGCTCTTCTCGGGTTGGCCAGACGCAAATGCAAATTGCGCATTCAATTCTTTAACCGGATTGGCGCTTCGTTTTAGCATCTGCCAGGTTTTGGGGATAAACCCATTCGCCGGAACAACACCAAACTCGAGATTAGCCTCCTCAATTCCCGTCAAAGTGGCAAGGGCTTCCTCGTATTGCGCGGTCTTGGCCAGCACATCCGCCTTGCAGCATTTCAAAAGCCGGTCAGCGGGGAAATTCACTTCCGCGCTGTTGAGCACATCCAATGCTTTGCCATAATTCTGCGCCCGCACTTCAAAGCCTGCCAGAGTCAGGGCATTTTGGAGCGAGGGTTCCCCTTCATAGGCATTGCGCAAGATTGTTCCAATCAATTGCAGGTCATCGTCATCTTCAAAGGTCTTTGAAACTTCAAAGAGCAGTTTGGGATCAGTAATATCGCCAAGCCTTTGTTTCAACGACTCCACCAGAGCGGTCTTTTCCTCTCCCGCATCCAGTCTTGTGTAGAGTTGGGCCAACGCCAGATCAAAACGCAAATCCTCCGGCGCCAGTTTGGCACCGTCTGAAAGCACCTGGATAGCCTTTTCGGTTTCCCCCAGGTTGGAGAAGAACTCGCCAACCCATAGAAGGTTTTCGGAAAGGTCGGGCGCCATTTCCAACACATACTGCGCCTGGTTGATCGCCTCCTGGGTATCCTCAGAAAAGGCCTGAATCTCCGCCAGCACCTGCTGCGCCCCTAGCAATGAAGGGTCATCGTTGACCACATCACGGATAGTTGCCAGAGCAATGTCCAGTTTGCCGAGTGCCGCCGAGGTCCACGCGAACCACGTCTGCACGCGGTTCCACCAGGTCTTTGAGAGGTCGGCACCGCTTTCGCGGATGCGATTGAGCAGAGAGTAGGCCTGGTCAACCAACCCCTTTTGCAGCAGCAATTCTGCCTTAATGCACTGGCTGCGGTCGTTCTTCTCTTGCCCTGCCAGTGGGGCAACCGCGATCAGGCTTAGCATCTCGTCAAGATCTGATTCCTGAACCTGCTTGACGTTCTTGGTGAAGCGCGGGTCAAGGCCGGCCACCGCATCTGCATAGACCAGTGCCCAATCAGGATTTTCCCTGACCTTATTCACAACCGATTTCAGGATTTTGCCGGCCTTTTGATGGTCGCCGCAGCGCAGCATCAGGTCAGCGTATTCATAGGCGATTTCCGGTTCATCGGGGTGCTCTTCGTAAATCGTTGTAACATATTCATCAAGGTCATGGTGCTTGAGTTGTTTTATGGCCTTCAACATCATCAGGTCAGAACGGGTATCGGCTGTATCCGTGCGCATCTCCTGCAACAGGGGCAAAGCGTCAGCCGCAAGCCCTTGCTTCATCAGCATATCAGCCAGGGCCAGCCGCACCTCGCGATTACCCGGCAATGCAATCAATCCTTTTTTGAGTGCCTCAACCGCCGCCCCCGGCTCTCCTTCAGAGGCGTGAACCTCAGCCAGCAAAATCCAGGGGGAAGGATTGGTTGCGGTAACCTCAGAAGCCTTGCTCAACACTTCCTTTGCCTTTTGAGAATTCCCTTCGGACAAGTGAACTTTCCCCAGGGCGCACAGAGCGTCCACATTCTCCGGGGCATGCGTCAACTCGTCTTCCAGGATGCGGTGAGCAACCGCCAGTTTGCCGGCTTTTGCAGCTATCTCCGCGTGGTGAATACGATCCTGGCCGGTGGCATCCGCTTTTTTAAGCAGGATTTCAGAGGCCGCAAATGCTTCCTTCACTCTCTCAAGCTGCAGATTGCACGCCACCAGATCACGGATTTCTTCTGTTGTGGGAACGCCGCAAAAAACCTGTTCCTCCAAAAGCCCAACGGCCTCCTCAAGTTTCCCAGATGCCTTTTTGATCTTTGTGGCGGTTCGTAAAGCATTGAAATCTGCCGGGTTTTCCTTGAGCAGGCGATTGACGATCCTTTCCGCGGGTTCCAGTGCGCCAACCTCAACGAGTTCTTCAGCCACTGATGAAACATTCCAGAAAGGGTCAAATCTCGGTCGTTTCTCAAATACTTCGTTGACAAACCCCTCTGGGCTTTTTTGATAAGCCTGCACAAGTGAATCCAGCGCATTCCCAGAGCCACCAAATTCTTTTGCGTGTTTCTCAAGATTAATCCCGGACTGGCCATTTATGCCGTCTGCTGCGGCAGTATCTTCGAGAAATGAAAGCTGCGGGTTTTCTGATGCTGTTTCCGCTGTGTCGGGTTGGGTTTGGTCACTGCGATTACCTGCAAGGATTTTTCTTTGCTCTTCAATGCCTGCCTGTGCAGCCTTGAGCATTTCCTCGCTTTTGGCAAGCAGTTTTTCCTCAAACTCCTCGTTCCCAGCAATGTGGGATAACATTGCCAAAGACTGATTGAAAGGGACAGCATTAAGTGCCTCAAAGGGCCGTTCCCAGTACGCGTCAACCGATTTTGCGGAAACATCCACTCCTTCGAAGTTCTGGACAAGCCTCTTCGCCAGAAGTACGGCCAATTGGCTTTCGCCCAATTCCATAAAACGGCGCAGGATGGCTAACTGATCGTGAATGCTCATGCCCTGCAGTACCAGAAAAGCCAAATCCTGGCGCACATCATCGGGTTGAGCCAACAGCATCAACGCGGGGACAAATAAACTCTTCAGCAGCGCCTCGCCCCTGGCTTCGCTGAAAGAGGCATATAAATCCTCCAGGTCATTGGCCAGGTTTTCCAGGATGCCAAAAGAGGTTTTCCACCTGCTCACAAAAGCGTTCTGGTCTTTTCCTCGGAATTTTGCGGAAACCTCCGCAAGTACATTCTCCCAATGGTCGCTGATCTTGCGTTTTTCCAACAGCACCAGCGCAATTCGTGCCGCCTGCAGGAAATCCAGCGGTTCACCATCCTCCTGCAAGAAAAGTTGATACTCGTTCATGCATTCTTCAAGGAATGCCGTCTCAAGCTTGCAATTGGGATACCCTGCCCGGAGCAACTCCGGATTCAGGCAAAATAAAGCAAAATTCCCAGGGTTCACACTTCCGCCTGGGAGGAGTTGTTCAAATTGACTGCGCGCTTCTTCATCAAAAGCATCCCAGGCTTTCCAGATGCGGGGATCAAAGCGCATGGAGCGATATCCCGGTTGAACCTTGCCTTCAATTTCTGGCCGGGATAAAAGAGAATATTTGGCTGTACCAGTCATTTTGACATCCCTTCAAACTGCAAAGCTAACGGATCTGGAGAACTAACCCATAGGCTGCCGCAAGAAGAATAAAGCCGATCATCACCAGGAAGATCCCTACGCCCGCGGTCGTTTTCACCATCTGGTTCAGGGCTTCGATCAGGGTTCGAGCATTCCCTACCAGGCCGGCAACATCATCCGTAATCCCCTTTTGGGCCAGTTTTGTGGTCTGATCAGCAATGGTCTGCAAATCCTTGCCCATCAGTTTTTTCACCAGCGTAAAAACTCCAAAACCCAAAATAAGAATGCCGGCAACCACAAGAACAATCGCCAGAGAAAGAAGGAAGTCGTTAACAGTCATGGAAAACATCATGCCCTCCAAATAAAGAATCTAGAGGGCATGATGCAATTTACGTGCCAGTTATTTTACTTATCAAAGTCCACAATATCGCGCGGAAGGTCTCCCAATTGGATCGTTTCGCCATCGCAGAAGATAACCGCTCGCTCGATGGCATTGGCCAATTCTCGGATGTTGCCCGGCCAGTTGTACTTCTTCATGGCCTCCATAGCCTGGTCAGACACGCCGGTGATGTTAAGTCCCTGCTTGCCATTGTAAAGGCGGATGAAATGGCCCACAAATTCCGGCAAATCCACAATGCGCTCGCGCAGGGGTGGAATCTCAAACTCGATCTTCTTCAGCCGGTAATACAGGTCGCGGCGGAAGCTGCCATCCTCCAGCATGGCCTTAAAATCCCGATTGGATGCAACGATCACCTGAATATCCACTTTGATCAGGGCAGTGCCACCCACCCGCAAAAAGGAGTGGTTCTCAATTGCCCGCAGCAATTTTGCCTGGATGTCCAGCGGCATCGAAGAAATCTCATCCAGGAAGAGTACCCCGCCATCGGCAACCTCGAACAGCCCCAGCTTCTTGCGCGTGGCATCGGTGAAAGCCCCGGCCTCATGCCCAAATAATTCAGATTCAAGCATGGAGGGCTGGATAGCAGCGCAATTGATGGGAACAAATGGCTTGTTGGCACGAGGTCCTTTTGAATGGATGTACTGCGCCAGCACGTCTTTACCGGTACCATTCTCGCCCGTGATCATCACCGAAACCTGGGCTTCGGCGGCCTTGAGAGCTTGTTCCATAATGGTGTTCATGAGCGGTGTATCGCCAACCACAAAACTGACGCGCTTGATCTGCTGCTCGTGATACAACGCCAACTCGCGCCGCATCTGCACCACTTCGCAGGCTTTTTGTAGCGACTTTTCCAGCTCAGTAAAATCAACCGGCTTGGTCAAAAAGTCCGCAGCACCATTTTTCATGGCATCTACGGCGGTCTCAATATCCTTATATGCCGTTACCACAATCACCGGGGGGCGCACCGGCAACGCGCCGATCTCGTAAAGCAAGGTTGGCCCGTAGCCATCCGGCAATCCCACATCCAACAAAATTACATCCCCCAGCCCTTTCAGCACGTTTTCTCGCGCTTCCGCCAGAGTCCCCGCCTCATGCAGTTCGTACCCTTTGCCCTGCAGGAATTGCCCAATATGTTGGCGTGCATTGACTTCATCATCAACGATCAAAACAGATATGCTCATCCGCTACTCTCCATTGTCTGCAGGCAATCTTACCGTAAAAACTGTTCCACCGGTAAAAGAATCCACACTGATGCTCCCCTTGTGGGAAGCAATGACCTCTTTGGTGATTGCCAACCCCAATCCGGTACCCTTTTCGCGCGTGGTGACAAAAGGCTCAAAGATATGCACTTTGACATCTTCGGGGATTCCCGGCCCGGTATCGGATACATGAATCACCACAAAACGATGGCCGGGGATGCTGGCATCCACTTCTCCTTTTACCGCCAAAGTGCCACCGGTCTCGCTCATCGCATCCACCGCGTTAGTGATAAGGTTGGAAAAAACGCGATCCATCGACCTCGAATCGGCCCGGATCGCCGGCATCCCTGCCTCAAAGTTCGTTACCGGGGTAATGCCCACCTTTGAAAAACGCGGGCGCCAGCGGTCCACCATTCTTTGCAGGAAAAAGGAAAGGTCAATTTCACTGTACTCTTCGCCACCCGGCCGGGCGTACGCCAGGAAAGACTCCAGCAAATGGGTCAAGCGAAAACAATCGTTGAGCACCTTGGAAATGGTTTCCTGCTTGGAATCTTCCTGCGGCAACTGGCTGGCAATCAGTTGGATGCCTGCCGTGATCGAATTCTGCATGTTCTTGGCATCGTGCGCAATGGCAGCTGTGTAATCACCGATGACTGCCCGATGTTCAAGGTGTTTTGCCAATGCCTTACTCTGTTCATTCTCGCTGATGTCCATAATCAGGATTTCCACACCGGTAACCTGCCCATCGCGCACCACGGGAATGGTTCTAATCTGTGCCGGAAAGGCTTGCCCGTTACGCCGATTAAGCGAGGCTTTGCCAATATCCGGGGTGAGCACACCTTTCCGAGCATCATCCAGAGAGGCCATCAGGCGCTCAGCACCGATGAGAATATTCTCTACCGACTGGCCCTTGATCTCGGCCTCGGCATAACCCAGCATCCATTCTGCCGCCGGGTTCACCTGAACGATGCGCAGATCAGGTGATAAGACCACCATGCCTTCCTGCATGTTCTCCGTGACCGAATCGAGCGCGGCCAAAGCATATTGCTGAAACGCCAGACGCTGATCGAGGTTTCGCTGCAACAGGGCTTGCTGCAGAAAAATCGTCACCAGTGAACTGATCAACCGCAAGGCATTCAAATTCAATTCAAATGGGATTGCACCCTTTCCGCTGGCAATGAGCAGGCCGATCTTGGCGCCCTCCTCGGTCAAAACCGATGTCGCCAGGTAATCCACCTCATTGCTTTTGGCAAACCGCTGAATATCGGTGATCACGCGCTGCCCCGGCTCCCAAAGGCTGGTTTCGGTGAGGCGAATGAGATCGGTTGAAGGCAGTGTGAACGGAAACTGGCAAAGCGAACCCGACTGGGAGCGCAAAGCCAGGTGAGGGCTGGAAGCCTCAGCCTGATAGAGACAGACAACGTCCACGTTCAGAATGCGGCGGGTAATCTCAGTGATCTTCGTGACAGCATTATGGTAATCCTCAAAATCCACGCCGCAAACCAGGCGTGTCAACTCCTCATAGATCATGTCAATTGGATAGCCCTTTTTACTATCCACTTCTTTTTTGAGGATCAGTTTTATCAGCAGCCAGTGGGTATCGGGGTCGAAATAATTAAACTTTGCCTGAAATTCTCCACGTTTGCCCTCCCGGTTTAAGGCCGCAATCGTGCTGCTTGAACCGGAAGTGATTGTGGCCGTTTCCAGTGTTGGAAAAAGTGCGGCCACTTCTTTGTTTGCCAGTTCCGCGCTGGCAAAGCCGGTCAATTTCATCATACGGCTGTTGATGAAGAGGATTTTGCCAGACTTAATGTCAATCAAAGCACAGGGGTCATCATCCAGGTTGATCAAAGCAAAAATCTCCGGCAGCCCAGGTTCTCTTTTCCGGAGTAAGGAGGAGGTCAATTGTGATGAAAAAGATTTCATGTCCCTCGCGTCATTGCTTTCCTCAAATGGGCCGGCAAGATGCCTTCAATCGAACGGTACTTGGCAACCGTGCGCCGGGCAACGTCATAGCCGCGTTTTGCCAGCAACTCCACCAGGTCAGAGTCGCTTAACGGAGCTTTCTCGCTTTGCACAATATCCTTTAACTCACTGCGGATGTTCATGCTGCGGTCGAAAAAGGTAGCCAGCGGCACAATGCGCTTGTTGGGCAGCTGCACTGCCTTGTTGGCCACCGCACGCGAGATGGTTGATTCGTGGACTTCCAACTCCCGTGAAATCTGTGCCCGTGTTACCGGCCGCAGGTACTTCTCGCCCTTCAGGATGTACTCACGCTGCAACGTCACAACTTTAGCCACCAGTCTTTCCATTGTGTGATTGCGCTGCTGCAGGCACTTTACAAACAGAGAAGCTTTCTCAAGGTCACCTTTGAGATCGGGCTTAGATTCCTCGCTTGCCTGCTTGACGGCCTGCTTGAAAAGCGGGTTTACCTGCAAAGTTCCGCTCATTGGCAGCACAATCTCCACCACCAGTGCTTTGGAAGGGTCATCGTTGAGATAATTGATGATGATATCCGGTTGGTGGTAAACGTCCGTTCCATCTTTCACGGGTTCGCGCACGTCACCCCAATGAGAGCGCGCCGGGAAAGGGTTGAGGTTTTCGCCGATGAACTTGGCGGCAGCCGTCACCTGTTTTACCGTACCGCCAAGTTTGTGCGCCAGTTCAGAATACTGGTGATGGCTTAATTCATTCATCCCTTCGCGGATTGCCTGCTCCGCAATAGCCGGAATCTCCCTGGTTTCCGCCAGCACTTCCAACTGCACCAGTAAGGCCTCCTGGGTGGTGTTGGAGCCAACACCGATCGGGTCGGCATGCTGAATCAGGTGCTTGACCTTTTCCACCTCTGAAGGCAAGAGATGGGTGTAACGAGCCACCTCCAGCACGGTTGTGGTCAACAGCCCATCTTCATCCAGGTGTGTCAGCAGATAGGCTGCGGTTGCCCGCTGGCGCGGGTCCAGGTCCGGGGCAATTTGCTTGAGCACGTATGCCGGCAAATCTTCCACATCCGGGGCAAAGGGTTCACTCTCAATGCCAGGATCGATGTAATCCTTTTTCGGGTAAAAATCATCGCGCGGCGAAAGAAACACCACCGGCTCAATCGACTCTGGGCTTTTGGGCAGGCTGCAAACCGGGCATTTACCGTGTTCCGGCAAGACCCGATGGCACATGGGGCAGCGGCGTTCCTCCAGCATTTCCAGTGCAGGGTTGGAGGCCAGGGCAGAATCAATCTCCTGGCGCAATTCCTCTGACGGCATGTTCAACAGGTTCATCGTCTGCGCCAGGTGCGCAGTGGTTGCCGGCTTGGTGCCCTGATATTGTCTTTGCTGTCCTCGTAACATGGTAACCCCATTCCTGTTCAGAAAAAGTATAGCGTATTTCTGCCTGAGATGCAAGAACTATGCCACGCCATTTTTGCCCAAATGGTAGAATACTTCACAAATGACAGATGCAATCATCGTGGTGGGCGCCGGACTGGCAGGCGCTGAAGCTGCCTGGCAAATCGCCAGGGCAGGAATACAGGTGGAGCTATACGAAATGCGCCCGGCTCAATCTACCGGGGCGCACGTTTCCGGTGACCTGGCTGAGTTGATCTGCTCCAACTCGCTCGGTTCGTCTCTCAGGAACAGGCCCTCCGGCCTGCTCAAAAATGAATTGAACAAGCTGGGGTCGTTGCTAATGCACTGTGCAGTGCAGGCACTGCTGCCAGCCGGCAGCGCCATGGCCGTTGACCGTGAAGTATTCGCGAAAAGCGTCACTGCTGCACTCACCTCACATCCCAATATTCATTTGCACCGGCAAGAAGTCACCGAACTTCCATCCGGCCCGGCGGTAATCGCCAGTGGGCCGCTGACCTCAGCGGCACTTTCTCAATCTTTGCAACAATTTGCCGGCAGCGATTCGTTGTACTTTTACGATGCCATCTCACCTACCGTGGAAGCTACCTCAATCAACATGGAGGTTGCATTCCGTGCATCCCGCTACCGGTTTGAAGAAGGCGAAGCAGGCGATTACATCAACTGCCCATTGGATGAAACCCAGTATCAACAGTTTATTCAGGAACTGCTGAACGCCCAGACCATTCCTTTACGAGAAATGGAAAAAGCTATCAAAGCAGGAGTAAAAACCTCTTTCTTTGAAGCCTGCTTACCGATCGAGGTGCTTGCCAGGCGCAACCCGCAGTCTCTGGCTTATGGCCCAATGCGCCCGGTGGGCATCCACAACCCGCACAAAAGCGAAAAACCCCGTGCCGTGGTGCAGTTGCGGCAGGAGGACCTTGCCGGGGAGCAATTCAATCTGGTGGGCTTTCAAACCAACCTCACCTACGCAGAGCAAAAACGGGTCTTCAGGATGATTCCCGGGCTTGAGAACGCAGAATTCACTCGCCTGGGGCAGATGCACCGTAATACTTATCTCAACTCGCCCCTGCTGCTCAACGCTACCCTGCAATCCAAAAACCGCGATTCGCTGTTCTTTGCCGGGCAGATCGTGGGAGTAGAAGGTTATGTTGGCAATATCGCTTCCGGGCTGCTGGCAGGCCTCAATGCCGCGCGTTTTATCAAAGGCCTGCCGCTGCTCTCTTTTCCACCTGAAACAATGATCGGGGCACTGCATGAGCACATCACTATTGCGGACCCCAAGACCTTCCAACCGGTCAAGGCCAATTTCGGCCTGCTGCCTCCCCTCGAACACGTGCCGCGCAGCAAAGATGAACGCGGTTTCGTCTATGCCAAGCGCGCACTGCAGCGGCTGAGTGAATTCATGGAAGAGAACGAACTGGAGTCCAATTGAAAAAGATACTCATACCTCTGGGGCTTATCCTTGTAGCGGCGGCTGGCACCTATCTTCTCCTTGCCAGGTTTATGGCAAAGCCTGCGCAGCCAGTACCCTTTTCCGGTGACTCAGCGTATCAATTTGTCCTGGAGCAACTCAAGTTTGGCCCCAGAACCCCGGGGTCTTTAGCGCATCAACTCACCCGCGAGTACATTGCAGAAAAGTTGCGAGAAAATGGGTGGTCGGTCGAGATACAAAAAGAGGTATTGGAAGGACACGAACTCTATAATATCCTCGCCCGCCGCGGAAATTCCGGCCCCGTCACTTTACTGGGTGCGCATTACGATTCGCGCATGCTCGCCTCCGAAGAAAGCTGCCTGGCACTGGCAGGCCAAGCTGTACCCGGCGCCAACGATGGCGCCTCTGGCGTGGCAGTGCTGCTGGAACTGGCCCGCACGCTGCCACAAACTGAATCCGGCCAGCTATGGCTGGTATTCTTTGACGGCGAAGACCAGGGACACATTGATGACTGGGGCTGGATTCAGGGTTCACGCGCATTCGCCCAGAGCATGCCGCAGGTACCCTCGCGCGTGGTAATTCTGGATATGATTGGCGACGCTGACCTGCAAATCTACCGGGAGAAAGGTTCCGATTCTACCCTGACAGACCAGATCTGGCAGGCAGCAGCAGAATTAGGCTACTCTGACACCTTCGTGAATGAATCAAAGTACAGCATCCTTGATGACCACATTCCTTTCCTGGAGGCAGGTATCCCGGCTGTGGACATCATTGATTTCGATTACGAATGGTGGCACACCACCTCGGATACTGCGGATAAAGTCTCAAGTGAAAGCCTTGAAATTGTTGGTAAAACCATCACACACTGGCTGGAAACTAACCCCTAATTAATCCAATTCTGGTTTAATGGCATAATACTCTTATTCCACACCAAGGATAACCAACCAATAATGAAACCCTCCGCTTACCTTCCGCCAGCAGACAGAATTTCATCCTTTGAACCCTATTTCTTCGCTGCGTTAGGAAAGAAGATCGGCGAATTGAAAGCACGCGGCATGGACGTGATCCGCATCGATATGGGCTCGCCCGACCTGCCGCCGGCGAAATTCATCACAGATGTATTGATCAAGGAATCACAAAAGGAGGATAGCCATGGTTACTCGCCAATAGGCGGTACCCCCGGTTTCAAACAGGCAGTTGCAGAATACTATATGAACCGTTTTGAGGTGACGCTTGACCCCAAAACAGAGATCGTCGGTCTCATTGGGTCAAAAGAAGGACTGTTCAACCTGAGCCAAGTCTTGCTCAATCCGGGCGATGTTGCCCTGGTACCAGACCCCGGCTATCCAGTGTACAGCGCCAGCGGCATCATCGCCGGAGGAAAGATTGTGCATTTCCCGCTCACGCGCGAAAACAACTTCCTGCCCGACCTCAATGCCTTCTCTCAGGCCGACCTGCAAAAAGCCAAGATCATCTGGCTCAATTACCCCAATAATCCAACCGGGGCGGTAGCGCCCATGTCGTTCTTTGAAGAGGTCATCGCCTTTGCCAAAATGCATCATCTGCTGGTTGCGCACGACGCACCTTACGCAGACGTGAGTTTCGATGGGTACGTTGCCCCCAGCCTGATGATGGTTCCCGGTGCCAAAGAAGTGGCAGTTGAATTCAACTCGCTCTCCAAGACCTATAACATGGCAGGCTGGCGCCTGGGAATGGCCGTGGGCAATGCCGATGTGATTGATTACCTCTATACTTACAAGAGCCAGATGGACACCTCCAATTTCGCTCCCATTTTCTCAGCCGGCATTGCCGCCCTCACCGGCGACCAAACCTGGCTGGAGGAGCGCAACCTGGTGTACAAGAAACGCCGCGACCTTGTGGTTGCAGGCTTGAAAGAAGCCGGTTTCACCCTGGAAGTACCCAGGGCAGCCATCTACGTATGGGCAGCCCTCCCCAGTGGAAATACCGACTCGATCAGATTTTGTTCCGACCTGCTGGAAGCCACCGGCGTGAGCACCACGCCCGGAGTGGTATACGGCCCGCATGGAGAGGGCTACCTGAGAGTCTCGCTGGGTACACCGGCAGACCGTATCGAAGAAGCCATGCAGCGTCTGGTGAAATGGTCAAAAAGTAACGCATGAAACCTACAAAAACTTATCCAACACAACCGCCAAGAGAGAAGGCTTTTCTTGTTGGCGTAGAACTGCATTCGGAACCCGGGTTGATCCCCCTGGAGGACTCTCTGGGCGAACTAGCCCGGCTGGCAGACACCGCCGGACTGGACGTCGTTGGGGAGTCTACGCAAAAACTAGACACTCCCCACCCGGCTACTTACATTGGCAGCGGCAAAGTGGAAGAAATCCGCATCCTGGTGGAAGAAACCCTGGCAGACATTATCATCTTCGATAATGAACTTTCGCCGCGGCACCAGCGTGAGCTGGAAGAAAAATTTGGCACCAAAGTACGCGTGATCGACCGCACTGCCTTGATCCTGGATATCTTTGCCCAACACGCCCACACCAGCGATGGTATTCTGCAGGTATCGCTGGCGCAGTATGAGTATCGCCTGCCGCGCCTCACCAGAGCGTGGACACACCTGGCACGCCAAGCAGGCGGTGGCGGCGGCAGGGCAGGCTCGGTGGGCGGGGTGGGCCTGCGCGGCCCCGGTGAAACACAGCTTGAAGTGGACCGCCGTGAGATCCATAAGCGCATCTCCAACCTGAAAAAAGAGTTGGAAAAAGTGCGCGCTCATCGCCAGCGCTACCGCGCGCAGCGCAAGAACACCCGTATTCCACTTATCTCATTGGTGGGCTATACCAACGCCGGCAAATCCACCCTGCTCAACCGGCTTACCAAATCAAATGTTTACGTGGCCGATCAGCTCTTTGCCACGCTTGACCCCACCACCCGGCGCATCTCCCTGCCCGGTGGACACGAATCGCTGCTGACCGATACGGTGGGCTTCATCCAAAAACTGCCTACGCAACTGGTGGCAGCATTCCAAGCTACGCTTGAAGAAATCTCTGAGGCTGACCTGCTCCTTCATGTAGTGGATATCACTCATCCTAACGCACTGGAGCAAACGCGGGCTGTGGAACAAACTCTGGCGGAGATCAATGCAGAGCACATCCCTACTGTGATCGTTCTCAACAAGGTCGATCAACTGCGCAACCCGGATGAGTTGAAGGAGATCGTCAGCCATTTTTCGAAAGCCGTGGCCATCTCCGCACTGAACGGCACAGGGTTCTCCGGACTACTGAAAATGATCGAGAGTGAACTCTTTGAGAATTTTGAAGAAGTCTCGGTTCAAATCCCCTACACCGAAGGCCAGCTCATCTCGCTGTTCCACGAGCAAGGCCATACGCGCAGGGTGGAACACTTCCGCAAGGGGGTGTTCATCCAAGGGCAATTACCGGGGCGCCTGCTGGCGCGTTTTACGCCCTTTTTCCGGTCTGAGCCGGAAGCAGATACAGAGATCAATCCGGAGGAATTAATGAGTTAAAACAAAAACGGGCTTCGGCCCGTTTTTTGTTCTTGTTCCAGAGATTATTTCTTCTTGGTTTCTTTGCCCAGGTCCAGCACTTCCTTGCCCTGGTAATGCCCGCAATTGGGGCACACAGTATGAGGAAGGCGCATCTCGCCACAATTGCTGCACTGAACGAGATTGACAGCCTGTAGCGCATCCTGCGCACGGCGGCGATCACGGCGGCCCTTGGATAGTTTTCGTTTTGGAAGAGGTACCATTTTAAACTCCTGTCAAAAATTCACCACCCGTCAATCTTATGACAGGCGGGTTGAGTATACTCTCACGAGTGCATCTCGTCAAGCAATTGGCATCGAGAAATTGTCCGGCAACCCTTCGGCTCAAACCAATGGGAAATCAGGTAACGATAAATGAAGTAAAATTAAGCCATGGAAATACATGCAGCTGTTGCCAAAATCAACAAGTATGCTACCTCCGAAAGCGGTGATACACTGGAGATCGTGGAGCGCCCCAACGGTGGCATTTCCATCGTCCTGGCCGATGGGCAAACCTCCGGCAGAGGCGCCAAAGCCATTTCAACAATGGTGGTGCGCAAGGTGATCAGCCTGCTGGCCGAGGGCGTGCGCGATGGCGCGGCAGCGCGCGCGGCGTCAGATTATCTCTACACCGAACGCAACGGCAAGGTCACAGCCACACTCAATATTCTTTCTGCCGACCTGCAAACGAGCACCATTGTCATTACACGTAACAATCCCTCCCCGGTCTTTTTGGCCCGCGATGACCACGTGGAATGTATCGGCGCCGATAGTGTTTCAATCGGTACATCGCGCAACATCCGCCCGTCCATCACCGAATTTGCACTCGAGAGTGGCATCACTATCGTGATGTACACCGACGGCATCCGTGACGCCGGTGACAGAACTGGCCAATCGCTGGATATCTGCACTCTGATCAAAGCCATGCTGGAAGACCAGGATCCATCTGCCCAGGAACTGGCCGATAGTATCCTCAGCCAGGCCATCCGCATGGACAACAACCGCCCCGGTGACGACATGAGCGTGGTGGTGCTGCGTACCAAACCGACCGAATCTGACCTGATCCGCCGGATGACCTTTTTGTTGCCGGTTCCTCCGGTGTTCCTATCCCCACAGTGATCTACTGACCTATGGAGCCTCCCAAGCGTGAAAAACCTCTGATCGGAATTGTGGGGGTGTGCGCCTCAGGAAAAACCACGCTTGTCAAACGATTGGAAAAACTTGGCTACTCCTGCCGGCATATCGCCCAGGAGCACTCCTACGTCCAGACGATGTGGAAGCGATTGACCAACCCGGATATTCTTGTTTACCTTGCAGCTTCTTACCCGGTGACCATTGCACGCCGAAACCTCAACTGGACTTTGCAGGAATATATCCAACAAGTCGAACGCCTGGCAAATGCCAGAGCCAACGCCGATCTCATCATCGAAACCGACAACCTGACCCCGGATGAGATTTGCAGCCTGGTGCAGCAAAAAATCACCGACCTTACAGGCGTGCCTAAATGATATTCAATCAGAAATGATTGGAGTATAATTTCAGCGTTCCCGCCAGCGGATGCTGGATTTTGTTTGTATTGGAGGTTGTCTACAATATGGATCGTCGTTATGTAAGGCTCATTTTGATCTTGGTTCTTGTTGCACTTGTCGTATGGGTTGATCTCCCGCGCCCCGAAGGGAGCACGGGCTTGACAATCGGCAATTTCCATCGCACCCTCAATCCAGTCCTTGGCCTTGATTTGCGCGGCGGCATGCAGGTACTGCTGGCCCCCAAGGACGGCGTAGCAACCACTAAACAGGCGCTGGAAGATACCTCGAATATTCTGGAAAGCCGCGCCAATGGCCTGGGTGTCAGTGAAGTTCTCTTCCAAGTGGCAGGCGACCAGTACATTCTGGGCGAGTTCCCCGGCCTGACCAACACGGAAGACGTCATTGCTGCCGTCAAGCAGACTGGTTTGCTCGAATTCATTGACGCCGGCACCACTTATCTTCCTCCTGAAACAGTTGTGCAAACCGATTACCTTGGTGGCACGGATGCAAACGCAGCCGCTACCGCCACCCCGGAAACTACTCCCACCGCTGAAGCCACAGCTACAACCGCTGCAGAAACCCCCGCTACCGTTTACCATACCGTTATGGTTGGCGCTGACCTTAAATCTGTGACTGTAGGTACTGCCGGCACTGGTGCAGGTTTTGCGGTTGATTTTGTACTCACCGATAATGGTGCACAAATCTTCAAGGACTATACCTCGGCCAATGTTGGCAAGTATCTTGCCATCGTGCTGGACAAGAAAGTCATTTCCTGCCCGGTGATCAACAATGCCATCACCTCAGGCAATGGACAGATCAGTGGCTCGTTCACCTCCGAGGAAGCCAATAAACTGGCAGTCACGCTGCGCTACGGTAGCCTCAAGGTCCCCGTGGAAATTGTTGAGAGCCGCATTGTGGGTCCCTCACTGGGTGCTGACTCCCTCAACAAGAGCCTCATCGCCGGCCTCATCGGCTTCATCATTGTTGCGCTGTTCATGATCATCTACTATCGCCTTCCCGGTGGCGTGGCGGTTCTGGCCATTGCCATTTACGGCGCCATCACCTTTGCGCTGTTCAAGCTCATCCCGGTGACCCTTACCCTTTCCGGTATTGCCGGCTTCCTGCTTTCTACCGGCAGCGCCCTGGACGCCAACATTCTCATCTTTGAGCGCCTCAAAGAAGAACTCCGCAGCGGGCGATCGCTCAAACAGGCAATCGACCTGGGTTGGCGGCGTGCCTGGCCTTCCATCCGCGACTCCAATATCGCGACCATCATTACCAGCGTCATCCTCTTCTGGTTTGGCTCCGCATCCGGTGCCAGCATCGTTAAGGGTTTTGCCCTCACGCTCGCCATCGGTGTGTTCGTTTCACTGTTTACTTCAATCTTCGTTACCCGTACATTCCTTAGTATTGTGATCGATGCAGTAAAGCCTTCACAGATTGGCAAACTGTTCGGTGCAAGGAGTTCTCAAAATGCTTAACATCCTTGGAAAAAGGTACCTTTTCTTTGCTTTTTCGTTTATCGTGATTGTCACGGGGTTGGTGTTGCTGTTTACCCACGGCGATCCCCGCTCCATTGATTTCAAGGGCGGCACCATCCTTGAGCTGCAGTTCAAATCCGGTGTGCTGCCTTCCACTGAACAGGTGATGAATATCTACAATGCCACCGGCATCAAGGATGCTCAGATCCAGACCAGCGGCAACGACCTGCTAATCCTGCGCTCTTCCACGCTGGATGATACCCAAAGGACAACCGTCATTTCGGAACTCACCAAACTATCCGACCAGGAAGTGACCGTTCTCAAAGCCGATACTGTTGGGGCGTCCATTGGGCAGGGTGTTACCACCCGCGCTTTGTGGGCAGTGGTCGTAGCTGCCATTGCAGTCGTGATCTACATCACCTTTGCCTTCCGCGGCGTGCAGCACTCCTTCCGCTACGGCATCTGCGCCATCATCGCTATGGTGCACGATGTGCTCATTGTGCTTGCCCTCACCGGTTTCGGCACCACGCTGTGGGGGTGGCAAGTGGATTCGCTCTACCTTACCGCTTTGCTCACTGTCATCGGCTTCTCCGTGCAAGACAAGATCGTGGTGTTTGACCGCATCCGCGAAAATTCCGGCATCTACCGCAAGTTGGATTTCGAAACCCTTGCCAATCATTCGATTGTGCAGACCTTGCAGCGCTCAATCAACACCCAGTTGATGACCGTGGAATTCCTGCTGCTCTCACTGGCCCTGTTCGGCGGCGTTACCCTGCGTGAATTCGCCGTAATCCTGCTGGTGGGCCTGCTCAGCGGTACTTACTCTTCAATCTTCATCGCCGCGCCGATCCTGGTGGTTTGGGAAAAGAAAGAATGGCGCACCTGGTTCAAAAAGACTCCTCAGGCTGCATAAGTCAAAAAGGGTTCTGGATGTTTTTCAGAACCCTTTTTTATTCTCTCAAAACCAAAATTTGAAAGGATAAGAGATGCGCAAAGAAATCGTTTTGATCACGGGAGCCAATGGCGAGATCGGCCATGGACTGATCTCCCACTTAGGGGAAACAAAAAAATACAGCATCGTGGCGATGGATGTTCAGCCACTGGATGCCACGCTCATGCCGTATTGTGAGCGCTTCATTCAGGGCGACATTCTGGATTCCATGCTGCTGGGCCGCCTGGTCGCCGAATTCGAAATACGCACGATCTATCACCTGGCTTCAATCCTGTCTACCAAAGCCGAGTACAACCCTGAGACCGCACACAAGGTAAACGTGGAAGGGACACTCAATCTCCTGCGCCTGGCAGTGGAGCAATCCTCCTGGCAAGGCAGGCCGGTCAAATTCATTTACCCCAGCTCAATTGCCGCCTATGGCCTGCCCTCGCTTGCCGAAAAGGAAAAGAGCAGCAAAGTGAAGGAATGGGAGTGGAACACCCCCATTACCATGTACGGCTGCAACAAGCTCTATTGCGAGCATCTCGGCCGTTACTACACCTACCACTACCGCCAGCTTGCCGCAGATTTCAACAAGGTTTCAGTGGATTTTCGCTGCATCCGCTTCCCAGGGCTGATTAGCTCGGTAACGGTGCCCACCGGCGGCACAAGCGATTATGGCCCTGAGATGCTGCACCATGCTGCGCAGGGCATCCCCTATGCCTGCTTTGTGCGCCCGGATACACGCCTGCCCTTTATGGTCATGCCGGACGCCGTGCGTTCCCTGCTTGAGTTGGAAGCTGCGCCGCGCGAAAAACTGTGCCACCTGGTCTACAACGTCACCAGTTTTTCACCTACCGCAGAGGATTTTTTCAGGCACGTGAAAAAGGCCTTCCCTAAAGCCGTGGTCACCTTTGAGCCACACCAGGCACGCCAGGTGATTGTGGATAGCTGGCCCGGCAACGTGGACGACACGTCCGCCAGCCGCGACTGGGGATGGAAAGCCGGGTATGATGAGACAAGAGCATTTGAGGAGTACCTGATCCCCTCGATCAAGGCACGCTATTCAAGTTAAGACGCTCAAACCCAAATCAGCTTTCAGTGGGAGGTTTTTAGTGTACACTTCCCCTGGAAGCTGATTTTTGTTGCAAATTCATAAATCATTTATCAGGTGCAAATGAATCCCTCAATTCTTGTTACACGTTCCTTTTTCCCTGACCTGCTTGAGCCATTAGGTACCCAGTACAAACTTACGATATGGGATAAAGATACCCCGCCCGAAAAAAGCTGGCTGCTTCAGCACATCGCTTCAGCAAGTGCGCTGATCTGCATGCTTACCGATAAGATCGACCACGAGGTGATTGCGCTCGGTGTTTCGGGCAAACTCAAAGTGATCAGCCAGATGGCCGTCGGTTTTGATAATATTGACCTCCATACTGCCAACCAGTACAAGCTCCCGGTAGGAAACACACCCGGTGTTCTCACCGAAACCACCGCCGATTTTGCCTGGGCGCTACTGATGGCAGTTGCGCGCCAGATTGTCACCAGCCACACCGAGGTGCAGCACGGCATTTGGCGCCCCTGGGGACCGGAAGTATTTGCCGGTGCGGATGTACATGGAAAAACGCTGGGAATCATCGGCTACGGACGCATTGGCCAGGCAGTTGCCCGCCGCGCTACTGGCTTTGATATGCAAGTGCTTGCCTGCGACCCCGGCAAGGCCCAATCGGCGTCCCGCAAAGGCGGGGTAACCTTTACCACCCTAGAAGATTTGCTGCGCCGCTCCGATTTCGTCACGCTGCATGCCAACCTCAACGAACGATCTCGCGGACTTATTGGAAGCACCGAACTGGCTCTGATGAAGCCGAGCGCATTCCTGGTCAACACTGCCCGTGGAGCGATGGTGGATCACGAGGCGCTCTACGAAGCATTGAAAGAACACAAATTGGCCGGTGCCGCCCTGGATGTGTTCGACCCAGAGCCTATCCCGAGCAATCATCCTCTGCTCTCCCTGCCAAACGTGATCACCACACCGCACATTGCCAGTGCCTCCCTGTCCACCCGGCGCAGGATGGCCGAAATGACCATCGAAAACACTTTGGCCGGCCTAGCAGGAACCCGCTTGCCATACTGTGTGAACCCGGAAATTTACGGCGGTTAATACCCCATCACCAAGGTAATATCGTTGACATTGGTGCCGGTCGGCCCGGTTTTGATCAACCCACCCATGCGCGAAAAGTAGGTGTAAGAGTCGTTGTTTTCAAGGCATTGGCGCACCAATGGCATGTCCGGCTGGCTTGCCGAAGCAACCACCGCTCCGGCTGCATCGGTAGGGCCATCTTCGCCATCCGTTGCCAGCGTGGCTACCACCGTGTTGTGCAGGCGAGAGAGCGGCTCCACTGCGCCGAGCGCCACTTCCAGATTCCTACCGCCAAGACCACGGCCCTTTACTGTGACTGTGGTTTCCCCACCTGCCAAAAGCACAAACGGACGGGCCCCATCCAAACGCAGCATCTCCAGGCAGGCTGTCCTGGCTTCGCCGTGTAAATCACGCGATACAATCTGCGCTTGAAAACCAAGCGCGACTGCCTTTTGCTGTGCAGCCTCCAATGAGATAGTGTTACTCCCGATGATGGCATGATAAGCACTCTCAACCCCGGCATTCCCCCCCGCTTCCTGAGTAGCACTCAAGGCGCTTCGTTCTTTGAGGTAAGCCAGTACCTTCGCCGGGGTTTCCGCAACAGGACCAAACTTTTGCAGGATTGCCAGTGCATCCGCATACGAAGTGTCGTGCTTAATGGCAGGGCCGGAGGCAATCGCTTCCAACGAGTTACCGATCACATCTGAAAGCACCAGCACCGCCACCCTGGCGGGATGTGCCATGCGCAGAAATCCCCCGCCCTTAAAATCATCCAGATGGCGGCGCACGGTGTTGATCTCATTGATGGTGGCACCACTCTTGAGCAACAAGTTTGTCACCTGCTGCAGATCAGCCAGGGATAGCCCCGCACTTGGCAGGCACGCCAGCGCGGAACCACCGCCCGATAGCAAAAGAAGCACCAGGTCATCTTTGGTCAAACCCTGAACAACCTGCACAATGCGCCGAGCAGCCGCCACACTGCGCTCATCCGGCACGGGGTGCGCGGATTGGATCACCTCTGCCCGCGGGAGTTCCTGCCCGGTACTAATTGCCTTACAAACGCACACAGCGCGTTCAATGCGGCTGCCAAGCTGAGCTTCAGCAGCCTTCGTCATGGCAATGCCGGCTTTGCCGAGGCCAACCACTACGACACGGGAATTTCTACCCAGGCAATACTCATTATTGCCTACGCGCAATTGATCCCCTTGCACCTCCAGATTGCGGCACACTAATTCATACGGATCGGCAGCCTCCAGAGCCGCCTGAAGGATTTGCGAAATCGAATTTAGCGGTATACTTGGGTCTGCATTTAAGATCGAAACGCCAATCATTTTGGCTCCAGTCGAAAATAGGATAAATGATTATCCAAGTTAATACATTTGTTTTTCCAATAATGTATAAAATGAAACTGTGCTTTTACAGCACGCTTTCTAGTTATTAAATCATAATCAATTTCTAACCGCAATCGTTGGAAAAATCTGAGGAGGAAATAGTGGATAAGAACGTGCTCAACAAAATGCTTCGCCCCAAGTCCGTGGCTGTGATCGGCGCTTCAGCCACCCCCGGTAAGATTGGCTATACCGTGGTCAAGAATCTTCTCGAAGGCGGCTACAAGGGAAAAGTCTATCCCATCAACAATAGCGCCAGCGAGATTCTTGGGCTAAAGGTCTACCCCAACGTTACCGATGTTCCGGGCGATGTCGAGTCCGCCATCGTCACCGTCCCGGCCAAGTTCATGAGCGAAGTCACCGAAGAATGCGGCAAAAAGGGTGTCAAAGGCCTGATCGTGATCACCTCCGGCTTCAGCGAAGTTGGCCGCAAAGACCTGGAAGAAGAAATGCTTTCCATCGCTGCCCGTTACGGCATGCGCGTGCTCGGCCCGAACATTGTGGGTTCCCTCTCCAACTCGGATAAATTCAACGGCTCTTTTGCCCCCGGCCTGCCTCTGCCCGGGAAGGCCTCGCTGGTGACGCAATCCGGCGCCCTGCTCATCGCCCTGGATATGGCCACCTACACCAAGCACGTTGGTTTCGACAAATTGATCTCCATTGGCAATATGTCCGATGTGGATTTTGCCGACCTCATCGAGTGGTTCGATGAAGATAAAGACACTTCCTGCGTCAGCCTGTACATTGAAGGCCTCAAACAGGGCCGCAAATTCATCGAAGCGGCGCGCAACTCCAAGAAACCTATCATTGCCCTCAAATCCGGCGTTTCTGCCCACGGCGCTGCCGCAGCAGCCTCTCACACCGGTTCTCTGGCCGGCGCCGCCAAGGTGTACACCTCTGCCTTCAAGCAGGCGGGCGTGATCCAGGCCTCCGACCTGAACAACCTTTTTGACCGCACCCTCACCCTTTCGCAGCAGCCACCCATGAAGGGCGAGAACCTGCTGGTGCTTACCAATGGCGGCGGTGTGGGCGTTCTGGCCACCGATGCAGCCGAAAAATACGGCGTGCCCCTCAAATTTGCCCCCGCCGATGTGCAGGAAGAACTCAAGAAACACATGCCCGATTTCGGTTCTGCCAAAAACCCGGTGGATATGACGGGTATGGCCGGAAACGACTGGTACTACCAGACCACCAAATTCTCCTTTGCCCATAAATGGACCGATGGTCTGGTGGTGCTCTACTGCGAAACGGCTATGACCAACCCGCAGGAGATCGCCGAGAGCATCAAAAAAGCTGTTGACGATTCCGGCGTCAAGAACAAACCCATTACCGTTTCCTTTGTCGGTGGCGATAAATCCGATAAGGCAATGGCCTGGCTGGTGGAAAACGGCATCCCGGCGTTCAACGCCCCCGATATTGCCGTCAACGCAATGGCCTCGCTGCGCGAGTACGCCCTGCTGCAGGCTAACAAGAATCACGACGTGGTGAAATCGGATGCAAAGGCACGCAAAGCTGCAATGGAGTTCATTAACCAGGCGCGCGCCGATGGCCGCGATTCTCTGACCGAGATCGAAGCCAAGGGCGTCTTTAAAGCCTACGGCCTGCCTGTGACGAACACCCAGCTGGCCAAGACTGAAGACGAAGCTGTAGCGCTTGCTAAGAAGATCGGCTTCCCGGTGGTACTGAAGATCGTCTCCCCCGACATTCTGCACAAATCCGATGCCGGTGGTGTCAAGGTCAACATCAAGGATGAGGCCAGCGCACGCGAAGCTTTCAAGACCATTATGACCAATGCCAAAGCCTACAAGGCAGATGCCAACATTCACGGCATCTGCGTGCAGGAAATGGCCCCCTGGGGCACCGAGACCATTCTTGGTTCTGTCAACGACCCCTCCTTTGGTCCCACGGTGATGTTCGGCCTGGGCGGTATCTTCGTGGAAGTGCTCAAAGACGTTACTTTCCGCGTTGCCCCGGTGAGCAAAACTGAGTCCGCAGAGATGATCGGAGACATCAAGGGCGCTGCCATTCTGGCCGGTGTGCGCGGTGAGAAACCCCGCGACCGCAAGATGCTCGCCGATACCATCTACAACTATTCCCTGCTCGTGCATGACCTCGAGGACGAGATCAAGGAATCTGATGCCAACCCGGTGCTGGTGTACGAAGAAGGCGCAGGGCTGAAAGTGGCCGACGCCCGCATCATCCTCAAGAAAAAATAACCTCAACCAGACATCAAAAAGAACCGCTCCTTACGAAGCGGTTCTTTTTGATTTCAACTGCTGATAGGCTCCTACCCACGGAGTGCCCAGGCGGTGATGCTCTGCAATGGTCACCCTGCTGAATTTGCCGCCAATCTTGACGGCACACAGGGCCACATTCCCCCAGTCCTCCGCCAGCAGGGCTTTTTTGAGCTCGGCGCTCAACTTGCCGCTCCACTCCCAATCCAGGCGGAAGCGGTCCGCCTTGACCCAGTAGCCGCGTTTTTCCCAGGCTTCCACGCTGGTGTCGATGTTGTTGCTGATCTCGGCCAGCGCCAGTACCACGTAAGCCGCCAGGTCGCGCGTGAGATCGTTGGGCTCAGGCTGGCGCATCAGTTCGCGCAAGGCAATGACGATAGTTTTGCTCAGGCGGGTGCGGTCTTTGCCTGCAGAATCCGGGTTATAGACGTTTGCCAATGAATACCTCGTTGATGATGAAATGACAACGGCCCGATTATAGCGCAAAACCTCACAAGTGAAAAAAGTGCTGGCTATACGCAGATTAGTAGCCTACAACAACACACATTACAATATATGAAGAATATTAGAACTTACTTTTTTTGAAT
>CALCNO010000202.1 GCA_937897615.1 uncultured Anaerolineaceae bacterium
GTAGGCAGCGCTGGGGTAGTAAGTGGTCACATCATCTATCTCAGACTTGACCATGTTACCCCTCTCGCAAAAAGCGCTCGGGGGTGCAAAAACCGCGACCATCGCCATCATAGTAATAGCGGGCAACGCCATTCTGCGGGGGCGGTGTAGCGGTTGCCGTGGGTGTGGGGGGGAGTAGTACTGTGGGTGTGGAGGAATGGAAATTTTTACCGCGGTAATGTAAGTGATAGCTCAGCATTTATGTTGTCAATTGAAAATGAAGTGCCAAAAACAATAGACTAATTCCAATAATTTATGGAAGTGTACTGCCCAAATCCTTTCCAGTTCTGTTTGATTAAAGCTAAGTCCGATTCAGGGGTTTCCTCATACACATCACCAAAAATAAAAAAATGAATCACTGAATCGAGTAGCGTTTTATCAATATAGTTAATGGTTTTAATTCTATCCATCGTACCTAAGGATAAAACGTTTTTGCGCGAAAGAGTTTCCCTAACATCAAGAATTACACCAAGCTCAGAATACACCAGGTACACGTGTGTCTTGTTCCCCCAATAAGGCACAACAAACAGTTCAGAAGGTTCCCCATATAGTTCAAAAAACTGACTGAGGTTTATTTTTGGGTTTACGAGTTCAATATATACCACTTTACTTTCACTTGCTAACCAAACAATACCTCTTTCACCATTTATAAACTCCCAGTTGTAAGAATATGATATTGGATACCAGTGCGATTTTAACATTCCTGTACCAAAAATCGAGTTCTTATCTACTAGGGAAGAAGACAACAATAATTCGCTTGTTTCTAATGCGCTGGTAAGACCTGGCGTAATTCCCATGAAACAAGGTGGGGCACAATCTAAATTAATGGAATAACGTGAATATAAATTTCCACAAGAGGTAATTGTTAGTGTAAGCAATAAGACTGAGAGTATTCTAAAAGTTTTCATGGTATCCCCTTTTACTTCATAACCCGTAATTGAATTTCAACCCACCGTTCAGCCAATCCCCATCTCGTACCGATAACCCCTAACACATTACACATAAATGCATTAGCGAAGTAATCTGCGCTGCTATTATTTCCATAGTCGTATGGTTCTAAAAACGCATTATAACCTGCGTTAACCTCTCCCACAAAACGAAACGGTTTTGAAGGTGTTTCACCAACAAAAAGAATTAGCTTATCTGCTTCTCCCCCCCTGAAAAAACTGCCGGAAGACCACCTGTTACCTTGTTTCTATTATCAATAATATGTCCCAATTCATGAATGATCATTCCTTCAACACCACCTTCCCAGTTCTTGTTTTCAAAATCCTTCAAAAGCGATACGTTAGTCTTTGTTGGTCCTATCGAAGAATTTAATAACTGGGTTAGAGGAGTATTGTTACGAAATATCGTTCCTCCAAGTATTTCCTTGACAGAGGTATCGCCATCTTCACTTCTAATACTTCCTAAGTAATTAGAAATCTTTTTTCCTGCCTCTGAAAGAGCAAGTGTTTGTTTAACATTCCACTCTCCTAACAACGTCCAGTCATATCTCAATTTCAAAACCTTTTTCATCGCATCTGAAGTGCCGCCTATCTGGTCATCCTGTACCATATGACCACTCGGATCGTGAAAATTGACAGGATTATTAAGTACATACCCGTAACGGTTATATCCTTGTGCATTTCTCATATCGGATATTATTGTATCCGCCTGGATGAAATGCGCAATCACCGGGTCGTAGAAGCGGGCAATGTAATAACTTAGCCCGATCTCCACCTCCTGCTGCTGGCCGGTGTACAGTTTATCCGTCACAGTGGTGCCATCCGCATGGCGCACCTCGCCATAGGCACTATAACGTACCTCAGACTGGAAGCTGCCATCCGCGTTGGCGGTCACGGTGGTGGAATTCACCTGGTCTCCCTGGCACCGCCCGCCAGGGCAGGTGTGCAGCAGCCAGGTGAGCGTGCTATTCTCGCGCATGGCCACCACCGCGCCATTGAAGCTGTAGTATTTGCGCGTGTTGGCGTAGCTGCCGTTGGTCTTCACCTGGTAGGCGGCGCTGGGGTAGTAGGTGGTCACATCAATCGTTTTGGTCTCACTGACGGTGCGGCCACGGTTGTCATACGCCCAGGCAGTGGAGCCGGTACCATCGCTCATGCCGGTGCGGCGGCCAACGCCATTGGCACCGCTATCGTAAGTGTAGGTGATGCTCGCAGTAGAATCACAGGCACCATCGCCATTGAAGGTCTTACCGGTCAGGCGGTTGAGCAGATCGTAAGCCAAAAAGGTTCCGCAGCCGCGGGCATCGGCCTGGCTCACCAGGTTACCAACAGCATCATATTCATAAGCCCAGGTGCCCATATCGGGGTCGCTCATGGCGGTCTTGCGCCCGGCGGGATCGTAACTCACATTGATGGTGGAAGCATCCAAACCGCTTCCCTTGGTAACACTCACCAGTTGATCTAGCGCATTGTAAACATAGGCAAGATCCGGCCCGGTGGGTTCGTCCACGCTCACCACACGCCCCCAGGCATCATTGCTGGTGGTGGTCACCTGGCTCATGGGATCCATCACGCTGGTGGAAAGGCCATTGTAGGCGTAGGTGGTGCTGTTGCCGTTTGGCGCCGCAGAAGAGGTGAGACGGCCATAAATGTCGTACTGATTCAGGGTATAAGCCTGGCTAAAGGTCTGGGTGATGAAGGATGGCGAAGCATTATATGTGCTTGTATAGGGCACAGTGATCTTCACCTGCCGCCCGAGGATATCGTATCTGGTATCGGTGACGGCATTGGCCTGCGAACCGTTCACCACAGCACCGATCACCTGTTTTTGGATCAACTGACCCAACCCGCTATAGAAATACCCCAGGCGGATGGCAGTAAAGTGTACCGATACTATCAAAATTAATAGTTTTTACTCCACCACTCTATCGATATTAACAGGTTGTAATCAATGTAAATCTCAGGTATCCTCCTTCAAACAACATCTGATAAGGAAATCACGCATGTTTAAACCGAAAACGACCATTTCTGGTCGTCTCGGAAACAGTAGCGGGGAGTGGATTCGAACCACTGACCTCCGGGTTATGAGTGATTTTCCTG
>CALCNO010000203.1 GCA_937897615.1 uncultured Anaerolineaceae bacterium
ACGCTCACCTGGCCGTTGGCAATGGTCACGCGCAGGTGTTTTGCCCGTGTGGAGACCTTTAACGTATAGGGGATCGTTTGCGTACCGATGCGCACCTGGCGGGGTTCTTCAGATTGAATCAAGTGCTCTCCTGAATTCTCCACGAGGAACAGGTAAATCGTGTTTGACATTTCACACTTGCCCTCGTAAACTTGACTATTATCCCACATCCCTGCGAGGTAGCCATGGAGCAAAAAGCCGGTGCCCAGATCAGCAAAAAAGCTTTCATTCAATCAGCGTTGATTTTGTTGCTGCTAATGATCGTTGCCGGGGTGCTCACGCGCGTACTGCCAACCGGCATGTATGAGCGCCAGCAACTGGAAGAGCGCACTGTGATCGTGCCGGATTCTTATCAACCGGTAGCGCAGCCGCATTACCCCATCTGGCGCTGGTTAACCGCTCCCATCGAGGTACTGTGGGGACAGGATAACCTGGTGGTGATCACCATCATCGTGTTCATCCTGCTGGTGAGCGCCGCCTTTGCCGTATTGGATAAAAGCGGCATTCTGCAAAATGCGCTCGCGGGTATCGTGCGGCGCTTTGGCAAGCGCAAATACCTGCTGCTCCTGGCGATCTCTTTCTTCTTCATGGTTCTAGGCGCCTTTCTGGGTCTCTTTGAGGAGATCGTGCCATTGGTGCCGCTGATGATCGCCCTCAGCTACTCGCTGGGGTGGGACGCGCTGGTTGGGCTGGGAATGAGCATTTTGGCCACCAACATGGGTTTCTCTGCAGCCATCACCAACCCTTTCACCATTGGCATTGCCCAAAAACTGGCCGGGCTGCCGCCCTTCTCCGGCGCACTTTTCCGCGTATTCATCTTCCTGGCAATCTACGGCTTGCTGGCATGGTTCCTAGTTTCTTATGCGCGCAAAATTGATAAAAATCCTCAGGCCTCACTCATCTACAAGGATTCTGCAGCCGACCGCGCGCGCTATGCTACCGTGGACCTTGAGCGTTTCTCAGGCAACAGCAAGCGCCTGGGAAAAGCCGCTCTGGTCTTTGGCGCCTTTATTTTGCTGATCGCTCTGGTGCTTGTTGGCAGTTCTATTTTGCCCTTCCTGGCCGATTACGCCCTGCCGATTGTGGGTATTCTGTTCTTTGCCGGCGGGCTGGCAGCCGGGTTTGTTTCCGGCGCCGGGGGCAAGACCGTTGGCAAGGCACTGCTGGAAGGCGTTACTGGTATGGCACCGGGCATTCCGCTGCTGCTAATGGCCGCCAGCATCAAGCATATCGTCACCACCGGACAGGTGATGGATACCATCCTCAACAGCGCCGCTTCAGGACTGCAAAACACTTCCCCGCTGGCCGCGGTTATGTTCATCTATCTGCTCGCATTGCTAATCGAGTTCTTCATCGGCTCGGCTGGCGCCAAGGCAGTGCTGATGATGCCCATTTTGCTGCCGCTGGCAGATCTGGTGGGCGTCACCCGCCAGTTGACCGTGACGGCTTATTGCTTTGGCGATGGTTTTTCCAACCTGGCGTATCCCACTAACCCGGTGCTGTTAATCACGTTGGGGCTGGCTTCCATCAGTTACGGTAAATGGATGAAATTCACCTGGAAGTTGTGGCTGCTGGTGATCCCGGTGACGGTGCTGTTCCTGTGGCTGGGGAACCTTATTCACCTGGGGCCGTTCTAACCTGCAACGTATCAGTTAAATACAACGCCAAACCTGATACAGCGCCAGATTACCGCCCTTGCCGTCGCTGGCAAATTCATCCACCACGGACGCACCCATGCTCTGCGCCAGCTGGGCCAGCTCCTCGCGGCTGAACAGGTGCACATAGCGCAGCCCGCGTTTTTCGGCTTGCCCCACTGCCGCATGGCGCCAATCCAGCAGGGTATCGCCCGGTTCCAATTCGTTCTCATCGATCCCCACCGCTGACCAGGGCAACACGCGGCTCATCATCTTGCTGCTGTGTTGAAATTGCCACTCAGAGTGAATGAACACCCCGCCAGGCTTGAGCAGCCGCAATGCCGCTTGCACGATCAGGCGACGATTTTCCACCCCCGGCAAGTGATGCAATGAAGCAAACGCCAATACACCATCATAGGCGTTGCGGTTCACCTTTTCAGTCCAGTGCCTGTCCAGCAAGTCTGCCTGAAGGTACTGCACCTCCAACCCGGTGTGGCCAGCCTGGACTGTCAGATTAGCGCGCGCCTCGCTCAACACCGATTCGCTAAAGTCCAGGCCGGTATAAGTGCCGCAGATACCCGCCTGAATCCAATTGCCAATGAGGGCGCCGCTGCCACAGCCCAGGTCAAGCCAATCACCGTCATGGATATGCGTTTGCAGCACGTGCGCTACTCCCGGCTGAATACGGCGGCGCGTCTCAGCGAAGGCCTGGCCGAAACTCTGGTAGAATTCCCGATTGATATGAAGCAATTTCTGGACTGTTTCTTCTTTCACGCCCCAATTATAAACGCCGATGCGTGATTCCCGCTTTATTCAAGAATGGCATGATGCCCGGGTCTATTCCACCGAGCAGCTAGAAACCGCCCGACTGGTGCTGGAGGAGGTAAAATCCGGCCGCCGCCTTGATCGCGCGCTGCGTTCGCACCCGCTACCTAACGGGCAGCTCATCGCCAAGCACATTCTGGTAGCGGCCTACCGCGACCTGGTGGCACGCGGCGAGTGGAAAGATGACCCGGATTTCTTGTTGCGCATCCGTATGAAACCAGTGCGTACCCTTTCCGGTGTTACCACCGTTACCGTGCTCACCAAAGCCTGGCCCTGCCCCGGGCGCTGCATTTTTTGCCCCACTGAAGCTTACATGCCCAAAAGTTACCTGGCGGATGAACCCGGCGCAGCACGCGCCTATCAGAACAAGTTTGATCCTTTCGCCCAGGTGCAGTCGCGCCTGGCGGAGTACCGCGCCGTGGGCCACCCCAACGATAAGATCGAGTTGCTCATCCTCGGCGGCACCTGGAGTTCCTACAAGCGTGATTATCAGGAATGGTTCGTGCGTCGCTGTTTTGACGCCATGAACGAGGATTCACTGCCGGAAGAGCGAAAAGACTTTCAGCCTGAACCACCGGAAGAAAAATCAATCGATACAGTAGATTTCAGCCGCATACAGGCGGCGCACCTGCACAACGAAACCGCCAATCATCGCAACGTGGGCCTGGTAATCGAGACGCGACCGGACGAGATCAACTGCGATGAACTGGTCTGGCTGCGCCGGCTGGGCGTCACCAAGGTGCAAATGGGCGCACAAAGCCTGGACGACCGCGTGTTGGCGCTCAATTTGCGCGGGCACACTGCCGCCGACACGCTGAAAGCTACCGCGCTGCTGCGCGCCGCCGGCTTTAAGATCGTGCTGCACTGGATGCCCAACCTGCTGGGCGCCACCCTTGAATCGGACCGCGCCGATTTTGCGCGCCTGTGGCAGCAGGGCTACGCGCCGGATGAGTTGAAAATCTATCCTACGCAGCTTTTGGAAACCGCCGAACTCTATCAGCGCTGGCAGCGTGGAGAGTACACCCCGTACACCACCGCAGAACTGGTAGCCCTCATTGCCGACCTCAAGGTCACCATTCCGCAGTATTGCCGTGTCAATCGCATCATCCGCGACATCCCCTCCACGCATGTGGTAGAAGGCAATAAGCGCACCAGCCTGCGCCAGGATGTACAAAATGAGTTGAAACAGCGCGGGCAAACCTGCCAGTGCATCCGCTGCCGCGAGGTAAAAACCCACGCGGTTGAACTTGAAAGCCTGCGGCTGAATGACCTGGTCTACCACCCCGCCTACGCCGAGGAGCATTTCATCAATTTCACCACCCCGGCGGACCGCATTGCCGGTTACCTGCGCCTCTCTTTGCCCGGCGACAACGCCCCGCAATTGGGCATCGCTGACCTTGAAAATGCCGCCCTGATCCGTGAAGTGCATGTTTACGGGCAATCCCTGCCCGTAGGTGTGGAAAAGGAAGGTGCTGCCCAGCACATCGGCCTGGGAACACAACTGCTGCAACGCGCTGCCGAAACCGCACGCGGAAAGGGGTTCAAGCGCCTGGCAGTGATCGCCGCCATCGGCACACGCCGTTATTACGCCAGCCGTGGTTTCCGGGGCGGCGAGTTGTACATGATCCAGGATTTGTAACTGCCGGGGCTAACCGATCACGACACGGTTCTTGCCCGCCTGCTTGCCGGCGTAAAGGGCCAGGTCGGCTTTGCGGATGCAATTGCCAATGCCAATATTCGTATCACAGGCAGAAACCCCCAGTGTCACCGTTACCGGGATATCCACCTCATGGTAAATGAACGGCGTGGTTAAAATACGCGCGCGGATTTTTTCGGCCACAATGCGGCCGCCTTCAGCGTTGGTTTCCGGCAGAAACACCAAAAACTCATCCCCGCCCCAGCGCGCCACCTGATCCTGCTTGCGCAAGATGAAATTGATGATTGTGGCCAGATTGACGAGGACAAAGTCCCCGCCATCATGCCCGTACTCATCGTTAATTTCTTTGAAATTATCAATGTCAATCATAATTAGAGAAAATGCCTCGCCGGTCTGATCCAGGCGCGCTTTTTCCTGGTCGATGCGATTCATCATGGTACGGCGATTGGACAAATTGGTCACCGGGTCGGTTGCCGCCAGGCTGGTCAGGCGCCTATTGGCGGTCACCAAAGTGGATTCAATCTCGCTGGCACGCTTCTCAAACGCGTAGCCGGTCATGCACAGGGCAACTACTCCCCAAACCAGATTGGCCAGGTAGAGCCATTCCTGAACCGTACTGCTCAGTACCACGACCGGGGTGAAATACCGCCCAAAAATAAACAAAGCAATCGTTCCCCCGCCGATCAGAAGGCCCGCCAGCGCAGACGGAAATTTCTTGAGATGCATGTTGATAAAAACCAGCGGCAGAGAAGAGAAAATCATCAAGAAAAAGCCGCTGCTCCACCCCAAAATCAGGCTGGCATACGCCGCATATAGAATTGAAAGCCCCCCGCCGATCATGAACACACCGCGGCTGTGTTGTTTGCGATTGCGAAGGTAGATCACAAGCCAGATGACTGCCCCCAAACCCGCCAGGCCCGCCATTCTCCAGGTCATCAGGTAGGCAAAAAAGCCGCAAAAAAACAAAAAGACAAACAGTTGGATAATACTGAATTTATCCATCACCGCAAAGAAGCGCTGATTTTTCAATTGCGCCTGCGGTTGCATGGAGATTGCAGTTTTTGGCATTGGCTCCCCTCGCCAGCTGGTTTTTTTCATCTTAGTCACAGATATCCGGTATTCGCCAACTCAACACCTCCCGAGGAGGTATCCGGTTATGCATCGCAAATTTGGCGCATTACAAGGATATGACTAATTATATACAGAATAGTTACTAAATTCAATCTTTTTTTGCATTTCTATTAAGTCGCACCATAAACAACACCCCTCTCCTGTTATGAAGAGGGGCAGTGTTACCAAAGCGGTGTTATGCAGCAGTTAGTTGTTATAGAACCAGTTGTAAGCAAAATAGCCTGAATTGGTCTCCATACGAATGGCAATCTTCCCACGCCCGTAAAGGGCCGGCGGGATGTTGTAGCTGGTGGTAAACTCACCACCGGCGCCAGAATTGATCTTGGTGACCACAATGCCATTCACCCCGGCAGTGCCGAACTCACCCATCAGCACAGTAATGACCTCGCCGGCGGGCATGTTCGTTGCCTTTAGGGTAACTTTATTGTCTTTCACCACCGATAGGATCGTTATCAATGGATAGCCAGAGTAGGCCGGCACGGAAGTAGCCGCAGGAGAAGCAGCCGTTGCCGCGGGAGCAGGCGCCAAGGCAGTATTGTTATAAAACCAGTTGTAGGCATAGTATCCCTGCGGACTGTCCATGCGGATGGCAATTTTTTCCAGCCCTGCCAATGCCGCCGGGATTGAATATGTTGCCGTGAGCATGCCCCCGACCGAAGAACTGGCTTCACCAACCGCAATGCCGCCGATGGCGGCCGTGCCAAATGCACCCATGCGCACAGTAAAGTTTTGCCCCGCCGGCAAGTTACTAGCAGCCACCGTCACCGAGCTGCCGCCCACCACCGAAGCGATGCTAAAGGTTGGGTAACCCGTGTACGCCGGCACAGGGGTTCCAAGCGGGGCTGCAGTAACAGCCGGAACCACCGCGCCCGTCGTGTTGTTGTAAAACCAGTTATAGGAATAGTACCCCTGCGGGCTATCGAGGCGGATGGCAATCTTCTGCGCCCCGGCCAATGCTGCCGGAATCGTGTAAGTGGCAGTGAAAGAACTCCCCGATGCCACATCTTTGCTGCCCACCACAATGCCGCCAATGGCCGCTGTGCCAAACGCCCCCATGCGCACAGTAAAGGTTTGGTCTACCGGGAAGTTAACGCCAGAGATCGTCACACTCACATCACTCACCACAGAACTAATGCTGATGATGGGTGTGCTGTAGGCCTGCCCACTGGAAACCACGCCCAGTGAAAGGGCTACCACAACTGCCAGGATGCTGATCATTCTGATGATTGATTTCGTCTGATTAACCATCGAGTCCTCCCGTTCCCGCTCACCACGAGCGTGTTTTTTCAGTATAGCGCGTTTTGAAGCAAAAAAGAACGACCCTTCTTAAGTGTTAAGAGGGGTCGTTTGTAGTTTATGGGTGCGTCACCCGTGCTGCCATCCACTGCGCCAGGTCATCTTTGGAGTTTCCCTGGCTGGAAACATGCAGGAAGAAGATCACTTCCTTGCCATCCAGAGCAGAGAGATCCACGGTAACGGGCAGAATGGTGCCATCAAGGGTTTTGTTCCAGGTGCCCAATGTTGTTTTAGTTGAGCCGCCCTTTTCCATGTACGACAGTGTAAAGGTGACCGAGCAAGACGTCATCTTATCGGAGCACAACAGGGTAGCCGCAAATACATCACCACTGTGGATCAGGAGTGAGGGATACTGCCCCTGAATCATGCCATCTCCACCAACGGCCGGAACTGTCTGCAGGGCACCTTCATCATCCACCTGACCGTTTTCGAGAACAGGTGCATAAGTCCGCGTAATCGAGCCATTCTGGAAGTCCACACCATTGCTGGGGCAATTGATAAAGCCGGCATTGGTGCGCCACTGTGCAGAACAGTAATTCTTCACGAAGTCGTAAACGGTGTGCGCGTCTTTGGAATCTGGCACCGTGACCACTTTGATCACCACAGATAGCGGAACATTGCCACTGGCGCCCACACCGAACGTGGTGCCGTTGGTTGCCTTCAGCATCCAGTTACCGGTGTAATTACCGGTGGTTCCAGGGGCATTCATTGGAACCGAAAGGTCCACCGTGCTCCCCGGGTTAACGGTGGCAGGAAAGGCCACCGAGGCTGGAGCGTTCATCGCATTGCCGCTGGTAAACACAATACGATAATCCTTTGTCCAGGAACAAGTGCCCGTGTTCTTGATGCGCCAGACCTTTACGAACGGGTCGCCCGCGGTCAGGCTGGTGTTATCGGCAATCGTCACATCCGTGATGAAACTCGCCTGATGGCACGGAATGGGAATGGCCGTAGCGGTTGGCGGGATTGCGGTTGCCGTGGGGGGCACTGCCGTAGCAGTGGGAACCGGGGTATTGGTAGGAGCGGGGGTGGGGGTAATCATCGCCTGTTGCGTCATCTGCGCAAGCATCGCGTCAAAGGCAATTTGAGTGAGGCGCGCCGAGACGGTTGCATCCACGGAACCATCCGTTGGCGGTTCCCCTGGAGTAGGGCTGCCTTTGAAAGGAAGGCTGCAAGCCGTCAGGGCAAAAATAAGCAAAACAATTGCTACAACGCTCTTTGAGAATACTGTCTTCATTTTTACTCCTTATCAACAGTTAAGACGCTGCTCTCACCCGAATTGTTCCAACAAAAAGGCCAGTTTTACTGGCCTCTCTTTCTACGTTACTTCTTCGTTTTTTCATCAAGTTCATCTCGCAGGCGTTTGAGGCGCACACTCAGGATAACCATGTACGCCGCCACCCCAACAAACAACAAAACAAAGACGATGATCGTTACCAATACCGATGCTGGCATGGTTCACTTCCGGTTGAAAACTGTGCCTACCCCGTCGATGGTCAATAACAACTGGTCATCTTCGATTTTGTACGTCATGCGCTGCTCCGGCACTGTGCCGTCGGTGCTGCCTTTGAAGATCACAATATCAGGGTCCTGCTTTTCGTACGCCATGCTAAAGCTAACATTCCCACGCGCCGTGATCACCGTGCCGTCGTCCTTGAATTCCAGCGTAATCCCGGAAGAAGGTTCGACCCATTTACCCAGCAGAGGGTCTTTTTCACCGCAACCGCTGAGCAGGATACCCGCCGCTAACACCACAAGGAGGATCAGGGATTTTACCTTCATAGTTTCTCCGTTGCCGTAATTCAAAGACCTTTTCATTATAGCTTATCGGTTGGAGGTTCTTTAGGTGCAGCCGGGGTCTCTGCTTCTGGGGTGCCCACTGCCGCAGGTGTATTGCCCGGTTTTTGCTGATCCACTTCCCGAATCAGATCGGATACCGCCCCGGTGACGGAGCTGGAAATCTTGCGGGTATCCAGGTTGATCTCGCGGATCGTATCATCCAAACGAGCTTCTTTGGCCAATATTTTTGGAATTTCCTCGATATCGCGCTTGGTGGCCCAAACCTCTTTCCAGTATGGGGACTTGGTTACCTTGCGCAAAAACGCGCCTGCTTCCCGCGCAGTTTTCACCAGGCCTTTGGGGCCAAAAATGATCACCGCCAGCAAGATGATAAAGAGAATTTCGCCAAAGCCAAGGTTAAAGATTTTCATTACTCTTCGTCTTTTTTAGGTTTGCGGCGGGCAAAGGCTGCAAACAGAATGCTGACCAGATAGAGTGAAAGCAAGGGGATCATCATTAATCCCATATTGACCGGATCGGGCGTGGGGGTCACCACAGCCGCCAGAACGGCAGAACCAATGATGGCAACCCGCCATTGCTTGAGCAGACCTTTTACGCTAACAATTCCCAGCCGCGCCAGCACCAGTACCAGCAGGGGCATCTCAAAGCATATTCCCACCCAGAACATCAGGTTGAG
>CALCNO010000204.1 GCA_937897615.1 uncultured Anaerolineaceae bacterium
TGGGCGGCCAGCGCGCTAACGATGCTGCCCAGGCGGGCGGCGCCGCGCTGTTTTTCGGCGCGCGTGCCGTTGAGGAAATCTGCCTGCCCGCCGAAGAAGGCGTTGGAAGGCTCGGCGCCCTGCAGGATGGCGGCGCTGCGGAAGGTCTCGTGGATCTCGATGACCGCTTTGGCCTGCACCGCCATATTCACGTTAAATGCACCGTGAGCGAACTGGTGATCTCTTGCGTAATCGAGGACAGGTTTAAGCGGAATAAGCGGCATGGACTATCTCTGAAATCAGGATTTTTCAAAGCAGTGGAGCGGCAACATATTCAACCAACTAAGTTGTATATATATCTACACATATATATTACGAAAAAACCGGGGAATTGTCAAGAGCGGAGGCTGTGCCCGGCCGTTTGGGTGACTTTTGGCATCGCGGGCGGGGTGATATAATACCAAATATGTCCGAATTAGCCGGACGATGGAGAATGAACGATGGAAAACACCCCCAGAGAATTGAGCGAAACGCAGCGCGCCGAACTGCTGGCCACCTTGCAGGCGCGTTTTGAAAAGCACATGCCGCGCCACGCCGGGCTGGACTGGGCCGCGGTGCAGGCACGCCTGCTGGCCAACCCGCGCAAATTGTGGTCGCTGGCAGAGATGGAGCGCACGGGCGGCGAGCCGGACGTGATCGGCCGCGATGCCGGCGGCGCGTACCTCTTCTGTGATTGCGCCGCCGAGACCCCCGCGGGCCGGCGCAACACCTGCTATGACCGCGCCGCGCAGGACGGGCGCAAGGTGGCCCGCCCGGAGCACAACGCCCTGGACATGGCCGCCGAGATGGGCATTGAGATGCTCAACGAGGAGCAGTACCGCCACCTGCAAACGCTGGGCGAGTTCGACAAGGCCACCTCAAGCTGGCTGGTCACGCCCGCGCCCATCCGCAAGCTGGGCGGCGCGCTCTTCGGCGACCGGCGCTACGGGGCCGTCTTCACCTATCACAACGGCGCGGCCTCCTACTACGCCGTGCGCGGCTTCCGCGGCCTGCTGGTTGTGTGAGCATTCAGGGGATGGTACGATGAGCGAACTAAATCCCAAAGTGGATGCGTTTCTGGCGCGTGCCAGCCAGTGGCAGGCGGAGTTCACCGAGCTGCGCCGCATGCTGCTGGCCAGCGGCCTGACGGAGGATCTGAAGTGGGGCGTGCCGTGCTACGCGCTGGGCAAGAGCAACGTGGTGCTGATGCACGGGTTCAAGGACTACTGCGCGCTGCTCTTTGTGAAGGGCGCCCTGCTGGCCGACCCCGGCGGGCTGCTCGTTCAGCAGACCGAGAACGTGCAGTCTGCGCGGCAGATACGCTTTACCAGCCTGGACCAGATCGTGGAGTTGGAGCCGGCGATCAGGGCTTATCTGGCCGCCGCCATT
>CALCNO010000205.1 GCA_937897615.1 uncultured Anaerolineaceae bacterium
GGCAAAGAGGTGCTGGTGCCCATGCTCAACCGGCGCATCCCGGTGATCGCCGATGAGTACGTGGATCGCGCCTTTGGCACCGGTGCGCTCAAGATCACCCCGGCCCACGACCCCAACGACTACACCATCGGGCAGACGCACGATCTGGAGATGATCAACATCCTCACGCAGGCCGCCGCCATCAACGAGAACGGCGGGCCGTATGCCGGGCTGGATCGCTTTGAATGCCGCAAGAAACTGTGGGAAGATATGCGCGCCGCCGGCCTGGTGATCAAAGAGCAGCCCTACACGCTCAACGTGCCGCGTTCGCAGCGCGGCGGCGAGATCATCGAGCCGATGATCAGCACGCAGTGGTTCGTGCGCATCCAGCCGCTGGCAGATAAGGCGCTGGAAGCCGTGCGTTCCGGGCGTACCAAGATCGTGCCGGAACGCTTTACCAAAGTCTTTTTCAACTGGCTGGAGAACATCCGCGATTGGTGCATCAGCCGCCAGTTGTGGTGGGGGCACCGCATCCCGGTGTGGTACTGCGATGACTGCGGCGAGACCATTGTGGCGCGCCAGGACCCCAGCGCCTGCCCCAAATGCGGCAGCGCCCACTTGCACCAGGACGATGACGTGCTGGATACCTGGTTCTCATCCGGGCTGTGGCCGTTCTCCACACTGGGCTGGCCGGAAAAGACCCCCGACCTGAGCTACTTCTACCCCACCTCGGTGATGGAAACCGGCGCAGACATCCTCTTCTTCTGGGTGGCGCGCATGATGATGTTCGGCATCGAGTTCACCGGCGTGGAGCCTTTCCACACCATTTACCTGCACGGGCTGATCCTGGACGAAAAAGGCCAGAAGATGAGCAAGACCAAAGGCAACGTGGTGGATCCGCTGCAGGTGATGGATTCCTTTGGTACCGATGCGCTGCGCTTTACCCTGCTGGTGGGTTCCACCCCCGGCAACGACACCAACCTCAGCCTCAAAAAGGTGGAGGCCAACCGCAATTTTGCCAACAAGCTGTGGAATGCCGGGCGCTTTGTGATCTCCGCGCTGGCGCAGGCGCCGGAAAAGTCCCAGGCCAAACCGCAGTGGACGCTGGCAGATTCCTGGATCTGGGCGCGGCTCAACACCGTGCTGCGCGACAGCGAACGCCTGTTCAGCACCTACCAGTTCGGCGAAGCCGGCCGCCAGATCTACGAGTTCTTCTGGGGCGAGTACGCCGACTGGTACCTGGAGATCGCCAAGACCCAGCTCGCCGAAGGCGGCGACCGCGCGCATTACACCGCGGCCACACTGGTGCGCGTGCTGGATGCCGTGCTGCGCCTGCTGCACCCCTTTACCCCTTACGTCACTGAAGAACTCTGGCAGGCGCTCAAACAGGCCGCCGGGGAGAAGGGGCTTGCACCTTTCAAAACTGATGCTGCATGGGAAGAAGCCCTCATCGTGGCGCGCTGGCCGGAAGCCCAGGCCGAAGAAGGCTGGGAAGAAGACGCCGTGCGCCAGTTCACCCTGGTACAGGACGTGGTACGCGCCATCCGCAACGTGCGTGCGGAAAAGAAAGTGCCGCCCGCCAAAAAGATCACTGCCAGCATCGCCGGCGGCAAGTACACCGATACACTCAAGGCTCAGAGCGCCAGCCTGGCGAACCTCGCCGGCATCGACCCGACAGCCCTCACTCTGGCAGAGAAACTGCCTGCTCCCGCCGATGCGCTTTCGCTGGTGGTGAGCACCGTGGAGGTGTTCATCCCTTTCACAGCATTGGAAGACTCCAGCGCTGACCCGGCGCGCATCCAAAAGGAGATCGAGACCCTGCAATCGCAGATCGGCCGCCTGGAAGGCCTGCTGGGCAGCGACTTTGCCAGCAAAGCCCCCGCCGCCGTGGTGGAAAAAGAACGCGCCAAGCTGGCCGAGTACAAAGAATCGCTGGAAAAACTGAAGAAACAAAGCTGATCTCTCTCACCAAAAAGTCCCCTGGCATGCCAGGGGACTTTGCAATTTCATACACGGCCCATCAGCGCGGGTAGCGCCCAAACAGTTTGGTAAAGAAGCGATGCACCTTGTGGAAGGATTCCATTGGTTCGGCGAACATGAAGATGCACTCGCCGCTCACCAGATTCAACCCCAGTTCGCGGGCCTTGGCCTCCCCTTCGGTAGAATCGGCTCCCTGCTGCAGCCACAGGTACTTGATGCCCAGATGGGCTGCCTCCGCGATGATCGCAATGGTTTGCGCCGGCGGAATGACCAGGATGGCCGCATCCGGCACAACGGGCAGAGCGCCCAGGCCGGCATAGCAGCGGTCGCCGTCCACCACATCTGCATTGGGGTTCACCGCAAACACCTTGTAGCCCTTGGCCTTCAAATCGCGGTACACGGCCGAGCCAAACTTGTTGCTATCGCGTGATGCCCCCACCAC
>CALCNO010000206.1 GCA_937897615.1 uncultured Anaerolineaceae bacterium
CACCAGACATGCTGTCCTTGCCATCAAAGACATCGGGCGCGCCCCAGAGGTCATACACCTCACACCCGTGAGCGCGGGCAGTACGCATGGCTTCCCATTGCAACAGGTAATTGGGCATCTTCTCGCGATGTTTGCTAGTAGACATGCCATAGAAATACCAGGCCTTCTTACCAAAGATGAACATTATCAACCCGGCCACGGGTTCGCCTTCCACCTCGGCAATCAGCGGAACGGCATAGCCAATCTGCATAAACTGGCGCCAAAGCCTGAGGTAATAGGCCTCTTCACGGATGATGAAATCGTCCCGCGCGGCGGTCTGGGCATACATCTGATACAGAACCGGCAACTCCTCAACACTGGCTACGCGCACAGTTGCACCACTACGCTGAGCCAGACGGATGTTGTAACGCGTCTTCTGCTTCATGCGCGCCAGCCAATCCTCTTCAGTCCCGGAAAGGTCAAGCAGTACCGTATTGCGGAATTGGATCTGTTCGCCCGAGAAACGCCACCCCCGCGCACTCAATTCCTCTTGCAGGTCAGTACCCGTTTGATTAACCTTTTCGTCGGCACTGCCAGGGATTCCCGTACCCACCCCCACTTCGGGGTCCATCTTGATGAAAATAGCCTTTTTCTCCCGGCAGTAGTTTTCAATCGCCGCAAGTGCCTGCTGGCGCAAGCTGCGGTCATTCCAATCCAGCACCGGGCCGCGCGGAACATAACACACCGAGTAGCGCGGGCCTACCTTGAACGGGCGTATGGAGCGCGTCAGCACCAGCGCACCAATCGCCGGGCTGCCGTCCGCTGCGGTAATCCGCAAGGTTTCTGCCGACCAGCCTACTTCGCTCTTGATCTCGGCCCATTCGGAGGTCTGCAAAATATGGGGGCGCGGTAACTTCCTTAGAAACTCATTCCAGCCCGGCAGGCTCATACTTTCACCTCTCCGGCACGGCTGATCCAATCTTCGATCTGGCGCGTGCCGCCGCTGCCGGCTTTTGGTAAGTTGCGGGCTTCCGCAGGAGAAAAGAAGCGCACCTGCTGCATTTCAGCGTTCGCCTTTACTGCCCCGCCGGTGATCCTGCCAGAATACAGCAGCACAATACCGTTGCCGCGGGGATCATCCTCATAGGTGTAAATGCCCAGCAGGTCGCCAATGCTGGCCTGATAGCCAGTTTCTTCTACAAATTCGCGTGCGGCGCAGGCCCGGGGGTCTTCATCAATCTCAAGATAGCCCGCCGGCATGTACCAACAGCCTTTCCACGGTTCAATGCCGCGCTGCACCAACAGCAACTTACCCTCCTGCTCCACGCACACCGCTGCACTCACCTTGCGGTGCTCGTAATGAATCCAGCCGCAGGCAGGACAAACCTCACGCTCACGCCCTTCAAGCAGCTTGAGTTTCAGGGCAGCGCCACACTGGTGACAGAAATGGGCCATCTACTCAACGCCCCTTTTGCGCAAAGCGGCATATAGCCTGTAAAACCGGTAGAGAGCCGGCAGGTATACTTTATCCCAGGCACCCACACTGCGGCACACCGTACCGCCAAAACCGCGCTTGAAGCGATAGACCCCCCATAGCCCCTCGTGCTGGGGTTTTTCCGCAAAGCGCCGCTCTAATTCTTCTTCATCAAAATCAGGGATGCCCCACAGATCATAAATTGCGCAGCCACGCTGCCGGGCCCATTTGATGGCCTCCCACTGCAGCAAATAAGTGGGCATGCGGTTACGTTCCTCGTCCGTAGAAGCGCCGTACATGTACCAGGCGCTGTTACCCTGCGCAAACACAATGATACCGGCCAACGGGCGGTCTTCATAATAGGCCATGAACATGGTGCATTTTCCGGCAGGCTCAAACAGTTTTTGCATCTTGAGGTAATAGCCCAGCGCGTGAATCCCAAACTGGTCGCGTGCTCCCGTTACAAGCGCCATCCTGTGAAAAGCAGCATAATCCTGGCTGCTTTTGACCACTACGCCCTTCTTTTCCGCCAGGCGGATATTGTAGCGCGTCTTCTGCTTCATCCCGGCAAGGATGTCTTCCTCACTCCCTGCAAGGGAGATGGTCACCGTCCTGGGTGGTTGAATCGGCGCAGAGGAGAAAAAGCCATGTTGCTCCAGAGAATGCCATTCTTTGCCCGGCTCCCAGTCAAATGGTTCAATTTTGAGAAAAATCGCCCTGTGGCGTTTACAAACACTGTCAATCTCGGCCAGCAGAGCGTCATTCCAGCCCAACGGGCCTTTGGGGATGTAGGCAATCGAGTATCCTAACGGTAAACGGCGAAAAAGTATCTGCGCGCCGGTATCCCCGGCTATGATACGCTCCGACTGCCAACCAAAAGCAGATTTTAATTCGGCCCACTCTGAGGTTTGCAGCAGGTGCGCATCAGGATGGTCGATAATGAATTCAGCCCAGCGTGTGGAATCAACCAGCATATCAGTCAATCGCGGTCAGGTCTGGCGGCGGTGTTGCGCCAAGGCTGGAGCCCGGGATCACTTTGTCCGTCAGCTTGACAATTGCCGCGCCATTGCCTTCATCGGCAAGTAACAGCAATTGGTCAATGGTTTTGTGTAGTTCAGCCCCGGTGAGATTAGTATTATCCTCAAGCTGGAAAATATCCGGGTGTTGGGTGGGATTAAACTTCTTCCCTTCTTCCCAAAGATCTTCGCTCAACTTCTCTCCCGGACGTATCCCGGTAAATGCAATCTCAATATCCCGCCCCGGTTCCAGGCCGGAAAGACGGATGAGGTCTTCAGCCAAATCGAGGATGCGCACCTGCTGCCCCATATTCAGCACAAAGGTTTCGCCGCCTTTGGCCATGCCGGCGGCCTGCAGCACCAGGTAAACGGCTTCTGGAATGGTCATAAAGTAGCGCTTCATATCCGGGTGAGTGACAGTGACCGGCCCGCCGCGTGCGATCTGATGCTTGAAGAGCGGCACTACGCTGCCGCGGCTGCCGAGCACATTGCCAAAGCGCACTACCGAATAAGCGTGGCCGGTTGCTTTGGCAGCATCCAGCACCACCATTTCCGAAAAGCGCTTGGTGG
>CALCNO010000207.1 GCA_937897615.1 uncultured Anaerolineaceae bacterium
GAGAATGGTTCTCTTTCGATGAACCTGGCGGAGTTGACCACGCGCACGCAGGTGATCTTTGATTCCAATTTGCCAGCAGATATTTTTGACCTCAACGGCCAGCGGCAATCCGGGCAGGCTGCGCAGAGGGTGTTTGCTCACCTGAACGTAATGCGTGGGCTGCGCGGCATCGGCACCAAAGCTTACGTGAAAAGCGAGAACAACTTCCCTGCCGGCGCGGGTATCGCTTCATCAGCCTCTGCATTCGCCGCCCTGACAGTGGCCGGCATTCGCGCGCTGGGCATTGAACTCTCGGAGCGTGATCTCTCACGGCTGGCGCGGCGCGGTTCCGGCTCTGCCTGCCGCTCGATCCCCGGCGGGTTTGTAGAGTGGTACCGTGGCGCCTCGGATACCGACTCCTATGCGGTTTCGATTGCGCCGCCGGAGCACTGGGCCCTCAGTGACCTGGTCGCCATAGTGGATGATCGGCACAAAGGTACCGGCTCCAGCGAAGGGCACGAGATGGCCAAGAGCAGCCCGCTCCAGCCAGCCAGGGTATTGGATGCAGAGCGCCGCATCAACCTGTGCCGCGATGCCATCCAAAACAAGGATTTCGCGCTGCTGGCAGAAATGATCGAGCTGGACTGCAACATGATGCATGCGGTGATGATGACCTCCACCCCGCCACTGTTGTACTGGAACCCTTTTACACTCGAACTGATGCGGGCGGCCAAAGACTGGCGCAAATCCGGAATCCCGGTTGCCTACACGATAGATGCCGGGCCTAATGTTCATCTCATCTGCGAATCATCTGCAGAGCAGTTGATCGCCGAAAAACTCGCCACCTTCAAATGGGTAAAAGAGGTGCTCGTTGAGCACCCCGGCGGGCCGGCAAGGCTGGAGTGAAATCATCAAAAGATCACGGCACTGGCAAACAAAAAGAGTGGGGCATCCCACTCTTTTTTATCTAACAATACTCTTATACACATCGGAGAAAAGAGTTCTCCATTGCGGATATAATATTTAGTTGTAAATTATGGAGATATGATGACCGGTTTAAGTTCAACCTTATTAACCATACTGGAATTTGTGATTGCATTTGGCGCACTGGTGTTCTTTCACGAGTTCGGGCACTTCCTGGCTGCAAAGGCAAACAAAATAGAGGTGGAAGAATTTGGGCTGGGTATGCGCCCGCGCATGCTCAAACTCTTTGTGCTGGGGGGCACTCTCTTTACCCTCAATTGGATTCCTATCGGCGGGTTCTGCCAGATGAAAGGCGAAAACGGCGAAACTACGGAAAAGGGAAGTTTTCAGGCCGCCAAACCCTGGCGACGCCTGCTCACCTTGCTGGGCGGCCCCGTCACCAACCTGATTATCGGCATGTTCCTCATTGCCTACATCTTTACGCGCACCGGCTCCCCTGACCAAAAACAGGTGCAGATCATTGGCGTCAGCGAAAACACACCGGCTGCCGCTGCCAACCTGATGGTAGGCGACATTATCACCGAGATCGATGGAACAAAGATCGATGGATTCACCACTTTGTCTCAGGTCATCCAGGCAAACCTCGATCAGCCGGTTGAGATGGTCATTGACCGGGGCGGACAAAGTGTAGACATCAGCGTTACTCCACGCAGCCAGTACCCGGAAAACCAGGGCCCGGTAGGGATTACCATCTCCAATCCGGTAAAGCAAGTTAATTTTTTACAGGCGCTCCCGCCAGCCTTCCTCTCCACAGTTGACCAGGGAGTTCAATTAATCATGTTGCCGGTGAAATTAATCAGCGGGCAAATTGCGCCATCTGAAGCGCGTATGGTCAGCGTGAAAGGCATCTACGACATCTTTTCCAGAGTCCAGACCATCGATAAACAGGAATCTGCACAAGACCCCTCGTTGAAAGGGTTGAACACGCTGTCCTTCCTGGCGGTTATCTCGGTTGCCCTGGGGTTCACCAACCTGCTGCCGATCCCTGCACTGGACGGCGGAAGAATTCTCTTCCTGTTGCCAGAATTACTTTTCAAGAAGAAGGTTCCGCAGGAATTGGAAGGAAAGATCCACATGGTGGGGTATGCCCTGCTGATGCTGTTGATGGTAATTCTGGTGATCAACGACATTGTCAACCCGGTTGTTTTGAAATAGAAATGAGAAATCATGGACGATAACCTGCATAAAACTGATTTCGGGGAATTTCTGGATGCCCTGTCGGATGTAAATCATCCTTTTCCGCCGGCACTGCTGCGCGGCGCCTCTGATCTGAGCAAAGTACAGCTGAAAAAGCTACTACCTATTTGGGCTACACTGCCTTCCGCCCGCAGGATCAACTTCCTGGAAGACCTGGAAGAGCTGATGGAAAAAGATACTCTGGTCAGTTTTGACCAGCTGGCCCTGGCGGTTCTCTCAGACCCTGAGCCCAAGGTGAGAATTCTGGCAATCCGTCTGTTATGGGAGTGCGAAGACACTCATATCATCGCTACCATTGTGGATATGATGCTGGAAGATCCGGAAGAAGCCGTGCGAGCTGCGGCAGCCAATTTCCTGGGTAAATTTGTTTACCTGGGCGAACTGGAAAGCATTGCCGACACTCATAAGATTTCCGTGGTGCGCAACCTGCTGGAGGTTCTGGCAAGTGAAGAGCTGCCGCAGGTGAAACAACGCGCGCTAGAATCGCTGGGCTATTCCAGCCACCCCAAAATTCCGTCACTGATTACCTCGGCACTCAGTTCCGGTGAAACGCTGTGGATGAGCGCGGCAATGGCAGCCATTAGTCACTCTGCCGATGAGGCCTGGGAACCGCATGTGCTGGCGCACCTAAACCACGGCGACCACGAAGTTCAATTTGAGGCAGTGCGCGCCGCCGGAGAATTGGAGTTAACAAGCGCCCTGCAACCGCTGGCAGAGATGCTGGAAAACGATACGGTCGACCCGGAAATCCGCATGGCAGCCATCTGGTCGCTCTCTCAAATCGGCGGCGATTTTGCCCGCGATCTGCTGCATAATCTGCTCAACACCACAGAAGATGAGGATGAGATCGAACTCATTGAAGCCGCGTTGGAGAACATGGAAACGGGCATTGATACCCAGGGATTCAAGATGATCAACTTTGACCCCGATGAGGATGAGAACGAGGAAGATTACGATTTTGAAGAAGATGACGTGGATGAAGTAGAGGATTTTGGTTGAGTTGAAAGCCTGGCGCTTTTTCTTCTTTTTCGCTCTCCTCCTTACTCCCCTGCTGGGACTGCCTCAAAGTGCCTCTGCCGATACGGGGTTCGCCATCGAGGATGTAGGTTTTCAGTACAAATTCGCAGACAAATTGCAGATCGGCGCCTCTATACAGGCAGTTGAAAAACTGCAAACCCTGACGCTGTTAATTGAAGCGGAACAACAGGAACTCAGGCAATTCCAGATTACCCCTGGCGAGCAGATCGATGCCAGTATTGACCTGAGTACCAACAGTTTTGTCCCTTTTTCCAGAATTTACTTCTGGTTCAAAGCCGAATTGAGCGATGGCACCATTGTTACCAGCCCTTCTTACTGGTTTGATTACAGTGATAACCGCTTCGAGTGGAAGAATGACAGCAGCAAGCTCTTTCACATTTATTGGGTCAACGGTGATGCCAGTTACGGGCAAGAAGTGCAGCAAGTCGCCAGATCGGGGCTGGAACGCGCTACGCAGCTATTGCCGGTTGTTCCCAACATTCCCATAGAAGTCTATGTATATCCGGATGAAGCCACGTTGCAATCTGTAATGAACCTTGCGGCGCAATCGTGGATCAATGGGCATACCTATCTGGAAGCCAACCGGGTTTTGGTAGCAGAGACAAACTCGCTGGACGATACCACCGATATTGAGCGTACCATTCCCCACGAACTGATGCACTTGCTGCAATTCCAAATCACCGGGCAGAACTATGCCAAAGCCCCGGTCTGGCTGCTCGAAGGATTGGCCACCCAAAGTGAACTTTACGCCAATGCTGACCGCCAACGCCTGCTGGAAGAAGCCCTGCAAAAGGGAACGCTCCAGCCGCTGGCAGATTTGTGCGTGGCAATGCCGCAGGAAGCAAATCAGGTTTCGCTTTCCTATGCACAATCAGCTTCAGTGGTAAGTTATCTGCAAAATCAGTATGGCAATCAGGTTTTGCTCGCCATGCTGCAGAATGCTGCCAATGGTCTGGAATGTGAAGCGAACATCAGTGCCGTTCTCGGGGTTTCTGCCCAGCAACTTGACAGCACCTGGAAGAATTCCCTCGTAGAAAGTACCGGTAGCACAAATACTGCAGACCTCGGTCGTATCCTTTGGATCGCAATACCCACATTGCTGGTGCTGGCAGGGGTGATGATTCTCCTGCGCCGCCGAAAACATTCGAGAATGCACCAGGACGAAAATGGAAACGCAGCTTAAGCGCCTGCACGCCATTGTGGAGGGGCACGTTCAGGGAGTCGGATTCCGGTATTTCGTATTGAGCCAGGCGCAGAGCCTGAACTTGACCGGTTGGGTGCGCAACCTGACAAACGGGGACGTGGAAGTGACCGCTGAGGGCAATCCCACCGACCTTGAACAGTTACTCTCCAAACTGCACCAGGGGCCGCCGGGTTCTCACGTAATCAATGTTCAAGCCGATTGGTTTGCGGCAGAAAACACTTTCACCCTTTTTAGCGTCCGTTCTTCCCACTAGCCGCCAGTCTCATCGATTTCACCAGCCATCAGGCGCGCCTTTTGCCAGGGCGGTAGTTTGGACTCGTCCGCCATCAAGTTACGCAAATCAATAATCTGGTCTCGCAGAGCCGCAGCCTGCTCAAATGCCAGGTCTTTCGCCGCCTGTTTCATCTGGGTTTCCAACTCGGCGATCAGGCGTTTGATTTCCTTCAATGGCATGGGAAGGCCGGTCTTGTACTCACCGCCCCTTTCCGCAATCGATTGCGGCGAGGACAGGCGCTCCGTCAGGTCATGCACGGCCTTGATAATCGTGACAGGTTCGATGCCATGTTCTGTGTTATAAGCCATCTGCTTGGCGCGCCTGCGGTTAGTTTCGTCGATGGCATACTTCATGGCATCAGTGAGTCCATCAGCATACATGAGCACCTTGCCGTGAGCATTACGCGCCGCACGCCCGATGGTTTGAATAAGTGCGGTTCCGGACCTGAGGAACCCCTGCTTATCAGCATCCAGAATTGCCACCAGTGAGACTTCCGGCAAGTCCAAACCCTCGCGCAGCAGGTTGATGCCGACGAGTACATCAAACACGCCGGTACGCAGATCGCGCAAAATGCTCACGCGTTCCAGAGTTTCCACCTCCGAGTGCAGGTAGTTCACCTTGACCCCCAATTCCAACAGGTAATCAGAAAGGTCTTCAGCCATGCGCTTGGTAAGGGTGGTCACCAGCACGCGTTCGCCATTTTCCCCCCGCTTTTTGATCTCGCCGTACAGGTCGTCCACCTGTCCCTTTGTCGGGCGCACTTCTACTTCGGGATCCACAAGGCCGGTGGGGCGGATGATCTGTTCCACCACCTGATTGGCGCGCTTGAGTTCGAATTCCGCCGGGGTGGCAGAAGTGTAAACCGTGTAGCCCATGTGTTTTTGGAACTCATCAAAGGTTAGGGGGCGATTATCAAGCGCGCTGGGCAGGCGGAAGCCATATTCCACCAACGTGCTCTTGCGCGACTGGTCGCCGTGGTACATGCCGCGAATCTGTGGAACCGTCATGTGCGATTCATCGAGAACAAGCAAGTATTCGCTGGGTAGGTAGTCCATCAAGGTCCAAGGTGGAGAACCCACCGGGCGTTGATCCAAGTGGCGCGAGTAGTTTTCGATGCCAGAGCAGTATCCAACCTCCTTGAGCATTTCGAGGTCGTAGCGGCAGCGTTGCTCAATGCGCTGGGCTTCCAGCAAACGATTGTTGGCATTGAAGTAAGCCACCTGGTCATCCAATTCTTTTTCGATGTCTTTGATCGCCTGCCCCAGGCGGTCATCGCTGGCAATGTAGTGCTTGGCAGGAAAGATCTCGATCTGCTGCGGCTCGGAAAAGATCTCACCGGTGAGCGGGCTGAATTCGACGATCTTCTCCACTTCATCGCCAAAAAAGCTCAGGCGGTAGGCTTTCTTTTCCTCGTAGGCAGGGAATATCTCGACGGTATCGCCGCGAACACGGAACACCCCCGGGCGCAGTTCCAGGTCGTTGCGCTGGTACTGGCTTTCGACCAACTGGCGCAAGAGCGCATTACGCCGGTAAATACCGCCAACCTCTAGGTGCACCACCACATTGCCATAGGCCTCCGGATTTCCCAGGCCATAGATGCAAGAGACGGACGCCACGATGACCACATCCTTGCGGGACATCAATGCTGTGGTGGCCGCCAGGCGCATGCGATCAATTTCCTCGTTGATCTCGGTTTCCTTTTCAATGTATAGATCGTGCCGCGGCACATAAGCCTCTGGCTGATAGTAATCGTAATAGGAGACAAAGTACTCAACTGCATTGTCCGGGAAGAATTCTTTGAACTCACTGTAGAGCTGCGCCGCCAGCGTTTTGTTGTGCGCCATCACCAGCGCCGGCATCTGCAATTCCTGGATCACATTGGCGATTGTAAAAGTTTTGCCGGTACCGGTAGCGCCCAGCAATACCTGATCGCGGTAGCCGCCGCGAATGCCCGCCACCAGGCCGCGGATGGCTTCTGGCTGGTCCCCTGTTGGTTGATACGGCGCGTGCAAGTTAAATGGCATGGCAACTCCTTGATCTTCGATCAAAGTGATTATAGCACATATGTTCTTTATTTAAGATTCTTTATTTTTTGATAATTTCCTCAAGCACACGCACCAGGCGCTCGCGCCATTCATCGGCGCGTGCATCAAACCTCATCCAGTAGGCATTCTTGCCGGGGCGCGTTTGAAAACCAAGCGGCGGCAGTTCCAGCGCGGGTACACCCTCGGTGGGCGTTGGAAAACGCAATACAATTTGATCGCCCTCGTTGGAAATGGAAGACAATCCCGCCTGCTCCCCCAGCATCCGAACACGCAACTGGTAAAAGAGGTTTTCTACCGGCTCAACGGTGTGCCCAAAACGATCTTTGAATTCCTCGCGCAACTGCGCCAGGTCTTCCTCGGTTGAGATGGCAGCAATGCGCCGGTAAAGCTGCAGGCGCAGAGATTGATCCGCAACATAATCCATGGGGATGTTCACCGAAAGCGGCAGATCCACGCTGACAGGGTTATGTTCGCGGGTGAACTCAAAGACCTTTTCAAGCGCACTGGCATCGGGCTTCACCTTGCGCAGTTCGCGTACCGCCTGTGAAAGCATGCGCGTGTACAGGTGAAAGCCAATACTGGCAATGAACCCGGACTGGCGTGTGCCCAGCATCTCGCCGGCACCGCGCATTTCCAAGTCGCGCATGGCGATGGAATAACCGGCGCCCAACTGGGTGTTCTCCGCAATTGTCTCCAGGCGTTCCTGACCTTCCACTGTGGGCGCCTTTTTGCGATGGCGGAAGAAATAGGCATAAGCCCGGTGCGTTCCGCGGCCCACCCGGCCGCGCAACTGATACAACTGCGCCAGGCCAAAGGTATCACCGCGATCAACAATCAGCGTATTGGCGTTAGGAATATCCAGCCCGGATTCGATGATCGAGGTGCATAACAGGACGTCCACCTCGCCATGAGTAAAGCGTGTCATCACCCCTGAAAGCTCCTGCTCCTGCATCTGTCCGTGGGCAATGGCAATGCGCGCCTCGGGTACCAGCGCATGCAAGTGGCTCTGCATCGCCTCAATAGTTTGGACGCGATTGTGAACAAAAAACACCTGCCCGCCGCGCTCCATTTCGCGGGTGATGGCCTGTGTCACCAGCCTGGGTGAATAAGGCCCAATGTGCGTTACGATGGGCAGTCGCTCTGCCGGCGGCGTGTTGATGATGGAAATGTCACGTGCGCCCGTAAGCGCCATGTACAGCGTGCGTGGAATGGGTGTGGCCGTCAGGGTCAGCACATCCAGTTCGGTGCGCAGTTTCTTAAAATGCTCCTTGTGGGTCACGCCAAAACGCTGCTCTTCGTCAATGACTACCAAGCCAAGGTCTTTAAAGACCACGTCCTGAGTCAGCAGGCGGTGTGTGCCAATGACAATATCCACTTCTCCCAGTGCCAGTTTGAGGATGATCTCATCCTGCTCTCTGGGGGTGCGAAAACGCGAAAGCATTTCAACCGTTACTGGAAAAGCAGAAAGGCGCTGCCGGAAGGTATCGAAATGCTGCTGCGCCAACACGGTGGTCGGCACCAGCACGGCGACCTGTTTATCATCCATGACGGCCTTAAACGCCGCGCGCAACGCCACTTCGGTCTTGCCATAGCCAACATCGCCGCACAAAAGCCTGTCCATTGGGCGGGGTGTTTCCATGTCCTTTTTCACCTCGCGGATGGCCTTCAGCTGGTCGTCAGTTTCGATATACGGGAAGCTGGCCTCAAGCTCCTTTTGCCAGGGCTGATCCGCCGAAAAGGAAAAGCCCTGCGCCGCATAGCGCCGCGCATACAGGTCGAGCAGGTCCTGTGCCACCTTGACCACTTCCTGGCGCACATTTTGCTTGGTCTGCGCCCATTCGGTGCTGCCCAAGCGCGATGAACGCGGTGGTTCGCCGTACGGGCCAATGTACTTGCTGATACGGTCAGCCTGGGGAATGGGCACAAAGAGCTGGTCGTGGTTCTCGTACTCCACCAGCAGGAATTCACGTTCAATGCCCTCCAGGGTACGCTTGACCAGCCCCACAAAACGCCCGATGCCGTGGTCCACATGCACCACCCAGTCGCCTGCAGTAAGATCGGCATAGGTGGATTCCGGCGCCTGGAAAGACGCCCGGGCACGCGAGCGCAGGTGCGGCCTTTCCCAGCCAAAGACTTCGCTATCCGATATGAGGTGCGCCTGAGAAGCGTCATCAAGGGTCAGGCACCAGCCCTCAGTAAGCGAACCCTCAATGAAAATCGGTTCCTCGGCACAGGCCGCACCGCCATTCTCCCGCCAGATCTCCTTCAAGCGCGAAATCTGCCTTGACACAATCGTCATGCGTTCCCGGTGTTCGCAGGTTTGGTACACAAACTCGATGAACTGTGCAAGCTGACCACCAAAACGCTTTTCAGGTTGAAAAAGGCTGCCCAGGGCGGCGTCTTCCGGTTCGTTTGACCTGCCTAACTCAAGAAAGCGCTTGGTTTCAATGGTATCGAGTATCTCAGACCAGGTAACATACGGGATCGGGAAATCATCCGGGATCGTATCGTCCTCTATGGATTCCCTGCGCATCTTAAGCGCCTGCTCTTCGATCTCTTCGCCAAACACCTGGATGTTCGCCAGATTATCCAAAACGACGAGGGCGTTTTTAGGCAGATAATCCAAAATAGTAGCTGCCTGGGCATGGTAGAGAGGAATAAAGAACTCATCGGGTTTTTCTTCCGCGGCATCGGTTGCCTGCGCGGGCGGGGTAAGAAATTCACGCGACGGTGTAATGGTCACCTGCTCCACCCGCGCGATGGTGCGCTGGGTAGTGGGATCAAACTGGCGGATGGATTCAACCTCATCCCCGAAAAAATCCAAACGTACCGGGAAGCGTTCCGCCATTGGCCAGATGTCGAGAATCCCGCCGCGTTGCGAGAATTGCCCGCGATCCAGAACCACATCTGAAGCCTCGTAGCCCAATTCCACCCACTTTTTGCGCAATTCACCGGGGGGAATCTGCTGGCCGGCCTTAACCGCTTTGCTGGCAAGGATAAACTCCCGCCGGGGCAGCGTTTTGGTCATCACCGCGCGCAGCGAAGCAAACAAGATTGGGGAATTTTCCGGTTTGGGTCTACCGGGGATCTGGTACTCCACCAGTGCGTTCAGCGCAGTCAGGCGATCCTGGCGAGTGGCTGCACCCCAGACTGCTTTTTCATAAAACATGGGCGTTGGTTCCGGGAACAACAAACGTGGGTGCTCTGGCAGCCAAAACCCCATTTCATCCATCATCAAGGCAGAGCGGTCAGCACGGTCAGTGATCACCAGGATGGGCACATTGAGGTCCAGGCTCAACGCAGAGAGAATCGCCAGGCGGGCAGGGCGCGACAACCCAAGGCCGTAATTGCATTTACCAACCTTGATATCGTCCAGCACCTGAACGTAGCGGGGGTGTTTGCGAATAAGATCGAGCATGCTATTGTTGGGGATTGAAGCGATTCATGGCAGTGTCCAGCCCATCAGTAATGAAACATTGGACGGCTTTGCTGGCACGCTCAATGAACTCCGCCAGGATTTGTTCCTCTGCTTTGGCAAAATCCTGCAGCACATAATCCGCCGAATCCATCTGCCCCGGCGGTTGGCCAATACCCATGCGCAAGCGCGGGAAAGACTTTGAGCCTAAAGACTGGATTGTTGACTCGACCCCTTTTTGGCCCGCGGAACCACCCCCGGGACGCATTCTGATCTGGGCAAAAGGCACGTCCACGTCATCGTGGATTAACAGCAGCCTGGAGGGGGCGACCTTGTAAAAACGTAGCAGGCTGGAAACCGAAGTACCCGAAAGGTTCATAAAAGTTTGCGGCTTGGCAAGAATCACCTTATGCTCTCCCACCTTACATATCCCAATGATGGCTTTGTTCTGCACCTTTGAAAGGCGGCAGTTTAGGTCGGTTGCCAGGCGGTCAACGACCATGAACCCAATGTTATGGCGCGTGGCGCGGTATTCCCGCCCCGGGTTGCCCAGCCCGGCGATGAGGAAGGGGGAGTTTTGTTCAAGCTCAGGAGATTGCAGTGTCTGGTTAGCCATATACCTACCGTCCATTTACCCCAGGTGTCTTTTACCGGTGATGATCGAATAAAGCAGCAAGCCCAGCAGCGCGAGGATTGCCAGAATGATGCCAGCCGCCAAGCTGAAGCGTATGCCCCCGGCCGAAGTGGAAGCCGGGTTCGCAGGGAGCGCGGTGGCGTAACTTTGTGCCTGCCGGGTAGGTGCTGCAGTTTCTGTAACAAGAGAATCTTCGCTGGTGGGCGCCGGAGTTACCGTTGGCTCGGCAGAATAATTGCGCACGTGGATTGGGTTCACGACAAACTCATCAAATGAGCCATCCTGATGGAGCAATCTGACTTTGAGCTGGTATTCGCCATCGGTGATGGTGGTGGTATCCCAGCGGGCAATAAGCGCATTTTCCACCGGCTGATCGAGGTGCGCTATAAGAAACCAGTTGTCCCCGGAGGCTCCGTAAGCGTAATAAACCTCGGCGCTGCGGAAGGTATCCGATGCGACAGTGCCTTTGATTTCCACCACACCCTGCACCACATCCCCTTTTTGCGGGGAACCGATCACCAAATTAACAGGCAATGCCATGCCATAAGAGAATAGCAGGCCAACCACCAGCAGATACAAAACTCGTTTCGTGTTCATAGCAACCGTTAAGTTTAACATAAGCTGTGCCCCACTGCAAATGCGATCTTTAATCATGTCTCTCCAAAAGTGCCCCTGTAGGCGATTTTGCGAACCATGCGAATTCTGCGACTTGACTGAAGTGGCAAATACCGCCAGTCTTTCGAAGACCGGGGCTTGACGATTTCGCCATTTTCCTATGCTATAATGACTTTTACACGGAGAAAATGATGGAACAGCAGCCAGCCGAATCCTACCCTGAAATCGAAAAAGAAGCTGCCCAGCCAAAAAACAAGCTTTGGATCGTTATCCTGATAGCAGTACTTTTGCTGGGGCTAATCGTTACCGGGATCGTTTTTCTGGCTAAGGCAGACCCCTCCACTACCTCCCAGGTGCGGGATATTTTCATCATCTTCTTGGCGCTTGAGTCACTGGTAATTGGCATTGTGCTGGTGATCCTGGTATTACAGATCACCTCCTTGATGAACCTCCTCCAAAACGAAGTCAAACCTATTTTGCAATCGACGACGGAGACGATCAACACACTCAAAGGCACAACGCAGTTCATTAGTCAAAACCTTGTCGAACCTGTGATCAAAGTGAACAGCTATACGGCAGGGATCAGACGGCTCATTAGTTTACTAAACGTCTTCAAAAAATAACAACGGAATTTTCGAAAGGAGCAAGAATGGCTGAAAAAGATAATTTTGGATCGTTCCTTGTTGGATTTTTGGTAGGGGGAATCGCTGGTGCTGTGGTTGCCCTTCTTTACGCCCCCCAATCCGGGGAGGAAACACGCGGCCAAATCAAAGAGAAAGCAATCGAGTTAAAAGATAAAACAACCGTGGTTTTGGATGAGACTTACCATAAGGCAGAGGAAGCGGGAAAAGAAGCCGTCACAAAAGCCCAGGGTTTGATCAAGACCGCTCAAACCAAAGCCAAAGAAGCTCTTAAAAAAGAACAGGTTTTGGAAGACACACCCAAGACAAAAAAGTAAACAGCGAACGACGATAAAAATGACCCCTTGCGGGGTCATTTTTTGTTGAGCGAAGCAATCACCGGGGGAAGCGCGGCCAGAATATCACTAATTCCTACGCTGCGCTCCGTTCCCAGTTTCTCTGCGGCCAGCAAGCCAGCACAACCGTGAATCCAAACTCCGGCAAGCGCAGCTTCAAAGCAAGCCAACCCCTGAGCGATCAATCCGGCAATCAGCCCGGTGAGCACATCTCCGCTGCCGGCCTTGGCAAGGGCCGAACTTGCAATGGGGCATATTGCCACCCTTCCAGTGGGGGCGGCAATGATGGTGAGCGCCCCCTTGAGAACGACCACCTGCTGCCACTTTGCCGCAAACTCACGGCACACCCCAACACGATCATGCTGGATTTCCTCTACTGGCAACCCAGTCAGGACGCTCATCTCGCCTGGATGCGGGGTGAGCACGGCGTGAAACTTCAGCGCTTCCGGCCACTCAGGTATGCGCGCCAGCAGCCTGAGGCCATCGGCATCCAGCACCAGCGGGGGAAAGTGCTGCGTTTTAGTCTGCACACGCGCATCAGTCTGGACGAAACCAATCCCACCTGTTTTTCTATTTGCGCCATTTGCAGTAAGGAGCTCCATGAGAAACCGTAAGGTAGTCTCTTCCGTTCCCAGGCCGGGGCCAACGGCCAGGCAAGCATTGCGTTCCAGTTCTTTTTGTAACAGTCGTGCAGAGGATTCCGCAATCACCCCACGCTCATCCTCCAGAACCAGCCAGGTGGCTTCCAAACACTGCCCGGCCGTGATCGGGTAAATCCCCTCCGGGACGGCAATGCGCACCAGCCCGGCGCCGGCACGGTAGGCAGCGCGGCCGGTAAATACAGGCGCACCCGGGTAATTGGCACTACCGCCACAAACGAGCACAGTGCCAAAACTTCCCTTATGTGATTGCCGCGGGCGTGGAGGCAAGAGACGGGTTGCCAGTTCTGCATCGAGGACGCAATCTGCATCCTCTGGGTTTACCCGCAGGTATTTCAATATTCCCACGTCTACCGTGCAAATCTCGCCAACATAATCGAAAGCGGGGAAAGCCATCAACCCAGTCTTTATCCCTTCCATGCAGACGGTCAGGCTGGCGGCAAGGGTGTTTCCGTCGGCTCCACCAGTGGCACAGTCCACACCGGAAGGACAATCGACTGCAACCACCGTTTTGCCTTTGCACCATTTGCGTACGCGCTTCATTTTTTCTGCCAGGTCGGCGCGCATCGGCGGGATAAAACCTGTGCCCAGAATACCATCCAGCACAACGGCAGAATCCGCAAGCAAACTGGCACAACGGTTACTTTCCTCAATCGCAAGTAACGGAGAGCCAGTCTGGAGATAAACAGCACTGATCCAATCTGGCTGTACCGATGTAGACAACGTAATAGCCGCAGTCTGCCAGCCGAGTTGATGAAGGGCCGTCAAGGCAATCAGCGTATCGCCACCGTTCTTGCCCCCACCAATCAAGCCGGTCACCTTTTTGGAGGGCAAGCCGTGCCATCTGCGCTCAACCTCTTGCGCCAGGGCAGCGCCCGCCGTACGCATCATTTCCTCAAAGGAGTATCCGCCTGAATTGGCTTGCTCCTCATAGATTTTCATTTTTTCAGGATCGATCAGCAGCATGTGCGCCTCCGTTGCAAAAATTATACATCGCGGCGGCTTTCAATACCGGGGTAAGGTATAATTTTTGGGATGAAAAAATTCCTGCTTGTGATCGTTTTCGTCTCCGGCCTGGTATCGCTGGCGGTGGAGTTTGCGGCCTCCCGCCTGCTGGGCAACTACTTTGGCACCAGCAACCTGGTGTGGGCCAGTATTGTAGGGCTGATCCTGATCTATCTTACTTTGGGATATTTCCTCGGCGGTTCCTGGGCGGACCGTTCCCCCAAGTATGAAACTCTTTTCAAAATCCTCGCCTGGGCAGCATTGACGGTGGGGCTCATCCCCATTGCCTCGCGGCCAATCCTGCGCCTGGCCAGCCAGGCATTCGACCAACTGGCGCTGGGGGCACTCTTTGGCTCATTCTCGGTGGTGATGATCCTGTTCATCATCCCCGTCACCCTGCTGGGCACCGCTTCGCCTTTTGCCATCCGCCTTTCCATCGATGACCCGCAGAAAGCCGGCAAGGTTTCGGGCAGGATTTATGCAATCTCCACCCTCGGTTCCTTCATCGGCACATTCCTGCCGGTGCTGGTGCTGGTTCCCACCATCGGCACATACCGGACATTTCTGGTACTTTCCCTCCTGCTGCTGGTCTTTGCTCTGATTGGATTATATCTGGTGGGCAAGTGGCGCCTGTTGCTGCGCTACCTTTGGATGCCGATCATCATTATCGCTTTGTTCATCATCGGCGTGAGGGGATTGGACAAAAGCACAGCGGGGTTGGTATATGAGACCGAATCCAGCTACAACTACATTCAAGTGTTGGAACAGGATGGCTACACCCTCCTGCGCCTGAACGAAGGCCAGGGAATCCACTCCATCTACAAAAAAGACCAGTTGAACTTCAACGGTCCGTGGGAGCAGGTGCTTTCTGCTCCTTTTTTCAACCCTGCACCGGTGGGCATAAGTGACATCAAACGCATCGCCATCGTGGGGCTGGCTGCCGGCACCACAGCACGCGAAGCGTTAGCGGTTTTCCCGGGTGCCACCGTGGATGGGATTGAAATCGACTCCAAGATCATTGCCGTTGGCGAGAAATACTTTGAGATGAATTCCCCGCGTCTCAATATCATCACACAGGATGGCCGCTGGGCTATCTCCAACAGCAGCAACCGCTATGACATCATCAGCGTGGACGCTTACCGCCCCCCTTACATCCCCTGGCACATGACGACGGTGGAATTTTTTGAAGCCCTGAACGAACATCTCACGCCGCAAGGGGTGGTTTCCATCAATGTTGGCCGTGCGCCTGAGGACCGCCGCCTGGTGGACGCGTTATACACCACCATGAAACAGGTGTTCCCCAGCGTTTTCGTCACCGACCTATCCGGCTCTTTCAACACCATACTCTTTGCAACCAAACAACCCTGCACTCTGGACAACTTTAGCGCCAATTACTTGCAGCTTTACAATACAGCGGATACACCGCAATTATTGCTTGAGGTAATGGCTGCCACCTACGATGGGCTGCAGGAATCCCCTGCTCTGACAACTGTTTTCACCGACGACCTGGCACCCATCGAGGGCATTACCAACTCCATGGTGCTGAAATTCCTTATGAGCGACGAAGTGGAGAATCTGCAATGAAAAAATGGAGCGCAATTCCAGCAACGATCATCACCCTGCTCGTGCCAGTGATCCTGGTACTTTCTTCCATCTGGCTGCTCATCCGCCCGGCCTTTCTGGATTTTGAATACGGGCTAAAGAACTTCCCCGCGGACGAATACGGCTTCACCAAAGCGGATCGCCTCATGTGGGGGAAGCCCTCGGTGGAATACCTGAACAACGCAGAAGACATCAGCTTTCTGGCCAACCTGAAGTTTGCGGACGGGAGCCCCATCTACAACGAGCGCGAACTGAGCCACATGGCAGATGTGAAAGCATTGATACAACTGATGCACAAGGTGCTGCTTGCCGCGTTGATCGCCTTTGCGCTGCTGACGCTGCTGGCCTGGCGCACCCATTGGATGAAGCGCTACTGGCTGGCTGTTGCCTCCGGGGGCTGGCTAACATTGGGGCTGATTGGCCTCATCCTGGCTGGAACACTGATCAACTTTGATGAATTGTTCACCCAATTCCACCACCTGTTCTTCAGCGGCGATACGTGGCTCTTCTATGCCGATGACACACTCATCCGCCTGTTCCCGCTAAAATTGTGGTCAGACGCCTTCATTTATTTGGGAGTCATCGCCGTGGTGGGTTTAGCCGCCGCAATCCTGCTGGGCAACCGGGCAGCCAAAAAATGTCAGTAACAAAACGGCGGAGAAACTCCGCCGTTTTGTTTACTTGCCCTTTGCTTGATTGGCCACCGCCTCGGCCTTCTTTTTGGCCTCCTCAGGGTCGCCCAGATAATAATGCTTGATCGGCTTTAGTTCGGCATCCAGTTCGTAAACCAGGGGAATACCAGTGGGGATGTTCAATTCCACGATCTCGTCGTTGGGAACATTATCCAGATATTTGACCAGTGCACGCAGGCTGTTACCGTGAGCAGCGATGATCACCTGTTTGCCAGCCTTGATCGCCGGAACAGCAGATTCATGCCAGAAGGGCAAAAAGCGCGCCACGGTATCCTTGAGGCACTCGGTGAGGGGTAACTCTGCTGCGGTAAGGTCCGCATAGCGGCGGTCCTTACCCGGGTAGCGCTCATCGTCTGGCGTGAGTGCCGGCGGCTGAATGTCATAGCTGCGGCGCCAGATATGCACCTGCTCGTCACCAAACTTCTGTGCCGTCTCCGCCTTGTTCAGGCCCTGCAAAGCCCCGTAGTGGCGCTCATTCAAGCGCCAGGTCTTATAGACCGGAATCCACAAAAGGTCCATTTCGTCCAGTGCAAGCCACAGAGTGCGGATAGCGCGCTTGAGGAGGGACGTGAAAGCAACGTCAAAGCTAAACCCGGCCTCCTTCATCAATTTGCCGGCCATGGCAGCTTCAGCCATGCCCTTTTCCGAAAGGTCAACATCCGTCCAGCCGGTAAACCGATTTTGTTTATTCCAGTCGCTTTCACCGTGCCGCAAAAGAACAATTTTGTACATTTCTACCTCGCTTCATTTTATTCACAAATGTAGCGCAAGATCGCTCTTGCGCTACAAATAGTCTGTCGTAATAGCCTAACGTACAGCGACCGGATTTTCAGCGTCTTCAGAGGGGTCAAAGATATGGCTGTTATCCATGTTGAAGAGCACTTTGACCTTATCGCCAAACACGTAACGCGAGCGTGGGTCTACACGGGCAACAATGGAGTTCTCGGAGCCGGTTGTAAGGTAGATGAGAATTTCATTGCCCATCAGCTCGGTAACCTCCACCTTGGCCTCCACAGTTTCACCGTGGATATTGGAGGGCGAGAATTCGGGGTTGTGAATGTCGTCCGGGCGGATGCCCAGAATCACTTCCTTGCCAATCAACTTCTGAATGGGGCCCACTTTGGCAGGGGGAATCTTCACCTTCATCTCTTTGTTCACAGCATAGACAGAGTCGCCATCTTTGTCCAACTTCACTTTGAAGAAGTTCATGGAAGGTGTTCCGATGAAACCGGCAACAAAGAGATTGTTGGGTTTGTCATACAGGTTCTGCGGCGTATCCAACTGCTGCAGAATGCCCTTATTCATTACAGCGATGCGGCTGGCCATGGTCATGGCTTCGGTCTGGTCGTGGGTAACGTAGACAAAGGTGGTGCCCAGGTTATGATGGAGTTTGCTGATCTCAGCACGGGTTTGAACGCGGAGTTTGGCATCCAGGTTGGAGAGGGGTTCATCCAGCAGGAACACTTTGGGTTCGCGCACGATGGCACGGCCGAGTGCAACGCGCTGGCGCTGTCCACCGGAAAGCTCACGCGGTTTGCGCTTGAGCAACGCCTCGATGCCGAGGATCTTGGCTGAATCTTCCACACGTTTCTGGATGGTAGCCTTTGGCAAGTGGCGCAACTTGAGGCCAAAAGCCATGTTATCAAACACGGTCATGTGGGGATAAAGCGCGTAAGATTGGAACACCATCGCGATGTCGCGGTCTTTGGGTGCCACATCATTCACCACTTTGTCGCCGATCAAAATTCTGCCGTCAGTCACTTCTTCCAGCCCTGCCAGGCAGCGCAGCGCGGTGGTCTTGCCGCAGCCCGAAGGGCCCACGAGCACCAGAAATTCTTTATCCTGGATCTCAATGTTCAAATCGGCAATTGCGGTGAAATCACCAAACTTCTTTACTACATGTTCAAAAGTCACACTTGCCATTGTTACCTCCTCCCGGAACGAGTATAGTGACATAATTATAGAACATATCGGATAATAAGTACAAGCGAATTATCCACGAAGTATGGAGGAGCTATGCCTGAGTTACCGGAGATCGCCTCGCGGACAAAAGAGATTAAAGAGCATTTGGTCGGGAGAACCATTGAGAAGATCGAAATCATTCAGCCCAAATGCCTCAATATCACCCCTGAGACATTTGAGAAGGGTGTGTGTGGTGCACAAATACTCAACGCCACTTACCGTGGAAAATGGATACTGGTATCCCTCAGCTCCGGCTGGCTGCTGCTGAATATGGGTATGGGCGGAGAGTTGCTGCTGACTGACCGGGAACACCTGCCAGCAAAGAACGTGATGGTAATCGACTTTAGCGATGGCACCTGCCTGGCAATCCATTTCTGGTGGTTTGGCTACATCCATTTTTGTGCACCCGATGAACTCAACCGGCACGAAATGACCGCCAGACTGGGGCCGAATGTATTGGGCCTTTCTCAAGATGAATTTGTACAGAGACTGGCCGCCAAAAAAGGCAAGCTCAAAACATTCCTGCTCGACCAACAAAACGTGGCCGGCATCGGCAACGCCTACATCCATGACATCCTGTTCCTGGCCAAACTGCACCCCAACCGCGCCCTGCAATCGCTAACGCCGGAGGAAGTGAATCACCTGTTTGATGCCATCCACAAAGGGCTTGAGCCCAGCCTGCTGAAAGGCGGCGCTGCGTACGAAAAAGACCTGTTTGGAAATAAAGGTGGGTTCTCAAGCGAAGAAATCCTCATCGGTTACCGGGAGGGCACTCCCTGCCCGGTGTGCGCCACGCCCATCCTCAAGATCAAGACAGGCTCAACTTCTTCCTACATTTGTCCCAGTTGCCAGCCCGAACCATGAGCCGAGGATCATCACTTTAACAAAATTTAATTTTTTCCTCATTTACTGTTGATAAAATGTATGGGTTGTCCTTCAGTTACGGAGAATCCATTGAAAACCTCATCACAAATCCTTGATTTTGATCTGCAAAAGACGATCTCGAACAACCGCCTGGTTGGGTTGTGGCGCATGTTGACGGGATTTCGTCTCAAGTACATCGGTGCAGTGGCCAGTTTGGGTGTTTCGGCAACCGCCAAAACGCTCACCTATATGCTGCTGCGATTCTTTGTCGATTCATATTTCGTGCAGGAAACACACACTGTTTCCCTGCCTTTGATCGCGCTCGGATTCCTCGGGCTGGCAACTGCCGAAGGTGGTTTTACCTTCCTCAGCGGCGTTCTCGCCTCGCAAACAGCCGAAGGGGTCACCAGGCGCCTGCGTAATTTTCTCTACGACCACATCCAGCACCTGACGTTCACGTATCACTCCAAGACCCCCACCGGTGACCTGATCGAGCGCTCCACCTCAGATGTGGACGCAATGCGCCGGTTTTACTCCGATCAGGCAATTAGTGTGGGCAGGATCATTCTGCTCTTCATCATCAACTTTATTGCGCTGCTCAACCTAAATGTCAAGCTGGCACTGATCTCGATCATCGTCATCCCGTTGGTTCTGGTCGTCTCAATCATCCTCTTCAAAAACGTCAGCAAGAGCTATGCAGCCTACCAAGAACAGGAAGCCACCCTCTCCACCCGCTTGCAGGAAAACCTGGCGGGGGTGCGCGTGGTCAAAGCCTTTGCGCGCCAGCGTTACGAAATGGAAAAATTTGAAGTCGACAACTGGGAAAAGTTTATGCGCGGTCGCAAGCTGACCATCATGCAATCCCTTTTCTGGCCACTCTCAGACATCCTGTGCGGAGCACAACTGGTGGCAGGTTACCTTGTCGGCGCACTGATGGCAATCAATGGGGATATCACTGTGGGCACGTACCTGGCCTACGCCGGAATGGTGGTTTACATCATCTACCCACTGCGTAACCTGGGGCGTGTGATCGTACAGACCTCTACCGGGCTTGTCTCCTACGGACGTGTGATGGATATCATCAAGGAATCGCGCGAACCGCTTGACCAGGGTGACTATATCCCGGAAGGCAACATCAAAGGCCAGCTTTCTTTTCAGAACGTGGTCTTTGAATATGAGCCGGGAGATAAAACACTTTCCGATATTTCCTTTGAGGTGAAGCCCGGACAGGCAATCGCCCTGCTCGGCTCCACCGGCTCCGGTAAATCCACGCTGGTGAATCTGCTGCCACGTTTTTACGAATACACTTCCGGGAAAATCCTTCTGGACGGCATCGAACTCAACCGCTACCCGCGCAAGGTTCTGCGCCAGCAGATCGGCATCGTGGAACAGGAACCATTCCTGTTCTCGCGCTCGATCCGCGAGAACATCACCTACGGCGTGGGACGCGAAGTGAGCGATGAAGAAGTGGAAGCCGCCGCGCGCGCTGCTGCGATCCATGAAGTGATCCTCACTTTCCAGGATGGCTACAATACGCTGGTAGGAGAGCGCGGCGTCACGCTTTCTGGCGGGCAAAAACAACGTGTGACCATTGCCCGCACCATCCTCAAGAATCCGCGCATCCTCATTCTGGATGATTCCACCTCCTCGGTGGATACCGAAACCGAAGCGGAAATTCACGATGCGCTGCAAAACCTGATGAAGGATCGCACCACCTTTATCATCGCGCACCGCATCCAAAGCATCACCGATGCCAACCTGATCCTGGTGATGGACAGGGGCGAAATCATCCAGCGGGGCACACACGCCACACTGGTAAAGCAAAAGGGCGTTTATCAGGATATTTTCAATATCCAAACGCGCATCGAAGTGGAGTTGGAGAAGGAGCTCAGTAATGCCGGATAGTTACTACGAGGAAGAGGAGTTCCAGTCGAAGTTCGACGGCAAGACTCTCAAACGCATTTTGGGCCTCACCAAACCGCATCTCAAGTGGGTGATCGGGTTCTTAATCTCAATCACCATTGTGGCTGCGTTGGATGCTGTGACCACTTATGTAACCAAACAAATTGTCGATAAAGGAATTGTTGCCAAGAACACCACGGTATTGGTCAATTCGCTGATCCTGTATGGCTCACTGATTTTCATACAGGCGATCAGTGTCTTCCTGTTCATTTATTTTGCCGGCATTCTGGGCGAGCGCATCCGCTATGACCTGCGGCGCATGATGTTCAATCACCTTCAGGCTCTTTCATTAAATTATTACAGCAAGACGCCGGTAGGATGGATCATGGCACGCGTCACCTCAGATTCCGAGCGCGTGGCCGATCTGGTAACCTGGGGCATGGTGGATACCACCTGGGGTCTGGTGAGCATCGTCATCTCTATGGGCTTCATGTTCTATCTCAATTGGAAGCTGGCGCTGATTGTCCTGGCGCTCATCCCCATTCTGCTCTTCACGGCCTATCAGTTCCGCAAGAAAATCATTGTGGAATACCGCAAAGTGCGCAAGTTCAATTCCAAGATCGTGGGCGCATACAACGAGAACATCACCGGCGTACGGGTGATCAAAGCCCTGGGGCGTGAAAAAGAAAACCTGCGCGAGTTCAAGGGCATCACCAGCAGCATGTATGATTCTGCTTACCGTGCCGCCTGGTTGAGTGCGCTTTTCCTGCCGTCCGTGCAAATCATCTCAGCGGTGGCCGTGGGTGCGGTGGTGTGGTATGGCGGCGCACAGGCCAGCATCGGCGGTATGTCCATTGGCAGCATCCAGGCCTTTGTCTCTTACATCACCTTTATGATGTGGCCGGTGCAGGATATTGCGCGTGTGTTTGCCGAAATGCAGCAGGCGATTGCTTCGGCAGAACGTATGTTCTCACTGATCGACTCTAAACCGCAAATTGAAAACCGTCCGCAGGCGATGGACCCCGGCACGATCAAAGGCGACATCATCTTCGACCACGTCACCTTCAAATACGAAGAGGATGAGAAGTCCGTGCTTTCCGATTTCAACCTGCACGTAAGGCGTGGCGAGACCATTGCGCTGGTTGGCCCCACCGGGGGCGGAAAATCTACCATTGTCAACCTGCTGTGTCGTTTTTACGAACCACGCAGCGGTAAAATCTACATCGGCGGGCGCGATTACACCAGCCTGTCGCTGCATGCCATCCAATCACGTGTGGGGGTGGTACTGCAAACGCCGCATCTGTTCTCCGGCAGCATCCGCGAAAACCTGCGCTACGGACGCCTGGATGCCACGGATGAGGAGATCGAAGAAGCAACGCGCACAGTGGGGGCATATGATTTCATCATGCATTTTGAAAAGGGGTTCGAAACCGAGGTGGGAGAGGGCGGCAATCTGCTATCGGTGGGCCAAAAGCAATTAATCAGCCTGGCGCGTGCCGTACTGGCAAAACCGGAGATCTTTGTAATGGACGAAGCTACCAGCTCGGTGGATACGCTCACTGAAGCATTGATCCAAAAGGGCATGGAAGAACTCCTGAACACCTGCACCAGTTTTGTGATCGCACATCGGCTCTCCACCATCCGCCGTGCCAATCGCATCCTGGTGATCGAGGAGGGGCACATCGCCGAGGCCGGCACCCATGCCGAATTGCTGCGCTTGAAAGGCAAGTATTACAAGCTCTACACCCAGCAGTTCCGCAGCCAGATGGAAGCTCAATTAAACGTGTTTAGCGA
>CALCNO010000208.1 GCA_937897615.1 uncultured Anaerolineaceae bacterium
TTTCATTCCTCGGCCCGCTGCTCTCGCCATACACGCAAACCGAAGTGTTCAGCGGCACAGGAACTATGTCAAAAGACTTTGCCGGCGCCATTTACAACAAAGAGTTGCGCTACACGGTCGCAAGCGGAAAAACCTTCGGCAGCGCTGAGCGGGCACAATTTTTGCTGGCGCTAAGCAAGAACGCCAAAACCTTTACCTACAACGATATTCCTTATTACATCGTGAAAGAAAGCGAAGGCACTTACCGCATCCTCGAACTTACCCCGATAGCAGAGGTGCTTCTTGGAAAATTCAGCTCTCCAACCGGTGATACCGTCTCCGAGGAAGTAAAAACTGCATATCAAAGTGCAATAGATGCCCAGAAGAATTCCTTTGAAGTAGGTGGTGTCACCTATCGGATTACCAAATCTGGGAAAGCCGCATTGGTTTCCACAGAAAACGATGTGGCACTGGCAATGCTTAATGTCTATGATCCCTACAATCAAAAAGACACGGAACATATCGCCTCCTTCGATTTCAAACTTTCCAGCAGCCGCGCCATCGCTGAAAAGAAAACCTCCTTCACCCTGGATGGACAGAATTACACTGTCAAATACGGCGAAGGCCAGATAAGCATCCTGGGTAGCGACGGTGCTGAATATGCTGAGGTTTCCGATATCATCGTCAACCCCCTCGATCAAGCCATCTTCCTGGACGTCAAATTCAAAGCGGCTGCCCGCCAAGCGATCGATGACCAGCAAAACACCTTCTCTTACACCGAGCAAAACGGCGAAGAAGTGGATTACACTATCGCCCGCGTAAACACCAACTACTACATTAAGAAAATCACCTCCACGGAGTTGATCCGCACCTACGAAGAACCATCAGCCGAACATCTGCTTGGCCTTGACAACAATGGCATGGATCTGATGACCCGCCTGATGTATGGTGGGCGTGTTTCTCTTCTTGTTGGCTTCATCGTAGTATTCATCGAAGTCTTCCTGGGTGTGATTGTGGGTGGAATCTCAGGCTACTTTGGCGGCGTGATAGACACCGCGCTTATGCGCTTTGTCGATCTCGTCAACAGCATTCCCTTCTGGCCCATGGTGCTCATCTTTGGCTCAGTGATGGATGCGCTGGAAGTAAAACCCATGCCGAGAATTTTCCTGTTGATGTTTGTGCTCGGGGTGCTGGGCTGGACGGGTGTGGCACGCGTTGTTCGCGGGCAAATCCTCTCCTTGCGCGAACAGGACTTCATGGTCGCTACCGAAGCCACCGGCATCCGCACCAGCCGCAGGATCTTTAAACATTTGGTGCCCAATGTGATGCCCCTGCTGATCGTACATGCCACAGCGGGCCTTGGTGGTGTCATCATCACAGAAGCCACACTGGGCTTCCTTGGCCTGGGCGTCAAGTACCCGCTGGCTTCCTGGGGCAGTATCATCAATGTGGCCTCAGACGCATTTGTGATGACCAACTACTGGTTCATGTGGATCCCCGCAGGGCTGCTGATCCTCCTGACCGTGCTCGGCTTCAACTTTGTTGGCGATGGACTTCGGGATGCTTATGACCCGAAGATGAAAAGGTAGGTGTTGATAATGACTGGTGAAAATCGTACCCTCATCGAAAGAATCAACGCGAAATTTAAGCCCAAAGATAGTAACCATATCACCGCACGTGAACTGGCCATGATCTCGCGGGATAACCGCCGCATCACTGATGCCATTGAGAAGCAGCGCAACCGCAAGAATGTACCGGAGAGTGAATATCTCTCCAAAATGCACGACCCCACCAATGTGGTGGAATTTGACAATCTGCATAGCTACTTCTTTACCGACATCGGCACAGTCAAAGCTGTAGATGGTGTTAGCTTTGAAATTCCCAAGGGGAAAACCGTGGGCGTGGTCGGTGAATCCGGCTGCGGCAAATCGGTGACGGCACTCTCACTGATGCAGCTTATCCAGCGCCCGCAGGGACAGATCGTGGAAGGCGCCATCCGTTTCGATGGCGGTGACAAAGTCTACGACATTGCCAGGACCCCCACCAATGTGATGGAAACCATCCGCGGCAGCAAGATCTCCATGATCTTCCAGGAGCCGATGACCAGCCTCAACCCGGTCTTCCGCGCCGGCGACCAAATCGACGAAGTGGTCAAGTTGCACAATCCGGAAATGACGGAAGAGCAAGTCAAGGAAGTCTCGCTCAAAATGATCGACATGGTGGGCATTGCCAACAATACCGGCGTGTATAGCATGTACCCGCACGAACTCTCCGGTGGCATGCGGCAGCGCATCATGATTGCCATGGCCCTTGCCTGCAACCCCAAGCTGATCATTGCCGATGAGCCCACCACTGCCCTGGATGTGACCATCCAGGCACAGATCCTGGATCTGCTGCGCAACCTCAAGGACAAGATCAATTCCAGCATCATGCTCATCACGCACGACCTGGGCGTGATTGCCGAAATGGCCGATTATGTGGTAATCATGTACGCCGGCCGCATTGTGGAAAAGGGCACTGCCCTGGAGGTGTTCCACAATCCTCTGCACCCCTACACGGTTGGCCTGATGAAATCCAAACCGGTGATCAACCGCTACGTGGACAGGCTTTACAGCATTCCCGGCAGCGTCCCCAATCCAATCAACATGCCAAATTACTGTTATTTCAAGGACCGTTGTGAAAAACGCATGGACGTTTGTAACGGCGTGTACCCCAGGGAGGTGTACGTGACCAAAACACACATGGCCACCTGCTACCAGTACATTCCTAACGGATCCGAGGGTTAAGCATGGAAAACAAATTTGTTGAAACCAGTATTCACGAAAATGATCTCGTGCTTGAAGTGAACAACCTCAAGCAGTATTTTCCTATCAAAGCCGGCTTGATGCAGCACGTAGTGGGGTACGTCAAGGCAGTTGACGGCATCAGCTTCAAGATCAAGCGCGGTAAAACAATGGGACTGGTGGGTGAATCCGGCTGCGGTAAAACCACCGTAGGCAAAACCATCTTACGCTTGAACGAAAAAACCAGCGGCGAGGTGCTTTTCTTCGGCTTTGATATCTTCCAGCTTTCTAAAAAAGAGATGCGCGCCATCCGCCCAAAGATGCAGATCATCTTCCAGGACCCTTACTCCAGCCTTTCACCCCGCCTGCCGGTGAGCGAGATCATCGGCGAGGCCGTCAAAGAACACAAGATCGTTCCCGATAAGGAATATGACGAGCACCTCGACAGCGTGATGAAAGCCTGCGGCCTGCAGCCCTACCACAAAGACCGCTATCCGCACGAATTCTCCGGCGGGCAACGACAGCGTATCTGCATTGCCAGGGCGCTGGCGCTCAACCCCTCTTTTGTGGTCTGCGATGAGCCAGTTTCTGCGCTGGATGTTTCCATCCAGGCGCAGATCATCAATCTATTGATGGACTTGCAGGAAAAATTCAAACTGACCTATCTCTTCATCTCGCACGACCTTTCAGTCGTCGAGCACATCTCGGATGACGTCGGTGTGATGTACCTGGGCAACCTGGTAGAGTACGGCACCAAGGAACAAATCTTCAAAAATCCGCTGCATCCCTACACCCAGGCACTTCTCAGCGCTGCACCTGTTCCAGACCCTGCCGCCAAGATGAATCGCATCATCCTGGAAGGCAGCATTCCGTCTCCAGCAAACCCACCCGCCGGCTGCAAATTCCACACGCGCTGCCGCAAGTGCATGGAAATCTGCAAGACGGTTGCCCCGCAAGTGCGCGAAGTGGAACCCGGGCATGAGGTGGTTTGTCACCTTTATAATTAGCAGGAAAATAAAATGGCGCGCCAAGCGAAACAGTACGATGATGACGACGGCAGGGTGATCTGCAACATGGACGTGGAGGGCATGCGCTGGCATGATAAGCGCGTCCGCCGCGAAGAGAGAGCCGCTGCCCGCAACATTCGCACAGGTGACCAGATGACCCGCGCTGAAGCGCGCAAGTATACCTGGTACTCCCTGCTTGCTGGGCTGTTGATTGCCACCGTCTTTTCCGCTGTTTGGGTACTCTTTACCCTGTTCTGTACGCAAGTGTGGTTCCGCTAGCCTCAACAGAGCCGCTTCTTCACGAAGCGGCTCTTTGTTTTTCGTCTTCCAATTACCCCTTGAAAAAAACAGGGGGAAGTTCCTTTATAATTGGGAGACAAGACAGCTTATGAAAAAAAACTTATTAACCCTCTTAGTGGTAGCAACCGTGCTTTGTGGAATCGGCCTGGTGTTTTTACAACCCATTGGCGATTACCTGGTGGTTGAAGATCAGCTGGAGAAAGCTGACCTGATCGCTGCTGTCAGTGGGCCTGAATACCGCATTGTGTACGCCTCCGAACTTTACACCCGCGGGCTGGGCGCAACGCTGTTTTTCACCGGCGGCTACAGCCAGGAGAACCAGCGCATTGAAGCCTCGTGGAGCAAGTATATTGCCACCACCCACGGCGTGCCTGAGGAAGCCATTGCCACCGATGACAGTGCCGTCCTCTCCACCCACGATGAGGCCGTGTTGCTCAAAAGCTACATTGATGTTCACGCCGATACGATCAAATCGGTTACGCTTGTCACCGATCCGTATCATTCGCGCCGCGCCAGGTGGATCTACAAGAAGGTGCTGGGGCCAGACATCCAACTGTACATGGCGCCGGTGCCGCGCAGCCGCACTGACTTCCCCAAGTACTGGTGGACGGAAGCCAAGTCGCGCAAAATCGTCTTCACCGAATATGTGAAACTGGCGTTTTACTATTTGCGCTACCAGGTGGCCAGCGGGAATTTTCAAAAGTGGCTTTCTCAATTTGATCAATATTGATCAGCATTGACCTAAAGGTCGCCTTAAGCAAATTGCACCAACCAACATAGATTGATATGAGTGAACATCAAAGCATGAGCGTTGAAGCAAATATCAAAATAAGGGTATACGTTCCGGCATTCATCAACCACGAGAGGCTTGACGCTGACAGCTACGCCTATCTCGAGGACGGCGCCAGAATGTCCGATCTGTATCGTTATCTAAAGATTCCCCTTCCTCTCCGCCTTTCTTTTCTTTATTTTCTAAACTATGAACCCTCAAAATGGAATGCGCAGTTGAAGGATGGGGATACGGTCACATTTCTATTCCCAATCACAGGCGGCTAAAAAAGCGGAGGAGTGACAATGAAGGGATACGTTGGTAAAGCTCTGTTTGTCAACCTGACCACTGGAGAAATCCATGCGGAGACCGTTGCGGATGAGGTTTACGAGAACTTCCTTTCCGGCGTGGGGTTGGGCGTGCATACGCTCTACCAGCGTATTCCTGCCGGGGCTGACCCGCTTGGCCCGGATAACATGCTGGGATTCGTCAGTGGCTTGCTCACCGGCACGCCCAGCGTGGTTACTGGGCGCTGGATGGTAGTGTGCAAGTCGCCCATCACCGGCGGCTGGGGCGACTCCAATTGTGGCGGAACGTTCTCGCCTGCCATCAAACAATGCGGTTACGACGCCATCTTTATCAACGGCGCTGCCAGCACACCGGTTTACCTGTATGTGGACCACAAAACCGCCGAACTGCGCCCGGCAGAGCACGTGTGGGGGATGGACGCCATTGAAGCCGAAAAAGCACTGCAGAAGGAATGCTGGCAGGCTAAGAAACCCTCTGTGGCTGTGATCGGCACTTCAGGAGAGAAAGTATCCCTCATCTCCGGCATTGTCAATGATGGCGGGCGTATTGCCGCCCGTTCCGGCGGCGGCGCGGTGATGGGATCAAAAAAGCTCAAAGCGGTAGTGCTGGCAGGCATCAAACCCATTGGCTGCGCCGATCCTGCGGCGATGAAAGCCATCAGCAAGGAACTATCGCAGAAAATGCGTAAAGCCAATCTTCCGGTAAAGGGCGGTGTTCTGGCGCTGCTGGGAACGATGTTGGCCAGGATGAAGCGCGCCCTCCCCCTGGATGGCATGATGGTGGGAATGTTGATGAAACGCTGGGGCACCATCAGCAATAACACCATGGGAGTCACCTCCGGCGATTCGCCCATAAAAAACTGGGGCGGCTCCGTGGCAGATTACAACCATGCCTATTACAGGCATCTCAACCCGGATAAAGTAATCCAGCTTGAGCAAAAGAAGTATCACTGTTATTCCTGCGTGATCGGCTGCGGCGGGATTGTGGAAATTGCCAAAGCCACCAACGGCGAGTTCACCCACACGCACAAACCCGAATACGAAACCATGATGACCTTCGGCGGACTGGTGATGAGCAAAGACTTTAACGCCATTTTGTACATCAACGAACTGCTCAACCGTGCCGGTATGGATAGCATTTCCGCCGGCGCTACGGTGGCATTTGCTGTTGAATGCTATCAAAACGGCATCATCACTAAAGAAATAGCCAATGGCCTGGAATTAAACTGGGGAAACTCCAAAGCAATTGTGGCACTGGTAAAAAAGATGATTGCCCGCGAAGGGATTGGCGACCTGCTGGCCGATGGGGTAAAAGCGGCCGCGCATAAACTGGGGGCCAGCGACAAGCCCTACACCGTCACCGCCGGGGGACAGGAACCCGGTATGCACGATTCCCGCATGGACCCGTTGATGGGAGTGCATTACAGCGTGGATCCAACGCCCGGGCGGCATACCATCGGCTCCGGCCAGTACTACGACATGCTCCACCTGTGGGAAAAAGTCTCCTGGGCACCCCGCGCCGGGATGTACCTGAAAGCCAACGAATACCTGCCAAGCGATGAAGTGGCCCTCAAGACTGTGGCGACCTCTTGCTACAAAGAACTGACTGACGGTGCCGGCGGCTGCCTCTTTGCGATGGTAATGGGCGTCAATCACTGGAAACTGTTTGAATGGCTCAATGCCGCCACCGGCTGGCAGAAAACCCCCGATGAATACATGATTATCGGAAAGCGCATCCAGACCCTGCGCCAGATGTTTGGCATCAAGCACGGCGTTGATCCGATGAGTTTTAAAATGAGCGCACGCATGGCCGGAGAACCGCCATTGAAAGAGGGCCCCAACAAGGGAAAAACTGTGCCCATCAAGGAAATGATGCACGCGCACTGGAAGCATTACGGCTGGGATGAGCAGACCGGCATCCCCACCGCGCAAACGCTGGCGGAGCTGGGCCTGGAAACACTAACGGCGCAGAGGAGTTGAAATGGCCGCAAAGATCCCTGAATTTGATTACGCAATCTGCATGGCCTGCAACATTTGTGCAGAACTCTGCCCGTTGACCTGCATTGAAATGTCAAAGACGGGCATTGACGCTCTCAAAAAAGTCTACCCGGTGCTGGCCTCACCCGCTACTTGCACGGGATGTTCCATTTGCAAGAACGCCTGTCCGGTGGAAGCCATCAGTATGAAAGAGACAATCCCCACAAGCCATTAATCCTTTCAGCCGGGGGAAGTGCTTTAATCTTGAATAGCCCCTTTTTGCCGCGGGTCAAAGCCGACGGGCCAGTGGGTGGCAGAATCATACACGGCCCCGGATAAGCACACGTCATCCAGATCAGCATCCTCAAAATTAGCACCTTCCAGGTGAGCACCGGTCATATTGACGCCCTTCAAGCTGGCACCCTTGAGGTTGGCGTTGCGAAAGTTCACGCGTTCCATGACCGAGTGCTTAAAGAATGCCCCCGAAAGATCCGCACCTTCAAAGTTGGCATCACAAAGCAGGGAACGTTTGAGATTGACCTCGCGCAAATCTGCCCCACTTAAATTCACTCCAATCAGGCTGGCGCTGTAGAGATTTGCACCGACCAAAACTGCCCGCTCGCCCCCCACCTCACCGAGGAGATATCCCTGGTGTCTTTCTACCGCCTTTAGCAAATCTCCATAGTCCACCCGATTAGAAATTGTCATATTAACCCATCTCCAGGGAAATAAACGTCCTTGGTATTACCGTTTTGGTAGTTCTTTACTATAATTATAGCAAATGTATTGACTTTTTTCTCGTTTTTTACTATTATTTTAGTAACGATTAATAACGGAGGTGTCTCAATGGATGAGGCTCGAGCGGAAAGCAAAGGGCAGAACGGCAGGGATGCAAGTCCAGGCAATGGTGATGAGGTGCTTGGGAAAAAACTCAGGGAATTACGCAGCGTCAAAGGGTGGACGCTCAAACAAATGGCTGAGATGAGCAATTTGAACATTAACACCCTCAGCCTTATTGAAAAAGGTAAGACTTCCCCATCGCTTTACACCCTGCAGCGCCTGGCGTCTGCGCTTGAAGTGCCTATCAAGGACTTTTTTGAGCCGGTTGATCCCGCCAAACCGGTTGTGTTTGTGACCGCCGACCAGCGCACAAAGGTGCACAGCGAAAAAGCCGATATTAGCAATCTGGGTAAAGGGCTAAAGAGCAGTACGCTGGAACCTTTTGTTTTGACAATGGAAAAGTATGCCAACAGCGGCGGGCGCACCCTGATTCACAGCGGCTACGAATTTGTCTATTGCCTCGCCGGCAAGATTCTCTATTATGTTCAAGAAGTGGAATACACATTGACCCCCGGTGACAGCTTGCTCTTTGCTGCGCAACTGGGCCACCGCTGGGAGAATATTTATGGTGGCGAATCGCAACTGCTGCTCGTTTTGACCCCCGCCTGTGGAATCGTTGAGCAAAGTAAAAAACACTTTTATTCCTTTGGAGGTATCTGATAAATGAAAATCGCTCTCATCACTGACGATGGCGCCAACCTCAGCAAGCATTTTGGCCGGGCCACCCACTATCTCGTGGTCACAATTGAAGACGGTATCATCATTGAGCGTTCAATGCGTGAGAAACTGGGGCATGGCCATTTCGCCCCCGGCGAAGCCCGTGAAGAACACCACGATCACCAGGGAGACCCGCACAGGCATAACAGCATGTTGCAACCCATCAGCGATTGTGAAGTTCTGATCTGCGGCGGAATGGGCCAGGGTGCATACGGGAGCGTAAAAGCATTCAATATTCGCCCTATTCTCACCGACCTGACAGAAATCAATACCATCCTTGCCAAGTTCATCAGCGGGAAGCTGGTGGATCACCCAGAGCTCCTGCACTAATCCCGGGGAACACAGTAAGCCCTGATCCTTCCATCCTATTTTCAGTAGCAAGGCGATAAGGAGACTAATGAACAAGATACGTGAACTCCTCAAAGTAAAAGGAAACAAGGTTTGGTCAATTTCGCTTGACACCTCGGTTCTGGAAGCGTTGCAACTGATGACCGACAAGAAAGTGGGTGCGCTCCTCATTGTGGAAGACGGGAAAATCGCAGGAATCATCTCCGAAAGAGACTTTGTTCACGGTGTAGCCGAAAAAGAACGCTGCATTGTGAACACCACCGTTGCAGAGTACATGACCCCCAAGGTAATCACTATCACGCCAGAGCAAACGGTTGAAGAATGTATGCAGTTGATGACGGCGCAGCACATCCGCCACTTGCCGGTGGTGGAAAACGACGATCTGGTTGGGATCATCTCTATTGGAGATATCGTAAAAGAAATCATCTCAAACGAAAAATCCCGCTCCGACGCACTGGAAAACTACATCCAGGGAAGGGGTTACGGACAATAAACTCACTTGATAGACCAAAAAGCACACGCTTTGTGCAGTGTGCTTTTTGTTTTAATTCGTCCAGACCCATGAAAATGGCATTCATCAAGTATGATTGTATTGATATCACTGCCCAGAGAGCATCCCATGAATTCATCCCACCGCTCCGTTCGGTCTCCTCAGCTCAGTCTCATTCTGCTGGCTTATATCGCCTTCATCGCTCTCGGCATGCCCGATGGACTCCTGGGTGTGGCCTGGCCTTCCATCCATGAAGGGTTCGGCATCCCACTGGATTCGCTTGGCTGGCTGTTGATTATGGCCACCAGCGGCTACCTCATTTCCAGTTTTTCCAGCGGCCGCCTCACCTCCCGGTTTGGCATCGGGCGGGTGCTCACCGCCAGCACAGTCCTCACCGGCCTTGCCCTCATTGCCTACACGCTGGTGCCGCGCTGGTGGATGATGGTGGCACTTGGTTTTTGTGCCGGGCTGGGCGCCGGAGCCATTGACGCCGGCTTGAACACGTATGTGGCGGCGCACTTCAGCGCACGCTTGATGCAATGGCTGCATGCCAGTTACGGCATTGGGGTAACGCTTGGCCCTGTCATTATGACCCTGGCGCTCTCCACCCTCAACGGCTGGCGACTGGGATACCGCATCGTGGGCGCTTTTCAACTTGTGCTCTCAACTTGCTTTTTACTCACCCTGCCGATGTGGTCCAAAAACAATGCTCCACAAAAGGCGCAGGAGGAAAAACGCATCACCGATTTCCACACCCCGCTGGGTGAAACGCTCAAACAGCCGCGTGTCTGGCTCAGCATGTTGCTGTTCTTTCTTTACGTTGGCGCTGAGGTCTCGCTGGGAGCCTGGACATATACCCTGCTCACGGAGAGCCGGCACATCCCCACCCAACTGGCCGGAGTTCTGGCAGGCAGCTACTGGGCCACCTTCACCATCGGGCGCATCCTGGCGGGGCTTTACAGCAAAAAGATCACCATCGATAAGATCATCATCATTGGCATTTCCTGTGCTCTGGCAGGCACACTGCTTTTGTGGTGGAATCCTGCTCCCTGGACGAACCTGGCAGCCGTGGCGCTCATCGGTTTTGCCATTGCGCCAGTTTTCCCGGCCCTCACCTCCGGCACTGGCCAGCGTGTAGAAGGCAAGTTCGCCGCCAACACCATCGGGATGCAAATGGCTGCCGGTGGGTTAAGCGGTGCGCTTGTTCCGGCAGCGGTTGGGGTCATCGCCAACCGCATTTCTCTGGAGTTGATTCCGGCTTGCCTGGCAGCCCTGTTCGCTCTGCTCCTGGGCACCTACCTTGCCGCAACCAGCAGAAAACCGCGCCAAAAGAACCCGGTTGAATGATAGAATCCAGATATCCTGACGCAATTGAGGTGAGCAATGCAACCCGTTGAAATTCGGCCGTCCATCTACTGGATTGGCGTCAATGATCGCCACATCGAGATGTTTGAAGGCCTGTGGTCCATCGGCGATGAGGGGGTCTCTTACAACAGTTACCTCATCGTTGACGAGAAAAAAGCACTGATCGACCTGTGCAGCAAGATGACTGCCGATGAATTATTCGATCATGTACGTGCCTTCACCGACCTTTCCACCCTGGACTACATTGTAATCAACCACATGGAGCCGGACCATTCCGGCGCCCTTAAAGCGCTGGTCACCAGTGCCCCGCAGATCACGCTGCTGGGTTCAGCCAAGACCAAAGAAATGCTGGCCTCGTTTTATGGCATCACGGAAAACGTGCGCGTGGTCAGCGATGGAGAAGAGATCGACCTGGGTACGCATAAACTGCGTTTCATCATTACCCCGTTCGTGCACTGGCCGGAAACCATGATGACCTATGAGGTCAGCGAGAAGGTGCTCTTCTCCTGCGATGGTTTTGGCGGGTATGGCTCATTGAACGGATGTATTTTTGATGATAAAGTGGTGCCCGTAGCCTGGTATGAAGAGCAGGCGCTGCGCTACTTTGTCAATATTGTTGCTAATTACGCCAAACCGGTCAAGAATGCCATTGCCAAGCTGGAGAATCTTCCCCTTGCGGTAGTGGCGCCATCGCACGGCCTGGTCTGGCACAACTCGCCGCGGCGCATCGTCGAGCTTTACAGCCAGTGGGCCAGTTACGCCGGTGGGCCGGGAGATGCCGGCGTCACCCTTTTGTACGCCTCCATGTATGGCAGCACCGCGCGCATGATGGAAGTCATTGCACAGGGCATCATCGACGCCGGAGTTCCGGTCAATATCTTCCATGTTTCCAAGGCACCCGTAAGTTTCATCCTGCCTTCGTTGTGGCTCAACCGCGGCGTGGTAATGGGCGCCCCCACCTACGAGGGCAGTCTCTTCCCGGATATGGTCTCGCTGCTGCACATGGCACAGCTTAAGCACATTTTCAACAAGCAGGCGGCCGGGTTCGGCAGTTATGCCTGGGGCGGCGGTGGACAGCGCGAATTCAACGAACTCATCAAGTCGTTGCGCTGGGAATCGCTGGGCAATTTTGAATACAAAGGCACGCCCGATTCTGGCGACCTCATAGAAGGCCGCAAATTTGGCTTTGAATTTGCACAGAAATTACTGGCTAATTCCCCGGCTTAGGAGGAAAACTTGTCAAACCAGACAGAAAGTAAAGCGCAGATCGTTTATTTCAGCCACGGCGGCGGGCCGCTCCCCATCCTGGGGGATGCCGGCCACCAGGCAATGATCCACTTTATGCAGGAGTTGCCAAAGCAGTTGCATCGCCCGGAGTTGATCCTGGTGGTTTCGGCCCACTGGGAAGAAAAGGAGGCCACACTCCTCGGCGCCAGCCATCCGTCCATGTTCTACGACTACTACGGCTTCCCGGAGGAGGCTTACCAGATTCAGTACCCCGCCCCCGGCAGCCCGCAAATGGCTTCGCGTGTCGCCGAGCTTTTGACAAAGCAGGGCATCCCTGCCCGGATTGATCCGCAAAGAGGCTACGACCACGGCCTGTTCATTCCGCTCAAGATGATGTACCCTAACGCAGACATCCCCTGCCTGCAGCTTTCGTTGCTGCGCGGGCTAGATGCCGCCGCTCATCTTCAGCTTGGCAATGCCCTCAGCAGCCTGTTGACTGAGAATATCCTGGTGGTTGGCTCGGGTTTTTCGTTTCACAACATGCAGGCTTTTTTGTGGGGCAACACAAGCACAGACGACCCGGCAAACGAGGCTTTTCAGGACTGGCTGTTGGAGGTGTGTACTGGCGCTTATTCGCAGCAGGAAAGAGAAACCAAACTGCGGGAATGGACAAAAGCACCCGCCGCCCGTTATTGCCACCCGCGCGAAGAACATCTGCTGCCGCTGCATGTGTGCCAGGGGATGGCCGGCAAACCAGCGCGCGTGGTCTTCAACGATCAGATCCTCGGCAAGCGCAGCCTGGGCTTTTTGTGGTGACCGTCACGCTCAAAACAGAAAAAGAACCTGCTCTCGCAGGTTCTTTTTGTACTACCAGATAATTCGGGTTACCCCTGGCGCTGAACTTTTGGCATCCAAAAGATCATCAACAGAGCAGCCGCCAGCGCCAGCGCGCCGCCAAAGAGGAACGGCGCCGAAGGGCCAAATCCTTGCCAGGCGCCAAGCCCCTGCCACAACACACCAGCAATAAAAGACGAGGGAAAAGCCAGCAGGCCAATAATGCCGTTGTAGGTGCCATAGGCGGTGCCGCGCAACTCTTCCGGCACCAGGTCGGCTACCATGGCGTTGGCCGATCCGTAGGCCAGGCCGTAGTAAATCCCATAAGCGGCGTAGAGCACCCACACCTGCCAGCTGTGCTGAGCGGCGGCAAAGCCAAAATAGATCAGCGCATACACCAGCCATCCACCGATGATCACCTTCCGGCGCCCCACCCGGTCTGAGAGAGAGCCAGCCGGTGTTGAAACCAAAGTGTAGATCAGGTTGAAAGCAGCCAGCATCACCAGTATGCCCACCGTGGTGGTTCCCAAATTCTGCGCCCGCAGCACCAGAAAGCTATCAGAAGAGTTCCCCAGGGTGAACAGCCCAACAATCACCAGGAAAATGATAAAAGGTTTGCCCATGCTCTTGAGGGAGAATTTGGGCGCGGCACGCTGGCCCTTTGCCTTTATATCCTGTGTACCGGCAATGAGCGAAATGACTGCCAGAATGGCCGGAAGAATGCTGATCAAAACGATCACCTGAAAAGTGTGCCGGTTGAGGTCCAGTGAGTTCTTTTGCGCAAACCACACCACCAGGGCCGCGATCACAATTCCCAGCAAAGCGCCGGCGGTATCCATCGCGCGGTGAAAACCAAAAGCCAGCCCGCGGGTTTTCCCATCCACTGAATCCGCCACCAGCGCATCGCGCGGTGCGGTGCGGATACCCTTGCCCACGCGATCAGCCCAGCGCACTCCGGCGACCAGGCCCCAGCTGTTGGCAATGTAGAAGAAAGGCTTTGAGATGGCAGAAAGTCCGTACCCGATCACGGCCAGCCACTTGCGCGCCCCCATCTTGTCTGAAAGCCAGCCGGAAAACAGCTTGAGGATGCTGGCAGTGGCCTCCGCCACACCGTCAATCAGGCCAATGATGCTGGTTTTGACCCCCAGCACATTTGAAAGGAACAACGGCAGAATGTTGATCACCATTTCGCTGGAAATATCCATGAAGAAACTGGTGAATCCTACCGCCCACACATTGCGGGGTAGTTGCTTGATGGTTGGTCTTGGCTCTAGTGTGTCGGCTTTCATTTTTCACCTTGAAGGCTGGATTTCGCACTTTTCCCCAGTATTGACAACACTCTGCGCCATAAACCTCTGCACAAAACTCTCGCCTAAAAGCACCGCCAAACACAAACAAACCTGTAGCGTTCCCGCAGGCAAAGAACGAGAGGATGTCAAGATATCGGTTTTTTAGTGCGATTTGCAAAGCACAATCATAACACCATTGAATTATTCGGGGACAAGCTGATTTCATCTTGTCGCTAGATTGCGCAAGCCTTTTTACTTGCAGAGCATAGTAGAATTAATCTATCCCAAACGAGGAGAGTGTATGTTCAAGTCTTTTACAGAAGCGCAATCGTTCATTGAGAAAAACGCCGTACAAATGATCGACCTGAAATTCTGTGACCTGTGGGGGCGCTGGCACCATGTCACCCTGTCTGCCGGCGCGTTTGAACCCGGCCTGATGGAAGCCGGAGTGGGGTTTGATGGCTCCAGCGTGGGCCTCAAGAGCGTGAAATCCGGCGATATGGCCCTCATCCCGGACTTGAGCACAGGTGTGATGGACCCCTACTGGGAAGTTCCCACGCTCAGCTTTATCTGCTACATCGTTGAAGCCATCTCCAAAAAGCGTTTCTTCCGCGACCCGCGCGAGATTGCCCGCCGTGCCGAAGATGCGCTGGTCAGCAGCGGCATTGCCGACCGCAGCATCTGGGGGCCTGAGTTTGAATTCTATGTTTTCAACAAAGTGTCGTTTGAGAACAGCAACAACTGTGCCAGCTACCATCTGGACGCCCTGGAGGCCGAATGGAATTCCAGCAGCCAGGGGCTGGGTAACTTCATTGCAACCCACGGCGGGTACCACGCCATTCCGCCAAGAGACCAGCTTTTCAACTTGCGCACGCAAATTGTGATGACCTTGCAGAAGGTGGGCGTGCCCGTCAAGTATCACCATCACGAGGTGGGCGGGCCTGGGCAGTGCGAGATCGAAACGCCGCTGATGGGGCTGATCGCCGCTGCGGATGCCGCCATGATGATCAAGTATGTGACCCACATGAACGCCAGCCTGGCCGGGCAGGCCGTGACCTTTTTGCCCAAGCCCCTTTACGGAGAGGCTGGCAGCGGTATGCACTTTCACCAGCAGCTGTTCAAGGGGGATGTCAACACTTTTTATGACGGCAACTCACCGGATAAATTGAGCAAGGTTGCGCTGGCGTACATTGCCGGCCTGCTGCTCCACGCGCCTTCATTGCTGGCATTTACCAACCCCACCACCAACTCTTACCGCCGGCTTGTGCCCGGCTTTGAGGCCCCGGTAAACTGCTTCTACTCGCTCGGCAACCGCAGCGCTGCCATCCGTGTGCCGGCCTATGCCACCGAGCCGCGCAAGGTGCGCATGGAATTCCGCCCGCCAGACGGCACCTGCAACCCCTACCTGGCGATGGCCTCCATGCTGCTGGCAGGGCTGGACGGCATCAAGCAAAACCTCGACCCCACCGGCATGGGCTTTGGGCCGATCAACGAGAACATCTTTGCATGGCCGGAAGAAAAACGCGCCACGATCAAGTCTTTGCCTACCTCGCTGGGGCAGGCGCTGGATGCGCTGGAGCAGGATCACGACTACCTGCTCAGCGATGGCGTGTTCGATGAAGAGATCGTCTCAGACTGGATCGCAGCCAAGCGCAAAGAGGAAAGTCAACTCTCTGTGCGCCCGCACCCGTTTGAGATCCAAAACTACTTTGATTTCTAATCAGTAAACATCATCAAAGAAAGGGATAAGCATGCGCCCGGACTGGGATTCCTATTTTATGAAGATTGCCTATGCGGTCTCCGAACGCAGCACTTGTGACCGCGCCTTTGTGGGGTGTGTGCTGGTGCTGGATAAGCGCATCCTCACCACAGGGTTCAACGGCTCCCCTGCCGGCCAGCCCCATTGTGATGAGGTGGGGCATCTGCTGGTGGAAGACCATTGCGTGCGCACGATCCATGCGGAAACCAATGCCATCATCCAGGCTGCACTTCACGGCATCTCCACCAGGGGCAGCACCTGCTACGTAACCCACTTTCCATGCATCAACTGCACTAAAGTGCTCATTAACGCCGGCATCGTGCGCCTGATCTACAATGTGGCCTATCGCATTGACGAGAACGCACAGGAGTTTCTACGCTGCGCCAACGTGGAAGTGAGCCAGATAGACTACAAAGCACCCGGCGCAGGCTAGAATACGATTTTCAACGAGGCAAGAAGGGCGGCAGGTTCTCCTGCCGCTTTCTTTTCCCCCAGCGTACTTCCCTTATATAATTAGTTTAGTTCTCACCAAACAAACGGGAGTAGTTGCATGGATTACAGAGAAGAAGCCCAAAAACTGGTAGCCCAAATGACGCTGGAAGAAAAAACCTCGCTGTGTTCCGGGAAGAATTTCTGGTATCTCAAAGGGATTAAGCGGCTGGGCCTGCCTGAAATCATGGTCACGGATGGGCCGCACGGCCTGCGCAAGCAGGAAAGCGGTGCCGAGAACCTGGGTCTCAACGCCAGCGTTCCATCCACCTGTTTCCCCACCGCAGCCGCCAGTGCCTGTTCGTTTGACCGCGCGCTCTTGCAGGAGATCGGCAAAGCCATTGCCGAAGAGTGCCGTGAAGAGAACGTGGCGGTGCTACTGGGCCCGGGCGTCAACATCAAACGCTCCCCACTGTGTGGCCGTAATTTCGAATATTTCAGCGAAGACCCGCTGCTTTCAGGGGAGATGGCCGCTGCCTTCATTGACGGCGTCCAGAGTCAGGAGGTGGGCGTTTCGCTCAAGCACTTTGCCGCCAACAATCAGGAAACCCGGCGTATGACGGTGGAATCCGTCCTGGATGAACGCACCTTCCGCGAAATTTATCTCAAGGGATTTGAGATTGCCATCAAAAAATCTCATCCCTGGACGGTAATGTGCTCCTACAACCGCCTCTTTGGCGAATTTGCCAGCCAGAGTAAATACCTGCTGAGTGACATCCTGCGCAAGGAATGGGGCTTCGAGAATCTGGTCGTTTCGGATTGGGGAGCCGTGGTGGACAGGGTAAAGGCGGTGCAGGCGGGGCTGGATGTGGAAATGCCCCACCAGGACGATGCCCATGACCGAGAGCTCATCCAGGCAGTGAAAAGTGGCGTTCTGCCTATTGAAAACCTTGACCAGGCCGCCACGAACGTGGTAGCGCTCATCCTCAAATCACAGCGCCGCCAGGCATTTCAATACAGCCAAGAGGCTCATCATGCGCTGGCGCGCTCCGCTGCCGCCCAGTCGGCAGTGCTATTGAAAAATGAAGGCGGATTGCTCCCCGCAAAACCCGGCACCAGCAGCGCCGCGATCGGCGCCTTTGCCAAAAATGCACGCTACCAGGGAGCCGGCAGTTCCAAGATCCTGCCTTACCGGCTGGATAACGCCCTCGATGAGCTGAAGGCGCTGGGTGTTGATGCCGAGTATGCCGCAGGGTATCCGCTGGACTCGGATGAAACGGATGAGGTTCTGCTGCAGGAAGCCCGCCGCGTGGCCGCCGGCAAAGAGATCGTGTACGTGTTCGCCGGCCTGCCAGACCGCTATGAATCCGAGGGTTTTGACCGCGACAACATGCGGCTGCCCCAGAATCACATCAGGCTCATTGAGGCCGTCAGCGAGGTAAACAAGAATGTGGCGGTGATTCTGATGGGCGGCGCCCCGATGGAGTTGCCCTGGGCCGAAAAAGTGCCCGCCATCCTGCTGGTCTATCTGGGAGGGCAGGCCGCAGGCGGCGCCTGCGCCGATGTGCTGCTTGGCCGGGTCAATCCCAGCGGCAAGCTGGCAGAAACCTGGCCGTTCAGGCTGGAAGATAACCCTTCTTATGGCAGCTTCCCCGGTTCCTCCATGACCGTTGAGTACCGCGAGGGAGTGTTTGTGGGCTACCGCTACTACGACAGTGCTACAAAAGCAGTGCGCTATCCATTCGGATTCGGCCTTTCGTACACCAAATTTGAATACTCCGGCTTGAAGCTAAGCCAAAAGAAACTGGGTGAAAACGAAGTGCTGGAAATCTCCTGCACGGTGAAAAACGCCGGCAAGGTCAGTGGAAAAGAGGTTGTGCAACTCTACATCGCAGCCCCGCAGAGCGGCGTGTTCAAAGCCGCCCAGGAACTCAAGGGCTTTGACAAGATCGCTCTGGAGCCAGGCGCGGCCAAAAAGGTTGTCTTTACCCTGCCGGTAAAGGAACTGGCTTTCTACAATGTACAAATCCCGGGCTGGCAGGTTGAAAGCGGACGCTATGAAGTGCGCATTGGCGCTTCCAGCCGCGACATCCGTCTGACGGACACGTTCGAGATCACCGCCAGGCAGATTCAGCCTGTGCCGGAGATGCGCAAATCCACCCCGGCTTATTTTGATCTCAGCAAAGGTATCCACATCCCGGATAAAGAGTTTGAAGCCCTGCTGGGCAGGCCGCTGCCGCCGCGAGAAAGAGAAAAAAGAGCGCCGCATACTGTCAGCTCCACCTTCACGGATATTCAAAACAAATGGCTGGGGCGCCAGCTTTTGAAGATCGTCCACAAACAGCTAGACGCCATGTCCAAAGACAACGAGGACTTGAAGGTGATGGGGCAAAGGATGATCATGGATATGCCGCTGCGCCTGATGGCGCAAATGGGCGGCAACATGACCACCACGCAGTTATACGGCCTGGTTGACCTCCTGAACGGACGCCTGTTCAGCGGCTTGAGAAAATTCCTCAGCAAAAAGTAAAGGGCATTTTGGATAACCGGTAGTGGGTTTAGAATATAATAATAAGAGTCTCATATAAATAAGAGGTGCATTGTGGAAAATCATCGCGTTTTTTGTACAGCGTGCGGCAGTGCCAACCCGCCTGAAGCACGCTTTTGTTTCAAATGCGGCGCCCCCATCGCTGCCACTACGCCGGTCATCGGCGCTCCGCCGCCGCTGGGAGAAGTTCCACCGCCTGTTCAGGCAAGTGCTGGTTCGCCCGTGCCAGCGCAGCCGCGCGTGGTTCCCGGCACCGATTTTATCACCCTGGCCTGCCCCACCTGCGGGGGCAAGCTGAGCATTACCTCCAACATGGAGCGTTTTGCCTGCGGCTTCTGCGGCAACGAGCATATTGTGCGCCGGGTGGGCGGCACCGTTTCGCTCGAACCGGTAATGGACAAGCTCAACCAGATCAGCGACAACCTCAACAGCATGGGCAGCGGTATTAGTCGTTTTACTGCAATTGCAGAAAAGCAGGCAGCAGAAGCAGCCATCAAGCGGCTCAATACTGAAATTGAGGAGCTACACAAAGAGCAAGCCAAACTTTACGATAATTCCAACACCGGTTGGATGGTCTTTGGCATCAGCGCAGTCGTCATGGCAATGAGCATCTTTGTGCTCGTCATCGATCACGGAGAGACCGGAATCTTGAAACTCATCTTTTACCCCGGCGCTATCCTTGGCGGCCTGATGACCGTGATCGGCATTGTTGTGCTCATCGCCATCTCCAATGACCGCAAAAAAGGGTTGCAGCGAACCGATGCGCTTCTCCAACAAAAAAATCAGGAATTGCAGCGCAACCGGCAAATCGTCAACTCGTAATCACACAATCCTCTCAAACACCTACAGGCTGCCACAAAAACGGCAGCCTTTTTGTTACTCTTGACAATAGAACATTATTTCTATATACTGGATTCATGTTATCACAACAAAACCCATCAATCCTGAACAGAAGGGGGCCGCGTGGAAACCTTTGAGAAGCTAAAAGCGGTTTCTGCCCAACCTGTGCATGAAGCGGATGGTTTGCCGCCTATCACCCTGCCCAAAAACAGGACGGTTGAGAATGGCTGCGCCATCGACACATCCAGCCTGGGGGTGTTCCGCGCGCAGATGGGTGGCGGCAAAACCATTCCCCTGCTCAAAACCATGCTCACTACCTCCTGCGAGAACAATTGCAACTACTGTGTGTTCCGCCGTCCGCGCAACCTGCAGCGTCATGCTTTTGCGCCTGAGGAGATTGCCAACGCCTTTATGAAAATGGCGTATCGCGGCATGGTGCAGGGGCTCTTTCTCAGTTCCGGCATCGTGGGCGGCGGGGTCAAGACCCAGGACCGCCTGCTCAAAGCCATTGAAATCGTGCGCACCCGGCATCACTTCCGCGGCTATATTCATCTGAAGGTAATGCCCGGCTCCGAAGAAGCGCAGATCCAGCGTGCTATGGAAATTTGTGACCGGGTATCCATCAACCTGGAAGGGGTTACCCCGGATCGCTTGAAGTTCTTGGCCCCAATGAAGAATCTCTACGGCGATCTGTTTCCGCGCATTCAAATGATGGATCATTTCCGCAAAAATCGCCTGCAGAACCCGGCTAACGGAAAAACCGCATCCATTGTGACGCAACTGGTGGTAGGTGTGGCGGGCGAAAGCGATGTGGAAACGTTGCAACTGAGCGAGACACTCTACAAACGTTATGGCCTGGCGCGGGTTTACTATTCCGGGTTTCAGCCTGCATTGGATACCCCACTGGAAGACTACCCCGCCATGGATTATACGCATTACATCCGCCTGTACCAGGCCTCGTTCCTGCTGCGGGATTATCAATTCGGCATGGAGGAGTTGCCCTTTGGTGCCGGTGGTTTTCTGCCACTGGAGGTTGACCCCAAGCTGGCCTGGGCCAGAGAAAACTTTGCCGATAAACCGGTAGAACTTAACCGCGCAGGCATCGAAACCCTGCTGCGCATCCCCGGCATTGGCAAACTGGGCGCAGAGCGCATTTACAATGGCAGAAAAGAGAACAAGCTCACCGACCTGCAGCAACTGACGCAATTGGGCATCTCGCCCAAACGCGCCGCGCCCTTTATCTTGCTGGACGGCCGTCAACCGTCATACCAGATGGAGTTGTGGGACGATCCCTCTTTGGTTGTGCCGGTGTTTCGGACGCGAAAAAAGTAAACGCAATAGGCGAAACAGCTTACGCCCAAACCCCGCCGATCAGCTACCGGTGGGGCGCTCCACTACCCCTCTCGGTCAGAATATCCAAACACGAAGCGCCTATTTATGTTTTGTTTAATCATAAAACGATAGCTAATCGTAATAAAACGATTGACAAAGCAACATTAAATTGCTACACTTGATTTAGTCAGTGAAAACTCTGCGGTCTCTTACCAGCGTATTGAATAAATCCATATTGGCAATCAAACACGGGTGATGAGAGAATGAAGATCATTATTCTTGGCGCCGGCACTTCGATACCTTCTGCAGGATATTCACCCGCTGCGATTCTTTTGCAAACGGGCAGCGCCAACGCTTTGCTGGATATGGGGCCAGGAACCGTTCAACGCGCCCAACTGGCTGGCTGTGATTACCTCTCCCTTGACACCCTCTTTTTGACTCACCTGCATTCTGACCACACCCTCGACCTGGTGACATTCCTGCAGGCCAACGACTCCACCCCTTGCCACACAAGAACCGCCCCCATTCACCTCTATGGTTGCCAGGGCACCAAAACCTGGTTCGACACCCTGATGAAAGCCTATCCGGGCATTCTTCCCGCTCAAAGCCCCCTCACCATCACCGAAAACGCTGCGGCGCGCTGGAACTGGCAGGGTTTGCAGGTATCCACGGCGCTCACCGGCCATACCCCGGCAAGCATTGCCTATCGATTTGACGGCCCGGATGGAACTTTCATCTACACTGGCGACGCGATCTTCAGCGAAGAGCTGGCTGAATTCTGCCGCAATGCCGACATCCTGGTTGCAGAAGGTTCTTTTCCGTCAGGATGGGTAACGCAGGATCACCTAAATGCAGATTCCCTGGGCGCACTTGCCCAAAAAGCCGGAGCAAAGCACCTGGTGGTAACCCACCGCTATCCGCCGGCCCATCAGGTTAATCTGGCCGACGAGATCAAAAGAGCCTTTTCCGGCAAAGTCACCATTGCAAGGGATGGCACCACCCTAACGCTCCCCGAAGAAAGATAAACCATGGCCACAGCAAGCTTTTCTCAAACGCTCAAGACAAAGCCACTCAAAAGGCTCATCCCCTGGCTGCCGTTAACCCCCATTTTGCTCTTTGGGGTATGCTTTCAGCTTATCCCAATCCTCACTTTGCTTAAGTCCAGCCTGATCTCAAAGACCGGCTTCACCCTAGAGTATTTTTCCAAAGCCTTTACCCCAGTAATTCTGGAGTCCTTTAAAAACTCGCTGCGGCTCTCTGCCACCACTGCCATCCTGGGGGTGATCTTCGGTACGATTGTCGCCATGGCGATCATCTCTTCCCCCGGCAAATTCACCCGCAACGCCCTCACCGCACTGGCAGATGTGACCACCAACTTCGGCGGTGCGCCACTGGCGTTTGCGTTCATCATCACCCTCGGCTCCACCGGGGTGATTACGCTAATTCTCAAAGCCATTGGCATCAATCTGTATCCCGATTTTCGCATCTACTCGATCACCGGCCTGACCATCGCTTACCTCTATTTCCAACTGCCGCTGATGATCCTGCTCATCATCCCCTCCCTGCTCGGGCTTAAAAACGAGTGGTGGGAGGCCGCCATCAACCTGGGCGCCAGTAACTTCCAGTTCTGGTGGTCGATTGGGCTGCCCATCCTCACTCCTTCACTGGTGAGTGGGTTCCTGCTCCTCTTTGCCAACTCCTTCGGCGCCTACGCCACCGCCTGGACCCTCACCGGCCCGGACGTCAACCTCATCACGGTACAGATCGCCGCTCTCGTCCGGGGTGAAGTCCAGCTTCAACCGGAACTGGCCGATGCTCTGGCGGTGATTTCCCTGTTGATCATGTCTTTGTGCGTCCTCGGCTACATTCTGATGTCCAACTGGGCAAAGCGAGGCCACCGATGAAAATGAAACGCCCTGCCCGCATTGTTGTATTCGGGTTGTTTCTGGCCTTTATGATCATCCCGGTGATCGCCACACTGGTATTTTCCGTATCCACGCGCTGGGATCGCTCGATCCTGCCGGAAGGGATGACCTTTAAGTGGTGGGGTCTGGTTACGGAGCGCAAAGCCTTTTTGCTCACCCTCAAGAACTCGCTCACCATTTCTCTTGCCACCGCTCTGATACTGGCTGTACTGGTTACCCCCAGCGTTTACTGGGCACACCTGCGGCTGCCCAAAAGCCGCAATATCTTTGAAATGATGGCAGCTTTCTCCTTTGGCATCCCCGGCGTGGTTCTGGCGCTCTCTCTGCTGCGCTTTTATTCAAAGGTTCCCGTCCCGCTGGTGAACACACCCAACATTCTGGTGGCAGCCTGCATGGTGCTGTGTTTCCCATTCATGTACCGGCCGGTCATCAACGCGCTTGAAGCCATCAACGTTAAAACCCTCACCGAAGCAGCCCAAAGCCTGGGCAGCGGTTGGTGGAGCACTTTGTTCAGGGTGATCATCCCTAACATCATGCCCGGGGTAATCAGCGGCAGCTTGATCGTTTTTTCAACGGTTTTCTCCGAGTTTACGCTCACCAATCTTCTGGTAGGGTCGCGTTTTAAGACCTTCCCAATCTACCTGGTCGAATTCACGCGCTTTGATGGCCGCCAGGCCAGCGCGCTGGCCGTGATCAGCTTTATGGTCGCATGGCTCGTCTCGTTGTTGATTCTGTGGATCGCTGGCCGTAAAGGAACGCCATCAGCCGGAACGCTCGGCGGTCACTAGCCATTTTTGAAAGGAGGCACTCTTTCCATAACCACCTGTCGCAGCTGTACACGAGTTAGATTCAACTAATCAAATGAGGAGATAAAATGAAAAAGACATTAATGATTTTCGTTGCTGTGATGTTCCTGGTGAGCTTCATTTCCGGGTGCACCACCCCCGCACAAACCACCACCGAAGCCCCTGCCGCCAGCGAAGAAACCGCTGCCCCGACCACTGCGCCGGAACCGACCCAATCGGCAGAAGAGTTGATGATGGAAGCCGCCAAAGCTGAAGGCCAATTGATCAGCTACGGCATGTCCGATGACTGGGTGAACCTCGGCAACATCTGGAAAGCCATCGAAGAAAAATACGGTGTCGTTCATACCGACACCGACATGACCAGCGCCGAACAGATCACCCATCTGCTGGCGGAAAAAGATGCCCCCGTGATGGATATGGCCGACATCGGCTTTGATTTCCTGGGCACGCTGGTAGACAACGGCCTTGCCGCGGAATACCGCAACGCCAACTGGGACAAGATCCCCGATGATCGCAAGGACCCCAACGGCAAATGGGCCATCGGTTACTGGGGCGCTATTGCCTTCCTGGTCAACAAGGACCTTGTTGAAAACATTCCGCAAACCTGGGATGACCTGCTGAAACCCGAGTACCTCGATAAAGTTTGCAGCCGCGATCCGCGCATTTCCTCCTACGCAACCGGCGCCGTGCTGGCAGCGGCGTATGCCAAGGGCGGCGGCGAGGATAACGTTCAGCCCGGGCTTGATTTCTTCAAGCAGCTGCGCGACAGCAAGAACTGGCGCGAGGGTGTGGTGCTGAATGTCTCCTCTGTGCAGAAGGGCGAATGCCCCATCTCCATCGTCTACGACTTTGACGGCTTTGCCAAGCGCGATGCCACCGGCCTGAATCTGGAAGTGGTCATCCCGCAGGACGGCACCTTTGGCATGTACTTCGCACAGTACATCAGCAGCGTTGCCCCGCACCCCAATGCCGCCAAACTGGCCCTCGATTTCTTCTATTCAGATGAAGGCCAGATCATGCTGGCGCAGGGTTATGCCCATCCTGGCCGCACCGATGTGGTGCTCCCCGCCGATGTAGCCAGCAAACTCCTGCCCGAGTCTGCTTACCCCAATATTCACTTCCCCTCCAGCCCCGAGAACTTCACCAAGGCAAAGGACGCCATTGTAACCGGCTGGGATGCGATTGTTGGCCAGTAACTTAATTTAGCTCGATTTTTTCTCCCTCAGGCGGATGTGAACAAGTCTTCACGTCCGCCTTCTGTTTTATCCCCCAAACCCCCGTAGACAACTCCGTTGGCTTTTACGCAGGTAACACATTTGCACCCGCTGATGGCCGGGTGACAAACACCTCTGGGATCAGGCCGGTGCCCGCATAGAATTCGCGCCCAAGCTGCGCGGCAAAATCCTCTGCCCCGGCTGCCTGCACCAGATTGACCGTACAGCCGCCAAAACCGGCACCGGTGAGGCGCGCGCCGTAGCACCCCGGTAATGCCTGAGCAATCTCAGCCATCAGGTTCAGTTGTGCATTGGAAACTTCGTACAGGTCACGCAGGCTGGCATGGCTTTCATTCATCAGGCGCCCAAACCCGGATGCCCCCCCCTGCGCCAGGTAATCTCTGCCGCGGCGTGTACGCGCAATCTCTTCCACCACGTGCCGGGCATGGCGTTGGATATCCACTGGAAAATTCCTGCTCAACCGTTCAAACTCAAGCGGCTCCACGTCCCGCAGCGCGCGGACATCAGGGCGGAACCTTTGCAGCAACTTCACCGCCTGCTCGCAATCCGTGCGGCGCTGGTTATACCCCCCGGCAGTTAGTTTGCGGCGCACGGTGGTATCGGCAATCACGATAGCCGTGTCGTCCGGCAGGCGCAGCTTCTCCCATTCCAGGGTGCGGCAGTCCAGCATCAGCACATGGCCGGCCACGCCGCAAGCCGAGGCAAATTGGTCCATGATGCCGCAATGCACCCCTACATATCGGTTTTCAGCATACTGGCAGAGTTTGGACAATTGCAGCAGCGGCATCTCCCAGCCTCCGAGTGCCAGCCAGGCAATTGCAAACGCCAGTTCCAGTGCCGCCGAAGAACTCAAGCCCGAACCGCGCGGAACATCTGACGCGATCACCGCGTTCAGCGGCATAATTTCTTTGCCATTCTGCAACAAGGCATTCATCACACCCGCCGGGTACATCTCCCATTCCTGCAATGGCTGGCCATTTGCCCGCGCTTTTATTGCCACAGAATTTACTGATAGCACAACTTCTGCATTCAGGTCCACCGTGTAGATGTGAGTGAATGCATCCGGCGAGGGGCCATAGGCAAGGTACACAGCGCGATCGATCGCCGCCGGCATGACAAAGCCGTCATTGTAGTCCACGTGTTCACCCAGAAGGTTAACGCGCCCCGGAGCACGCGCCACCCCTGCCGGGGCAACGCCAAAGCGGGAACGGTACTCCTGCCACACACGATCTATAAGCTGCTGGTTTGTTATCAAAGTTTGAGTCAATACATTGCCTTTCAATTCAACGCTAGCTTTGCGTGTACCTGCATCGTCACGACTTCTTGAAATACTTCCACAAAAAGTTGTCGCCGGAGTGAACGCGCAGCAGGGTGGTGAGCACCAGTGGCAAATTTGCCGCCCCGGGGAAGACCAGATACCGCGGCTCCCAGCGCGGATGGAACTTGGACTTAAAGGCATGCAATCCTTTGAAGTTGAAGAAGCGGCTCACATACTCGGCGATGGTGTGCAGTGCTCGTTCCACACGCGGGTCGTCCGGTTTTTCACCAACCCCCACAATGGCGCTCAATCCCAGGCTAAAGGTCTCATAGCCCTTCTCTATGGCCCAATTTAACATGGTCACAAAGAGTAACTCCATCGTACCGCGCTCCACCCTGGGATAATGGCGCATCAGGTCAAGGGTTAGCTCATTTTTGGTGTACTCCGAAACGATATTGGCAAAAGCCACCGGGTTGCCATCCTGATCCCGGACAATGGTCACAGGACAATTGCGAATATAGTCGTTATCAAACCAGCCGTCTGAAAAGTGCATTTCGCCGCCATGCTGCAGGGTCAGCCAGGCGTCGCTGATCTGGCGCAACTGATGCAGCAATTTTTGCTCCAACGGGGGCTCAAAGATGGCCGCACTGTAACCCAGCCTGACCAGGCGGTTGTACTCATTGCGGATGTTCTTGTTCTGGCTGCCCTCAAGGGTGAATTCCTGCAGGGCAACAATCGCCTCATTGCCCAGGCAAACGGCATCAAAGCCCGCCTGCCTGTACTCCGCCAGATGGTCCGGCAGTACCGAAACAAAAGAGGGGCTCCAATCATTGCGATGACAAAACTCCTTAAATGCCTCAAGCGCCGGCAGGAAGTCCGCGTCCGGCCCGATGGGATCGCCCAATACCATCACCCCACGATCGCGGGCGCCGTAGGCAAACAGCGAACCTCCCGGTGAAAAGAAGTAAGACTTATCAGCAAAGAGCACCGGGCGCGCCAGAGCAGTCTTGCCATAGTGATTTACGATCTCGGCGGCCTTCACGCGCTCCGCCGGAGTGGAGGGGTCGCGCACCAGCACCGGGCGTATGAGCATCATCAGGGCATAGCCAACAGTGATTGCAGCCACCAAGTAAATTGAGAAAGCAAAGAAACGCCCGTGCTGGGTAATCGGCTCCAGACCAGGATTATTGAAGGTGGTGAACATGACAAAAGTCTGGCGGAGTGCATCCCCCAGGCCAAAATTGATTTTAAAGTGGCTGTCCAGCACATAAAAACCAATTACGCCATAAAAGAGCGTAAACACAAAAGCAAACAGCAAAACCAGCAATCCTTTTTTTAACGAGGGTCGGTCCGAAAAAGCTCTGAAGCTGCCATGCAAGGTAGCCAGAAGAAGGATAAGGAAAAACGCAAAGCTGGCCTCTTCAAAATCCAGGCCTTTTGCCAGATGGGAAACCAGTGAAACCGCCAAAACCAGCAGCGTGAGCAGCCAGCTTGCCCGCTTGCGGCGCCACAGGCCGGAAGCCAGTACGAGAAGCGCAAATCCTGCCAGCACAGCCGCCAGGCGGCTGCCAGCCCTCACCTCCAGCGGGAGGATGTTTTCCAGCAGCGCCAGGCGCGGTTTTAAAGCCGGTGTGATGGCTGAAGTCACATTGATCACGCCCATCAGAATCGTCAGCAGCGTGGCAATACGCACGCCCCATTCTGTCAACAGCGCGCGCAACCTGGGGCGGACATTCTCCGAACGAATAGGTTCTTCCACAGTTATCCTCTTTTACGGGCAAGCATCACTATACCAATATTAAACCAGCAATTGCCAAAAGTCCATAAACTAAAGCCGTAAACCATTCAAAACATTTCGAGGATTGATTTCATGGAAAAGAAACTTCGCAAAAGGACAATCCTGCTCATCACCAGTCTCGTTTTTATTGTCGCAACGGTTCTCTATCTCCTTGCCGACCGCTATCTGATCGAGAAAGTTGCCATCGCCGATGTGAACGCGTATGCCTCTTCCGCTGTGGCTCAGGCGACTGCAACGCCTGTAGCGCTCACGCAGGCACAGGCCACCCCCACCGCCTCTGCCACAACTGCGCCAAGCTACGACAACTGGAATTACACCAGCAGCAGCGTGTCCATCAGCATCCAAAAGGTTGTCAGCGGCAGCGGGCAAAACCAGGTGACCTACTTTGTGGCCGATGTGGTGGTTTCCGATGCCACCCAACTGCAAAACGCTTTTGCCAACAACCAGTTCGGCCAGAACATCATCGAGTACACTTCGGCAATCGCCGAGGAGAACAACGCCATTTTTGCCATCAACGGCGACTACTACGGCTTCCGCGATGGCGGCATTATCATCCGCAATGGCGTGATCTACCGCGATGTACCCGTGCGTACCGGCCTGGCGTTTTACCGCGACGGCAGCATGAGCGTTTACGACGAAACCAGCACCTCGGCGCAGGAGCTGGTTGAGAATGGGGTGTGGAACACGCTCTCCTTTGGCCCTGCCCTGATTGTTGGCTCGGTTGCGCAGACAATTGGCGCGCGCGTAGAGATCGATACCAATTTTGGCAACCACACCATACAGGGCAACCAGCCGCGCACCGGCATCGGCATCATCAGCCCCAACCACTTTGTCTTCATTGTGGTGGATGGACGCAGCAACGGTTACAGCCGAGGGGTAAGCCTCACCGAGTTCACCCAGATCTTTCAATCGCTGGGATGCACTGACGCCTATAATCTGGACGGCGGCGGGTCTTCAGAGATGTATTTCATGGGGCGGGTGGTCAACAATCCCCTGGGGCGTAACAAGGAACGCGGCACCAGCGATATTCTCTTCATCGGTTCTTAAAATAACAGTGGAGGGCGAACATTCACCCTCCACTGTCTTCACAAAAAGCAAAACTAAACTTTTTCAGCAATCTCCTGGCGTGCCCTGGCGATGAAGTCCTCCAGAGACATTGGGCCAGGGTTCTCGCCATTGCGCAGGCGCAAGGCTACCTTGCCCTCTTCCTGCTCCTTATCGCCAATGACCAGCATGTACGGAATCTTTTGATTCTGGGCGTCGCGGATCTTGGAGTTCATGCGTTCGCCGCGGTCATCCAGCTGCACGCGCAACCCGGCTGCCTTGAGGTCTTTGAGCACCTTGCCGGCGTATTCCAGATGCCGGTCTGCAATGGGGATGATCGCCACCTGCACCGGGCTTAACCACACCGGGAAGGCCCCCGCGTAATGCTCGATCAGCACGCCGAAGAAACGCTCCAGGCTGCCCAGCAGGGCACGATGCACCATGTAGGGGCGGTGTGGCTGGCCGTCTTCGCCGATGTAGCTCAGATCAAAGCGTTCCGGCTCGTTGAAATCGAACTGGATGGTAGAGAGCTGCCATTCACGGCCAATGGCATCCTTGACCTTGATGTCGATCTTGGGACCATAGAAGGCGCCGCCGCCTTTATCCACATCGTAATCCACGCCAGCGCGCTTGAGCGAAGCCTCCAGAGCTTTTTCAGCAGCTTCCCATTGTTCAGGTTCACCAACGGATTTTTCCGGCTTGGTGCTCAGGTAAGCATGGAAATCATTGAAACCAAAGCTGCGCAGAATGTGCAGGCTGAAGTCCAGTGTGAAATCAATTTCCTCTGGCATCTGGTCCGGGCGGCAGAAGTGGTGTGCGTCATCCTGAGTAAAACCGCGCACACGCATCAGCCCGTGCAGCACACCGCTGCGCTCGTATCGATACACCGTGCCTTCTTCGGCAAAGCGCAGGGGCAGGTCACGGTAAGAGCGCAGGGAGCTTTTGTAAATATACAGATGGAACGGGCAGTTCATCGGTTTTAGGTAGTACTGCTGTCCATCGATCTCCAGCGGGGAGTACATATTGTCCTTGTAAAAGCCCAAATGGCCGCTGGTCTCCCACAGGTGCGCCCTGCCGATGTGCGGGGTATAGACAAAATCATAACCGTTGGCCTCGTGCTCTTCCGACCAGAAGTTCTCCACGATCTTTCGAATCTTGGCGCCCTTGGGGTGCCACAAAATCAGCCCGCCGCCGATCTCATCGTTGGTGCTGTAGAGATCAAGGTCATGCCCCACCTTGCGGTGATCGCGCTTTTTTGCTTCTTCAACGCGCCACAGGTAATCTTTCAATTCGTCGGGCTTTTGCCAGGCGGTGCCGTAGATGCGCTGCAGCATGGGGCGTTTCTCATCACCGCGCCAGTAAGCGCCCGCCACCGACATTAACTTGATCGCCTGCGGGTTGATCTCTGAGGTGCTGGCCACGTGCGGCCCGCGGCAAAGGTCCACGAACGCGCCGCTGGTGTAAATGGAAATCTCCGGCTTCTCTTCCAACGGATTGCCGTCCTCATCTTCCTTACCGGCTTCCAATCCTTCAATCAACTCCAGTTTGAAAGGTTGGTCTTTGAAGAGCTTCTTGGCCTCGTCAGCAGAGATCACCTTGCGTTCAAAACTTTCTTTGCTCTGGATGATGCCGCGCATACGCTTCTCGATGGCTTCCAGGTCATCGGGGGTCAATGGGCGCGGCAGGTCAAAGTCGTAGTAAAAACCATCCTCAATGGCCGGACCGATAGCCACTTTGCCGTCGGGGAATTTTTCCAGCACGGCCTGGGCCATCACATGCGCGGCGGAGTGCCGTATGCGGTAAAGTTGAGATTGTTCGTATTCGCTTTTCTTATCTGCCATTTCTACTCCTTCCATAAATAAACAAAAAATCCCGTCCCTGCTGGGGCGAGATTATCATCACGCGGTTCCACCCAGATTGATCCCGAAGGATCATCTCTGTTGGCCGTTAACGAGGCCAGCCGTTTTCCATACTCCAGCATTGCTGTTTGAGGATCAGGTTCGCAGGGGGTTTTCGTCTCGCATCGCCTGCAGGAACTTTCAGCCGGGGTTCCTGCTCTCTAAAGGATGAGCGCGATTACTCGTCCTGTTCGTCACCGTTCTATTAAGTTGCCGCAATTATACCCTAGTTGCCTGCTGTCAAGGGCAATTACTTTTGTTTCCTCCTGCGGCATGTTTGATTTATACTCAATAAGGAACTGCTTTTCGATTATACAGACAAGGAAGAATATGGCTCTCATTCAGCTAACCCACCTGCCCGAAACCATTAAGGTTCAAACCCTGGTCAACCTGATCCTGCCCGACACTGATGCGCTGAAAAAGCAACCCCTCAAAGAGCGCCCGGTGCTTTACCTGCTGCATGGGCTGAGCGACGATGCCAGCGCCTGGCAGCGTTACTCCGCCATTGAAACCTACGCCAAGTCGCGCGGCATCGTTGTCGTCATGCCCTCGGTAGGGCGCAGTTTCTACCTCGACCTGCCCAACGGACTGGATTACTTCAGCTACATCACTGAGGAACTTCCCCAGTACGTGCAGGACATCTTCGGCATTGCGCCGTTGCGCGAAAAGACACTCGTGGCAGGTCTCTCCATGGGCGGCTACGGTGCAATGAAGTGTGCCCTGCTGCACCCAGAGCGTTATTTCGCCGCGGGTAGTTTTTCCGGTGTGCTCACCACTCACGGCTGGGACAGCCGCCTCAACGATCCGCGTAAGATCGAGTTCGAGTATCTCTTCGGCAACCTGAGCAAGATGAACGGCGGACAACACGACCCCATCACCTGGCTGGCGGAAGCTGCCGCAAAAAAGCAGCCCCTGCCAAAATTGTATGTTTCCTGCGGCCTGCAGGATGAACTGCTGCCCACGAACCGTTATTTCACCGGAAAATGCCGGGAACTTGGCATCTCTGTGGAGTATCAGGAGGAAAACGGCATTCACGACTGGTACTTCTGGGATCGGCAAGTACAGCGTTTTCTGGATTTTGCGCTTGGGCCAATCCAGTAAGGAGCAAGATGGAAAGTAAATTGCATTTGAGCATTGAGATCACCCATGAGCAGGAGGGCAGCTACCTGACCCTGCCGTTTGAGGTGCCGGAAGGCATTGCCTCGATTCAACTGGCATACCGCTATCCGCGCCGGCTGGAAAACGTACAAAGTGTGCCCGCTGGCAGCTTCACCGCACGCCCCAAGATCAATACCATCGACCTGGGCTTGATCGACCCACACGGAAAACAGGCCGGGGCCTCAGGCTCTGATAAGAGCGAATTTTTTATCAGCGAAACGTACGCCACCCCCGGCTATACGCCCTGCCCCATCGTTGCGGGGGAATGGCGCATCCTCATCGGGGCATACAGGATCGCACCGGAAGGCGTGACGGTGGAATATGAGGTTACCCTCACGCCCAAGCAAAACCGCTGGCTGCGCGGCGACCTGCACGCGCACACGCTGGCAAGCGATGGCGTGCATACCCTTGAAGAGTTGGCGCTCAAGGCTAAAAGGAATGGCCTCGATTTTGTGGCCGTGACGGATCACAACCAGTTCACCCCGGCCGAGCGCATGCCCGCTGTGGAGGGCGTGACGATGATCCCCGGCGTGGAATGGACACATTACCTGGGCCATGCCAACTTCACCGGCGTCGACGCGCCTTATGATGAGGTGTATGCCACCAACGACCCGGCAAAGATCAGCAGTATGTTCAAGAGCGGGCGTGAGCGCGGTGCGCTCATCACCATCAACCACCCCTTTGACCCCAATTGCAGCTTCGGCCTTGACCTGAAGACACTGCCTTTTGACTGCATTGAGATCTGGAACGGCCCCATGCGCGAACTCAACCTGCGCGCGGTGGGCTTCTGGCAGCAAATGCTATGCAGCGGCAGCAAAATCCCCGCCGTGGGCGGCAGCGATTATCACCGCGACACGCCCTTCATCTTCCTGGGCGGCCCCACCACCTGTGTCTATGCAGGGTCAAGCGGCAAGAGCGACATCCTTTCCGCCATCCGTGCCGGGCACAGTTACATAGTCTTTGCACCAAACGGGCCGGAGTGCGAGATGAAAACGGGCAGCGCCATCATGGGAGATTCCATTACATTTAATGAAGAAAGCTTGTTGCAATTCAGCGTGAGAGGGCTGGAAACCGGGGATGTGGTGCGGGTGGTGACCAATACCAAAAGCGAGGTGGTTTTCAGCGCGCCGGTTAACGGTGATGTAGAACTGTCCTATCGCATGGAAGCGCCCGGTTTTGCGCGCGTAGAAGTGCTGCGTGCTTTTTTGCCCGGCGTACCCACCCTGCCAGCGCTGATCACCAACCCCATCTATTTTGATTGACTTGTGTACCTGGTCAAATAAATCAAAAGGCGGTTGTACAAACCGCCTTTTTGTATTTTCAGGTGAAAAGGACTCTGCTAGTCGCTTCCCAACCCCACGCTTACGGTTTTCTCTCTGCCGTCGCGCAGGATGGTGAGCGTCACCGTTTGCCCGACCTTTGTGTTATTGAAGATATAAGAAACCATATCCTCATATTTGGCCACAGCCTGGCCGTCAATCCTGGTGATCACGTCTCCATAAGATATGCTCACCTGCCCCGGCCCGCGGCGAATACGCGTACTGGTGATCAGGCCGGCACGCTCGGCAGCGCCACCGCTGGTGATGCCGGTGATCAATACGCCGCGAGTATCTTCAGCCAGGCTCATCGCCCGGGCAATTGCCGGGGTCATGGTGGTGCCGCTAAGCCCCAGGCTGGGGTGCGCATAAGAGCCATTTTGGATCAGCACTGGTACCACTTTTTGCACGATGTGCGCCGGGATGGCAAAGGCGATACCAGCATTGGAATCCGTGGAAGACTGAATGGCTGAAGTAACGCCAATCACCTGGCCCTGCATGTTCAGCAGCACACCGCCGGAGTTGCCAGGGTTCACCGCCGCATCCGTCTGGATAATATCGGGGATGGTGTAGCTGCTGTAAGAGAATGGATCAGACTCACTGACCTCAAGTGAACGCGACAGGGCGCTGACAATCCCCTGCGTCATGGTGCCGGCAAGCCCGTACGGGTTGCCAATGGCAATCACCAGGTCGCCCACACTGAGTGCATGGGAATTGCCAATCTCCACCGGATGCAAGTTAAGAGACGCGGCATCCACCTGAATTACCGCCAAATCGCTTTGCGGGTCGGTGCCCACAGTTGTTGCCGCAGCACTGGTGCCATCGGAGAAGACCACTGTGATATCGGTTGCCCCGGTCACCACATGGTTGTTGGTGACAATGTGCCCCTGGGTATCCCAGACAAAGCCGGAACCCTCGGCGGTGACCGACGCCCAGCCGTTGGACTCTGTGACCTGAATATTGACCACTGAGGGGTTCACCCGGGTATAAATATTTTGGTAGGTCTGCTGAACAACCTCCAGCACGGCTGCATCCGCCGGCAGGTTTTCATAGACCACCGGGACGGCCGTAGCCTGCGCCACCGTTGGAATAGCGGTGGCAGTTTCAGTTGGGCTGGCGGTAAGGAGCGAGGTGATCGAATTGGTAAGCGCACACCCGCTAAGAAGTACAACAGAAATCACAGAGAGAACGAGAAGTTTTTTACGCATCTTTGATCCATCCATAAAGAACTTGATTCCGTTACGGGAATCACCAGGACATCTACTACCATCTTAATGGATAATTTTGCAGATTTTATGTAGTTTTTCAACAACTTCTGCATAATCTCCTATACCAGATTTATACTCCCGGCCAGTCTAACTTACTAAAATGCAGATACATCAAAACTTGCGTCTTAACAATTGATTGGAGAAAATCATGAAACGAACAAGTTTATTCACTCTCGCGCTGATCCTGCTGATGGGCCTGTCGGCCTGCTCAAGTCAGCCCGGCGCCATCTCTGCAAATTCCGATTCTGCGGCCAGCTCCGCCATTGCCACACAAACGGCAGAAACCAGCCAGTTGTCACAGCCTGCGCAAGTTGCAGCTTCCAGTGAGAGCACAATCATCATCGAAAACCCGCTGGTGCATGACGCCGCAGCAGATTACACCTGGGATGAGGCCTCCGTTATTGCCATCACCCTGAACAACGACACCATCTCGTCCGATTCCAGCAGTGTTTCCGTCAACGGCACCACCGCCATCATCACCAAAGCGGGCACGTACCGCATCAGTGGTACTCTGGCGGATGGGCAGATCATCGTGGATACAGAGGATCAGGACACTGTCAAACTTATCCTCAGCGGGGTGAACATCACCAGTTCAACCAGTGCGCCTATGGCGATCATGAAAGCTGAAAAAGTGGTCGTCGCGCTGGCAGATGGCAGCCAGAACACACTCACCGATGCCGGTTCGTACGTGTATGCAAGCGCAGACGCCGATGAGCCCAACGCAGCCCTGTTCAGCAAAGCCGACCTGACCATCTTTGGCAACGGGTCACTGACCATTAACGCCAACTACAACGACGGCATCAACAGCAAGGATGGACTGATCCTCGCGTCCGGAACGATCACCGTCAACGCTGTGGATGACGGTATCCGTGGCAAGGATTACATCGTCATCAAGGGCGGCGCGCTAAAGGTCGTTTCAGGCGGAGACGGCCTGAAATCCGATAACTCCGAGAACGCCGCGCTTGGCTTCATCCAGGTTGAAAACGGCACCCTGGACATCACCTCCGGCGGCGACAGCATCAACGCACAAACCTCATTGACAATTGCCAACGGCACCTTCAACATCAGCGCCGGCGGGGGCAGCAATGGCACACTTTCCGACTCCGTCTCTACGAAGGGGCTAAAAGGTGTCGGCAGCGTGGCCATTCAAAACGGCACTTTTACCATCAACACCTCAGACGACGCCATCCATTCCAATGGAACCATCGAAGTCAACGGCGGCACCTTCTCGCTGGCAAGCGGGGATGACGCCATCCATGCTGACACCTCCATTACCATCTCTGACGGCGAGTTCAATATCTCTGAGTCTTATGAAGGGATCGAGAGCAAGGTCATCACCATCAACGGCGGCTCTTTCCGCGTAATCTCCTCCGATGACGGTATCAACATCGCCAGCGGCATGGACGGCTCCGGCAATATGATGCGCGGCGGCATGGGTGGGCCCGGGAACCGCGGCGCTGGCGGGCCGGGTGCAAACGTTGCCGCCGGCTCCAATAGCGGCAACCTCCTCACGATCAATGGCGGGTACATCTACGTGGACGCAGTGGGTGATGGTATCGACGTCAACGGCGGCATGGTCATGACGGACGGCATCGTGATCGTCAACGGCCCTACCTCCAACGGCAACGGCGCGCTGGATTACGACAGCGGTTTTCAGCTCAGCGGCGGCACCTTGCTGGCTGTGGGCAGCGCCGGCATGGCAATGGCCCCGGACAACTCTTCCAGCCAGCATGCTTTCCTGGTCAACTTCAACACAATGTACACCGCCGGAACGCTGATCCACATCGAAACCAGCAGCGGAGAGACGCTCACCTTTGCGCCCAGCAAGGAGTTCCAATCCATCGCATATTCATCGCCCACATTAAAACAAGGGGATCAGGTGAACATCTATATTGGCGGCAATTCCAGCGGAGATACTACCGACGGACTGTACACCAGCGGCACATACAGTGGCGGCAGCCTGGCCGCGACCCTCACCCTGAGCAACGTGATTACCTCGCAGGGTTCACAGGGAGGTTTCAGGCGCTAGTTGGATGCACGTTCCCAAAAATGCATGCGGCCACTGCTGCCAAAATCGGCAGTGGCTGCATATACGAAAAATATACCAGTCGAATCAACTCGTCGAATATAGTAAGAACAGGCATCACGCACGCTTTTGGAGTAAACATGGAACACCCCGTTGCAAGAAAGATTACCGTTGTACAAATGAGCAAACCTTCGCGGTTTGTTGTAGCAGATCCAGATGGCAGCATCCAATCCCACCTGGCGCAGTTGCTGCGCCGCTTTGAACCAGTAGGACTGCTGGATATCCGGGAGGCAGCTTTGCAAGACCGGGTTGACATCAAGTACGTACTCACCTTCGCGCAATTGTTGGAGGTGCTCCCCGCCCTGAGCAAAGATTACAAGATTCTGGAGGTTTCCGGCAATCGCCTAAACCATTACCGCACGCTCTATTTTGACACCCCCGCCTTCGACCTCTACAACATGCATGTCAACGGCCGCGCCGACCGCTACAAGGTGCGCAGCCGTGAATATGCAGATACCAGTTTTTCCGTCTTTGAGGTGAAGCACAAGACGCGTAAAGACCGCACCATCAAGGAACGCATGGTCACGGAAAAGCCATTGGTCAACATCTCCGGCACTGATAAAGAATGGCTCGGGGCTGTGATGCCCGCCAGCAGCATGAAGCTGGAGCCCAAAATCTGGAACTCGTTTTCAAGGATCACCCTGGTCAACTGCAATTCCTGTGAACGGGTGACTATTGATCTGAACATCGCCTTCTCCTCGGAACAGAAAGCGATCAATCTGGATCACCTGGTGGTGATTGAAGCGAAACTGGAATCGGCCGGTTGCCGCTCGCCATTTGTAGAGATGATGCGCAGTAAACACATTCATGAACAGTCGTTCAGCAAATACTGCATCGGCATTTCCATGCTGTATGAACAGGTAAAAAAGAATTCCCTCAAACCACAACTTTTACAGATCAATAAGATCATCGCGGGAGCGCAACATGAGTGACTTTGCAGTGTTCCTTCTCGGCTTTGCCTTCAATTTCGTGATTGCGTTAATACTGGTGCGCTTTATTTACTATCCCTCCACTCACAACAAGCACTATGTGATCACCTTTTTAGCATTCAACACGGTGATCTACTTTGTCCTCAGTTTTCTGGCGAGCATTGAACTGGGCATTGGGGTTGGGTTTGGCCTATTCGCCATCTTCTCCATCCTCAGATACCGCACTGACCCGCTGCCCGTTCGCGAAATGACCTACCTGTTCGTAATCGTGGCATTGCCGGTAATGAATTCCGCCAGCACAGATACTGCCCTCTGGCCGCACCTGATCGCTGCCAATTTCATCTGCTTGCTGCTCCTGTTCGTCCTCGAAAAAGGTTGGGGCTTCCGCTTTGAAAGCTCTAAGCGCATCACTTATGAAAAGATCGAACTGGTACGCCCTGACCGCTACGCAGAGCTTAAGGCAGACCTTGAAGCGCGTACCGGGCTTCAGATCAAGCGCATCAACGTTGGGCGGATGAACTTCCTCAAAGATACGGCCAGCATCACCATTTACTACGATACCCCAACCCCCAGGGGCTGGTCGAACGAAGAAGAGCCGCTGATGCAATTCGTCGGCAAGGATGATCTCGATTAATCCCGTGATAAAGGTAAATCGGCTCTCCACAGATTGGATATACTAGAGATATGACAAGAAAAATCCTGGTTGTTGATGATACGCGCAATGTGCAGCTGCTGATCAGCGATTTTCTGGGCAGCCAGGATTTTGAAGTGCTGGTGGCCTCAGATGGGCAGGAAGCGCTGGATGTCATCCACAACGATTCCATTGACCTGGTGCTGCTGGACATCATGATGCCTAACATGGATGGTTACCAGTTTATCAGCCATCTCCGCAAGGAATCCGACCTGCCGGTGATCATGATCACCGCCCGCCAGCAGGAAAGCGACATCATCCGCGGCTTTGATCTCGGCGCAGACGATTACATCACCAAACCATTCCGCCTGCGTGAACTGCTGGTGCGCA
>CALCNO010000209.1 GCA_937897615.1 uncultured Anaerolineaceae bacterium
AGCGCCTTGTTTGGCCAACTCGACGGCAATCTCAGCAGCGAGGCTGGCATTGTTGTGCAAAAGCGCCAGATTGGCTCGCAGGCTTTTACCGCCGCTGAGGACGCGCATTTTATCCAGCAGGTAGGGTGTGATCTCTCCGCGGTGAATGCCCTCTGCTTCGGCCTGCTGGAGCGCTTGCCGCAGTAACTGGTCGACCTCGGCATCATCCAGCGCCACTTCTGGCGGCGGGGGAACACAAACGAGGATGGCGGAACGCATCCCGACGGACCAATGCGCCCGGGCAATTCTGGCAATTTCGGCAGCATCTTGCGCGGTAGCATCCACGGGCAGGCCGCTGTGCGCGGAGTAAAAAGCCGGGAATTCTGGCGTGCGGTAGCCGATCACTGGAACGCCGCGTGTTTCAAGCACTTCAAGTGTGGCAGGCAGGTCAAGGATGGCCTTGGCGCCGGCGCAGACTACCACCACCGGGCTGCGTGCCAGTTCATCCAGGTCGGCCGACACATCAAAAGTGCTGCCGCGGTGCACGCCGCCGATCCCGCCAGTGGCAAACACCTCTATTCCCGTGTTACGGCAAACGGCCAGCGTGCCGGCCACTGTGGTGCCGCCGCTCAACCCCTGCGCAATGCCCACTCCCAGATTACGCGAACTGACCTTCACGGGGTGCTTCGCCTGCACCAGTGCTTCGAGCTGTTGCTTTCCCATCCCAACAAGCACCTTGCCGTTCAGAAGGCCGATGGTTGCCGGAACAGCACCTTTTTGTGCCACAAGTGCTTCCATTTCGGCCGCCAGGGCCAGGTTCTGTGGCGCAGGCAGCCCGTGGGTGATCACGGTGGTTTCAAGCGCTACCACCGGCCTGTGTTGAGCGAGTGCCGCCGCAACGTCCGGCGAGATGGTGAATGAGGGGAGAAGTTTGGCTGTCATGGTATCTCTTTCTAACCGCGGCAATTGTGCCGGGTACCTTGTGTTAGAATAATTTTATCATCGAGGTTCTTATGCTCAGATCACTGCTGGTGTCTTTCTCCAAAAACAACACACTTAAAAAACTGGTGATGAACTGGCGTCCGGCAAGGGCGGCATCGCGGCGTTTTGTGGCAGGCGAAACCCTGCAGCAGGCGGTTGACGTGGTGCGAGACTTGAACGGGCGAGGAATCAATGCCACCCTCGACCAGCTTGGCGAGAACACCATTGATGAAAAGGGTGCCCTGGATTCCACGCAGGACGTCATGCGCATTGTTAATGCAATCAGCCAGAATAACTTGCGCGCCAACGTCTCGCTCAAACTGAGCCAGATCGGTTTGAATCTAAACGTGGATTTTTGCAGAGCCAATCTGGAACAGTTGTTGGCGCATGCACAGAAGAACGGTGTCTTTGTGCGCATTGACATGGAAGGTTCCGACCTGACGGAAAAGACGTTCAACTTGTATCAGGAGATGATTCAAAAAAGCTACCCAAATGTGGGCATTGTGCTGCAATCCTATCTCTACCGCACTGAGAAGGATGTGGAGCGCCTTCTGGCATGGAACGGGCGGGTGCGTTTGTGCAAAGGGGCCTATATTGAACCGGAAAGCATTGCCTTCCCTAAAAAAGTGCAGGTAGATGCCAATTTTGACCTGCTGGCAAAAAAACTACTGGAGGCCTCCAGCCAGCCCTCCGCGCCGCGCCTGAGTGCCGATGGGCGCACGCCTGCCATTGCGGCGTTGGCCACCCATGACGAAAAACGTATCCTGGCAGCCAAACAGGTAATGCAGCAGCTACAAACTCCTTCAGATGCGCTTGAATTTCAGATGTTACATGGCATCCGGCGCGATTTACAGGCCGGCCTGGCCGCCGAAGGCTACCCGGTGAGGGTATACATTCCGTTCGGCACACAGTGGTACCCGTACTTTATGCGCCGTCTGGCAGAGCGCCCGGCCAATTTGTGGTTTTTCGTTTCAAATTTCTTTCGCAAGTAGGCAGCATGGAAAAACAGCCGCAGAAACTGGCACTGGTCACCGGGGCAGCCCACCGCGTGGGCCGCGAGCTTGCTTTGCACCTGGCGCGGCGCGGTTTTGATATTGCCTTGCATTATGGGAAATCTGAAGAGGAAGCCAAACACACCAGCCAGCAAATTGAGGCACTGAGCCGCCATGTGATGCTGCTCAAAGCTGACCTTGCCAACCCCGCAGAGATCGAGGTGCTTTTCGATGCTCTGGGCCAGGCGGCTGAGTCGCTTGATGTGCTGGTGAACTCTGCGGCGGTCATGCCGCGTTCTGACCTTCTCAAGATCACCTGGCAGGAATGGGATGATGTGTTTGCCGTCAACCTGCGGGCTGCCTGGCTAATGGCGCGCCATGCTTCACAGCTGATGCACAGAGGCGGTGTGATTCTCAACATCAGCGATGCCGGGGCCGATCTTCATTGGACGGGGTATGGCGCATACGGCCTGAGTAAGTTTGCGCTCAATGAGCTAACCCGCCTGCTGGCACGCCAACTGGCGCCGGCCATCCGCGTGTGCGGAATTGCCCCCGGGCTGTTACTCAAGGCAGAAGAAATGTCGCAGGCTGAATGGGAGCGCCTGGCAGCCAGAATGCCGATGAAGTCGGCGGGGGATGTGCAGGGGCTGCTGGATGCAGTGGATCTGCTCCTCGCCAACGAGTACATCACCGGCGAAATCATCACACTCAATGGAGGAGCCTCACTGGGATGAGCAGCGAGAAACCTGTTGCCCGTTATTCCCTTATGCTGGTGCTGGCTCAGCCCGGCACGGCAATACTTGCCGTCACGCTGTTCAGCATCGGGATTGGTGTGGCCCATTATCTGGGTGCGAATCCGGACTGGTTAGGCAGTCTCTTTATGCTTTTGACGGTTCTCTTTCTCATCTGGAGCCGGAATCTTCTGGCAGCTTTTTGGGATCACCCTGAATCTCCCTTATGTATTTTGCAACCTGCCCATCCCCGCTATGCGGCCTTGCAGGCTCTCCGGCGTAATGACCTTCTTACTTACACCCTGCTTTGTTTCACGGCTGCAGTTGCGTTTGTTTTTCTTGCACTGTTGAACCGCACGCCTGATTTTGCTTTGCTGCTTTTAGTCGGTTTACTGATTGCTGGAATGTTCTTTGCTTCCATGCCGCCGCTTTTTTTGCAGCGCCGCGGCTATGGGGAACTGGTGGAGGCCATTTGCGTGGCATTGCTGGTTCCAGCCATTGCCATGATTGTGAATTACGGCAGCCTCAACTACCTGTTGGAAATGCTCACTGTGCCGGTTCTCTTTGTTTACCTGGCAGGCAAGCTTGCCTTCTCTTTTCGCAGCTACTATGAAGATAAAACTTACGGCCATCGCAACCTGCTGAATCGCCTGGATTGGGAAAGGGCGATGCGTCTGCATAACTTGCTCGTTGCTCTGGCATACTTGCTGCTGGCGCTTTTTGTCTTTTTAGGCCTTCCCTGGCGATTGGCCTGGCCGGCGGCATTGACCCTTCCGGTGGCAGCAT
>CALCNO010000210.1 GCA_937897615.1 uncultured Anaerolineaceae bacterium
CGGCAGTGGAGCAGCCGCGCGAAGAGTGGCGCCAGAACGCCGTGCGCAGCGGGCTGGAACCTTACGCCACCGAAACGCTGCTCAAAATGTTTGCCTATTATGACCAATTCGGCCTGGTGGGAAACCCCACAGTGCTGGGGGCGCTGCTGGGGCGCAAGCCCACCGGTTTTCGAGAGTTTGCGGCTCGTATCCTAAAAACGGGAGAAGTGCATTAATTATGGACAAGAAGAGAAGCCTGCAATACAACTTTGGCATGGATGCAATTCCCATCCTGTTCCATAGCCAGACCAACCAGTTCATGAAGTACCTGGAAAGAGACGGCCTCAAATTCCTCAATTTCTGGTGGAACCACGTGGGCGACCAACTGCCCGAAGAGAAGCGCACGGGTTCCGCCGGGATGACCTATGAGATCGAGCAACTGGACAACAAAACCAAAATGGTCATCATCACCCTGCCCACCCCCAAAGAGGATTTTGACCCGTATTTCCTCGGCTTCATCGCCAAACCTGAAAAACGCGTGCTGTGGGTGCGCTTCCCCAACTGCATGGGCTTCGCCCTGGTGCGCGATGACGGATGCGACCAGCCCTATAAGACCGGCTTTGGCTACCTGACCCCGCGCGGGGCATTTCGCCCGCAGGGCGTTGGCCTCAACCCGACCAAAAAAGACTTTAAGCGGCTGCTCAAGAGCCGGGCCAATCAAAAGAAATCGTGGTGGAAAAAATGAAAATTACTCCTGGATTGATCGCTGTACTGGTGGCAATGGTCTTCTTTTATCTGCGCATTGCCATGCTGCGCGGGCGCAAAAGGCGCTACATTCGCGAATATGCCCTCAAACGCCGCAAGATCAACGGCCGCTCCAAGGGAGCCGCCCTGCCCGCCCCCGAACCCGGCAGCCCGCCCTTCAACATCACCAGCTGGTGGCTGGTGGCGCTGGCCATTCTGCTCATGCTGGCGGGCATCATCGCCTACAACAACATGTCGCTCTTTGGCATTGACCTGATCAAAGACCCCGCCTTTGTGGCAGCCTATTCGCAATACTGGTATGTGCCGGTGGCGCTGGGCGTGGTGGCCTTTGCTTTCTGCTTTGGCATCCCCAAACCCAGGATCGAAGACTAAACAGTGTGGACAAAAAAACAGTGAGAGGAAATCCTCTCACTGTTTTTTATTTAATGCCTGGCCGGCAGGATCACCGTAAAGCGTGCGCCCTCGCCGGGGCTGCTTTCCACCATGATCTGCCCGCCGTGCGCCTGGATGGTGCGCTTGACCAGCGACAGCCCCAGGCCAACGTCGTGCCCCTTGCGCTTGGTGGTAAAGTATGGCTCAAAGATCTTGTCCAGGTTCTGGTCGCTAATGCCGGCGCCGTTATCGCGCACCTCAACGTAAAAAACATCTTCCTCAAAATGCGAGGTAACCTTCACCTCGCCCTTTTTCTCGCCAATGGCCTCCACCGCGTTCATCAGCAGGTTGATCCACACCCCCTGCAAATGAGTGAAGGAGCCTTTATACAGCGGCAGCTGTTCGGCGCGGTCAAATGTGACCTTGATCTGGTGGGTGAGGAACTCGTGCGAGACCATCATCAACGCGCTCTGCAAGGACTCGTTGAGGTCCATTTCTTCGAACTCGTAATCCTCTTTGCGCACCAGGCCCAGCAGGTTGCGCGCCACATTGGAAGCGCGCACAGCCGCCATCTCGATCAGCTTCACCGATTCAATATTTTCCTGCTGCTCGGCGGGCAAATCCTCCAGCAGCAGCTGCGAGTTCACCAGAATGGAGGTAAGCGGATTGTTGATCTCGTGGGCAACACCGGCAGCCAGCTGGCCGATGGCCGCCAGCTTCTCGGTTTGCATCACTTCCATCTCCAGCCTGCGGATGTCGGTGATATCCTGCTCCATCAAGATCACGTGGTCCACTTCTTTGCAGGCATCAAAGACCGGGTAAGTGGCCACGGTCCAATCCGTGCTTTCGCCATTCTCTGCTTCAAACGCCGCCGTGCGGTGCAGTGATCTGCCGGTTTCAAAAGTGGCCGCAGCGTTGCAATCGGCGCAGGGCGCGCTGAGGCCGTAGAGCGCCTGGTAGCACACCCTGCCGTAAAGGGTGCGCGGGTCTTGCCCGGCCCGCTGGGCGCGCGCCTGGTTGATGGCGGTGATGACGTATTCCTTGTCGATGATGTAATACGACTGCGGAATGCTGTCGAAGATCGAGCGCAGCATGTTGCGAGACTGTAAAAGCTGCGCCTTGCTGAACTTGGCCTCAGCTTCAGAGGCGCCCAGTTCCCGCACCACTTCGTTGTGGTAAAGCGCATCCGCAAGGGCTGTCAGGATGAGCATCACGCCGGTGAGCGCAGATTCCTCCGGTGGGAAGGGGGTGCAGTTGATAAAGTTGACCGCCCCAAAGATCACCGAGTGGCTGTGCAGCGGCGCACTGACGATGTTGTGCAGCGCCACGCCCTTCACGCCATCCAGCGCCTCGCTGGAAGAACTGGCAGCGTAATCCCCTTGCCAGCAGGCGATGCCCGCGCCCTTGAGCGCCTGAACGATAAAGCTGTGTTCAGAGGGCAGGTTGCTGGTTATCTTCCAATCTACCCCCGCCCCAAATTCTTTCTTTGTGAACACGCCGGAACGCTCCGGGTCCACCAGGATCAGGGCAATGGCCTCGGCATTGAGGTACTCCCTGGCGATCTTCAGGAACAGGTGGTCGGGGTTGGGCGTTTGCGCGGCCTGGTTCTGCGCCAGGGCGATTGAACGCAATACTTCTTCCAGTTTGGCGGGGCTTTTTAGGTGTTGCTCGGTCTGGGTCATTTTTTATCTGGTCCTGAATCTTCCCGTATGGTGTACCCGTAACCGGGTACCGTTTCAATGAACAGCGGCGAGAGGGGGTCGGTTTCAATGCGGTTGCGCAGGTTCTTGATGTGCACGCGCACCAGGTCCGGGCTGCCGGTATCGGAAGGGTAATCCCAAATCTCATCCAGCAGGCGGTTGGGCGAGAAGATCTCGCCGGGGTGGCACATCAGGTGCGATAAGAGGCTGAACTGCACGGGGGTGAGCAGCACCTTCTTTTTGTCGGGCAGGGTCACTTCAAAGGATTTCAAATCCAGCGAGTACCCCCTCAATTCCAGGCAGTTGCGGCTTTCCACATAGGTCGGGAACGCCCGGTAGCGCTGCACTTCCTCCGCCTCGCCGGTGATGAGCGCCTTGGCCCGGATGATATCCTGGGTACGGCGCAGCACCGCTCGCACACGCAGGAGCAGTTCCTGCAGGTTGAAAGGCTTGTTGATGTAATCGTCCGCGCCGGCCTGGAAGCCGGTGATGCGGTCTTCGTCGCTCGTGTGCGCGGTGAGGAAGATGATGGGCACATGCTTTACTGCAGGGTCGTTGCGGATCTCGCGGCAAACGCTGTACCCGTCCATGCCCGGCATGGTCACGTCCAGCAGCACCAGGTCGGGGATGCTGCGATGCACCATCTCCAGTGCCTGCGTGCCCGAGGCCGCCAGGGTTACCTTGTAGCTCTCGCGGCGCAGGCAGCGCTCCACCGTGATGGCCACATTATCGTCGTCTTCTACAAGTAAAATGTTAACCGGATTCACAATGGTTCCCTCGAATCATTCTCAACACCGATTAAAGTTATCTAATAATGATACATTTTGAGTTTTTTTGCAACCTTTTTTCAAGTTGGTTTATTAACCAAAAACCGCCTTGCGGCGGTTTAGTTTTCCAGCGTAATTGAGTCCACGATGCCTACGATGACCGAAATGATACAGGCGTCCGGGTTGCCCAGCACCTGGCGGGCGCCGTTGCCCTCACGGTTGACCAGCACCGTATCGCCCACGCCGGCATGCGCATGGTCAATGGCGATGAAGTCCTCGTCCACCGCGTCGCCGGGCAGCACCAGCGGGCGCACCACCAGCAGCTTGTGGTTCTTGTAATGCGGGTGGCTGATGGTGGTCACCACAGTGCCGGTCACTTTGCCAAGAATCATGCCAGCTCCGTTGTTCCTTTGGAAAGAATGATGTCCACTTCGCCATCCGGCCTGACCTTTAGCTGGTCCACAATGCCCACCAGCGCCAGGTCAACCGGCACAAATTTGATCTCCGGCATGGCCAGCGCCGCCTCGCGCGAGCGCACCATCACGCACACATCGCCTGGGCCAGCCTGCACCACATCAACGGCCACCTGCAGCGCCCCCACCGGCTCCAGATGGCGGCTCACCGGCTGCACCACCAGCAGTTTGAGGCCTTCCAGCCCCGGATACTTGAGGGTGCTGACCGCCGTGCCTTTGACAATACCCAGCAGCATGGCTTACTTGATCCCCACGTTGTTGAGCACGCGCGTGATGATCGTCTCCAGCAGCACCGGGTCGATCTGCGTACCTAATTTGGCGTTCACCGCATCGCGGATGCGCTGGCGCAGCTGCTCATCGCCGCCGCTGCTTTCCTTCTGGCATGGGCAGGGCGCGGGGACAGTTTCGGCGGAAAGGTACGGGCGCACCGGCGCCGCCGGCGGCAATTGCTGCGGCTGAAGCAGCGCCACGCCCAGCCTGCCGGCTTTTTCGTAGGCCAGCTCGGTGAGCACGGTGTCTGAATCTATATTTAATGAAAGAACCCCGCGCGCAGCCATGTCCTCAATATCGCGTTCGGTGTAAAACTTCTTTGCCATGAACACCTCCTGGCCAGAAACTGGCCACTCCTGCTTTAGCCGGGAATCCCGTCCAGGCTTTCCAGCGCGGCAATGGCCGCGTTCTTTGCGGTGATGATCTCGGCTTCGCTGCCGGAGAGCCACATACGGCCAAAGCGCCCCACCGAGGAAACGTGGATGATCTTGATGTTGGCCTTCTTCTCGGCCTCGTTGCAGGCATAGTTGATGTAGGCAGCCGGGGCACATTCCAGCACCAGCAGTGTCTCACCGGGCACCAGCATACTGCCGCGGCGGAAGCGGTTGAGCAATTGCGCCTGGTACGGGTCCACGCGCGTGATCACCTGGGTGGAGACCACCTGCGGCTTGATGCGATCCTCTTTGCGCAGGCCCAACCGATCCAGCACCACCTGCCCGGCTTCCAGCACGGCAGCCTGGTTGAGGCTGTGCACCTCGAACATGCCGAACTCGCGTTCAACGATCTGCGCGCCCGGTTTGGACTCGGTGGCCTTGACGGCAATATCAACTACACGAAAGACCTC
>CALCNO010000211.1 GCA_937897615.1 uncultured Anaerolineaceae bacterium
ACGCCCAAAGGGTAATGCGCCGGGCGCCCTAAAACAATGATGAACTTTTGCGGGGAGGAACAAAAAAAGACCCGCGCGGGTCTTTTTTGGGGGAGGGGATTAGGGCTTGACAAATTTTGCTAAAGCTGTATAATATGGCTGAAATCGGTAGGCGAGTCTTCTAGGCTCGCGCGCCGATTTTTGTTTAACTACCTTGGCTTGGGAATACGTTTTTCTTCCACATACAACGCATCTTCGGAAATGAAATTCATTCCATAAAGTGTTCCCCACTCCCGATCAAAATTGTGACTCTTCGATTGGGTTATTTTCCAATATCTCGCGATTGCCGATGATAGAACAGTTGACTTTTTCATTTTTGGGTTTGCGTCTCCTTCATGATACATGCGTATACACCCTGCGGCTAAATCGGCTAATTGGATTCCTGGTGTGATAGCAGAATTGACGAAAAAAGGTGTCGAAACAATTCGCGACATCGCCATACCCTCTTTTGTTCTGATAAGGTACGCATTAATAGCAACTCCTAGGCTGCCCTTGATAGCTCCTCTCCCTTCCCCATCGTAAAGGATGATCGCCATTTCTGTAGGAGAACAGAACTCACAAAGGTGTGCATTTATCCTCTCAAAAAGGCGAACGTACTGGACAGGTAAATACTCGGGTGGATACTCGAGGAGGTGAGAAGGTTTTTCAACAATTGAAGAGTAAATGGCCAAATCAGTATTGCTGATCATTTCAAAAGTGGATTCTACCAATTCTCTGTGATTTGCTAGTTTTTCGTACACGTGTTTTTTAAGGAAGCTTTTTGATTTGAGTTCAATCTCAGCATTTCCCAGGAATTTTTTCTTCATTGAGAAAAGCTGAGTATCTACTTTTTTGTGCAAAGATTCTGGAATACAAACCGCTGTAACTGTGGACTTGATACAATCGTCATTTGGATGCGCAACTCCACTCTCATCAATGAAAACAAGCATATGATTCCTCCCTCGCAAATGAGATACAAGTATGATACATCAAAAAGGATAAAAATGCTTTATCAAGATTGCAAAGGATATCGCTATAAATCATATAAACCGCTAGAAGGAATTTACTTCAACGAGTTTGCCATCAATTCTTAGGCTTTAAATATGTTTTGCGAAATAGGTCTATAATTTTCTTGTCGTGGTGTGCTGCTAAATCATCAAGGTAATCTAACGCCATTGCTGGCCTTTTGTGTTTTACTCCTCGCTGGCTTTTTCTTCCCGCGGCGCGAACTGGATACCGTGATCGCCGGGGTACGGCTTTCTGTGATCGTTCCGTGCGTGCCAAATATCGTCTGGAATGTGCTCGAAAGCAGCGCATTGCCTGGCGACGTTTTGGGATAGGTGCGCACAGAAAAGGCATACTACGCTCATAAATGGAGCGTGTTCTTGCTCATCCCAAGAAAACGGGGGCAAAGGTTTGCCGGGGTCAGCGTTTATTACGCGATCAAGCTCGTCAAAGAAGTTCACCCCGGAATCATCCGGGTCTTGATTTGGCAGACCGCTCAACTCATCTGACGCATCCATGCAAATAATCATATCAGCTGGCAAACAAAAAGGCCATTGCTGGCCTTTTGTTGTTTTACTCCTCGCTGGCTTTTTCTTCCCGCGGCGCGAACTGGATGCCGTGATCGCCGGGGTATGGCTTTCTGTGATCATTCTCTCCATTCCATATCTCAT
>CALCNO010000212.1 GCA_937897615.1 uncultured Anaerolineaceae bacterium
TGGTCAGCCATCGCCGTTTTGGCACTGCCAAATGGCAAATCAAGGAAATCCGTTCTGCCCTCACTGATAAGCTGGGGATTGAACGCAGCTCCACGACAGACCTGCCGGAGTTTCTCGATCTCATCAGCGCACGCACAGAGATTTACGAGCGCCCCACTGCCCTGCCCACGGTGGAGAGTTCCAGCATCAGGCTTGATCTACAGCGCCGCGATTTTACCGTCAACACGCTCGCCATTCGCCTTGACCATGGCCATTACGGCGAACTGATTGATTATTTTGGCGGGTTGGCAGACCTGCACAGCAAAAAGATCCGAGTGTTGCATTCGCTCTCCTTTGTGGATGACCCCACGCGCATGCTGCGCGCCGTGCGCTTCGAGCAACGTCTTGGTTTTCAGATCGAAGAACGTACCCTGCAACTGGCCGAGGAAGCGCGCCCGTTGCTGCACCAGGTGAGCGGCGACCGCCTGCGCCACGAGTTCGACCTGGCCTTCCGCGAGGCCAACCCGGGCCGCATCCTGGCGCGCCTGCAAGCACTGAGCCTACTGGAGCCTATCCAACGGGAGTTGAGCTGGGATGAGTTACGCGCGCGTGCGCTTGAATCGTTGCGCACTCACCCGCCTGAGGCCGGCTGGAATCTGCCGCAAAGTATCGGCAACATGCCCACCTCACACGCCTTGCATTGGTTAGTATGGCTGGGAACCCTCCCACCAGCCAGCGCCGTTGAGGTTTGCCAGCGCTTTAAATTCACTGCACCTCTGGCAGCCTGCCTGGAACATCTGGCAAAGGTGCAGGCAGTGCTGGGCACGCTCCCGCAAGAAAAACCCAGCCGGGTGTGCGCCAGGCTGGATGACGTTCCGCTTGCCAGCCTGTACGCCGCTTATCTACTGAGTACAGATAAAACCGTAAAAGCGCTTCTGTTGCGCTACGTGCAAAACTGGCGCAATCTCTTTCCTGTTACCGGCGGTGAGGACCTGCGCAACATGGGCATCCTGCCGGGGCCGGAATACACGCGCATCCTCACCGGCCTCAGGGCGGCCTACCTGGATGGCATCATCACCACCCCGCAAGAAGAGAAAGATTATCTTTTCACATTGGTCGAACAAGACTGACGTATGGAAGAAACTGCCACTTTCTTTGTTGAGCTGCCCCAGGGGAGTGAAGTACTCACCATTCGCCCGCTGGATAAGGCTGATCTGCCGGCACTGGAATGGGAAGGCGAATTCAAGCACTTCCGCAACCTGTTCAGAGACCTGGTGGAAAAGATACAAAAAGGAATCTCGCGCGCCTGGATAGTGGAAAACGAGCACAAGTACATGATCGGACAGGTGTTCCTGCAGCTGCGCAGCGACCGCCTGGAACTGGCTGACGGATGGAACCGTGCTTATCTTTATTCCTTCCGCGTGCGCCCAACATACCGCGGCTACGGTATTGGCAGCCAGATGCTCACCGTACTGGAAAATTATCTGGTTGCACGCGGCTATACGCGGCTGACCCTCAACGTGGCGCGCACCAACCTGGCAGCCATCCGCCTGTACCACCGTAAAGGCTTTAAGATCATTGCCGAGGAACCGGGCATCTGGTCTTACCCCGATGACGCCGGGGAATGGCAAACGGTAGAGGAACCTTCCTGGCGCATGGAAAAGCTGCTCCCCATCGCTTAATCTCCCGCAGAGTAAATCTCAACCCTGACGTGATTTGTGGAGCTGAGCGCCAGGCGCTCGATGATCCTGTCCCGCGTAGTGCCATCGAGGGAGTACTGCAGCGATAGGCTCTGCCAGTCAAATATCACAGGAATAAGGGTTACCCCGCTGATACGGCCCTGCCTGACCTGTACCTGCACCAGGGCAGAACGCTGCGCATCGGGCAGCATCCACTGGTCGGCAAGCAGGTTGCCCAAGCTGTACATCACCAAAGCCTGGTGCCCGTCCACGCCGGAAGTGAGCCACTCCATGCGCTGCAGTACGTGCGGGTGATGCCCCCAGATGAGGTCTGCGCCGGCATCCACCCAGGATTGCGCCAGGGTTTGCTGCTGCCGGCCTGGCCCGGCCTGATATTCATTGCCCCAGTGTGCTGAGACTACCACAAACCGCCC
>CALCNO010000213.1 GCA_937897615.1 uncultured Anaerolineaceae bacterium
GGCGCTGGCGGTCATTGAGAACCCGGTGTGCCGGCGAGGAGCGCTCTACGCGATGACGCAATTCTACCAACCCCGAGCGGACTTCCTGCAGGTTTGCCTGGCAGGCATGGATCAGGCGACCAACTGCGCTCTGCACCAATCCCTTTAGCTCCTCGCGGTCAGGTACAGCCAGTTCGGCCGCTGCGGTGGGGGTGGGTGCACGCAGGTCGGCGGCAAAATCTGCCAGGGTGAAATCCACCTCGTGGCCGATGCCGGTGATGACCGGGATGGCAGACGCCGCGATGGCGCGCACCACGCGCTCGTCGTTGAAGGCCCACAGGTCTTCCATGGAACCTCCGCCACGTGCCACCAGGATCAGGTCAGCCTGGGATTGCTCATTCAGGCGTTGCAACGCGCTGACGATCTCTGCTGGGGCGGCTTCTCCTTGCACAGCACATGCCGATAAAAGCACCTGCACCAGCGGGAAGCGCCTGCGCAGCACATTGAGGATATCCTGTAAAGCTGCCCCGGTGGCAGAAGTGACAATGCCGATAGTGCGAGGTATCTCTGGCAACGGGCGCTTGCGCGCGGCGTCAAACAGGCCCTCGGCTTCCAGCTTTGCTTTGAGGCGCAGGTACTCCTGGTAAAGCGCGCCCTCGCCGGTGAGGCGCATGGCATCCACGTAGAGTTGATACTGCCCACCCTGCTCGTACAGGCCGATGTAGCCGTGTGCTTCGATCTGAGCGCCGCTCTGCAGCATGCCCTGCAGGCGCATGGCGGTGGGTTTCCAGGCCACGCAGCGCAGGGTGGAGTTGGCATCCTTGAGGGTAAAGTAGATATGCCCGGAGGCCGGGCGCGCCAGGTTGGCGATCTCCCCCTGCACCCAAACATCCGAGAGGATGGGGTCGCTTTCCAGCAGCTCATGCAGGTAGCGGTTGATCTCGCTAACAGAAAGGGAAGATGGCGCAAAAAGGGAGGGCTGCTGCATACCCTTGAATATAGCATACTTTGCTTTTTGACCGCTCTGAAAAAGTGTAGAATTAACCTGACACAATCAAAAGGACGGTATTTATGGAAAACTTGTGGTCCCCATGGCGGATGAAGTACATCAGTGGCGATGGCTCTTCTGGTGGTGAGTGCGTTTTTTGCAGCGCACCCAAACAGCCGGATGGCCCCGGCAACCTGATTGTGCGGCGCGAGCAGAATGTGTTTGCCATTCTCAACCGCTATCCGTACACCAGCGGGCACCTGATGATCGTGCCGTTTTTGCATGTGCCCTCCATTGAAGAATTGACACCAGATGTGCGTGCCGAGATGATGGAGATGGTCAATACTGCTTTGGCGGTGCTGCGCAGGGTATACCAGCCCGATGGCTTTAACGTGGGCATCAACATGGGGTCTGCTGCCGGTGCAGGCATTGCTGAGCATGCGCACATTCACATCGTGCCGCGCTGGGGAGGCGATACCAACTTTATGTCCACCATCGGCGAAACGCGTGTGCTTCCTGAGGAGTTGGAGGAGACGTATTCGCGCATTAAAAAAGCCTGGGGAAAATGACCGCCTGCCCTTTTGTGCGATAGTGGATGGATCTGTACCTTCTTGGGTTATCCATCGGACGAGCGAGGCAATCTGTTTTTTGCCGCTTAAAGGTCAAGCCTATGGGCACACGATTATCGCGACAATTTCACACATTCAGGATATTTACTCTGCTAACAGCCAACAACTTATTGCCATTATGCATGAGGCGAAACTGCTTGCCGAACATTACAAAGTTGTGTTGGGCGCCACAGGAATCAATTTGTTGCATGCCAGTGGCATTGATGCCCAGCAGTCTGTGGCCCATTTTCATCTCCATTTGATCCCGCGCTTTACCAATGACGGGATTGATGCTTGGCCGGCTTTGAATGGACCGGCGAGTGACAATGACCAGTTACTTGCCAAACTGATCATAAGGAGGTCCGATGACTGAATCCCTTGTAAAAGAATACTACACTGCAAATGTGCGCAGAGAGT
>CALCNO010000214.1 GCA_937897615.1 uncultured Anaerolineaceae bacterium
GGAAAATTAGTTAAACAATAATAAATATCGTAGGCATCTTTTTCTTTGAGCCTACTATTCAAAGCCTGCGCTTTCATTATGAGAAATGGGACAATCGAAGCAACTTGAATGGAAGCCCGATCCTTTCCACCCTCTGGCAAAGTACCCTCTATCGTAATTTGAATAGGGTTTTGAAAGGCAAGATCACAAGCACGCGCCTTTCTGGGATGCATATCTTGGACGATCTGAGTTCTGTGCTTCTTGCTCGTCCCTCCATATTCGCCGGCCAAGAAATCCACTTCAACAGTAATCTCTTGATCGTCAACCTGTAAAGTACGATAAAAAATAAACGGTTGATCCCCTTGAACATATCCTCGTTTGGAAAGCAATTTCATAATGGAGCGGTAACCGATTTCCTGGATGGTGTTTTGATTCAGTGCGACATCTACATCAATTGTTCCAATGTGTTCAGAAACTTTCTGGTCAAATAATAATCCAGGAACAGAACCACCTACCAACACAATTCCATCTCGGTAGTCATACAAAAGCCGAGCGACTTCCAGTAGTACCCTGTGCGCAGCCTCTACTAGGAGGCGATCATATTCATTTTTAGTTGTTGCCATCTTGGATTAATCACCTCTCTAAATAGAAAATCTGCTGCTTCTTCACCACGTCCTGGGTAACGTTTCAGATCAAGATAAACCTGAACCGGTTCGGAGATTTCTAAATCACCGATCGATTTGGCGTTCCAGAATACACCCTCATCGTATGGTTGAATCAAAATGATGTTGGCTCCACTTTCGACAGGTTTTAAGCCAACTTTTTCGGCCACCAAATCAATATCTCGGCTGACATATACCATCGCACGTTGCCCCCTGACCATTGGGGCTAAACGGTTGCTCGCCGAAAAACCAGTCAAGGCATAAGGAATGTTCAACTTTCTACATGTATCCGCAATCTCAATTTCTAAATCTTGCAGCGGCTTCATTGAGTAGTAATTGTTTTGAACATTGCGTTTAATGGTGTAGTTATTACTCCAATCTGCTAATAGATTTTCTGGTTGGGTTAATGAGATACCTTGCGATGTCTTTTTTAACCATTCTTCTTCAATCAATTTTTTGCTTACCTGCGTGATCATACCAAGACTGACTTGAGCTTCTTTCGCAAGATCGATTGCTTTCCAGGTTCGATACGGGTAAACGAGTAAAACGCGTAATATCCGTTCGGATTTTGGCGAGTAAATCGATGATAGAGCCGTTTTGAAAGGAAATTGATTTCCTGATTTTTCTCGATTGATAAAAATCTGTTGGAAAGCAATGGAACAATTTCCAGATAAATCGACATACCCGATTCCAGATTCCTTGCAAATGGCAGCTGATCTAGGGGCTATGTAAGGCGCAACAAATATCCCATAGGATGCGGGGTCATTTTGAATCCGCCTCACGAGTAAATTGACTGCCTCTCTCGTGCTTTTTGGAGTTCCCAGAGTTTTTATTTCAAGGTAAATGATCTGTTTGAATCCCTCCCCACGAACAATCGCTTGATAATCAGGCATGTCTTTAGCAGGCAGCTCCTCTATGGAATCAATTGTAAGGGATGGCACAACCGAAAGGCATTCCCTGAATGCAAGCAATCCTTTTTTAGTGACATCTGCTTCTTTTAACATAATGACCTCTTTTAATACTTATTAAAACACAGGATTTCATTAAAAACAAGACAGATAATCAATTAGTTTTAATAGAATAGAGAGTTTTAATAACTATTAAAACACCATAACTATACTCGCAGAAATGTATCTGTATCACCCTCGATGCTAATTTGATCAACTTAAGAAGAACCGTAAAAAAGGTTCTCAAACATTTCGTTTCCGACCCTTTTTTGCTGTTCTGTATTGCAATTCATTACAGA
>CALCNO010000215.1 GCA_937897615.1 uncultured Anaerolineaceae bacterium
CAAAGCGGCAATCAGTTGACCGGCTCCTTCACGGCATCGTGGTCGAGCATCTACATGATCGGCTACGTGAGCAGCGACGGCATGAGTGTAAGCGGCGAGCTTTACCCCGCCGCCCACCCAGACCAACAGTATCGCTTCTTCCTCTTCCGCAGCAGCGACAACCGCGACCAGTTCCGCGGCTACTATTACATTGAGGGCGACGGCGCACGCGGCAACTTCTGCGGCGCGGTCTTTGGCACCGGCGTACCAGCACCCTGCCAGCCATAATCAAGAAAGGGGAGGATGCTCCTGCAATGAAAAATGATTCCAAATGGACCTGGTTTGTTCTCCTGGTCATTCTCATCACCGGAACTTTCCTCCTGGTTATCACCCCCATGGGTGCAAACTATGATGAGGAGACACACTTAGCGCGCATCTGGGAAATGTCTTTTGGCAAGATTCTCCCCAATTCGCTCTACCACGAAGTGGATCGTTTCCCGGCTATTTTTTTCGATTCTTCCTTCAGGCGTTATGCCAACTTTCCGGTGATCGATCTGCAAACCTGGAAGGAACAGGCCAGCCTGCAAATTGATTTCAACGACTACATGAAGTACACCACGCGGGGAGTGTACTTTCCCACCATCTACGGGGTGCAGGCAATTCTCATCGGCATTACCGGACGGCTGTTTGACTTTCCAATCCTGTACATTTATTACGTCCTGCGCTTTTCCTATCTGCTGATCTACTGCGTCTTCATCTACCTGACCATGCGTGTGTTACCCACCGGCAGGCATCTGTTCGGGGTGATTGCAATGGCGCCGGTGGCGATCATCCAGTCGGCAGCCATCTCGGCAGATGCTTTTGTGTTTGGCGTTTCCTTTCTCTTCACCGGCTGGGTGCTGCACCTGCTGGCCGAACCTTCCAAGACCCTCTCGCGCCGGCAAATGGTTATCACCTGCATTCTCATTCTGGCAGTAGGGACGCTTAAACCCAATTGCGTATTCCTTTTGTTCCTTTTACCCGTCCTGCCGTTCTCACTCAAGCTAACCCGCAGACAAAAACTGGTCTTGCTCATCACCTCCCTTGTTAGCGTTGCCATCAGTGTGAGCTGGAGCTTTGTGGCCTCCCAGTTCTTTTTGGCACGGGATGACGCCGGCAAAGACCCCATCGGCCAATTTCTGACACTCTTCAAAGAACCAACTGTCTTTTTCAGTATGTTCTCTGATTCGCTAAGATACGGTTGGTGGACGTTGATGATGCAGTCCATCGGCATTGCCGGTTACGGCTACTGGGTGCTGCCCAAATTCATCTACTTCCTCTTCCCTGCTGTAATTGTGTTGAGTGTTCTGGCAGACGGCTCAGATTTCCGGTTGAGCTGGAAGCAGAGCCTCTATTTTGCAGCGGTGGCGCTCTTCAACGTGTTCATGATCTACATGATCTTTTTCGTCATCGAAACCGAGGTGTGGGCAGAAGAGATCAACGGTGTGCAGGGGAGATATATTTCCCCCTTCTTTCTGCTCTTCCTTTCCTCTTTTCTGTTCCTGTTCAGGTTCAAGTTCAAAGCCGCGCGCTTCATCAGCGGCGCTGCAATGGCGCTGATCGCTATCGTCGCGGCGTTTTCAATCTACCTCGATTATCACGTCACCTGCGGCAGCTTCTGGTTCACCCAAACGGAATGTACTTTGCCGCGCTACAAGAACTGGGACACCACCTCATTTAGGGCCTTTACGGCATCCAGCGATACCAGGATCGAGGAAGTCTTCACAAGCAGGTGCAACAACCTGGAAAGTCTGCGCCTGTGGGTTGCCAGCAACTCCAAAGAGGAACAATACACTTACACTGTTTCGCTGCTGGATGAGAATCACAAGCCGATTCGTTCAGCCTCCGGCAGTGCCCTGAGCACCGTAGAAAATGGCTGGATGACCTATTCATTTATGCCCATAACCGGGTCAAACGGCAAGCAGTTTACGGTGGTAATCACCTCGCAGGCAGATTCCGGCCTGCCGGGGGTTAACTTCAGCGCTTTCAGCAAAGATGAATTTATTGATGGCTACCTGCAAATCAACGGCAACTCCGGAGATTACCCGCCAGACCTGGTGATGCAATACGGCTGCGAGAAGTTTGGTCAATAGCCCTTTGCCAACACAAAACACCCCAACCTTTCAGATTGGGGTGTTTGTTATCAAAGGCTACTTGCCAGCCATTCGCCGGCGCAACTCCCGCGCCCGGCGTGTGATGCGGAAGAAGTGTTTGATGTGATGCAGCGGCTTGATGTGGCTGTGGCGGTCTGGGGTGTAAATGGTTTTGATGGGCACCCAATCCAGGCGGAACCCCTGCAGCACGCATTTGAAAATGATCTCCACTTCGAACTCAAACCCGTGTTCCTGGCTGTGAATGGCAGATTCCACCAGCCGGCGTGAGTGCAGGCGGTAGCCGGATTGGTTGTCCGGCACCGACAATTTAAGCGCGTTGGAGAACATCCACGTGCCAATGGTGTTGGAGATGTTGCGCGGAAAAGGCATCTTGCGAAAATCACGCCGGCCAATGATCAGGTCGGAATGGTCGCGTTCGTACTTCTCCAGAAACAGAGGAATCTCTCCGGGGTCGTGTTGGCCGTCTGCATCCAGCGTGAGCAGTGCGTCATACTCCCCGCCCAGAAAATAGCGGAAGCCGTTTAGCAGCGCCGCCCCTTTGCCCTGATTCGGCTCCTGGCGCACCACAATGGCGCCGTGTTGCCGTGCTACCTCGGACGTGTTGTCGCCAGAGCCATCGTCCACCACCAGCACCGGCAGGTGAACCTTGACCGCATCGATCACCGCG
>CALCNO010000216.1 GCA_937897615.1 uncultured Anaerolineaceae bacterium
GGGTGGCTTTGAAAGAAGTGGGCGCGATAGGGCTCGAACCTACGGACCTCACGGAGCGTACTTTCTCGCCCGCAAAGTATACAGTTTTCGGCTTTTTTAAGGCGCGATTTGCGGCCATTGCAGTAGAATGGATGTACTACTTCACGGGATATGCAGGTCCGTTGACAGACGGAGTATCCCAGGAGATGAGACCGGCTCAAGCAGGCGTGTTTCGCGTTGGCGTGGTCTCATCTGAGACCATTTTTTATTGAGGTGCCACATGGCCACGAAAAAGCCCCGAATCTCAAGGGCGACTGCACGCCGATTGCTTAAACTCCTGCACATGCGCTACAAACCCACTGAGATCGCTGCCGAAATGGGCGTCACGGCCGATACGATCTACCGCACCTATCTGCCGGCGGGCGCACCCTACGAGAAGGACGCCAAAGGCAATGTTTGGATCGTTGGGGATGTATTCGCCCGGTGGGCGATGGATTGCACGGTGACGAACAACCGCAAGGCGCCGAAGTCCGTACTGCGTTCTGACCAGGTCTACTGCCTGAAGTGCAACCAGGTTGTGGCGATCCATAACCCGCGCAAGGGGCAGGTGAACAGCCGGGGGGTAACCAACCTCTCCGGGCGCTGCCCGGTGTGCAATACCCGGGTGCACCGCTTTGTGCGCGCCAGTGAGTATGAAGGGCGTTATGATCAACCGCAGTAACTACCAGGATGTACAGGCGTTCCTGCGCTTTCAGCGTGAGGTTAAGCAGAGCGACGAAAAGACCATCAGCGCGTTATGGTCCAGGCTGCGGCATCTGCTTGAGTGGGCGGATGAAAAGCGCTTCACCGATGCCTACCGCATCCGTCCAACCTTCCCGGTGTACCTGGGCAACCTGAAAAAGCCTGACGGCAATCTGCTGATCGGGACGGCATACTTTGCCTCGGTGTGCAAAACGGCCAGGGCGTTCTTCGACTGGGCGTGCCGCGAGTACCGCACCCAGTACAAACGCATCGATCAGAACTGGATCGTGTCGCTGCGGCCGCCAAAATCGCGCAGCGAACAATCTCAACTGAAAAAACGCGAGATCTACGAGTTCGAGGAAGTGCTGCAGATTGCCAGGTGCCCGGTGGAATCGCTGATGCTGCGGCGGGCGCAGGCAGCGGTGTGCCTGCTGTACCTCTCCGGGATGCGCGTTGGCGCCTTCGTGTCGCTGCCGGCCAGGTGCGTTGACCTGGAGCGTATGACGGTCTCGCAGCTGCCGGAGCTGGGGGTGAACACCAAAAACCACAAAGCGGCGGTGACGACACTGCTAAACATCCCGGAGCTGCTGCCGGTGGTGCAGGCGTGGGACGCGCTGGTCAGGCGCGAGGGACAGAGTGATGTGCTGTGGTACGCCAACTTCACCCAGCAGGGGGAGATCGCCGCGGTGAACCCGAGCGCGGCCAGGATCAAAACCAGGCAACATGATTTTATTGACGACCTGCGCAAGCTGTGCAGTGTGGCCGGGGTAGTCTACAAAAGCCCGCACAAACTGAGGCACGGGCACGTGGTGTATGGGCTAAAGCGGGCGCGCAACATGGAGCAGTTGAAGGCGATCTCACAGAACGTGATGCACTCCTCGGTGGGGATCACGGACGGCATCTACGGCCGGCTGGTGTCAGATGATGTGCACGAGACGATCGCGGCACTGGGGAAGGTGCCGGTGCAGGATGACGGCGAGAAAGAACTGCTGAATCAGGTGATTGAGATGTTGAGAAATAAGGTCTCAATATAAAAGACTATGAAACGTTTCCAATTTTAGTTTTATCAATATTAAACTTTCCTTTTTTAAAATTTGATCCATTTTTGGAAAAATAAATATTACCACAGCTAAAATTGATCTTCCACCCTGGCGCAGTAAACTGGAATAAGCCTACTTTTGCATGAAAAGCAAGGCGTACCATTCCTAATCCAAGTCTATCCCAATCATCGTCTTTGTTCACTTGAAAATAGTTCGAGTACAGAAGCACAAAATAAGGACGAACAACGGTTTCTTCAACAGGAAAAGAGGATTGCTGATATGTAATGGATTGCCAGAGAGCTTTCCCAAATTTTCCCGAATCGCCCGGGTTTGGAAAATGCTTCGCTTCAATTCCAAACCAAGCATCAGCAAACCCGATTTTTACTAAATGTTTTTTTGGTTTTAGTAAAAAATCTAATATTACTTTGCGATCTTGATTCAGCAGATTGTTCCCCCGCACCTCGGATAAAATTTGAAAATCTGCGCTCAACTCTCTACTCAAAAAATTTTTTTGGGCTGGTTCGTCTCTGAGATATGCGTCTCTTGTTATTATGCTCATTTTATGGGTGGCATGTAACTTTACCCGAACCGGTTAGGTCGAAATTCACCATGATAAGGCTTCGCGACATGTCAAACAGGGCGCAGTAGTACTGAACTTCACTCACCATTGTATGGAAGGTATAGGTAGCGGCTTCATAAGACTTCAGGTATAACTGCTCTCGTGAATTGCGCCCACAACCAGGTATACCGTCTGGATCAGTCGTAATGCTTGTGGCGTTCACAGACATGATACAAAAGCCAAGTTCCATGATGTAGTTGGGAGCTGGCGTGAGGGTGATCGTGGGGGTTGGCCGCGGGGTCGGAGTTAACGTGGGTAATGGCGTGGGCGTGACGGCTTTCAGAGTAGCGAGTTCACTCAAAAGCGCCTGGTTCGTAGCTTGAAGTGAAAGATATTCGGCGCTCTTGGTCGGAGAGCACGACGCAAGTAACAAGGCAATAAAAACAAATAAGGCTTTTTTCATATATTCCTCCCTGCCTGCAATCTTACTTTTCTTCTGTCTTAGTAATCTCAATGGCAAGGCCAAAGGCAGGTTTCTCAGCTGTTCCGCCGAATATCGCTTTGACAGTGGCTGGCAGCGGGTCGCCGGCGTCCATAGCAGGCGCAAGAGTCGCCGCCTGGTCAGCGGCGATGTACCCCAGTTGATAATTGTGCTCGCCAAAGAGAAGCGTTTTTCCGTGAACCCATACGCCGATGGCGTTCTTGTCAAATTTGTTTTTGGGTTCGCGGATTAGCTGAATAGGGACACCGACCTTACAAAACTTGCGAATCGCCGCCTGCCTGGAAGTGCCGTCGTCGTTATCCCTGGATGTGCCGGTGATCCGTGCTTCGATCTTTCTCTCGTAAGACATTTACCCTCCTAAAAATTTAAGTTGCTTTTGTAGAAATAGTGTTCTATAATTCTCTTACTGTACCTGCCGTTACCTGCACTGATTTGGGGCTGCCGTGAAACGTTTCTTTATCCACCTAGGTTCACACGATAATATGACTGTTTTTTATATTACCATTTTCAAGCTAAAAATAAGGATCATTTTTTCACTTGATTAGTTTTTTCTGGTCGCTTTAACATCTCAAGATTAATCCTGATGTATTTGATAAGGTTGGTTTTTTCTGATGACGGGAGCTGATTGAAAAGAAATAGGAGTTCTTCTGTTTGTGAGTCCCCCTTCTGAATTTCTGGAAGGAAACCAGCTGTTCTAAATAAAGCATCAGGCGGAAAATCAAATGCTTTCGCTAAAGCATTCAAAGTCTCAGGGCTGGGTTTTCTGGTGCGATTCAGGAGCATACTCACCCCACCAGTGGTTAAACCGGTAAGCCGGGCCAAATCTGCCTGGCTTAGTCCTCGTTTCTTCATTTCCTTTTCGATGAATTCGGATAAATCCATACTCACATAATTTAGCATATTGCTTACTCCTCGTGGTAAGTAATTTACTCACAGCTATTGACATTCAATAGAGAAAATGCTAATATATTCACAGTAGTTACCAATTTACTAACTACTGTGAGGATTTTTGAAGACTGCTGCGTTTTATCTCGAGGATGATCAGATTGTGTGGCTTAACCAGGAAAGTAAACGCCTTGGTCGTGTTTCTGCTTCGGCAATTATCCGCCGGCTGATCTCTCAAGAAATGCATGCCTCTGTTTCTTCACACCCTCAGAGTACCACCCCTGCACAGGCAACAGACATCCGGCTGCAACCGGGTGAGAACGGGCTGTAACCAGCCCAAAACCAGACAAGCCCGGGTCGGAACCGGGCACAAAAAAGGAGGATGAACATGACTACCCCATCCAGGCCTTGGCCTAACAACTGTTTGAACGTACGCGACGGCGCAGCGGAACTGATTCGCGATGACATCCACAAACTGGCGCAGATCAACCGCAACCAGGTGAACGATGAAGAGGCCGTGGAAGCCATTGCTGCCGACGTGGTGGAAGACCTGCACCTGTTGCTGCGCGCGCTGGAAACCGTGGGCGCGAACACAGACCCCCTGGTGGAGCTGGACAACCGGGTGCTGGCGATCAGAGGAGATTACATGCTCGTAAGGGCGTGAATCTGGTGTTTAGCGAAGCCGGTCTGCGCACCCGTTGTGTGTGCCGCCGGTGGAGCCCCCGGGCGGGTGCGGTCCTCCTCGCCTGCCCGGGTCCGACCCAGGAGGATCGAACGGAGAGAGAATGTCACTCAATTTTATTGTGGCACGCAAGACATTTATCAGGGCTTTGCTGGATGGCGACCTGGGCAACGCCGGGCGCATCCTGCGTATGGTGGTTGGGGCGCGCCGTGGCTAAAACAGTCCTGCCCGCCAGCGTGCTGGAAGAGTACCGCCGCTTGATCCGGGCGGTGGGCGGCCGCAAAGACCGGCGCAGCCGGGCCAGGCACGTGGTGTACGCCATGATGGTGGCGCGCTACGGCCACGCCTGGTGGCAGGAAAACCGCGAGACCATACTTGGCGAGTTAGACGCTGAAGATGCCAAAGTGAGAGACGGATAATGCCCCAGGCTTTGCCGGCGGGGAGGTGCCTGATGCTCAATATTCTCCTGCAGGCGCCGATGATCCCCGGCGAGGCCGCGGCGGCTGGCGCGATTGAGGCCACGCCTGACAGGGCGTATCAGCGCCAATGAGGCCCGCCAGAGCAACACCCCTCCGGGTTGTGACAGCAGCCCGGAGACCTTACAAAGTGTATATCCGGTTTCCACTCACAGGAACGATGACCGGAGCCAGCCCAAGCGTGGAAACGAGGATGCTGGCGGAAGAGCTACCCTGTTACAGCGGGTTTTGAACGCCTTCGATGAAACCCAAGAGAGCTCAAGGCGTGACAGCCGGGAGAGACCGACAACACAGGCGACGGCGTGGTATGCACACGCACAGCAGATCTGTTTTGGTAGACGAGGACCATGCGGTGAGAAAGCCCCGATCCTCAGGGAAGCAGCAACAAGCTTTATAGAGGTTCCGCGAAATTCAGGGCAAACATGGCAACATCTACATCTACGAATCCAAAAATCAGGTGAAAATCCTGATCGCCTGCCAGGGCCGCAACAACCAACGCACCTCACACCCTGCTCCCCCCCAGGGTGCGGACCTTGCGCCGGTGGGTTGCTCACCGTTCAAGGCGGTGCGGTCCACCTGAGCAAACAAGGAGGCAAAAATGTTCCAAAAACTATACATTATTGGCCGGCTGGGCAAAGACCCCGAAATGCGCTTTACCCCCAACGGCAGCCCGGTCACCACGTTCAGTGTGGCCACAGACCGCCAGTACACCGGCCCCGATGGCGTGCTGGTGAAGGAAACCGCCTGGTTCCGGGTGGCGGCATGGGGCAAGCTGGCCGAGAGCTGCAACACCTACCTGGCCAAGGGCAAACTGGTGCTGGTGGAAGGCCGGCTGAACGTGGACGGCGCCACCGGCGGGCCGCGCACCTGGGTGGCGCAGGACGGCACGGTGCGCGCCAGCTTCGAAATGACGGCGATGACCGTGCGCTTCCTCAGCCCCAGCGAGAAAACCACCGCCGAGGCCAGCGCCGAAGAACCAGATCAGGTCGAGGACATCCCCTTCTAGGAGGCGGCATGAACGAGCAGACAAAACTACCTGACGGCAAGACGTGCAGCGACTGCCTGCACCTGGAGAAGTGCGTCTCGCTGTTCGGCGGCGACGCCGGCCGCAGCGCCTGCGATTTCTTCCCCAGCCGCTTTGTAGACCGCGCGCAGGCGCAGGATGGTTACGCCGTGGTGGAGTTGATCGGGCGGCAGCTGATCGCCGGCAAGGTGAGCGACGCGCCGGTGGATGGCGTGCCGTGCATCCGCGTGGACGTGCCCGAGACGCGCGTTCATAAGGCATACACCTGCTGGTTTCAGGCTTCGGCGGTGTATGCCATCAAACCCATCGGCGAGGCACAAGCGATGAACATCACCACCATGCGCGAACGCGGCCGTTTTGGTGAGAACGACAAGCCCGGTGAAGTGCAGACCAGCCTGAGCAAAGAGCACTCGCCGGTGACCAGTAAAGGGCGGAGGGTGCGATGAACGTACTGCGGCGGGTGGTGCTGCGCGGCCCGAAGGCTTTTGCGGTGAACGGGCAGGTGACGGCACAAAACATCTACGTGCGCAAAGAGTTCGAACTTCCCCACCCGGGTGAACAGATACAGCTGATGCGCGAAGGCGACCAGCACTTCTACCTGGGCGAGGTGACGCGGGTGAACCCCGAAGCGCATACTTACGACATCCGGGCGGTGATCGCATGAAAGACTACAAACAGATCATCGACACTATGCCGCTTGGCTTGAAAAAGGCGGTGGCGAGGCAGTTGTACTTTCACCAGGGAGCGGCGCGCATCATCAGCCGCGAGGAGCTGCTGCAACAGGTGCAGCTGGCGCCGGGGTGTTCCTCGGCCGAAGACCGCCAGATGCGCATCGCCATCCAGCAGCTGCGCAATCAAGGTTTCAGGATCTGCCACCGCGAGGAGCGCGTGCGCGACCCGCAAAACGGGCGGCTGCGCGTGCATTTCGGCTACTACCTGGCCAAGGACGACTTGGAGTATCAGGAGTTCCGGGTGAAGTATGCCAGCTACGCCGAGACGATCCGGCGCACGCTGAAGGCGATGGACATGCGCGCCCCGGTGCTGGAAGAGGACGGCAGCACCCTGCCGGCAGATGAGGTGGCGGTGCAGGAAGCATTGTTCTAACCCGGGGTACCCCAAATACAAACCCCCTGCTCTTTGCAGGGTACGCGCAAAAGGCGCGCCAGGAGAAAAGATGAACTCGCAAGCAATTGATATTACCCTGATCGACTCCAACCCGTGGCAGACACGCCAGCAGGAGGACAGCGCACACGTGGATCAGCTGGCGCGCTCGATCCTCAAGGACGGTCTGATGCAGTGGCCGGTAGTACGGCCGGTGGGGGAGCGTTACCAGCTGGCCTTTGGCCACAGCCGCAAGGCAGCTTACGGGCTGTTGGTGAGCCTGGGACACGACGAGTTCCGCGAAATGCCGGTGTTCATCCGCGATTGGAACGACGAGCAAATGGCCGTGGCCGCTTTTGAGGAAAATGAAAAAAGGCGCGACCTGAACCCGGTGGAAAAAGCCGAAGCGGTCAAGCGCATGATCGACGGCTTTGGCTGGACGCAGCAGGAGGTAGCCGAAAGGCTGCACATCGACCGCTCCAGCGTTTCCAACATGCTGCGGATGCTGCGCATGCCCGGCGAGATGCTGGCGCTGGTACGCGATGGCACGCTGCCGGTGCGCTCGGCAATGGCGCTGCTGCCGTGGTATGAACTCAACGAACCGGAAAGAGAATGTGCAAGAAACGCACATCCTGAGGTGGACGAGTTTTTCCAGGCGGCGCGCACCGGCGGGATCAACAGCGATACCATCCGCGAGCGACTGACGGAATATATGCAGTGTGTGCTTGCACCGCAGCAGATGCGCATCAAGGACGCGCTGGTGACGGTTGAAAGCGATGCTGTGGAAGCTGTGCCAGACGAAGACGACGGGGCGATGACGGACGAAGAAATGGAATTCATTGAAAACCGTCCGATTGATGAAAGCGAATTTATTCCGGCATTCAAAACCGATGTTGGCGCGCAAACATCGGTACCACTGAACAAAACCATTTCCCCGCCAGTCCATGTACCTGTGGATGCGGAAAAAGAAACTGAGCCGAGTGCCGCTGTTTCTTCTTCGCCGGCGGCAGAGGTTGAGCCAACTCCGGCAGTTGAACCGGCAGATACCAGCATGTTGCTGACGATCTCCTGGAACGGCAACGGTGTGGTGGTGGGACTGCGCAAACCGGGGAGTGTGCCGGCAATGAGATTTTTGACCGCGCTGGATATTGACGATCTGCCGGCGCTGCTGCGCGAGATGGGCTGGTAGTTGGTAGTCAAAACCATGTTCAAGGAGAATGACATGCGTTACAAAATTCAAATTGAAGGACAGGAACTTGAGTTACCGGAAGAGGTGGCGGGCAGCGATGCCCAGTTGAAAACCGCACTCAGCCCGTTTTTTCCGGGGGCGGCCAACGCCAAGATCATGCGCCTGCCGGAGAAAGACGGCGTGGTGGTGGTGCAGGTGATCAAGCAGGCCGGCACCAAAGGTGCTGACAGGCCCTTTGACCGGCTGGTGCGTGCCAAAGCGGGAACCAACCCGGTGGTAGAGCTGCACCTGAAGCTGGCGGATATCACCCTCAATCAAATGCCACCGGATCAGCTGCTGGTGCTGGATAAGCAGATCGGAAAGGCCATTGAGGCCGGTCGGCAGCAGCGCGACAATATTGGTATCACGGCTGCGCTGCTGGTGGAGGCCGAAGCCAGAGAAGCGCTGACGGTTCCAACAGGATTTTAGTGTGGAAGACGCCCTGGTGTTGGGGTACGAACTGCCGTTCACGCAGATGGTGGCGCGCCTGGCGACAAAACGCCTGGTGCCGATTGACACGCGGCTGGCTGACCTGGATGCCAGACAAGCCCAGCTGCAGATCATCCGCGAGATGCGCAAGAGCTACCTGCGGAATGATGAACGGTTGAAAACCCTGGCATGTGCGCTGGACGATGCGGTTTACTGCCAGAAGGCGATTGACGTCCTGCGGGAAGAGATGCGGGTCTTCCCCAATGATTTTTTTGAGGATTGTTGGGACGAAGACAGTGGCGACCTGATGATCCAGATCACCCCGCAGGGGTTCGGCTACATGACGTACGACGACCTTGAAGACTGGTTCGAGAACGTTGAGTATGCGGAGCAGTGGTACAGTCTGAGTTCGTTTTTACTGCTGCTGAACTACGGAGAAACTGAAGCGGAAATCTGGCAAAAATGCTCCGAACATTTTGGCTGGACGGGTTTTGAGGAACCGCCCGGTCTGGCGATGGGGCGAGGAATCGACCATGTTTTCCTGCGGCGCTATTTGAAAAGGCATAATCTTGATTATTTATTCCCGGCGGCCGAGCTGGCTTTCTTCCCGCCAGATAACACGTTTTTCAATTGCAGTAACGAGGATCCGGACAGCGAGTTCTTTCCGTTTCTGGCCAGGGAGATTAACCGGCTGAAGCGCGAGTGGAACAAGGCAAAAAAGCTGATCGATCTATATGAGATCGCCGCTGAGCGGGTGGAGGGGGCGCCGGCGGTGCTGAACGTGTTCGCCGAAGGGCTGGCATTGAGCCAACAAACGGAAAGCGGGAGGCGATGATGCCTGATCCTTTCGACAACCCGCATGTGCGCGGCGCGCTGTATCTCTCCGACCTGGGCGACTACATTTTCCGCTACAAAGAGGAGAATGCCGTCGGCGCAGTAGTAGTGAAAAACCTGCGTGAGCCGGAGGTGAGTGCCGCCTTTACGCGCCAGGGTTCAGACAGCGGCTGGATCGCGCCGGGGATCATCCGGGCAGGGGCCAGCAGCAAAGGGCCGTGGTATGTCTACCGCTCCAGCCCGGACGTGCGGCGGGTGAGGTTTTACGACAACGAGGAGTTTGTTGTTCCCGTGCCAAGCCTGGTGTTGATCAGTGCGCCCAAAGGGCAGTACCTGTTTGCGTTGATGGGCGATATCTATGAGATGAAGAATTTAACGGTCTATCATGCGCCGTTCCCGAACGTGCACCCGGACGGCAAGATCTGCTGGGGCAACACAGGCGTGCCGGGAATTGACCAGGATCAGGCACAAAAGACACTCGACCGGTTCTTTGAGAGTGCGTTCAACGGCGACATGGTGAGCGACAAAAGCCAGCGCCACCGCCAGGATGTGCGCAAGCAATTGGAAAAAGTGGCCGGCAAGAGGCGTTACCCGGTGAGCGACCTAGTCTCAACTGGGTTCAAATTGGAAGAAGCGCTAACTGCAATCATTGAGAGGAGGCGGGCATGACAGCAGCACTGGTGAGCTACCGCCTGGCGGGTACAAACGCGGAGATAATCGCGCACCTGCGCCAGAAAAAATCCCTGTACAGCTATTTTCTCGCCGGCAACGGTGTGTTCGTGGGGGCAGCCAATGACGATTTTGCCGCCGTGATCCCGGTAGGTGCGCCCAGGTCGCCAATCCGCGGACTGCCAAAGATCGAGCCGGCAGTGCAGATCAACCGGCGCGTGCCGGTGGCGCTGCTGGAAAAAATGGTAGACCTGGCGCGCCGGGCGTGCCCCAGCGAGATCCTGTTCTCCCTGCAGCCATGCCGTGAGAATGGCATTCCTTTCTGGATGCTGCGGGTGCCGGCACAGGTGAACTCGCATCTTTCGGCCACGCCCATCGAGGACGAGGGATACGTGCCGATTGAAGTTCACTCGCATAACAACATGGCGGCATTTTTTTCAGATACCGACAACCGCGACGAGACCGGCCTGCGCATCTACGGCGTGCTGGGGCGGATTGACCAGCCGCTGGTGGACTTCCGATTGCGTGTATCCATTTATGGGCATTATGCTTCCATTCCATACGAGTTCGTCTTTGAACCAAGCAGAGAGGTGACCAATGCCAGAAATCAAGATTGACCTTGAGTTTGCCCATTCGCTTCAGTTGATGCTGCCAGAATACGACCATGTCTGTATCACGCTGGTTGGGTGCGGGGGTACAGGGTCGTGGCTGGCGCCGGCGGTGGCGCGGGTGGCACGGCTGCTGCGTGAACAGCGTGGGAAAGAAGTGCGTGTGCAGTTCATGGACCCCGACCGAGTGGAGCGCAAGAACATCTACCGACAAAATTTCTGTGCCGCTGAGGTGCGATGCAACAAAGCCGAGGCGCTGGCCGAGCGGTACGGGCGGGCGTGGGGGCTGGAGATCGCTGCCATCCCGCAGGCGTTCAATCCGCAGCTACACCGGTACACACACACGGATGTGATCATCGGCTGCGTGGACAACGCCGGCGGCAGGCGCGCCATCGCCGACTGCGCCAAAGACAGCGCCATCAACAAAGCGATTGTCTGGCTGGATTGCGGCAACACGCGCAGCTACGGGCAGGTGTTGTGCGGGGTAAAAGGGGTAAAAAATCCTTTTGGCATCCCCGGGTTTTGCGGAGAGCTGCCCATGCCCCACAAACAGCACCCGGAACTGCTGGTGGATGCGCCGGAAGAGGTGCTGGCGGAAGGTTCCTGCGCCGAAATTGCGCTGCAGGAGAGCCAGGGACTGGCGATCAACCAACGCATGGCGGCGGAAGCGGCAGACTACCTGGTGCGCCTGCTGGTAACCCGCGACCTGCGCAAGTTTGCCACATACCTCAACCTGGAGAGCGGCACGGTGATGTCGCGGTATATCACAAAAAAAGCGGTGATGGAGATGCTGGGGAAGGAAGGGTGAGATGTTTACGGTCAAACTGTTTATTGGAAATGAGTCCAAATCTGAAACGCCGCTCTTTGCCGGGGATTTGCGAGCGTACCTTGAAGCAGCGTTCTACGCCGGCGCGCCAGCCGGCGAGGAAGGATGAACCAAAGTGAGCAACTTCATTCCAGAGCAACCAAAAACAGCAGAAAATGTCCCGTTTTTTGATGACCTCCCCACAAATGCCGGCTGGAATGGGCAAACAACTACCAAAAGTATTGAAACCCTTCAATCCGAAGTAGTTCAGGCTGTTAGCAGGCTTGGTGGAATGGTGGTTGGTTTCCAAAAAGGCGTCTTTCTTGTAGGTGAAAACAAACGCGATGGTTACCGAGTCTCATACATCATCCATGTGGGAGAGAAGACCATCCCAGGCCGGATCGACATCGCTGCTTTACCGGTAAAAGAGTTTATTAGCGGGCGGGCAGCTTCTGTTGAGATTCGCCGGGAAAAATCACTCAAGATGGCGTTGTTCATGTTGAGGGACGCATTCGATGGAATGTGGTTTCTACAACAACTTTCGCCAGGGTTTGCCCCGCTGATGCCTTTTATGCTGGCGGAAGGTGACAAAACCATCACCCAACTCTGGAGTGAAAACAATGCAATGGCAAATCTTTTACCATCCGGTGATGGGGAATTTATCGACGGGCAGTATTCAGAAAGCAAGTAAAAAAGGAGAAAGAAAATGGCAAAACTGATATGCGGTGCGTTGTGGGGGATCGTGCTTACCCTGTCCGTGTTCGGGGTAGCGCTGTGCCATGATAAGCCGGCGCTGCTGGTGGTATCCTGCCTGGGCTTGCTGGTGGCAGTGGTGAGCCTGTTTGCGTTTCTGGGCCACTATTTTTATAACAACTGGAACAAGTGATGACTCAGTACCGAGCCTTCATATATATTGAATCGAGCGAAGGAGCAAATGAACACCAATTTCCAATTCTCTGACACGATGATCCGAGGGCTCAAAGGTGCGCCGATCAGCTGTTTGATCCTGCTTTCGATGGCACGGCAGCCGGTGACGGCGCAGTACCTGGAGCGCATGAGCGGGTACAGCGATAAATCAGTGCTCTCGGCGTTGTTGCTGCTGCGGGACTACGGGCTGGTGACACGTAACGAGCGTTACGCCTGGCAGATCGCGCGCGGGGTGATGC
>CALCNO010000217.1 GCA_937897615.1 uncultured Anaerolineaceae bacterium
CGGGCGCGTTCGGTGTTGAGGATCTTGCCGCGCAGCGGCAGGATGGCCTGAAAGTGGCGGTCACGTCCCTGTTTGGCAGAGCCGCCTGCGGAATCACCCTCAACGATGTACATTTCGGTTTTGGTGCTGTCGCGTTCCGAACAATCGGCCAGTTTGCCGGGCAGTGTGAGGCTTTCCAGCGCGGACTTGCGGATGACGAGATCGCGCGCTTTGCGCGCCGCATCGCGGGCACGGGCCGAGGTGAGGCATTTCTGTACGATCGCCTTGGCCGCCGAGGGGTTTTCTTCCAGAAACGCGCCAAAGGACTCGCCAATCACCTGCTGCACGTAGGTCTGCACCTCGGGGTTCATCAGCTTGACCTTGGTCTGGCTTTCAAACTGCGGGTCGGGATGCTTGACGCTCACAATGGCGGTCATGCCTTCGCGCGTATCGTCGCCGGTAAAGTTAGGGTCAGCTTCTTTGAGCAGGTTGGTACGGCGCGCGTAGTCGTTGATCACACGCGTGATGGCCGTGCGCAACCCGGTGAGGTGTGTGCCGCCGTCAATGGTGTTGATGGTGTTGGCAAAGGAGTACACCGACTCGTTGTAAGAATCAGTGAACTGCACCGCACACTCAATGCCGATATTGTCGATCTCTTTCTCAACGTAATACACCGAGTGGAGGGTCTCGCGGTTGCGGTTGATAAAGCGCACAAAGGATAGAATGCCACCCTCGAACAGGAAGGTGGTCTCACGTTCCGGTGAGCGCTTGTCCATCAGCTTAATGAGCACGTTGCGGGTCACGAACGCCATCTCGCGGAAGCGCTGCGCCAGCGTATCGAACTTGTAGTCAAGGTCACCCTTGAAAATCTCGGGGTCAAAGCGGAAAATAGTGGTGGTGCCGGTCTTGTCTTTGGGCGCCTTGCCGATAACCTTTACCGGTTCCTTGGGGATGCCGCGTTCGTAGCGTTGAAAGTATTCCTGCCCGTCGCGGTACACATGCACCTCGCACCACTCGGAGAGCGCATTCACCGCCGAAACGCCCACGCCGTGCAAACCGCCGGACACTTTGTAGGAGCTGTGGCCGAATTTGCCGCCGGCGTGCAGCACGGTCATTACCACCTCAAGCGCGGATTTCTGCTTCTCGGGGTGGATGTCCACGGGGATGCCGCGGCCGTTGTCGCTCACGGTGACGCTGCTATCGGCGTTGATGGTCACTTCAATGCGGCTGCATGCACCCGCCAGGGCCTCATCGATGGAGTTATCCACCACCTCATTCACCAGGTGATGCAGCGCTTTGAGATCGGTGCCACCCACGTACATGCCGGGGCGGCGGCGTACTGCTTCAAGGCCTTCCAGGACCTGAATATCCTTGGCGCCGTAAGAGAGAACTTCGTTATTGCCCACTGGGTGCTCCTCCATTTGATTGTACCTGGCTTTGCTGGGCAGCCAGCCTGTTGATATTATCCTGCATCCAACGCAGGCCGCCGCGATAGTAAATGAAACTGGCCGCTACAAGGCCGGTGACCACAAAGGCATGCCCACCCACCCCCAGCAACAGCAACCAGGTATTGGCCTTCGGCAGCATCCACAGTTTATTCATTAGCTCGCTGAGCAATGCGGCGGTCATAAAGAACAGCCCGGTGCCCGGTAGAAAAACGCGCACCAGTTTGATCGAAAACGTGGCCGACTGCACCGGTTTCTTTTTAAGTACAAAGATGCCATGCACCGAAAACACCAGGGGAATGACCAGCCATAGCAACCCGAATGCCGCCAGCAGGATAAAGAACTGGCTAACGCCCGCCCCAAACAAAGAAAGCACAGAGAGCAGGATCAGCAGCGGGATGGCGATCACAATCGCCACGCCCAGCAGCAGGCAAAAGAGCACCAGGGAATTTACATATCCCATCAGGTAATCTTTGAAAACAAACTTGCCGCGCTCTTTTTCGGTCTCAAGCGAGATCATGTAGAAGTACAGGCTGCCCAGCAGGAATCCAAGCGTTAGAAAGATCCCTAGCCCGGCGATGGCCCAGTTGAGCGAGGGTACCTCGATGACCGGGTTCCACGCCAGCGGCGATTCAATGGGAGAAAGGCGCGCCATCAGGCTGGGGACCCCTACTGGCAGGGTGCGCACGTTGGTGGCCAGGTTGTACTGTTCCAGTGTTTGCGCCCACAGGGTCTGGGTAGCTTTCACCGACTCCAACAAATCCGCGGGAGCCACCTTAAGCATCCGGCTGACAAGGTCGTCAATGGTTGGCATGAGCAGCGTTTTGAGGCGCAGTTTCGGCCCCAGCCACAGCGCCAGGTCGATCACAACCGGCAGCAGAATCAAATAGACGCGGTTGGCAACGGTGTTAAAGCCATCCAGAAACGAGCGAAACATTCTTGGGGGGGTGCCCACCAGGGGCATTGCTGATTTTTCCATACAAAGATTGATTTTACCATAATTGGATTTTGCCCTCTTTTGAGCGGTTGGGGCTGCACTTTTCAGGCGTGGCAGGTAAAATAGGGATGTGAATACGCACAAGAACCTGCCGGATGTGGATCGCTTTAGCGTGGTGATGGCAATGATCCTGATTGCCTACTCGCTTACTGCCGTCGTTTCCTTCCCGGACAGGTCGCTTAACCTTCAGTTGCCCGGCTTCCTCTTAACGCTCGATTTCAACTTTGTCACCATCATTTCACTGCTGGTGGCGGTGCTGGCCGCGGCGGGCAGCGACTGGTTGATCAGCGACCACCCGTTCTTTGAACGCAGCACACGCTGGCAGCACTGGCTCATCCCGGCCCTCACTGCCCTCGTCTTTGGCGTCTCGCTGAACACTCTAAAAGTCAGCGCTGCCTGGTGGGGTGTGTTCGGCCTTGGCGGGCTGCTGGTGGCGGGTGTGCTGCTCTCCGAGTACATCTCCGTTGACCCCGGAGACAGCCGCAGCCCGGTGGCGATCATCGCGCTCACGGCGGTATCCCTGGCGCTTTTCCTCACCCTCAGCATTGCCCTGCGCGGCTCCGGCTCGCGCCTTTACCTGATCCTCATTCCCTTGCTGCCGGCCGGCTTTCTGGTCACCATGCGCAGCCTGATGCTGCGTAACAGCGAAGCCCCCAACAGCGCCTGGGCGCTGGGGATTACCCTGGTGATCCTGCAGGTGGCAACCGGCCTGTACTACCTGCCGCTGCGGCCAATCCAATTTGGGCTGGTTCTTGTAGGGCTGCTCTTCGCCCTCATCACCCTGGCAGACAGCATTCAGGAACAGCGCCCCCGGCCCGGCGTCTGGCTCGACCCCCTCCTCCTCACCCTGCTCTTCTGTATTTCCGCTCTGCTCGCCTGATCCACGCAACCTCCGGCAATGGCAGGGGTTATACCTGCTGTAACCGAACGGGAGAATACGCATGTTCTTACAGGTTGTTATTGTCATTCTTGCTTCTTATCTGGTGGGGTCCATTCCCATCGGGCTGATCGTGGTCAAACTACTCAGCGGCAAAGACGTCCGCCAGGTGGGTAGCGGCAGGGTTGGCGGCACCAATGCCATGCGCGCGGCAGGGTTCCTCGCCGGGCTTTTGACGGCCCTCTTTGATGCCGGCAAAGGGATTCTGGCGGGCTATTTGGCAGCGCTGCTGGTGCCCGGCAGCACCTGGGTCAAAGTAGTAGCGGTAGTGATGGCAGTTCT
>CALCNO010000218.1 GCA_937897615.1 uncultured Anaerolineaceae bacterium
CTTTACCTTCAGCTTGTGTGGGCTGCCAATACACTCAACAACGGCTATTACGGCTGGCGCAATGGCCGCCTGGAAAGTTACTCCCTCGCCGATGGCGACATGGTGGTGATTGACCCGTGGCAGAACGCCGCTTCGGTAGCATTGCAATACTATTACGCCCAATTATTTGCGCGCACCCAGTACGACCAGGCAATCTTCGACGACGGTTTCTATGCGGTTTATTCCCGCTACTTCGGCGATCCGTGGGCAGAGGTCAGTGCACACATTCCGGGCAATCTCACCCAGCCTGAGCTGGCCCTGCCTTTTGCCACAGGCAAAAGCTGGGCTTACAGCGGCGGGCCGCACACTGCCTGGGGAAGCGGCGAACCTTTGGCCGCCATTGACTTCGCCCCGCCCTCAGTGGTAGGCGGATGCAGCTATTCCAGCGATTACGTGGTAGCGATGGCAGACGGGCAGATCGTGCGCAGCGGCTCAGCCATTGCCATGCTGGACCTGGATATGGACGGCGATGAACGCACCGGCTGGGTGATCTTTTACCTCCACCTGGGCACCAACGAGATGGTGCGCCCGGGCGTGCTGGTCAAACAGGGTGACCCGATCGGGCATCCCTCCTGTGAGGGCGGCTCCGCCACCGGCACACACGTGCATATTGCGCGTAAATACAACGGCGAATGGATCGATGCCGACAGCGCTGTGCCCTTCAACCTGGAAGGCTGGATCGCTCACAATGGCAGCGAAGCCTATCAGGGGACCCTCAAACGGTTTGGCAAAGTGGTCACCGCCAGCGACAAAGGCAGCAATAGCTCACTCGTTACCGCTGGGGTAAAATAGGGCGAGTGAAACCATCATTACAGGAACCCTTATGCAAAAAAAGATCATTGCGCTCTTTCTTTTACTGGTAATTGTTGGCTGTACCCCGGCGACCATCGCCACCACCCCTGCACCTGTGATCACCGATACATTGCAACAGCCAACGGCAACGCTGCCTGCGGCGGGGGCAACGGATCTCCCGGTCCCTCCTTCCGCATTGGTCAGCGAAACCCCAACCGCCAGCGCTGCCAGTTGGCAGCAGCTCCCGATTGTGCCGCAGGTTTCCCCGGAGATGATGGAAGTCTACCAGCGCGGGCTGGCACGCGGGCGCGACCCCAACCGCTTTTCCAAGATCGGCGATTGCCAGAACATCACCACCTATTACCTGGCGATGTTCGACAGCGGCAGTTACAGCCTGGGAACTGACTATGCCTATCTGCAGCCAACTATCAACCACTTCAAAGATTCCTGGTGGCGCGAAAGCCTGGCGGTAAAAGGCGGCATGAATGTGGCAGCCGTGCAAAATGTGATGTGGGCTAATCCGCAACTGTGTAAATCCGGTGAAACGCCGCTGCAATGCGAGCTGCGCGTTTACAATCCCTCTATCGCCATCATCAGCATGGAAGAGTCCTGGTCTGGCAGCATTGATAACTACGACTTCTACATGCGCAAGATCGTGGAGTACGTCCTCTCGCAGGATATCGTTCCAATTTTGGCCACGCGCGCCGAAACCCCCACGCAGGAACGCCAGATCAATGCCGTAGTGGCCAAGATCGCAGAAGATTACCACATTCCCCTGTGGAACTTCTGGGCCGCCACCGCCGCCCTTGAGAACAACGGCATCAGCGACGATGGCTTCCACCTCACCGGCAAAGACTCAACGCCAGAGGTGCGTTCGCACTTTGATAATCCCGCTAACCTCAAATTCGGCTGGACACAACGTAACCTGAC
>CALCNO010000219.1 GCA_937897615.1 uncultured Anaerolineaceae bacterium
CATGGAAAAACGCGCGTGCTGGCCTTTTCCGGCATCAGCAATAAGGCCAATTTGGACGGCAACACCGAGACCACCCATGAAGAAGTATTGGAAGCCGGTAAACTGATTGTTCCCAAGCTGTCTGCGCTCATTGAAGGCTTCTTGCGCGACTTTCCACAACCGTAGATAAGGGCGTACTGAATATCAATGGCTTCCTTGCTGCGTTTTTTGACACGTTTTGAGATTCTTTTTTACCTGGTGCTGGGGGTGATCCTGGTCATCTTTATCACCCGGGTGTTCAGGGCGTGGAAGCAATGGTCTACGGCCCTTTTTGGCATGGAAAAGGAACAGACCCAGCGCGAGATCAACCAGGGAATCACCGTCTTGATCTTTGCTTTCGCCTTGATGGTGAGTGTGTTCATTCTGACCACTTTTGTAGCTCCTTCGACGGTGGGTGTCCAACTATCAGCAACCCCCACGTTAGAGCTGACAGCACAACCCACCGTGGATCTCAGCACGCCCACGGTTTCTGCCACAACTACCGGGCTGATTCCCACACTGTCTGCCATTTTGGATCGGGGTTGTGTGCCAGATCAGGTGCAATGGACTGACCCGGTCAATGGCGATTCCATCAGCGGTAAATACGTGCTTAAGGGCACCGTAAACGTTGCAAACCTGGGCTTTTACAAATTTGAGTACTCCCCGGCTGACGGCAATTCCTGGACGACGATTGCTGCCGGGAACAAGGCCATTATCGATGAACCCCTTGGCGGTAGTTGGGATACCAGCTCACTTACACCCGGGGATTACAAACTCCGGTTGGTGGTTACGAACAACCAGGATGAACCGCTGCCGGAATGCATCATCACTATCACCATAAAGGCTTCAGATTGAAATGAGGCAATTATGGCTGAAATTGAGATTAGGCCGGCGATTTCCACTGATATTCCTGAGTTAATGGCATTCGATCACTCTATCTCCACCAGTCACATCTGGCAGGTGGAGGCAGTGGTTGATGAGAAGGAAATGGGCGTGCGCTTGCTTGAGACAAGGCTGCCCCGGCCATTGACCCTTGCATATCCCAAAAGGATTGAGGAGATGGCTGACACCTGGACCAAGCACAGCCTTTTCCTGACCGCCCGCCTCAACGCCAGACTTGTGGGATACTTGATCTTATCGATTGAAGGTGACACTAGAGCTGCCTTCATCACCGATCTGGTAGTAAACTCGAACTTTAGAAACCAGGGGATTGCCAGTGGGTTGGTGCTGGCAGTGCGCAGTCACCTGCGCAATAGCACGATCCGGCGGCTGCTCATTGGTATCCCGATGAGGAATGAAGCGGCCCTTGCTCTGGCGAGAAAACTGGGAATGACCTTTTGCGGCTACATCGATCACTACTTTGTCAACCAGGACGCAGCTCTTTTTTACTCGATGGCGATTAAATAGGGCATTTTATGGATTGGATGGAAGGAATTATCACGATCGTTGAAACGATCAGCGACATCCTGACCGCGGGGATTGCCATTCTGGCCGTATCCCTGATGCTGTATAGTTTTTCTTTCAACCTGCGTGACCGTGTGGCACGTTCCTTCTCACTGATCATGGTTTGCATGGTCATTGTCTTTGCCACCGAGTCCTTCAGTTCCACGGATGTTTCTGCCAGGGTGATTGACGCCTGGCTGCGCATCCAGTGGGTGGGGATCATCCTGCTTCCGGCTACTTACCTGAACTTCTCCGATGCACTGCTGGCCACCACAGGCCTGCCTTCGCGTTGGCGCAGGCGCTGGGCCATCCGCGTGGTGTTTGCCATCTCATTTATCCTTATTTTACTTTTGGGCACCCCCTGGTTTCTTGGCGCTGTGGTGATTGACCGCCCCCCTACACCTCATCACGAAGCAAACCTGCAAACGAATCTTTTCACCTTTTATTACGTGGTCATCATGATCCTCTCCTGGATCAATTTCATCCGCGCCTATCGGCGCACGGTCACTTCAACCAGCAAGCGCCGTATGGTCTATCTCATCCTGGGGGCACTGGCGCCGGCTTTTGGATCCTTCCCGTTTTTGTTGTACGGCTCCGACTTTGCGGCAAAGCAGACCTTTCTCTTTTGGGTAATGGCGATTGTCACCAACCTGGGTGTGGGTGCGTTCATCACGGTGATGGCATATTCTGTGGCCTTTTTTGGTGTTGCCTGGCCAGACCGGGTAGTGCGCGGGCGGCTGCTCAAGTGGATTCTGCGCGGCCCGGTCACTGCCAGTATCGCCTTGGCGCTGGTGACGATCGTGCGCCGGGGTGGAGAAGTATTTGGAAACCCCTATAACGCCTTTGTGCCGGTGACGATGGTAGCTACCATCCTTGTTTGTGAATTCGCGATTACCTTTGGCTTCCCTTACCTGGAGAAATGGCTTCTCTATCGAAAGGATGAAGAAGACCTTCAGTTGCTGCGGTCGCTGGAAGAGAAGACAATCACCCGCAGTGATATGAAACAACTGCAGGAAATGATTGTGGCGGCGGTTTGTGATCGCTTGCAGGTAGAGCAGGCTTTTTTGCTGGCCCCCGGCCCGGAAGGACTAGAAGTCACCGTTTCCATTGGGCGCAAACCGTTGACTCCGGCAGACCTTTCGGAAATTGAACAGGAAGTCTCTTCGTGCCAGGAGGCGGATGCTCCTTTTACCTGGAAAGCCTCAACGATCATTCCACTTGCCACCGAAAACGGGAGCGAGACGAAAAAAGAGATACTGGGTTTCCTGGGCATTGTAAACCTTGACGCTACTTTGCTGACCCGGCCGGAAATTCAGGCTGTGCTCAAAACGCTCACAGAGCGCGCTACCCTGATATTGCGGGATCGGGCTACCCAGGAACAACTGTTCCTGACAATGGAACAATTAACTCCTCAAAATGAGATGATTCAGCAGCTTCGTGCCGCCGGCCGCTATAACCGCGCTGGCATTCTCAACGTTCAATCCACCCTGGAGAAGAACGAGATACGGCAGGCGGTAAGGGATGCTCTGACACACTACTGGGGCGGCCCACGCCTGACGGATAGCCCTTTGATGAATTTAAAGATCGTTCGCGGATCTGCCTACGAAGGGGAGCAGAACCCGGCTAACGCCTTGCGCAATGTTTTGAAGAATGCAATTGAGCGATTGCGCCCTGAGGGAGAACGTAAATACACAGGTGAGTGGTTATTGTATAATATTTTAGAGATGAAATTCCTGGAAGGTAAAAAAGTGCGTGAGATTGCTGCCCGGCTTGCCCTTTCGGAGGCGGATCTGTACAGGAAGCAGCGTGTAGCCATTGATCTGATTACCGACGAAATTGTGAAGATGGAATTTCAGGAGAACGGCAGCTCCATTGCAAAGTGATTATCGGTTTTGCGGGAGGGGAATTGTGGATAGTGTTATTGAAAAGAAAGAATTAGGTGAATTGCAGGATTCACTCGATGAAGGCTGGTGGCGGGCAGTACTTCAGGATGAGGAAGCCAACGCTGATGTTCAGGCAGACCTCAATTGCAGCCCTTGCAAGGGTGCGGACACTGGCCTGGTAAACTGGCAGTGTGCGCGCAAGGTTTACGAGAACGACCAGGTTGTTCTGTTGCGCACGGTGGGGTTTAACCGCGGCGGATTACTGGTGGAGGGAGAGGGGTTGCAGGGTTTCGTTCCCATTTCGCACCTTGTTGGACTTCCTCAAAACCTTGCAGAGAGTAACAAACAACCCTTCCTGGAAAACTATACCGGTAAATCTCTTTACGTTAAGATCATCGAATTCGATCCGACGGCCCAACGGCTCGTTTTTTCGGAAAGGGCGGCGCAGGCCGGTGAGGGAAAACGCAAGGAATTGTTCCAGCAGCTTAAACCTGGCACGATCATTTGCGGGGTTGTTACCAATATTACGGATTTTGGATTATTCGTGGATCTTGGTGGGGTAGAGGGGCTGGTGCATGTCTCTGAACTCTCCTGGGGGAGGGTGGAGAAACCCTCCGCGCTATTTGCAGTTGGACAACAGGTCAAGGTAACTGTCTTGAGCATTAACGATGGAAATTCCCGCATTGCCTTGAGCATCAAGCGGTTAGCGCCAAATCCCTGGGATAGGCTAATGAACAGCTACAAGCTGGGGGATGTGATCTCTGCCACGGTTACAACCACTACCAAGTTTGGCGTCTTTGCCCGGCTGCAGGAAGGGGTTGAAGGTTTGATCCATATCTCTTCCATACCAGAACTGGATGGGGCACATGGGTTGGACTCTGCTTTTAAAAACGGGCAGGAAGTGAAAGTGAAAATTCTTCACATTGATGTAGACCGCCGACGGCTTGGCCTGGGCTTGGTGGAAGGAATATGAGCAACGCAAGGCCGCAAAAAACACCACCAGAGAGTGAAAAACCTTTACAAACATCTTTTGTGAGGATTCCCATAAGGGCACGCCTTCGTGGAATGATTGCTTACCTCGGCAGATTCGGGTGGGATTTGGCCGGGATTATCCTGCTGCTGGTGGCTCTGATCACACTTTTCGGCCTTTTAAACGTTTCTCATGGCAAGATTACCTTCGCCTGGGCCAACCTGGTCAAAAATGCATTTGGCTGGGGCAGCTATGGGCTGGTCTTGCTTGTTGGCGGGTTAGGGGCGGCGGCGATTGTCTACAAGGCCGGCAAGGCATTTCCTTTCTCCTTTGGGCAGTTCATAGCGGCTGAAGTGGCCTTTTTCACCCTCTTGCCACTTCTCACCCTGTCCTCGCATGCCACCTTGATAGAGGCAGAATTGGGGCGCGGTGGTGGAACAATTGGTTGGGGGTTAGCCAGGTTGCTCCCCGGTTGGTTGAGTACGTTCCTTTACCTGATCGTTTTTATCATCTCGGTGTTGGTTGTTTCCGGGTTGTTTCAAAAACTCGTTAAGAGAGCGCTGTCGTGGAGTTCATTGGAAGTGCCGGAAAGAGCCGAAGCGCCTCGTCCTGTTAATGCCGAAAAGGAGTTCCTTGCGAAAAAGGAAATTCCTTTGGCGGGCGTAAAGGACCCCCAGGCGATTCAAGTTTCCACCTGGCGGGATGATCGCTTGCCGCCCATTAATCTGTTGCTCTCGGAACATTCCGCCCTTCCTGAGCAACGGCAGATCAAGGAGAAAGCATTGCGGATTGAGAGTACGCTGGCGGAGTTTGGCCTGCCGGTTAAAGTGATAGGATACCGTGTTGGCCCAACCATTACCCAGTTTGCTCTTGACCCTGGTTTCATCGAAAAGACGGCGGGTGATGGTACAGTAACGCGCCAAAAGGTACGGGTTTCTCAAATTGCGGCTCTTTCACGCGACCTCACCCTCGCGTTGTCGGCTTTCCGTCTGCGCATTGAGACGCCTGTTCCAGGCCGTTCTTATGTGGGCATTGAGGTGCCGAACTCTGATGGCACAATCGTCCGTTTGCGCCCATTGTTGGAATCAAATGAGTTCAAGGCTCTAAAGTCGCCACTGGCTTTGGCGTTGGGCAAGAATGTTTCTGGCGAGCCGGTGGTGGCCGACCTGGAGAAGATGCCCCATTTGCTGATTGCCGGAACCACCAATTCGGGTAAATCGGTTTGCCTGGCAGCACTGATTGCCTGCCTGGTAATGAACAACACCCCTCACGACCTCAAACTGGTGATGCTTGATCCCAAAATGGTAGAGCTTGTGCGCTATAACGGCATTCCCCATCTCATCGGCAGGGTCGAAACCGAGATCGAAAGGATGTTGGCCGTTTTGCGCTGGGCATTGGTTGAAATGGATAACCGCTATCGTTTGATGGCAGAAACCAGGGTGCGTAACCTGGAGGCTTACAATCGCAAGATGCTTCAAAAGAAGCAGGATACCCTCCCGCGCATTGTGATCTTTGTGGATGAACTGGCAGACCTGATGATGTCTGCCCCCGACCAAACTGAGCACAGCCTTATCCGTCTGGCACAAATGGCGCGCGCAACCGGCATTCACTTGGTGGTGGCCACCCAGCGACCCAGCACGGATATTGTTACCGGGCTGATCAAGGCTAACTTTCCGGCAAGGCTGGCTTTTGCTGTTGCCTCCGGGGTGGATTCGCGTGTGATTCTGGATGCCAACGGCGCGGAAGACCTGTTGGGAAAGGGCGATATGCTCTTTCTTGATCCGGCAAAATCCGGGTTGCAGCGCGTGCAGGGTACGCTGATCGCTGATTCGGAGATCGACAAAATCATCTTTCACTGGCAAAAGATTTCTCACGGGGCGTCTGGCGTTGAGGCTCCCTGGGAAGGAATGGTCACTGAAGCGACCTATGAAGCATCCGACCAGCTTATCGAAAAGGCCATCGGGGTGGTGCGTGCGGCCGGCAAGGCCAGCGCTTCGCTGCTGCAGCGCCGGCTCAAAGTGGGCTTCCCACGCGCTGCCCGCCTGATGGATGAACTGGAAGATATGGGCATCATTGGCCCCTCAGCCGGCGGCGGCAAAGACAGAGAAGTGCTGATTGAGTCAGAAGACGAGGAGACTGGCATAGAGGATGAGTAAACTCCTCGCTTGACAGCAGCCAATACACCGTGTAGGATTGGTTTTTATTTAAGGTGCGCACACATGACAGAAACTTTGAAAACCCAAACAAAACCCCGCTGGTCGCTTGAAATGTATCTCCGCAAGGCCTTTAAGGTAGTGATTGACCCTGTGGCAGCTGCGTTTCTTAAAATCGGGATTACTCCCAATACCATCACGGGGATTGGCTTTATCCTCAGCACAGTCGCTGCTTTTTTGCTTGCAAAAGGTTGGTTCACTGCCGGCGGCCTGGTACTTCTGCTTGCCGGGCCATTGGATGTGATTGATGGTTCCATGGCGCGCCTGATCGGTCCCCCTACACCGTATGGCGCTTTGATCGATTCCGTCACCGATCGTTATTCGGAACTGGTAGTGCTTGGCGGGTTGCTCTTTTTCTATTTACACCTACAAAATGACACGGCAATTCTTTTGATCTTTTTGGCAGCGGGTGGTTCCATACTGGTTTCTTACGTAAAGGCGCGCGCTGAAGGGCTGGGCCAGAATTGCAAAGTAGGCGTGTTGACCCGGGTTGAGCGGTTGATTATTATGATTGCCTGTTTGGTATTCAGGATTCCAATGGTGGCGCTTTGGGTTATTGCTATTCTGGCAAATGTCACCGCGATCCAACGCCTTCTGTTTGTGCGCAAGCAGGTTGTCAAAAATGCTGAAAGGAAAACATCATGATTAATGGTTTTACGATTCTGGGTGTAAAAATTTATTTCTACGCGATCATTATTATTATCGGCGCTGTGGCCGGTGCTTTTTTGGCTGCACACGAGGCCAAACGCAAGGGATTTTCGAGCGATATCGTCTGGGATGTGCTACCCTGGCTATTGATTGCTGGCATTATTGGCGCGCGCTTATGGCATGTGTTCACGCCATCAGATTCCATGTTGATCGATGGCAAGAACCCCTATTTCATTTACCCTCTCGATATCGTCAAAATCCGCGCCGGCGGGCTGGGAATCCCCGGCGGTGTAATTGGCGGCGTCATTGCGCTGTGGCTTTACACCCGCAAGAAGAAACTTGTTTTTGGCCAATGGATGGATACTCTGGCTCCCGGTGTTGCTCTGGCTCAGGCGATCGGCAGGTGGGGAAACTTTGTCAACCAGGAACTCTACGGTTACCCAACAACTCTGCCATGGGGCATCAAGATTGACGCCTTGCACGGCGGTGACCCGGCACTCCGCTATCATCCGTTGTTCTTTTATGAATTCCTGTTGAATTTGCTCAACGTAGGCATCCTCTTGCTCATCTCCCGAAAATGGAACAGCAAATTCAAGAATGGCGACGTCTTCCTGATTTATGTCAGTATTTACAGCTTTGGCAGATTCTTCCTTGAATTCCTCAAAGTAGACCAGAACACTATCTGGGGGCTGTATACCAACCAGTTGGTAATGGCGGTGTTGTTTGTATTTTCTGTAGGCTTCTTGCTGGTACGCCACCTTTCTGGCAAAAAGACAAGCGCCGAGAACCAGGAATAGCCGTTATCTAATTGAGGTCAGATGAATAGATTTATTGTGCTGGGATCTTCCAACGCGGTTCCAAAGATTGGCCAGGAGAATACGCATTTGTTTGTTGCCGCGGGAGACAGACAGGTTCTTGTCGATTGTGGCAATAATGCTTTGGTCGCGCTGCAAAAGAAGGGTATTGGGCCAGATGAGATCACTGACCTGATCCTGACCCATTTTCACCCGGATCACGCCGGCAGTTTGCCCAATCTCCTCATGGGAATGTGGCTGGAGAAGCGTACCAACCCCCTGGCAATCCACGGCCTGGAATTTACCCTCGACCGGGCAAAGGCACTGCTGGGGTTGTTCGGTTGGGCCAACTGGGCAAACATGTACCCGGTTACCTTTCACACGATTCCTGAGAATGAACTACACCAGCTCTTTTCCGGTTCAGAATTGACTGTTCGCGCTGCTACTGTCAAGCATCTTATCCCAACCATCGGGGTGCGGTTTGATTTTCGCGAGGGCCGATCGATCACCTACAGCTGTGATACCGAACCCTGTGAATCTCTGGAAGCATTGGCTCACGGGAGCGATGTGTTGCTGCAGGAATCGGCGGGGCCAGGCAAAGGGCATACATCAGCGCGCCAGGCCGGGGAGGTTGCCGCAAAGGCCGGCGTGAGCAAACTGGTGCTCATCCATTATGACCAAAGGGTGGGGATTGCAACTTTGGTCAATGAGGCGAAGATTAATTTTCCTGGCGAGGTGGTTGCCGCGCTTGACGGAATGGAACTCTATTAATTACCAGCCATCCAGATAGTTACGCCATTCATTGTTTTCATC
>CALCNO010000220.1 GCA_937897615.1 uncultured Anaerolineaceae bacterium
AAGGCAATGTTGGGGTGGGCAACGGCAACAGCAGAATTGACGCTCATCTCAACCTCATTTTACTTAGTATAAACTCTTTCTACGCGCTGGTTGATCTGGCAGGTGATCTCGTAGGTGATGGTGTGCAGCTTTTCTGCCCATTCCTCGCAGGGGATTTCCTGTGTGCCACTGCGCCCGATAAGAGTGACTTCATCGCCCACTTTTATCGTTGTTTGCGGGCCCAGGTTGACCATGCTTTGATCCATACAGACCCGGCCAACGATGGGGTATGAGTTTCCGTTGATCAGAACACGGCCGCTGTTGGAAAACAATCGGTTGAAGCCATCCGCGTAGCCCACGGGGATGGTGGCAATCCAGGTGTCTTCAGGAGCCAACCAGGTGCGGCCGTAACCGATGCTGGTTCCTTTGAGAACCTTTTTGAGGAAAGACACTCTGGTGAGGAAGCTCAATCCCGGTTTGAGGGGAACAGTATGCGGCGTCTCCTGGTCGGGATAATGCCCGTAGATCATAATGCCTGGCCGCACCATATCCATCCAGGCCTCCGGGTGGCCCAACACTGCGCCGGAGTTGGCGCAATGTGTGATCTCCACTTTACGGCCAATACGGTTGTTAATGCCCTGCACGCAAGTCTGGAAGCGCTGCACTTGCGCCTGTGTGTAGCTTTTATCTGCCACATCGCTGACAGGCAGGTGGGTAAAAACTCCTTCCAGATAAAGCGCCGGGCAACGCTGCTCAATAAAAGCAGCCAAATCTGCAGCCTCTTCGGGTGACACCCCCACACGCCCCATGCCTGAATCGACCTTCAGATGGACAGGATGGCGTTTTCCCAGCGCTACGCTTGCCCGTTGTGTTTGTTCTGCAGCTTCCCGGTCGCAGATCGGCAAGGTGATCTGATGCCGGATTGCGCTTTCCAACTCCTCTTCAAATGTGGGGCCAAATTTGAGGATGGGCAGGTGGATCCCTGCTTCGCGCAACTGCATGCCTTCCGGTACGGTGGCGATGCCCAGAAAGTCCACGCCAATTGTCTCTGCCATGCGCGAGACCTCGACTGCACCATGCCCGTAGGCATTGGCTTTAACGGCGATCAGAATCTTTCGCGCCGGGCCAATATGCTGGCGAATGGACTCAATGTTGGCATGGATGTTGTCGAGGTGAATTTGAGCGTGGGTCTGGTAAAGCATGGGTGAATTCCTGTTATCCTTCCATCACAACTTTGACTACATACGGCGAGGTGGACGCTGCCAGCAGGGCGGCGTAACCGGGCCAAAATGCCAGTTCGCTGCCCACCTTGATCTCGTGATGCGCGTCTTCCACGTCCACGATCAGATGGTCGCTGCTGCCCCCCAAAATGCTCAACCGCGAATCTTCAGGTTCAAGGTTATCGATGGACACGTCCTGCCTGCCCAGATTACAGATGGCGCGGTAACGCCAGCCGCGATCTTCGAATTGGGGCGTGCCGCCAAAAGCATCCTGCCCGCGCTCCCCAATGGGAACCGAGGGTTTGCGTTCCAGTTCGATCACCTGTGCGACGATGCGGTAGGTGTCCTGGCGCGTTCCCAGCCAGGGGGAGCGATCCAGTACGTTGCGCCCCAATTGGATGGCTTCTCCGATGCGCAGGTGATTGATGCCTTGCGGCATCCCATCTCCTGCCAGCAGGGGAAGGTTGGCGCTGTTGCCCCCGCTTAGGAGTTCCAACGTCAGCCCGGCATGTTTGCGGACGGTATCGCGCAATTCCACCAGCGTTTGCATTTTCTCCGTGGTAGGGATCACGCCGCCGTAGCAGGCCAAGTTGCATCCCAGACCGGACAATTCAACCGCCGGAAACTTGGCAATTTCAGCCGTAATGGATTCCACGCGTTCTGGCCAAACCCCTTCCCGCAGGTCACCCAGGTCAACCATCAGGATCACCTTGTGGATAGTTTTTGCGCGCGCGGCCTCTGCGGAGAGCAGTTTGATGGTTTCCAGCGAAGAGTTGAGGGAGTAATCGGCCAGTTGGATGACCTCTGGAATGCGGTCCTGGGCCGGCAGGCGCAGCAGCATGCGCGGGAGCGGAATGCCCATGCCCTTGATCGCTTTCAGATTCTCCAGGCGCGAGTCTGCCAGCATCTCTACGCCTGACTCAGCCAGGGCGTTCACCACGGCCGGGTGAGCGCAGGCTACTTTGGTCACCGCGGCCACACTGATCTTGTGACGGTGGCAAAGTCCGGCGATGGATCGGGCATTTTCGCTGATCCTGGCCGGGTAGATTTCAAGGCGCGGGGTGGGCAAATTCATCTGGTCTCCTCTTCAACCCATGCGGAAAAGGTGTTCTTCACTTCTTGCGGGTAGTCCTGGGCAAGGGTGCCCAGCGCCGAAAAACGGTAATTGCGGTCGATCAGAATAGTTGCCTGTGGGGATGGGAGTAAATACTTGCCGGGGCCGCTGCAAATGCCCTGCAGGATTTCGCGGCCACCCTCAATTCTGGTCAAAGCGCCGCCGGTGCCGACAACCCACTTTACTGCCGAAAGGTCTTTGCCGCGCACAGTTTGTTTTTTGCCGGTGGGTGTGTAGCTTTCCATCACCACAGCAGCGTGGCGCCGCACTGCGGTATCAACCGCCACTTTGCACAGGCGCTGAGTCAATTCTTTTTCCTGCTGCGTGCCCGGAACCGCTTTGATGTTTTTCACTTCTTCGATGGATGTTGCCTGTGTATTCAACTCCGCAATATTCTGTGCGTTGATGTAAACGCCCAGGTCGCCTTCCACGGTGCGCTTGGCGTACGGCTCAGGCTCGATCTGCCTGGAGGTCCACTCCGGGCTTCCATTGGTGACGCTGTGTACATCGGTTGTTGCGCCGCCAACATCGAACACCAGGCAGTCGCCACAGGCTTCTGCAAAAAGTTCAGCTCCCAGCAGTACCGCGCCGGGTGTGGGGATGATCTCTCTGGAGGTCATCTGCGAAAGATATTCCATCCCCGGGGCGTGAATGATGTGTTTGTTAAACACTTCGTGGATCACCTTGCGCAGCGGGACGGTGTTAAGCACGTCCACTTCAGGGAAGACGTTATCGGCCAGCAGGAATTCGATCCCGTGTTGCAAAAAGACTTCCTGCACTTGGGTACGCAGCGCCGTGTTGCCGGCATACACCACCGGGGCATTGATGCCCAGTGCAGCCAGTGCCTGTGCGTTGCGCAGCACAGTCTCTTTTTCGCCAAAATCCACCCCACCGGAGAGGAGGATGATGTTGGGATTGACCTTTTGGATTTCTGCCAGCGCGTATTCATCCAGCAGCCCGGCGGTGACCATTTTAACAATGGCGCCTGCCCCCAGCGCTGCTTCGCGTGCGGCACGGGCGGTCATGTTATAGGTGAGTCCATGCACCGTCATGCGCAGCCCGCCAGCGGCAGAACTGTTGACATAAACCTTCATGCTCTTTCCAAGGGGGATGCCTTGCTTTTGCAGGTCAGCCAGAGCTTCTTCATACCCCAGGCGCACATTCCCTGCTGTGATGCTGGTGAGCGCAAAACCCTGGGCAAGCGGAAGGAACACTCCCACTTGCCCCAGGGCAAAACCGTTGAGTTTGGTGATGGTCGAGCCGATCTCGACGGTGAGAAACTCGATCTCGCGCAAGGCTGCTCCGGCGACTAAAGCATTCCGCGGGCTTTTAGCCCCTTGACCAGCGCGTTGACCACGTGAATGCCTTTAGTGCCGCGGCCAAAGGTGGCATCGAGGCCGGTCTCTGCGGCCATTTCGCGGTTCACCTGTGTGCCACCGGCAATGAGCACAAGGCGGTCACGCACGCCGCGCTCGGTGCATAGATCCGCCAGCCTTTTCATCTGGATGCGGTGGGTGTCGTTGTGGCTGATGATGGTGGAGATGAGAATGGCCTGTGAGCCGGTCTCGATGGCGGCATCGATGAGCTTGCTCACCGGCACCGAGGTTCCCAGGTAGTAGTACTTTACGCCGTACTTTTCGATGCCACCGTGTTTGATGTCGAGGATTTCGCGCAAGCCAACACTGTGCTCATCTTCCCCAACTGTAGCAGCTACCACTTTCAGGCCGATCTTTTTCACGGCAGCGCGCAGTTCTTCTTCGGGCAGGATCTCTTCCTTTTCGGCAACCTTCAACGAGGAGAGTTCGATATCAAAAGTTACTTTGCCTTTCACTTCCACAAAACAGCCTTCTGCCGGCTGCATCACTTCGATGTTGACCACCTGCGGGTCTTCCAGACCGAGTTTTTTGGCCATCTCAACCCCATAAGCGGCAGCAAAATCCTCCGGCAGGGGCACAAAGAACTGTGTCAGGATCGTGCCATCGCCAGCCCATTCAGCTTCCGGTTTGACCTTGCCACCCTTGCGATAGGGGAAGGTGGCCTCAAGGCGTTTGTTGCAGCTGTCTTCCGGGTCGAGCTCATCGATGTAAACGATCTTCTCTGGCTTGCACAGGGTACAGCCGTCAATCAGGTCGCAGGTGTGGGTGGTACCGGCGGGCAGATGGTTCTCACCGAAATGGTCGCACACCGGCGCATAATAATCAGCATCGCGCTGAACAATGGAACCTGCGCCAACGCCACCCTTGCCATCACGGGCAATGCCATCACCGCTGCGCTCCGGGTACTTGGCAGAATCCACAAAGAAGCCTTTTTCCACGGCGGCAAAGTACCCGCCGGTGGCAATCACTTCTTCCAGGAAGGCAATGGCGCGGATTTTCAGGTCGCGCACCATCTCTCCCAGCGGGCCCTGATGATTGATGCTTAACAGTTCCTTGATGCCATCCAGCGCCGCCCAGGTTTGCTTGACCGTTTGCACACCGCGGATGTTGTTGTAATGCCAGGGGACGTTGCGCCCCTCATCCGGGGTGATGGTGCTCTGAATATCTGCACTGGTGAGCATGGAGATGAGGGTGTCGATGGTGTGGGTGCGGATGGCCTCTTCGATATCTGCCTCGATGTAGCGGGTGTTCTGCTGCGCGCGCATCTTGAAATCGGAGAAGAAATCGCGCAGTGCCACGGCGTAGGGCAGGTCGTACCAGAGCTTGGGGGCGGGCGGTGCATCCGGCGGTACGGTGGAAAGACCGATGAGGTCTTTATCCATCCCCACCGCTGCTGAGAAGGCACAGTTGATGCCGTGCTGCACCATCAATTCCGGCATCACCAGCCAGCCGGCTTTGGCGGTGGCATTGGCATTGTGCGCGCCGTCAATCTGGAAGATGCGTGCACCGGTCATCACTTTTTTGGCTTCGGCGGCATCCACAAAGGAACGGTACATATTCACATTGCGATAAAGCACGTTGTATTGCGGGTCCTGATGGGCGCCATTGATGCCTTCTTCAGCAAAGAGCACTGCCACTTCAGGGCCTGCCACGCCAGAGACGTAGCTGTGAAAATTGATCGGTCGGCCAACCTCGTCCTCGATCATATCGCAGGCTTTGCGGCTGGCACGGATCTGTTTGCGCGTGATGGGAACGCCGCCCACGCCTTCCGGTGTGCCTTCCAGCAGGCCGTCAATGTGGCTCTGCCCGGTGGTGCGGATGACCATGATGTGATCGGCGCCGTTCCAGGCGGCCATGCGCATGCGGCGGATGTCGTCCTCAAAACGCCCGGAGGCGATCTCGGTGGTCACCACGCAGCTGGGCTGCGGGTCAATATGCTCAAAGTATTTGGAAGCCGGCAAGCCGATGCCGTTCTTTAGCGGCTCGGACATATTGCGGTAATGGAAGGGGCCCATATCCACACCGTCTTTTGGAACATTACGCCAGGTCCAGCCCTTTCGGCGTGGATGGTAGTGTTCCAGATCTTGCAGGATGGCTTCGATATCCAGTTTTTGGTTGGGTTCCAGCGCAGGCTGCTTGCTCATTGGCGGTCTCCTGCGGTTTCAAACAAGCCATTTAAGACTTCTTTATCTTGCACAATGGCAGTTGCCGCGGCGCGAACATCGCAGTGCCTTTTCTGCGCCACTTCCAGTACCACGTGCCCGGCGCCCTTGCCAAGCAGCCCGGCTTCGAGGATGTGATCCACGGCAGCATGGGCAGTAAGGCTGTCGATTCCCATGCGCAGCAGCACAGAGCGTTCAATGGAGGGGGAGGTGTGGGTGCGCGCCAGGTCAACGATTGGTTCAACCACCTGGTTACACAATTGCCAAAAACGCTCTTTCAACTCCTCATCACTCAATTTGCTAAGTTCTTCTCTGCGTTTCTCAAAACTGGTGATTCTTTCCTGGGTCATAGGCTCCTCTGAGGATTAGTTGGGAAAATGAAGTCGTACCCATTCAGTGCTTTCTTTGACGTCCTGGGCCAAAAAAGTGATATCGGAATCTGTCCAATTGGTTACAGGGTAACGGCTGGCAGCGTTGGCAAGGTAGGAGCGGCGCAGATGCTCCAGGTCCTGTACCTTGCTATGCACCTGCGCAAGGTGCTGCGGGATGACGATGGCTTTTCCGGGAACGTTCTCCCGCGGGTCGCCGCGACGCACTTCAATGCCGTTTTCGCGGGCAAAGGAGAGTTGGCTGTTATGATGCTTGCCCGCGCCGGTGTATTCTGTTTCCTGTACCACAATGATCTGGTCTTCGTCCATCTCGCGAGCAATCGAGACGGCCGCTGTCAGGCTGGTGTTTCCCGCCGGGCCGCGTTCAATGCCTTCGATCTTGGTGAGCAGTTCTGTAATGTAAAAGACTTCTCCCTGTGTTACCAGGTGGTACTCATCCATATAGCGCAAGGCTCTGGCGGCGTTGCGCGGTACATCCACGCGGTCTGGCCAGGTGGCAAACGGGATGCCAAAACCGGTGTGCCCGGTGGTGAAGGATTTGCGATTGAAGTCGCGGTCGGAGGCCATGTGCAGCCCTGCCAGGTCAACCGAGCTGGCGATCACGCGGGTTTGCGTAGCTCCGGCGGCCAGCAGGCCGCGCGCGGTGCCGGTGAGGTTGCCGCCGCCGGCATGCGTGACGATGACCGCATCGGCGTCTCTGCCCAGAAGCTGGCGGCATTGTTGGGCGATCTCATAACCCAGGCTTTCAACACCGCGAATGCCAAAGGGCGTATACAGGCTGGCATTGAAAAATCCGGTTTCTTCCAGCGTGCGCAGCAGCATGTAAAAGAGTTCTGGCCCGACGGTGAGCTTGATCACCTCAGCGCCATAGGCTTCACAGGCGCGCGCCTTTTCGATGATCTCCGGCTGGCCAACACCGCGGCTGTCGTACAGCTCTTGCACGATGATGCACTTTAGTCCGCGCTGCGCTGCCTGCGAGGCCACCGCTGCGCCATAATTGCCGCTGGTGGCAGCGATCATGCCTTTATAGCCTTTTTTCATGGCATCGTAGGCGCTGATGGAGGCACGCCGTGCCTTGAAGCTCCCCGAGGCGTTGGCGGCTTCATCTTTTACAAAGATATGGGCGCCTTTGCCTTTTGCAGCAGTACGCCGTACTGCCGCAGTGAGGTTCCTCAATTCATACAGCGGGGTATTGCCTACTTTGGTTTCCTGCTGGATGCGGATGATGTCTTCCATGGTGTAACCCGTGGCTGTCATCATGCGCTCATAATCAAAAGCAATCGGGCTTTGCACGAATTCATCGTAGTCCAATTGCATGGAGGATTTCATGATCTCGTTTTTGCGTGCCATCACGGCATCGTACGAAACATCGCGAGGGGTCATTTTTCCTCCCAATCGGTACCAATTGTGAGGAGTTCGGCAATAGTTTGCCCAAAGCTGTGGGTGTAGCTGGGGTTTATGGTGCGCAAGCGCCCGGACAACTCGCGCCCGATGATCGTTTTGACCTTTACCTCCTGGCCGGGTTCGCCACCCTCGCTCAAAAAGCCGGAAACGCGCAAAACGTAAGGCACTTTGCGTGTTTCTTCCGGCAGCGATTGCGCGCGTTGCTCAGGCTGGAGTACGACCTGCTCGATTTCGACCCATGTACCTTTTGGAACGATTGCCATAAGATCACCATCCGCTAAAAGGAGTTATTTAGAAACCGATCAAGTGCCTGTTTATATTTTACGGGAATAAGCAGAGTCTCCCATCAAGGCTGCCGGGATGGGCAGATCGATCATGCGCTTGAGGCCGGGCGTGGCGGCAAATACCAGCGGGATCAGGTTGACGGCGATGCCCTCGGTGGCAACACCGCCGGCGATTTCAGGTTTGATGGACATATGGATTTCCGGCTTGCCGTAAATGTTGATGTAATCGCCAGTATCCTGTTTTTCCAGGCCGGGGTGAATTTGCTGCGGGTGAATGAGCTTGATGACTTCTTTGTCGCCGCGGTAACCAATGCCAATGTGCGCGCAGCCTGCCACCATTCCCGGTTCCACCTTGACGTGGGGAGTTTCGCGCTTGACCTTGCTGATAATAGGTTCACGAGTCTGCTCAATCCGGTCAACGCCAAGCCCGAGGGCATCGCTGATCATGTGGATGGATTCCGGGAAACCTACATGTCCAACAATGGAGCCGTTAGAAATGCCGGCCTTGAACTGTTCCGGGGAGGTACCCACCCCCTGACTGTTCATCACAGTGGGACCATAGGGACTCAGGTCGTTCACCCGTGAAGCCTCAATACGCTCCACCTGGTGATTTCCGGCGGTGAGTGCCACCACCAGCAGATCCAACACGAAGCCGGGGTTAACCCCTGTGCCCACAATGGTCACGCCGTTTTCTTTGGCCAGTTTATCCAATTCTTTGGCGTATTTGGGGTTTTGGGCGTATGCATCTGCCATTTCTTCTGCGATTGAGATGCAATTGATGCCGGCTTTGAGAATCTTGCGCAGGTCTGCTACCTGTTCTTTGAGCCAGGACGTGGTAGCGATAATGACCACATCAACTTTTTCTTTTTTCAGGACAGAATCGGGGTCGTTGGTGATCTTGACGCCCACTTTTTTGCTGAGCTGTAATGCCTCTCCCAGGTCTTTGCCCACGTAATCCGCGCGCGCATCCACAGCGGCGACGATCTTTAATCCCGTTTTTTCGAGCATCAAACGTGCCATACCGCTTCCCATGGCACCCAAACCCCATTGAAGAACACGAATTTGCTTCATTCCTTCTCCTGAAAAGTTGATTTTGATACGGGAATTCCCCGCCTGTATTCTAACATTAAACACCCGGCGGCAATTTTTAAGATGAGAGGATGCTCATTTCAGGAGGGTTGAAGAGCAAAAAGTGACATTCATCCACCGGTTTCGGGGTGTTACAACTGGAATTTCAGCATTTTCACCGGGATTCCCCCGTTTTTGAAACTCAGTACATCGCTGGGGTCGCCAAGCCCGAGGTTCGCAGTAAGCCGGTCGTCCGGGCTGAGGAGCACCACCGTCCATCCATTGAACTTTGATTTTAAGATGCTGCCAAAGCGTGCATACAGATTGCGCAGGTCTTTGTTCTCCCGGATGCGCAGCCCGTAGGGCGGGTTGGTGATGATCGTTCCCTGTGGGGCGGGGCATTCCAGGTAAGAAACTGCCTGGTTGGCAAAATGAATGTTCGATGCTGTGTCCCAACGCCGGGCATTATCGCTTGCCATCTGGATGGCGCCTGCATCACGGTCATAGCCGAAGATTGGCCCACTGTTCATCGCTTCTTGAGTGTTACCATCGGAGATCTGTTGCCAGATATCCTGATCAAAACATGGCCATTCCATGAACTGAAATCTGCGCTTTATGCCGGGGAAGGTTCCCCGCGAATGGATGGCGGCTTCGATGGGGATGGTGCCAGACCCGCAAAATGGGTCAATGAGCGGCTGCACTCCATCCCAGCAGGAGAAGTACAACATTGCCGCAGCAATATTCTCGTGTAAGGGTGCTTTGGCAACCGCCAATTTGTAGCCGCGTTTGTACAGCGGTTCGCCGGAAGAATCGATGCTGATAGTGCATTGATCGTTCTCCATCCGCACAAGTACCAACTGCCCGGTCTTTGCTTCCTGGCATGGCGCACTTGCTTTATTGAACCGGGCAAAGCAGTCATTGATGGCGCCCAGCACGCGCTCTGCCACAGCCCCGGAGTGGTAGAGTTTGGAGCGGTGGCAGGTGACCCGCAGGGATACTTGCTGCCCGGCTCTGAGATATTTCTCCCACGGCAGGCGCGAGGCTTTCTTTCGCAGTTCGGAAAACGAGGCGGAATAGAACGTCCCAAGCCTCACGATCACCCGGCTGGCAAGCTGCGACACTAGGTTCACTGTGTACACATCTGCCAGTGTGCCACGGAGCAGCAACCCGCCGGTGTCCTCGCCGGTGAGGGTTGCTTCGGCAGGGATTTCTTTTGCGGGGGCGGGTGGGATGGCAAGAGATTTGGCGCGCATCTCAGTTGCAAGCAATTTCTCCAGTCCCGGCGGGCAGGAAACAAAGAAATCGATGTTGGCAGTTCCGCTCATTTTGAGGCCCGTTTTCCCTTATTCGCATAGCCACTTTTTGAGTTGGCTGTATTGGCATAAACATTCTTTGAAGTGCCTGGGCGTTTCTCGTGGCCGGTGACCAGCTCTTTTTGAGTTTCCTTACGTTTGAGATTCTTTTCCACAAATAGCTTCTGTCCGGTAAAGGGGTCTTGCTCGGTATAGTACATCACGCTGGCATAGGTCGAGGGGGTAGGGGTAAACACTTGCACCTGTTCCGGCGTGAGGTGCAGGTGTTTGACCGCATAATCTTTTAATTTGCGCATCTCGCTGTCGCTGCATCCGGGGTAGGCGGCGATAAGGTAATAGGTGAGGTATTGTTCCTTGTGTGCCTGTTCCGTCAGTGTTTGGAATTGCTGGCGGAATCTTTCCAGGGATTGAGCAGACGGTTTTCCCATCAGCTTGAGCACGTAAGGGTCAGTATGCTCCGGGGCAATTTTCATCTGCCCGGAAACATGATGGCTCACCACTTCTTTCAGATAGGGTAGGCCGCATTTTTGGTCTGCCAGCACCATATCGTAACGGATACCTGAACCCACAAACACACGCCGGATACCGGGAAGTTTTCTGATTTTCTGGAGCAACTCGATCTGTGGTGTGTGATCGATTTTGAGAACCGGGCAAATTTCCGGGAAGAGGCAGCGTTTATCGGCGCAGGCGCCGCTGCTAATCTTTTTGCGGCATTCGATCTGGTACATGTTGGCGGTTGGACCTCCCAGGTCGTGGATGATGCCTTTGAACTGGGGGTGCTGTGTTATGCTATTTGCTTCCTGCAGGATGGACGCTTCGCTCCGGCTGGAGACGGTTCGGCCCTCATGTACAGCAATGGCACAGAAGTTACACTCGCCATAACACCCGCGGTGGGTGGGGATGGAGAACTGGATGGTTTGTAACGCTTTGGCTGGCCCTTGTTCTTCGTAGAAGGGGTGCTGGGTGCGTTCCCATTGCATTGCATATACCTTGTCTAACGCCTGGCTGTTCAGGGGCAGTGCCGGCGGATTCTGTACGTAATAGCGGTCACCCTTTTTCTGTGCCAGCCCCTTGGCAGTGAGCGGGTCGTTGTTCTGGTAGAAGAGGTGGTACATTCTGGTGAATTGTTCTTTGTCTGCAACCGCTTCTTCAAAACTGGGCAATCCAATGTAGCCCTCCGCGTGATTTTTCGCGAGATAAGACAATCCGCGAATGTTGCTGATGTCTTGTTTGTCCCGCAGGCCGGTGGCCAATTCCACAATGCTTTCATCCGCCATGCCGTAGAGCAGGTAATCGGCCTTGGCATCAAAGAGGATGGGCGCGCGCAATTTATCCGTCCAGTAATCGTAGTGGGTGATGCGGCGCAGGCTGGCTTCGATTCCGCCCAGGACGATGGGAACTGTATTCTTGAATGCGCGCCGGATGAGGTTGGCATAAACGATCACCGCTCGGTCAGGGCGGCGGTTGTTCAGCCCCCCGGGGGTAAAGTCATCGCTGCGGCGTTTTCGTAGCGTTGCGGTGTAATTAGCCACCATCGAATCGACCGTGCCGCCACTCACCCCCCAGAAGAGGCGCGGTTCGCCCAGCCGCATGATGTCGCTGGTGTTGCTCACATCCGGCTGCGCGATCACCCCCACGCGAAACCCATGCGACAGCAGGATTTTCCCGATCAGCGCAATACCGGAATAAGGGGAGTCAATATAAGTATCACCGCTGACGAGGATCACATCCAGAGAATCCCAGCCCAGCGCTTGCAGTTCTGATGGTGTTGTTGGTAGAAACACTTGAGTCCCTTAGTCGCTACTTCTCAGGTGCAGCCGCAATGGCTGCAAACCCAACCGCTCCCGGCCCAATATGCGTACCGATTGCCGGCGATACGTCAATAATCTTTGAATTGGATAGCTCCGGAAACTGGTTTAGCGCCGTTTCTTGTAATGCCCGGGCTTTTTCAAGGGCATTGATGTGCAAAACATTCAGCGCTTCCAGTTTCCCCAGCGATTTTACGGCGGCCAGAAGCTGGTCAACGGCGCTTTTGCTGGTGCGCAGAACTCTGACGGTGGGGATGCCCTGATAGAAACGCAGCAGCGGCTTTACCTGCAGCAGGCTTCCCAGCAAGGACTTGAATTGAGAGATACGCCCGCTGTGCTGCAAATATCTGAGATTATCCACGATGGCAAAAGTATAGGTGCGGTTTGCCAGTTCCTGAATGCTGCTGAGGATTTCATTCAAATCTTTACCAGCCTTTGCCATTTTTGCTGCAGCGGCCACGATGAAACCGGTGCCCAGGCTGATCTGTCCGGCATCGAAAGTGCGCACAAGCCCTTGTTTTACCGAGCGGCTGGCCAGCATCGCAACGTTGTAAACTCCGCTGATGGTCGACGCCACATGGATCGAAAGGATAGCATCGGCGCCTTTTTGAGCGAGGCTGGAAAAGGCACTCATAAAACTTTCAGTTGACGGAGAAGCGGTGGAAGGAAAGACTTTGCTGCTTTCCAGCTCCTGGTAAAACTCTTCCCGGTCAAGGTTCACCCCATCCTGATAACTTTCGTTCTCCAGGTTCACATAGATTGGAACAACCGTAATACCGTATTGTTCGATTACATCAGCAGGCAAATCACAGGTGCTATCAGTAACAATTCTGACGCTCATATTTTCAAAATGTCCTTAATCTTCATTATAATTTATTCCAATCTTGCAGTGCGGATGGAGGAACATGCAGATTCAATATCTGGGACAGGCTGGCCTTTTGATACAGGGGAACCAGACACGCTTTCTCATTGACCCTTATCTTTCTAACTTTGTGGTGACAGGCGGGTACGGAAGCGCGGCGATGTTCAGCCGCAACTTTCCGCCACCGGTGAATCCCGAAGAACTAACCAGGATGGATGCGGTGTTTGTGACGCATGACCATGCCGACCACTGCGACCTGGATACATTAAAGGTGATTCGAGAGAAAAACCCTCGTTGTTTGTTCATTGGACCGGAACCGGCCCGCAAGCATTTGCGCGAACTTGACGGCACGGCGGCTCAGGTCTTTAACTCGTTTTCGGATGCCAGGTTTGCCGCAATGGATTTTTCTGCCGTCCCTGCGGCACATCCGGGGCTGGAGTATGACCCCAGGACAGGCGAACCATTGTCAGTGGGTTATGTGATCCGCATGGATGGCGTTGTGCTGTTTCATTCAGGTGACACTGTTCTTTATGACGGGATGAAAGAGAAAATTCTTGCGCCATTTGGCAAGGTGGATATTGCCTGCCTGCCGGTGAATGGCCGGGATGAGCAAAGGGAGGCATTGGGCATTGTGGGCAACCTCAATGCCGGCGAGTCGGTTGAGCTGGCACTGTCACTCGGTGCCACCCACATGATCCCGATGCACAACGACCTTTTCTCAGTCAACCAGGACGATCCGGCGAAAGTTAAAAAAGCGCTCCGGGCGCAATCCAGGCTGAAAATCCTGGAAATGGCTCCCGGAGAGATATTTCGTTTTCCGTAAGTCAGTTTAGCCGGCAGACGATTTCTTTTTGCCGCAGCAGCAATCCTCGCCGTGATGGTCACCCGTGCACTCGTGGCCATCCTCGTGTTCGCAATCGCAGTCTTCACCACCGCAGCATTCGTGGTCATGGCCGTGCTCATGTTCATGCTCATGCGTTCCGTGAACATGCCCGTGCTCCAATTCCTCGGCAGTCGCCGGGCGGATGTCCACGATTTTCACCTTGAATTCCAGGTCTTTGCCAGCAAGCGGGTGGTTGAAGTTGAGGGTGATCTTGTCAGCTTCCACTTCCTCAATGTAAGCGGTCAATTCTTCGCCGTTTTCATCGTACACGCCGATTTCAGTGCCGATTTCCAGAGGGATTTCTGCCGGGAATTCCGCACGCGGGACTTCGGTGAAATTTTCCGGGTCAAATTCGCCATAGGCTTCTGCGGCCTTTACCAGCACGTCTTTGGTTTCACCCACTTTCATCCCCTGAATGGCCTTTTCAAGGCCGGGGATGATATTGTCATGCCCTTGCAGGAACACCAAAGGATCACCTTCTTCCGAATAATCCACAATGGCATTCTCTACCTTTAACTCGTAATTCATGCTGATCACGAGGTCTTTATCCACTGAGTTTGTCATTTCTTTCCCTTTCACAAAGTATTATTAAAACGCGCCATTATATCATGCGCGCCGGGCAAATGGGATAATCTCGCTCCATTATGGAATCACTACCTGGCAGGACGGTGCATCTGCGGCCTGGCTGGCCTGCTCAAAAAGCGCTTGGAGATCCTCTGCGCTAAAACTACTGGTCAAATGGGCTGGCATCAAACCGGGGAGATCCAGTTGAGAAAAGAATGAGTTACTTGCCCCTGAGGAATCGAGAGAGCAAAATGCGGAATAAAACGTTTTACCGCTGGCTTGAATTGCCGCGGCCGTCTCGGCTGAATCTGCCGAGGCGTTGAAGACCGCAATTTGCTCAACCCCTGCGATGGCAGCAAAGTTTAAAAATGCAGTATTGTCAAAAGCGAATTGGCCTTGCAGATCAAGATCAAAGACGCGCGCCAGTCTCCTCAAACTGGATAGCCTGAGGGAGTGGTTATTTTTCAAAGAGACGATGGACTTGATCTGTGAATTAATGCTGGCATCCGCAGTGGGGTAAAGTGAAACAAAAAATAGCTCACTGTATGGCTCTGCGCTGTGCAGCACCACCCAGAGGGAAATCAACTCCGGGTCTTTTTCATCCAGGTTGTTGAACTGCAGGAGCAGGTAATCCTGTTGGCCAGCCACTTCAAGGGCAGAGGGTGTTGCACTTGAAGAAAGGTTTTCCACTTTAGGCGGAAAGACTTTTTCTGCCAGTTTGTAACCGCCGAAAAGGAATCCAAAGAACAAAACAACCACAAAAAGAAGAGTGACGGTTTTGATCCGGCGATTTTGCCCCAATTTGTCAGTAGCCATGGATAAATTTTACCATCCTGCTTAAAACAAAAAACAGCCAGGGCTGTTTTTTTATGAGTGGCTAAAGGATGAGCGCGAGACAGTAGAGCAGCATCCCCATGCCTAAGCCGGTGCAGGAGATGGCAACCACGGTAGCAACTTTTGTCTTTAGCTGCTTATCGCTGCGAACGCGCAGGGCAATCCCAATGGGCCATTTAAGCCAGGAGGCCCGGCTCAAAAAAGCAATGAAGAGGTCCCAAAAGGTCAATTGGATTTTTTCGGATATCTGCGCAAACATGATATCACCTTGACGTAGTCATTTTCAGGATCTTGCCGCTATCTGAAGCCGTAACGCGTACTGTGCGATTGATTTTCTTGCCATCAGCGGTTTCTGCTTTTCCGTGAAAAACAAATTGGAACTTGTCACCCGGTAATGAGGAGATACTTGGGTGTGCGCCGCGCAATTCGGGAAACTGGCGATAGACGCTGTTGCATACTTGCTGTTTGGCTCTCTCTTCCATTTTGTTGCTCCTATTTTAACCGCCTGCGCAAAAAAGCCGGGATGTCCAGGCTGCTGGGCGAGCCTGCCATAAATGGCTGAACAGGATTACTGTTTGCTGCGGTGTCGAGAGCGATGGGTTGACCGTTTTCTTGCTCAGGGCTTTCTTCAACTTCTTGTGCTTTTTCGGATGAATCTACCGAGGTGGCGCCAATGCCGGTGAGCACCAGGATCAATTGTACGCGGTCTTCCATGCGCTCATCGGTGACCACGCCGGGGATGAGCGTGGCATTGGGACTGGCCATTCTTTGCAGGTGATTAAGTGATTCCATCACATCCATAAACGCCAGGTCTTTGCCGCCGGTAAAGTTGGCAATAATCCCGGTGGCGTCGTTCAGGTCAATTGTCTCCAGCATGGGGTGGTGCAGGGCGCGTTCAAGCGCTTCTTCAGTCTTGTTGGGGCCTTCACCCGTCCCGATGGCAAGCAGCGAACCGCCGCCATTTTTCATCAGCGCACGGATGTGAGAGAAATCCACGTTGATTAGCCCGGGTTGGGTGATCAATTCCGAAATCCCCTGCACGCCCTGGCGTAAAACGTCATCAGCCAGGCGGAAAGCCAATTCGAGCGGTAAGTCTCTGGGGGCAAATTGCAGCAAACGGTCGTTGGGGATGCTGATCATGGTATCGGTGTATTGCTTGAGTTTGTTGATCCCATCCCGCGCATTCTTTTGGCGGTGTCCCACTTCAAAGCTAAAAGGCAGGCTGACCACTGCAACCACCACCGCGCCAACACTTTTGGCCACCTTAGCGGCAACCGGGATTGCGCCGGTTCCGGTACCGCCGCCCATGCCGGCTGTGAGGAATACCATGTCTGCGCCTGAGAGAGCTGCACTCAGCTCGGCCAGGCTTTCTTCGGCAGATGCTTCGCCGATCACAGGGTCCCCGCCAGCCCCCAGCCCGCGGGTAAGAATTGGGCCAAGTTGTATTTTCACCGGTGCCAACGATTTTTGCAGCACCTGCGCATCGGTGTTGGCAGCGATGAAATCGATCCCGGACAAACCGAGTTCGATCATGCGGTCCACTGTGTTTTGTCCACCGCCGCCGAGGCCAATCACCTTAAGGACGGGCTGTTTGGCTACGATGGGCGTGTGCGTGATGGAGGTTGTGGGAAGAGTAATGGTCATGGTTTACCTCTGTGCCAGTATGGATGCAATACTTGTACCATCGCCGGCGATCTGCTCCACCACACAGCCAATGTTGCGCAGGTGAGCAATCGCGTCGGGCGGGAAATCCTGGTCGCCGCCGATGACAGTCACTTTTTTGGCCAGTCCTGCTTCTGTGATGGAGTAACCAACTGTCGGGCGGTGCTTGATGATAAAGGGTCGCGTTACTTCAAGGTGCCAGTCTGCCACCCCCCATTCGTAGGAGGGGAGAAGCAAATAATGTTCGATAGGGTGGGGATTCTCTGCGCCAGCGTTATCGTCACTTTTGGCAGCACTTTTCTTTGTTTCGCTTACGGGTGCGGCAGATTCGTCTTCAGCGGCAGATAGCGCCCTCACAATTGGGAGGGGTTTGCCATCGGTTTTGTACCATGCGCCAGCATATTCTGCCGAGCCGGGTTCAGCCGCCAACAGGTAAAACATTGCTCCAGTTACAGTGTTGCCGGAAGAAGCTATTTTGCTGAGCATTTCCTGAACGACCTCGGCATGGATCACCGGCGAGTAGAACTCGCTTTGCTTTTTGAGGCCGCAGCCAACCTGAAAGATCTTTGCATTGGCAACGCCGGCATTTTTGGCGATCTGCTCAACCCATTGGAAGTTATTGAAGCCGCACTGGTCTTCACTGTTTGCCGGGGTAAAGTAAGGTTTTGCCTGCGACCATTTTTGCGCCCCGCCTTCACCCCAGTTGAGGTCATGCCCAAAGGTGTAGGTGGTGGCGGCAAAGGCCATGTTTTGCAGCAACCTGGCTGCGCCGCGGCGTTTGATCGATTCCAGCGCGGAGCGCAGGAAGGAAGTGTCCCAGTAATCCCCTGCTGGTTCAAGGGGCGGAAAAACCGGGGTCAGGCCGGCGTTCACCGCTTCGTTTGCCAGCGGCAGAAAACGGTCAATGAATCTCTCCACCAGGTCAGATTGCGACCAACTGGCTGCTGACCAGGAGCCGATCTGATTGGGGCGGTCAAACAGGATCACATACTTGATCCCCCAGTGCGCGTATGCGCTAAGAATGGCGCGTACGTCTGCGGGAGCGGGGGCATCTGGCAGCTTAAAACAGAAATGAACAATCGGTGCGATGTTTGCTGTAACAAGACCCTGTATGAACTGCTCCGGGATTGCTCTGGAAGAATCGGATTTGAGCAGTAACCATCTGGCGTTCAGGCTCACCAGTTTTGGCAGCCAGGTATTGAGGTCATGGTTCGTGTAATGAGCGGTATCCTGGAAATAATGGAACCCGGTTTTGTTAGTTAAGGTGATTGGAAGTTCGCTCATTGTTCGGCCTGTTAATTACCCTGCTTGTAGCAAGAAACATGCCAGAAATATCCGGAGAGAGCGAAAAGCTCAGGTATAATCCTTGAGATGATTCTGGTCACCGGCGGTACTGGCTTTATTGGCAGGCATCTGGTCAAATCACTTGTGGATTCCGGCCAGGATGTGCGCATCCTGCTGCGGCCTTCGGCTGAATCACCACGTTTTCCAAAGGGGATTCCCGTGGAGGTCACCATCAGCAGCCTGACCGATGTCCAGGGGATGAAGGCGGCGTTAAAAGGGATCACGGAGGTTTATCACCTGGCAGGGGCAGAACGCAGGGGAAGTGCGGCTGATCTGAACAAGGTGGATGTGGAAGGTACGATCGCACTGGTCAACGCCGCCAGGCAATCCAAGCTCGAACGGATTTACTTTCTAAGCCACATCGGCGCGACCAGAGCTTCGGCGTACCCGGTGCAAAAGGCCAAGGCGATTGCAGAGAACTGGATCATGAACTCCGGCGTTCCGTACACCATCGTTCGCAGCGCCAGCGTTTTCGGTCCCGGCGACCAGTTTACCGAACCGCTGGCCGCGTTGCTCAGGCTCTATGCCCCGTTTTTCTTTATCCCCGGCGAGGGTAAGAATTTGCTACAGCCTATCTGGATTGATGATCTCCTCCAGTGTTTTTCCCTGCTCAAAGATGACCCCAAGATGGTGAATCACACCGTCGCTGTTGGCGGAATTGAGGCGTTGTCTTACCGGCAGGTGGTAGAGATGGTGATGCAAAAGATCAATGTACGCAAGATGATTGTACAGATTTCCCCGGCTTACCTGCGTTCGATTTCCCTGTGGGTCAACCAGCTCAATCCACGTTTTCCAGTTTCCATCTTTTGGCTGGATTATCTGGCAGAAGATCACACTACCAGCATTGACAGCCTGCCGCGTCAGTTTGGCTTGATGCCCAAACGTTTTCATCAAAACCTTGATTACCTTCTGGATTCTCCATATCGAAAGTGATTATTTTGCCCAATGGACTTTCATCGCAGCTTTGGCGCCCATGCCCACTTTTACCAGCCCCCACGCGAAGACCCTCTATCAAACGAGATACCTGCCGAACCCTCTGCCTCTCCGTACCATGATTGGAACGAGCGGATTTTTCAGACCTGCTATCTTCCCAATATACAGATTGGGAACTTTTCATGCATCAGTTACAACATTGGCCCAACCCTTGCTCGCTGGCTGCGTGTGAAACACCCTGAGGCTTTTCAGCGTATTGTGCAGGCTGACCGGGAGAATTACGAGAAGTACGGGCATGGAAATGCCATCGCCCAGCCATATCACCATACAATTTTGCCGTTGGCAACGCGGCAGGAAAAAGAAACCGAGATTGCCTGGGGCATTGTTGACTTTGTGCATGACTTTGGCAGAAAACCGGAGGGGATGTGGCTGGCGGAAACAGCCGTTGACACAGAAACGCTGTGGCTTCTGGCTGAGCAGGGCATCAAGTTTACCATTTTAGCGCCCTGGCAGCTAAAGAGTGCTGAGGAGCCGCCTCACCCGGCATACCGCATTTTACTGCCCCAGGGCAGGGAGATTGTGGCCTTTGTTTACAATCGTGAATTGAGCACGCGGGTGAGTTTTGATGGTTCGGCTACACTCAACGCTGACCGCTTTGTAGCGGACTTTGTTCGCAAAGAGTTCTCACTTCACCCAAATACAGAATACATGCTGGTTGCCTCGGATGGAGAGCTTTACGGGCATCATCAGGAATTCCGCGAGATGTTTCTCAGCCAGTTGGTGAATGGCTCCCTAAGAGAAATTGGAATTACCCCGCAGTGGCCGGCAGCGTGGTTAGACGGGCACCCGCAATTGCCTGTTGCCGATCTCCATGAGAATACATCGTGGAGTTGCCATCATGGCGTTAAGCGCTGGCAGGAGGAATGTGCTTGTACCCCCGGTGCTGCCTGGAAGCGCCCCTTGCGCGATGTGGTCACCGCTATTGCCGGCGAGGTTGATCGGATTTGCGCACAGCATCTGGAACAGCACGGCTTGGACCTGCACGTTTTGCGCAAAGACTACATCCGTGTATGTTTGGAAGAGCAACTTTTTTCCGATTGGATAAAGAAATACCTGCGCAATGACTTAACGGTGCGAGAATACGAAAAGCTTGGAAAGATTTTCCGTGCCCAGGAATTTCGCCTGCGGATGTTTGCTTCATGCGCCTGGTTTTTTGAAGACCTGGATCGCATTGAACCCAGGAATTGCATTGCCTATGCCGCGTATGCCCTATGGCTGCTGGAAGATGCGCTGGGCATCCAGTGTTCGCAGCAATACCACGCTGCATTCTCAAAGGTCAAGAGCGCACAGGGTGGGCTCAGCGCCGCAATGGTTTTTGACCAGGCAATTGCACATTACCAGGCAGGGATTGTCAATTGACTAGTTTCATCACCTGGTAATCTGACTTTTTCTCCAGCGCATTGATCTGTTTGAAAATAGCATCGAGTTCGATCAGTTTTTCGCTGAGGACTGAGGCGGATATGCCAGTTTTTTGTGCCTCTAACAAGGCAACAAACTGCATCAGTGTTACCAGGGTTTGAAAACCTTCACGGCTGTACCAGAGGATGTCGTTGTAACGATTTACCCTGAGCAGGTATTGGATCTGCGGGTCAGCGAGCCAATCTTTCAGGATTGCTTTTGCCGGCAGGCCGTTGAGTTCTTGCAGCCAGGAATGATGCCGGGATGCAATCCTCACGGACATCAGGGTAACTTGGATTTCTTCCGTTGAAAATGCCATCTGCTTCAAAGTTTCTTCGAGGGCTTTTCCCAGATGCCACTCGTCGCTCCAGCTAAGGGATTGCTCATGGCAATTCTCTGCGGAGGCGAGGCAGCCGATCTCCCCGGTCATCGCCCAGGCGATCAGTGAAACCCGCAACCATCTTTCTGAATCGAACTTTGCCAGTGCGGCGCTGGCCAGTTTTTTGACCTGCTTTGAACCGGGCAGGCCTAACCCCTTGAGGGTAGATTTGATCCCAACTATGGCCGCTATCTTGTTCTCGGCAGAGGCGAGAATGGGGGTTTTGTTGCCAGTGGCATGGGTCAATGCTGCAATCCCATCTAAAAAGTGGGTCATCTTGATGTTGAACTCTGGTTTCAATTGCTGTGTTATTGGAACCGCGGTTTCCATGCGCTTGAGCAGGTATTCAACGTAACCCTTGTTCATCAGTTGCTGCCAGGGGGCAATCACCGGCTGCAACGTTAGCTCTTCAAGCGCGATGTCAATATCCGGCACACCGCCTTGGCCAATCAAAGACCACAGGCGGCCATAATCATGGTTGGGGTCATTAAGCACAACCTGGAAATCGCTGAAGACGTGATGCTCATAGCCGTTGAGGTGGATCGAAAAGCCATTGTAGATCACCTCATCAACTGGCCTCAAATACCACAGGCTGCTGTTGAGATCGCGGAATTTCAGGTAAGCATTGAAATTGCGCTTTAGCTCTAATTCTTTGGCGATATCGGTTCTTTTTACCTGTTTTGTGTACCCTGTGCGCACTGCCTGGCTGGCAGAAGTTTTAAGGCGGCCGGAGGTTTCGAGGAAGCTGTTATTGTAGACCACTAGCGCCCGTTTCCCCTGATGCGCGTTGGTAAACGCAAATACGTTTTCATCAACTCCGTCAGCACGCGCAAAATCATACAGCCAGAAGTGTTCCACGCCGGCAAAGAGTTCGCGCTGGTGCAGCAGAGGGAATATCTCAGCCTCGTGGCGCGCGATCAATCCGGGGTCAGGGGATTCATCCCAGTATGGCTTGCGGAATTCCATGCCGTACTTTTCTGAATAGCCCTCCACCTGTCCGTGCCCCAGCATGGGCAGGCCCGGCAGGGTAGACATGAGGGTGCAAATGCCAAAGTATTTATCGCCCTTGCCGAACTGCTCTACGGCAGTGCGCTCATCCGGGTTGTTCATAAAGTTAACGTAGCGTTTAAGGATTTCCGGGTCGAACTCCAGGGTGTTTTTCAGGATAGTACGGTACCCGGCGTTATCCTCGTTGCGCAGCATGTGCATAAAGGCACTGTTGTACACCCGGTGCATTCCCAGTGTGCGCACAAAATAACTTTCCATCAGCCAAAAGGCCTCTGCCAGCAGCAGCGTATCCGGGCATTCCTTCGCCACCCGATCCACTACCTCACGCCAGAACTCCACCGGGATGGCGCGATTGAATTCTTCATCTGACAATGGGAAGTCAGAACGCGAGGGGATGGCGCCGCCTGCTCCGGGCTGTGGAAACCACAAACGCTGAATGTGCTTTTTGGCCAGGGTCATGGCGGCGTCAAAGCGGATGATGGGGAACATGCGCGCTACCTGCAGGATCGTCTGAATGACCACTTCGCGGACATTGGGGTCCAGGTAGTTCAACTGCGCTGTGTCGTTCCACGGCATGGAAGTGCCGTCATTGCCGTGGTAGATAAACCTGGTTGCGCCGTTGTTGTTGTCGATGCGGCGGAAAATCACCGCGGCATCACTGCGGTCAAAGTAATGGTCTTCGATCTGGATTACCACGTTGGGGTCAGAGGAAAGATTCTCACCGTTGAATTGATAGGAGGGGTACGGGCAGTGGTCAAGGGCCAAAAAACGCTCCGGGTGATGGAGCACCCAATCGGAGTCAATACCCATGTGGTTGGGAACCATATCGCTGGCAAGGCGAATACCAAAGCGCCTGGCCTGTTCGCGCAGGGCTTCATAAGCGCCATACCCGCCCAGGTCAAGGGCAATGTCATAAGAATAGAGCGAGTACGCCGAAGCGATGGCTTCGGGGTTCCCACAAAGCTGTTTGATCCTTGCTGATGCCGGGCTGCGTTCCCACAGGCCGATGAGCCACAGCCCGGTGATGCCGCGGCGGGCAAGTGTTTGTAGTTCTTCATCGGGGATCTGGTCAAGCCGTGTGATTTCCCTTTGATATTGTTTGCTCAATTGCGTGAGCCACACATAGGTGTTTTTGGCAATCAAAACCAGGCGGGGCATCCATTCCCGATCAGGGCTAAAGGCTTCAACCTCCGCATCCTTACCGGCAATTTTTAAAAGTTCCGCGCGGTTGTAAACCGGGATGGGCACCGGCCCCGGCCCCATGCCGCCCAGTTTGTTCTCTTCCTTGAGAAGATCGAGGCTGGAAAGGAGGCGCAGCAGGTACTCGCCCAGCAACGCGGCCCAGTGGGTTTGAATGTACTCCAATTGGCCGCTGATGGAGTGCGGTACCTGAATGGCCGGTGAACGCAGCAAATCAATGAGGGTTTCATTTTGAGGCCCAAATCCCGGCTGAGTTTTAAAAAACTCGTTGACATGGAACATCACCTGGTCAAAGCGGTAGTCCTCAATCAGCACCGGATCGAATAATAACTCGCTGAAATTATCCAGGGCCGGGTTTCTTGTGGCCACCCAGAGCAGAACCAATTCCTCTAGCAGCATTTCGCGATTAGGTGTTCCTTCTGTTTTGCCAGTCAGATATTTTTTGGGTGTGATTTTTGCATTGTAGACATCAAGTGGAGGGAATTGGGAAATAAAAATCGTCAAAAGGGAATCGAGGCGTTCCTTATCAAGCTTTTCCTGAAGGTAGCTGAGCAAGCGGGAGTTGGTATCTTTTCCTTTTTGCTGGCGGTAAAGGGCAAAAACATGATGAAAGATCTCGTCAATCATTCCCATGGCATTAAGCTGCCCGGCCTTGATCACCGATTCGGGGTAGGTGATCAGGTCGCGCTGTTCATTCATCTTTTGCGCGAATACCCTGACCGAGTGAAAATCGGCGAAGATGACATTGCCGCTGTATGAAAATAATGCCCGGTCAAATTGGTATTTTTCTCTGGCCCGCCTCGAGATATGAAATTCCATTCCAGCCTCCGCATTACTGGGGTATCGCTAAAGGTATTATAACCTTTGCGGTTCGCGGTGATTATGTGTGGATGGCGTATTATGCGAGGTTGAGGGAACAGAAAGCAGGGGCAGGCTGGGCGGAGGTTTCTAGGTTGCATGCAGCCCATTTCTGGCCTGTATGTTTGTCAAGATCTCTTTGTGTGACTTCAAGCGGCCAGCCAAAGATGGAAGCGAGTTGTTTGGTGGTAGCAGCACCGACCGATTCAATGCAGGCATGGAGCAATTCTGTGCGTGCCTGTGTTTCACTGATCTCGTGCGCCTGCTCGATCAGATCGGGATAATGGCGGTGCGTCAGTTCGTAGCGAAACGCGTAACGCCACGCGCCGGCCTCGGCAATGCCAACCGGGAGGATTTTAAAGTCCCGCTGCAAAAGGTTCAGCGATCTCTGAAAAGGCTGCGTAGCGCTGGCGTTGGTAAGGTGAGCTTCTTTCCTCAGGGAAATGGTATCCAGTGGGCCTTTTTCCAACAGCGCTTCAAAGAGCTGTTTAGCTTCCAGGGGTAAAGCCCCCTGTTGGTATTGATCCTGAATATCATCTAGCGGGGAGCCGTAATTGGGAGACAGGGCATAAAAATACGGGAGCAGTTGCAGGGAGATCATGGTGTTGCGCGAGCGGATCACGCGCGCATAGTACCAGACCTTCTTATCGATAAGGGAGTCTTTCCACGTCCAGGTGATGTGCCCCGGGTCATCATGGTCGTCCGGTACCGGGCGGTTGCCGGCCACAGCCTGCCATAGGTTCGGCAACGCCATTTTGGGGTCTGGCCAAAAAAGAACGAAACCGCGCTCGTTGACGAATTGGATGGCCTCCTGTGGAGTGTGCAGATGGTCAGCCGGGGAAAAGCGGAAAGTTTTTTCCCGGTAATTCTGTAATGTTTTCTCGGTGACCAGGGGCAGCAAGGCTGGTTCTCCTAGATGCGCTGCAGGATGTGGGTAAGGATGTTCGAGCCACTGCCGCCGATGTTTTGCGCCATGCCGATGCGGGCATCTGCCACCTGCGAGCTACCGGCCTCGCCGCGGAGTTGCTGCACCACCTCAACGATCTGGTACATCCCGGTGGCGCCCACCGGATGTCCGCGTGCCTTCAGTCCGCCGCGGGTGGCAATGGGGATGCGCCCATTGAGCAGGATTTCTCCGTCAAGTGCCAGTGACGGGCCCTTGCCTTTTTCGCAGAATCCGTTGGCTTCGAGAGAAAGTACAGCCATGATGGAGAAGGCATCGTGCAGCTCAAAAAGGTCGATCTGCTCAGGGCCGATGCCGGCCTGGGCATAAGCGGCCTGTCCGGATTTATTGGCGGCTTTGAGCCACAAGGGATCCTTGCGCTGGTCAACAGCGATGGTATCCGTTGCCGCTGCTGAAGCTGCTACCCTGACAAGAGGCCGCGCAGATTTTTGCAGTTTTTCGAGAGGAAC
>CALCNO010000221.1 GCA_937897615.1 uncultured Anaerolineaceae bacterium
GAGCGCGGAAGGCGCTCGAATGTTTATACCCCGCATGGGGTACCCCAACCAACATTTGTGCTTTAAAACAAAAGTGAGCGCGGAGGGGCTCGAACCCTCAACCAACGGCTTAAAAGGCCGCTGCTCTACCGTTGAGCTACGCGCCCATTGCTGGGACGGCATGAATTCTATCACGCCCATCCGCATGCGTCAATAAAAAAGCCGGCAGGTCATTTAGCCGCCGGCTTTTACTGCAAAGTCGCTGGTGTTACCCCTGCTTGATGTATTCGTCCAGTGCGGCCAGCAGCGCTTCCACATCGCTCATCTGCGTTTCACCCATGGTGGCAATGCGCAGGCTGATGTCTTTGAGCTTGCCGTAACCGTTGGCAATACGCAGGCCCTTGGTCTGCAGGAACTTGTTAAGCGCACTGATATCCCAATTGAGGCTGTTGCGCAGGGTCACCACTGTCTTGGAGCGGTACTCCGGCTTGGCAACCGTTTCCATGCCGTGCCTGGCGGCCCAATCCTGCACACGTTTCGACATAGCCGCGTGGCGGGCAAAGCGTGGTTCCAGTCCCTCGGCAAAGATGCGATCCAGCTGGAAATCCAGCGCAAAGATCAACGGCATCACCGGGGTCATCGGGGTACTGTCCTTGAGGCGATGTTTCTCCATCAGCAGCAGGTCAAAATACCAGCCGCGGTTGCTGACCGCTTCGGCTTTCTTCATGGCGCGGTCAGAGGCAGCCGCCAGGGCTAAACCCGGGGGCAGCGCCAGGCATTTCTGCGAGGAAGTGAGCAAAAAGTCGAGCCCGAGTGCATCGAACTCGATCTTCACACCGCCCAGCGAGGAAACAGCATCCACCAGGATCAGTGTATCCGGGCTGGTTTCATGGCAGACCTTGACCAGGTCGGCCAGCGGGTTTTCCACGCCACTGGAAGTTTCATTGTGCACAATGGTAACGGCTTCATAGTGCTTCTTTTTCAGTGCGTCGCGCAGCATATCGGGAGTGATCGCTTCGCCCATTTCCACTTCCAGCTTGTCGGCCTGCTTGCCGTTGGCAATCGCCACATCGTTCCAGCGCTGGGCAAAGGAGCCATTCACGCAGGAGAGCACCGTCTCCTGCACAAAGTTGCGGATACCGGCTTCTTGCATACCGGAACCAGAGCTGGCAGCCTGGAATACGCGTGTTGTCGTGTAGAAGAGATCCTTGGCTTTGGCCTCGGAGCGTTGGAAGATCGCTTCGAAGTCCTTGCTGCGGTGCGGCAGCATTGGCTTGGTCTGTGCAGCCAAAACTTCTGGCGCCACGTCAACCGGACCCGGCACAAACATATGGGACATAACACTCTCCTTAATTAATTGAGATTTGTTAACCCCGGAGCATTCCCCCCGGGAAGTACCTTATCGCAGGAAGAAGGATAACGCTACCAGAATCACAAAAAACGACCCGGCCAGAATGCCGATGCGCTTGAGATCCTGTTTGACATAGCTGTAATCGGGCTTGAACTCCGCAGTCACGGCACGGCCATGCGCGCGGGCGGCAGAGGCTTTTTCAACCGGGGTAACTGAGCTGCTTACAGAGCGTTTTTGTTTTTTGTTTGCCATATGAAATCTCCTCGTGGCTATTGTAATCCAAGTTTTAAGAATTGGTGTCCAAAACCGCTGTAACAACAATGCGTTTGTTGTCCACGCGGTAAGGATAGCAGGAAATGAGGGTCAGCGTGGCGTTTTCGGTGGGATCCATCACCTGCACATCCGTAGGGTTCACAATTTGCGTACCGGTAACAATGTAAGTATAGGAGCGATCCTGGGTGATAACGATCACCTCATCGCCCGGCTCGAGCTTATCCAAATCCTTGAACAGTTCGCCAAAGATGTCGTTGTGGGCTGAAACCACCATGTTACCCTTTTGGCCGGGGTTGGCAGTGCTCAAATGCTGGCCGATACCTTTTTTCAACTGCTCCCAGTTATCCCCCATCACCACAGGGGCATTCAGGCTGATCTTGGGGATCTGCATCTGGCGCGCGGTTTGCGGGCCGGGTGTGGGGATGGGCAGGTTCTCATACGTCTGCATAATCGCCTGAAGATGCTCCGGTATCTCCGAGGTATTGGGCAGCACCTCCACCCCCTCCACCGGCGCAGTGTGGCCGCTGGGCAGCACCACTGCGGTGATCAGCGCAGTGGGGGTGAGACTGTTCGCATTCAGTTCGCCCGCAAATTCCTTATTGAGATTAGTAAGCAGTTTGGCGCCGTTGAAGAGGATAAAGAAAAGTCCCAGTATGGCAACAATCTCTACCCCGTAGAGCACCTTATCAAATGAGCTTTTTCTACGCGCTCGGGCGCGCCGGCGCAGGTCTGAGGGAGAGTTTTCCTCTTCCTCCTCGATCTCCAGTAAGGTAGGCGCGGGAGCCTGCTCCCCTTCCACGCGGACGACCCGCCCGGATTTGCGGTAGGCATCCAGGCGCGCCTCACGCTCTGCACGGCGTTTTTCCACCAGCAGTTGGCGCAGTTCATCCGATGAGAGTTCTTCCAGGGTTTTCTTGCGCGGCATAAGGGTTCCTACAGGTTGATTCCTTAAAGGATTATACTCGATTCGCCCACCGCCCTTCCCGTGCAGCCAGCCGCAAGGGAATATGTTAAAATTACTGCTATATGGAAAAAACAACCTACAAGAATTACCTGATTGATATGGACGGTGTGCTGGTGAAAGGGAAAACCCCCATCCCCGGCGCACCCGATTTTATCGACCGCATGCTCAGCCGTGGGATCAAATTCCTCATCCTCACCAATAACCCGCTTTACACACAACGCGACCTGGAACACCGCCTAAAAAACAGCGGTTTTAATGTGCCCGCGGAGAACATCTTTACATCAGCCATTGCTACCGCGCGCTTTTTACAAAGCCAGACTCCCAACGGAACAGCGTTTGTCATCGGTGAAAGCGGGCTCACTCAGGCACTCCACGAAGTGGGATTCATTCAAACCGACACCAACCCGGATTATATGGTGCTGGGTGAAGTGAACAACTACAATTTTGAGCTAATCACCAAAGCCATCAGGCTGATCAACGACGGCGCTATGTTCATTGCCACCAACCCCGATAACACCGGCCCGCTCGAAAGTGGTATCGTACCTGCCACCGGCGCACTGGCGGCCTTGATCGAAAAAGCTACCGGCAAGGCTCCCTTCTTTGTGGGCAAGCCCAACCCGCTGATGATGCGCAGTGCTTTGCGCTACCTCAATGTACATTCCGAGAACACGGTGATGATTGGCGACCGCATGGACACCGATATCGTTGCCGGCGTAATGAGCGGGCTCGATACCATCCTGGTACTCTCCGGGGTTTCCCGGCGTGAAGACATCAAGCGTTTCCCCTACCGCCCAACGCTTGTGCTCAATTCCGTGGCAGACATCACTTTTGAGGAGTTAAAGTAATTCCTGTTTGCCTGCGTTGTTGCGCGAAGGCATTTAAATCCAAAGCATTCGATTGACAAAGCCGAGAGAAGTTAAATCGTGTTTCCGCAGCCGCGGCAATAGCGGTCGCCGGGATTGGTGCGCTTGCCACAGTGCGGGCAGTATTGCACGCGCACTTCCAGATCTTCAGAGGGGTTTCTCTGATTCCTGAGTTTTCTGAAGCCGTTGGAAAACGGATTTGCCCAGAAGCCGGCCAACAGGCTGACCAGGAGCATCAACACGATGCCTGCCAAAATGAGTGAACCGGCTACCACCAGGCTGCGATTATCCAACACCTGCGTCATCACATTGGAGACCGTGTGACCCAAGCCTGAATTCTGTATGATGGGCGTGGCGGCAGCCACCGGCAAGTTGGAAGCACTCAGCTCATTACTGGTGCGCGTATAAGAAACCGAAGCGGTAAAGGTGATCCCGCTTGCCAGCGAACCAAAATCGCGCTTGTAATACAACAAACCATCAGCAATGTTCAATTCACCGAGCCCCATAAAAGGAGTAGTGCTGAAATCCTTTGAGTAACGGGGCTGCTGTACTTTGACCACCAATTCGTCGATTGGATAATCGCAGATCCAGGAAAAGGTAAAGCTGCGGGTATCTTCATCAGTAATGATATTGGGATCGTAATGTTCAATGTAAAGTTCGTTGCTTGAAGTAGTCAACACCACCACATTCCAACTTCCCTCAGGTTCAAGCGAATATCCCACATTGTAAAGAAGTCCATCCAGGTCACGGGTTGCTACTTTGTAAGGCGCGCCCGCACTGTTGGGAATGCGCAAACTAACGCGTGCCGGCAATGGCGTATCGTTTGAGATCTGCACACGGTAAATGACCAGCAACTGCGCGCGGTCGTAATCCGGCCACAGGTCAATCTCCATACGTTTAATCCTCACCGGGCTTTCTTCTTGCCGGGTGAAGGCCGTAGTACAGAGCGTCGCCGCCAGAATGAAAACAACCAGAACTTTTCGCAACTCGATTTTCATGGTCAATAATTAGTGTAACATAAACAACAGGCAGCTCACTTCCATGTTACAATCTTGCTACCCGGGCGGAGCACTCAGCCCGGCAGCCAACAAAACCTCAAAGGTGCGCCCGATGCCGCAAGGCAAAAGGTACACAGAGGTTTTATTTGTTAATAGCGAGTAAACATGCGTTGGGTCAGAGAATTACAACCACATACTGAACAAAACAAACTATACCGCCAGGCACTAGCCATTACCCTGACGGGAAATTTACTGCTGGCCGCAGGCAAAGCTGCGGCAGCGGCACTTTCTGGCAGCGCAGCGCTCTACTCGGATGCCGCCAACTCCATCTCCGATGTAGTGTATTCGCTGCTGATGGTGCTCGGTTTGTGGGTTGCCATGCAGCCTCCCGACCTTTCTCATCCTCAGGGGCACGCCCGCTTTGAACCGCTGGTGGGCATGTTGGTGACCATTTCAATGGCAATTGCCGCTTTCACCGCAGCCCGGAATTCTTATTTGCGATACATGGCCGGCGGTGAGACTATCGCACTGGACCTGCCAACGCTCGTTTTGCTGGTCAGCGCTGCCATCAAAGCAGGGATGTATGTAGCGATTGCTCGCATTGCCAAAAAACTGCTCAGCCCAACCCTTAAAACCACTGCACGCGATAACCTCAGTGATGTCCTCACTTCAAGCGCCGCTTTTCTGGGCGTGCTTGGCTCCAACTTCATCCACCCACTCTCCGACCCGATTGCCGGTCTTCTGGTAGCCCTGTGGATCTTCCGCCAGGCTTTTATGGCAGGCAAGGAGAATCTTGGTTTTCTCACCGGCAAGGGCGCCCCACGCGAAGAGGTAGAGGAGTTCGTCAAAGCTGCCGAATCTGTGCCGGGCGTATTGCGGGTACATCACATCATGACCGATTACGTTGGCCCGCGCCTGATGATCGACCTTCACATCAACGTGGATGGCAATAAGACCTTGCACGAGGTGCATGAGATCTCAGACCAGGTAATCCAACGGCTGGAGCAATTCCCCGGCGTAGACCGTGCCTACGTACACGTGGAACCCCATGACTGGGTCGATTAGCTAAGCAGCAACACCTGCCCTGCTGCATCAGCGCTTCTGTATTGCACCGGCAAGCTCACTTAAGTTACTTCCCTCACCTGGCTGAATTTGGTAAGATATTAATTGATGGCCACCATTCCTGCGCATTTTTATGATGAACCGATCGAGGTTTTCTTTGAGACCCCGCCTGTGCGTGAGAAAACTCCGCACTGCCCGGAGCAGTTCATCTGGCGCGCGCAATCCTTTCAGATTGCGCAAGTGCTGGAAGAATGGGTGGATTACAAGCGCCGTGGGCGCATGGCGCGCAATATGGCTCCGGCGCACCTTGCCAGCGCCAGCCGCCTGGGTTCGTGGGGGGTGGGACGCTTCTATTTTCGCATCCGCACCACAAACGGGCGCATCTTTGAGCTTTATTATGACCGCGCTCCTGGAGACGCAGACGCGCGCAAAGGAAACTGGTTCCTGCTTGGTGAACGTAAGGAATTGGAATAGCAATAATATAAATATTCTTTACAAAACTTTAGAATTTATTAATATTCTCAATCCTAATATTGACTTTTATTAATCCCGTGCTAAAATATTTTCACACTAGCCATTAATCTTTTGTTCCACCAAGCTCTGTGAGGCCGTTATGATCAATAAAACCATCAACAAATGTCCGGTATGCGATGAAGACCTGGCAATCACCCGCCTGTATTGCGTTAACTGCAATACCACCATCGAAGGTCACTTTGCAGCCGAACACACGCCGTTTGGCAAACTCACCCCGGAACAGATGCAGTTCCTGCTTACCTTCGTCAAGTGTGAAGGGCGCCTCAACCGCATGGAAGATGAAATGCGCCTCTCCTACCCCACCCTGCGCAGCCGCTTGAATGAGATCGTTCGGGCGCTGGGGTACGAACCTGGCAAGGATGAAGGCCCCGTTCAACTTTCTCCTGAGGAACGCCGTGCCATCCTGGAAGAACTGGATAACGGCACCATCACCTGGGATGAAGCGCAGGCACGCTTGCGCGGAGAACGCCACGGTGAAGCGGAGGTGAAATGATGGCCAGCAGTGAAGAACGCCTCAAAGTACTAAAAATGGTTCAGGACGGCAAAATCACCCCGGAGATGGCTGCCGAACTGCTGAAAGCATTGGATTCCAGCGCGCGCAAACCGCAAGCTGCCGAAGCCAATGCCACCGCCTTCCCCGGCAAAGGTGGGGGGCGTTTCTTCCGGGTGCGCGTTACTGATACCGATACCGGCAAGACCCGCGTCAATGTTCGCCTGCCGTTGGGGATGGTGAATGCCGGAATCCGCATGGGCATGCGGTTTTCACCAGAGGTAGAAGGTTTGGACGCTGCTCGCCTGGCTGAAGCCCTTGCCGCCGGAGAAACCGGCCAGATCATGGACATTTACGACGACGAAGACGGCGAACACGTAGAAGTGTACATCGAGTAAATTCCAATTCTCTTCAACACCCTGCAGCGCTCGGCCAGTGGTCGCAGTGTAAGTACAACTTTGTTTTTGCGGAGGAAAAATGGCAGTTTCAACGACACCCAACGAACACAATTGGATGAAGAAATTCATTCCTATCTGGAGCGCCCAGATCTTCTCGCTGCTCGGTTCAGGGTTGGTGGAGTTTGCCCTGATCTGGTGGATCACGCAAAAAACCGGATCGGCTGCCATGTTGACCACCGCCACGCTGGTTGCCCTGCTGCCGCAGGTCTTTCTCTCACCATTCGCCGGCGCTCTGGTAGACCGTTGGAATCGCCGCAAGGTGATGATCCTGGCAGACGCCATCATTGCCCTCTTTACCCTCTCCCTGGCAATTCTCTATGCCTTTGACCTGGTGCAGGTATGGCACATTTTTGTGGTGATGTTCCTGCGCTCACTGGGTGGGATTTTCCACTGGCCGGCGATGTCGGCATCCACAGCACTCATGGTGCCAGAAAAGCACCTCTCGCGCGTGGCTGGCATCAACCAGGCCTTGCGCGGCAGCCTTTCCATCATTGCCCCGCCCCTCGGTGCGCTGCTCATGTCTGTCCTCAAGTTCTATCAGGTCATCAGCGTGGATGTGATCACCGCGATCATTGCCATCACCCCGCTGCTCTTCATCCGCATTCCGCAGCCGGTGCGCGCAGACGCGCAGCAGATGGTTACCCCTTCCTCCCTTTGGAAAGACCTGGTGGAAGGTTTCCGCTATCTCAAAACCTGGAAAGGCTTGCTTTATCTGACCATGGTGGCAGCGGTGCTCAACTTCCTCCTCGGCCCTGCCGGCACGCTTAGCCCGCTCATCGTAACACGCCACTTTCAAAAGGGCGTCTGGGAGCTGAGCCTGCTGGATTCCATTATGGGGGTAGGCGTGGTCGTGGGCGGTTTGCTCCTTGGCGCCTGGGGAGGTTTTAAGAGCAAGATCGTTACCAGCCTTTCGGGTGTGGTGGGGCTTGGTTTTGGCATCTTCGTTTTTGGCATCGCCCCTGCAAACATGTTCTGGCTGGCGGTGGTTGCCATGGGCGTGCTCGGCTTTATGAGCCCCATTGCCAATGGCCCGCTGCAGGCCATCATGCAATCGCGTGTACCGGCAGAGATGCAAGGGCGCGTGATCGGGGTAACCTCCAGCATCTGTACGGCCATGATGCCCCTCTCGATGCTCATTGCCGCTCCGGTAGCCGAATTTCTGGGCCTGCGCGTGTGGTACTGGCTGGGAGGCGGCCTGGTGATGCTGATTGGCGCCGCTGCCTTCTTTATGCCCGCTATCCGTGCGCTGGAACAAGGCCCGTCTCAAATATCTGAAGCTGTGGTGGCAGTGGAATAACCGCTATCTTTCATCAAAGCAACAAGCACTTGAGCCCACCCCTTTTAGAGACAGAGGTGGGCTCAAGTTTTATTGAATAACTGGTACTGCTGCCTGAGGAGTTACTGCGTGCGCAAAATCTTCTCCATTGCTTTTCCTTTTGCCAGCTCGTCAATTAACTTATCCAGGTAGCGAATTTCCCGCATCAATGGGTCTTCAATGTCTTCTACGCGAACACCACAAACCACGCCCGTAATCAAAGCCCGCAAAGGGTTCAACTTGGGCGCTTCCGCGAAGAAAGCCTCAAAATCTGTTTGGTTTCGCAACTGCGTTTTAAGCTCATCCTGGCGATACCCGGTCAACCAGCAAATGATTTCATCGACCTCTGTTTTCGTGCGCCCTTTTTTCTCTGCCTTGGCAATATAGAGAGGATAGACACTCGCAAAACTCATTTTATAGATGGAAGTTCTTTTCATGCGCCTTATCTCGCTCGAACTCGGGAACCTCTAGGGATCCAAAAAGATCAACAAACTATACAGAGAAATATCCACCGCTGGAGAAAGCGCGCTTGCCTGGCGAATGGTAAGGCGCACCGGCGTGCGCCTGCTCACCTCATAGGGCAAGTCCAGGGTAAATGGTGTAAACTCCGCGCCATCCACCTTTTGCAGGTACAGGGCGCGGCTGGCAGTGATCCCACCCGTTTGCGTTATCAATTCGATGATGACCGGGTTGTCGTTGAACAGGTGAACCTGCCCCTCAATGTGCAAATTTCCTTTGCTGGCAAATCCCCCGGCCACCGGCGCTTTTAGAACCACTGGCTGCTTGTTGAATTTAACCGTCTCAATTTCGCTTCTACCAAGCTGCAGCAAAATCACCGGGATGCCCGCCTGGGCGATGCGCCGGCCGTAAGCATCCCGCGTTGAAACCACCACCAGCCCGGATTCCCCGGCGGCGACACTCTCAAATCTGAGTTCCGTTGCCAGTGCCTGCCAGCCGGATTCTGTGCTGCTCAACTGGATCAACTGATCCACCATCACGCGGCCATTCTCCCCAAACAACTGCACGTTCACCATTCCCTGCGCGCCGGGGTAAACATTGGCAGTAAACAGAAAAGGAGAAGAGAGTTGTGAGAGTTCTCCCGGCCTTTCAATCTGCAACAGGGCAGCCGGGTAAGTGCTGCCGCTCTGAGTGGCTGCAGCTGTTGGCGAGGGCTGCAAGGTCGGCTGTTCGATCACAATGGGGGTTAATGCGCTCAGCGTGGGTGTTACTGTGAGGGTTGCACTCGGCTCAAGGGTAGGTGGCGCGGTTTCTGTGGGCAGCGACGTGATCACGGGTTTTTCAGTGGCCGGGCTGACCGGCAACACAGTGGGCGTGCCCTTTGAACAGGCTGCCAACCCGATCAGGCACAGAAGTACTGCGGTCCCCCTGGCCACGCCCACGTTTGATCTTTGCATGCAGAAATTTTACAACAAAAAGGGGCTTGCCGGTTGGCAAACCCCTTGTGGGTTACAGGTGATAAATCTCAGTATATTTTTTAGTGAGGTAGCGCATGTACGGCTCAGGTGTGATGGTGCTGCCGGTTACTTTCTTCACCAGCACCTGCGGCTCAAATTTGGCACCGTGCTGATGAATATTGGTGCGCAGCCAGCCCAAAAGCGCATCGAACTTGCCGTGTTCGATCTGCTCGTCAAGGTCCGGGATGGCCTCGTTGATCTTCTCCCACAACTGCACAGAAACGAGGTTGCCCAAAGCGTAGGTCGGGAAGTACCCGAGCATCCCGCCAGACCAATGCACATCCTGCAAAACGCCCAGTTCATCCGTTGGCGGCACAACCCCCAGATAATCCTTCATGCGGTCGTTCCAGGCCTGCGGCAGGTCTTTTACCTTGACGGCGCCTTCCAGCAGGGCGATCTCCAACTCCAGGCGCAGCATCACATGCAGGTTGTAGGTAGCCTCGTCCGCTTCCACGCGGATCAGAGAAGGTTCCACCTTGTTGATGCCGCGATAAAAATCTTCCATGCTGACTTTCTTCAACTGCTCCGGGAAGGTCTTGACCAGGCTCGGGTAGAAGAACTTCCAGAAGGCTTTGGAACGCCCAACCAGGTTCTCCCACATGCGTGACTGCGATTCGTGGATGGCCATTGAAGCGCCGTTTGCCAGCGGAGTGCGGCGCAGGCTGGCTTTGACACCCTGTTCGTACATGGCATGCCCGCCCTCGTGCATGGTGCTAAAGAGCGCCGAGGCAGCGCGTTCCGGGTCAAAGCGTGTGGTAATGCGCACATCGTCAATGCCAAAGCTGGTGGTAAATGGGTGCACCGATTTATCCTGCCGGCCACGGTTCCAGTCATAGCCAAAGTGTGTTACCACATCCACACCAAAGTCCCATTGCCCCTTTTCAGCATAGGGGATGTGCAGGAAGGAATCGTCAATCTCCGGCTTGGCCGCAATCTTCTTGAGCAATTCCACCTGCTGCGGGCGCAGTTTGCCAAAGATCTCTTTTACTTCTTTGGTCTTCAGGCCGGGTTCAAAGTCGTCCAACAGGGGATCATACACATGGTCGTAAGGCTTAAAGAAGTCTGCGTATTCCTTGCGCAGTTCCACAATCTTTTCCAGGTGCGGCTGGAAGAGCTTGAAATCGTTCTTGTGTTTGGCTTCTTCCCAGACACCCTGGGCAATGGTGGTCTCTTTGGCAAATTCGCCCACCCACTTCATTGAAACGCGGGTTTCCTTCTCAAAATTATGCGCTACGCGTTTGACCAGGCAGGCATCGTCGGATTCCGGGTCCATTTTCTCAGCCTGTGGGAGCAGTTTCTCGATCAACGCTCCCATTTCTTTGGAGACAAACTTTGTATGCGTGAGGGTGGCCAGTGTTTCCAGAATGTTACCGCGATCCTCAGCGCCGCCGCGCGGCATGTACACCTGTTGGTCCCAGCCGAGAAGCGCCTGTGCCCTGCCAAGGTCCACAATTTCAGCCAGCAATTGTTTAAAGTCGTTCAGTGTCTGTTCCATCATCTCTCCTCTTTTTTAGGCAACTTTCCAGCGTAAATTCTTTCCATCCAGAGCAGCCAGTATTTCTTCGGCAATATCGTTGGCAGCACGGGATTGAGCTTCTACCGTTTGTGCGCCAATGTGCGGGGTTATGACCACTTTGGCATGCCCCACCAGGCTCGCCAGTTCGGGGGTTGGCGGTTCAGCGGTCAGTACATCCAGGGCAGCGCCTGCCACCTTGCCGCTATTCAGGGCTTCCAGCAGCGCAGTTTCATCAATTACGCCGCCACGGGCAGCGCAGATGATGTAAACACCCTGTTTCATTTCGCCAAAGGCTGTCGCGTTGAGCATGCCCTTTGTATCAGCCGTTAGCGGCAGGTGCATGGTGATCATGTCGGAGCGTTTGAGCAATTCATCTAAGCTCACCGGTTCGCCCCCGCGCTTCTTGATCTCCTCTGCCGGGATCAACGGATCATAACCCAAAATGTGCATATCAAAGGCCGCGGCACGTTTGGCCACCGCAGCCCCAATGCGCCCGAAACCCATCACGCCCAGTGTCTTGGCGGAGAGTTCTGCGCCTTCAAATTCCTTTTTGAGCCACTTGCCGGCTTTCATGCTGGCATCGGCACGTGCCAGTTCGCGCACGCTGCTCAGCATCAACCCCAGGGTCAGTTCTGCCACAGCAGTGGTGGTGGCCAGCGGAGAATTGACCACGGTGACGCCCCTGGCTTTGGCTGCCGCCAGGTCAATATTATCCACACCCACGCCGGCACGGCCAACAACTTTCAGATTCTTGCCGGCTTCAAAAACTGCCGCAGTCACTTTGGTGCGCCCGCGTACAATCAGGGCATCAAAATCGCCCACAACTTTCAAAAGATCATCTGCGCTGATACCCGGCTGGTCAGTAACCTCCACTGATTTTTTGAGAAGCGTCTTGCCGCCCTCGTCCAAACCATCTGTAATCAACACCTTCCACTTGGCCATTCCCGAACTCCTTTGTCTGTTTTTGGGTAATAGGAACCCCCTGTTCATTTTACACTAAATCATTAAGCAGGCATGAATGGCAAGCCCAGCGCGCTTTCTAAATGTTACAATCGCTGTATGAATGAGAGGGCGTTTGAAGACCGCCTGAACCCACGTATGCTCCGGGCAGAACCACTGCGACGCTGCCGCCTTGAGGAGTGCCAGGGAGCCTGCTGCGTCTTTGGCGTATGGGTGGATGTCCGTGAGGTCAACGACATTCTGGCGCACGCGACATTGATCCTTCCGCATATGCCGGCAGAGAGCCGCAATCCCGGCGAATGGTTCGTTCCGCTCGAAGACCGCGATCCGCACAGCCCCTCCGGCACGGTGGTGCATACCGCCGTGGAAAACCATCCGCAGCATTACGGCGGAACAGCCTGCGTATTTTGGCGGGAAGATGCCAAATGCGCCCTGCAGGTGGCAGCAGTTGAAAATGGCCTGCACCCCTGGCGTTTTAAGCCGTATTATTGCATCCTGCATCCCCTGGACCAGGATGAAGAAGGCCGGATCACCCTGGATAGCGTTGAAGAACTCAGCGCCGAAGCCGGCAGTTGCCTGCGCCCCGCCAGCGAGCCAATCCTGCTTGTGGATACCTTTGAAAAGGAGCTGCGCTACCTGCTGGGCGACAAGATGTATGAAGAGATTAAAAAGGCCGCCGGCCAATAAACCCCCTCTCTTCTCTGGTAAAATAAGGCAATGTTTGTCCGATTTAGAGAGACTTTAATGAAAATACACCTTACTCATATTCTCAATGCACTGGCAATAGCCGCAATGCTTTTTTCACTGCCAGCCCTTCAGATCGTTCATGCCCAGCCTGAAAGCGGCCCGCAAAGTGAGGTGCTGCCCGATGCAGCTCTGTGCCTGCCGGGGCAGATGGAACAGTTTGCCAACCCGGATTGCTTGGACATGGGCCCCAGCGGACACCTGAAAGAACTGGCCGCCAAAGGCATCACCTTTCCAGCTGAACCTTTGCCAATTTACAAACCGCCTGCTGATCTGAGCAACATCCCCTTTGCCTACGCCATTGTCTCCAACGAGGCCATCCCTGTTTACGATAACCTCGATAATGCCATGGCGGATATCCCCGGCAACACACTTGGGGCCAGCAAGATCAAGTATGTTTCCCTTTATCAAAAGACGAACACCGAAAAGGGAATGTACTACCAGATTGCGACCAATGAATGGATCAGCGGCCAATTCATCAAAAAAGTTTCCATCCCTTCCTTCCAGGGATTCTTGTTCAAAACGAACCCGACCACTCTCTTTGGTTGGGCAATGGATACTTTTACCACGCGCACCAGCCCCAACGCCAATGCCGCGGAAACCGGCAAGGTCTATTACAAATACAACATCCTGCGCATCTATGACACGCAGGTGGTCAACGATACGGAATGGTCCATGGTGGGAGTGGACGAATGGATCCAAAGCAATTACCTGGCGCGGGTGCAACCGCATTATGAGAAGCCGGAAGGCGTTACCGGCGACCGGTGGATTGAGGTTAACTTGCAGGAGCAGGTGCTGCTGGTCTATGAATCCGGGCGCCTCATTTTTGCTACGCTCATTTCCAGCGGCTCCCCTCCTTTCTACACCCAGCCGGGTGTCTTTCAGATTTACAAAATGCTGGTAAATGACCGCATGAGCGGCGCATTTGAAGCCGATAAATCCGATTTTTACTACCTGGAAGATGTGCCCTACATTATGTATTACGACCAGTTGCGGGCACTGCACGGGGCATATTGGAACAACTACCTGGGTGATCGCGGCTCACATGGATGCGTGAACCTCTCTGTGGCAGACGCACACTGGCTGTACGATTGGGCCAAAGAAGGCGATTTCGTTTATGTCTGGGACCCCAGCGGCAAAACCCCTACCGATCCCTCTCTCTACGGAGCCGGTGGGTTCTAACCTATAAAACAGGTTATCTGATTGGTAAAAGGACTGGGGGTTTTCTCAGTCCTTTTATTTTGAACAGTAACCCCTCTCTTAAAATTACCTTAAAAACCTTAAAATCTATTGACTTTCTTTTTTTTCTCTGTATGATGATTACTTATATAGGCAACTTATGAATCTACTAACCGTTTTCATGTGGTCCATTTATTTCTATATGCTTATGAGCATTCTTCTGCTCGCAAGCAATTTTTCGGTTAGGTTGGTAAAACTAAAAGCATAAGAGGAATTTCAAGAGTTTTTACAAAAGCCACCTGACCACAAGCAGGTGGCTTTTTTGTAATTACTCCTGGCCAAGGAGGTGCAAGATCGCCGTCATCATAAAGGTTTCACACAAATCGCTCTGAAGCACACAAAATCCAAAGGAGAAGAAGTTATCATGAAGACCCTCAAGTTTGTCCCCGTTTTACTCATCATCGCCCTGCTGTTCTCGGCCTGCGCCAAGCCGACTGCAGCCCCCACTGCCGAAAGTGCGGCCACCGAGGCCCCTGCCTCCGCTGCCGCAACTGAAGCCCCGGTTGTCGCCGAAGACCCGTGGGGAAACATCGTCATCCCGGCTGGCCAGTCTGTAAAGATCGGCCTCTCTTCTGCGCTCGCCGGTGGCTATGCCGTTTACGGAACCGATATGCTCAACGGCGTGGACCTCGCCATTGAGAAGTTCGGTGGTTCGCTCCACGGTTTTACGGTCGTCTCAGACCCACAGGACGATGCCTGTGAAGGCGCCTCCGGCGTTACCGTTGCCGAAAAATTCTCTGCCGATCCCGCTATCCTCGGTGTTGTCGGCCCCATGTGCTCCGGCTCAGCCGTTCCTGCCGAAGACATCTACGCCGCCCACAATGTGATTATGATCACCCCCTCCAGCACAGCCGTAGCGGTCACTGCCCAGGGGTTCGAAAATGTCTTCCGCACCGTCCCCAATGACGATCTGCAGGCAGAAGTGACCGTTGACTTCCTCAGGAATGAACTCAAACTCGATACCCTGGCCCTGATCCACGACCAATCCATCTACGGTGAAGGCCTGGCCACCGCGGTGAAGGATAAATTCATTGCCGCCGGCGGTACCGTAACCTCGTTTGAAGGCATCACCCGCGGCGAATCTGATTACTCGGCTGTTGTTCTCACCACCATTGCCGGCAACCCGCAGGCGGTCTACTTTGGCGGTATGGATGCCGAAGGTATGAAACTGGTGGTGCAATTGCGCCAGGCAAACTTTGCGGGCGTTTTCTTTGGCCCAGATGGCATTAAATCCCAGCCGTCCTTTGCCGATGCTGCCGGTGCAGCTGCCGAAGGTGCCTTTATGACCTTTGGTGCCGTTGGCGGCGCCACCGGATACGATGAATTTGTCAGCGCGTTCAAAACCAAGTTCGGTGGTGACCCGGTAGCCTATGGTCCCGGCTCTTACGATGCCGCTACCATTCTCCTACAGGCTGCCGATAGCGTTGCCACAGTGGATGCACAGGGCAACCTTGTGATCGGCCGCAAGGCCCTGGCAGATGCCATCCGCGCCACCCCATTCTCCGGGATCACCGGCCACCTCGAATTTGACGAGGCCGGTGATCTCAAGGTGGTCTCGATCACCGTTTTCGAAGTCAAGGACGGCGTTATCACTCCATCCAAAGTGTACGATTTCGGCCAATAACACCTCACCTTCTCTGAAAGAGCGGGGGCTGCCTACAGCAGCCCCCACTCCGGAAACCGGACACTCACTTATGCTTTTACCTGACGGACTTAAAACTTTTCTTGACCAGGTTGTCAATGGGCTGACCATTGGCAGTTTCTATGCACTTATCTCGCTCGGTTATACAATGGTTTATGGTGTTCTCTCCATGGTGAATTTTGCCCATGGAGATATTTTTATGGTGGGTGCTTACTGGGGATTATTTGCCACCAGCATGCTGCAAAAGATTGGCTTCCTTGCCTCCAACCCCGTGCTGGCAGTGATCATCGCTTTTCTGGTCGGCATGGCCGGCGCAGCCGTCACCGGTGTGGTGGTGGAACGTGTTGCTTACCGCCCGCTGCGCAATGCAGGCCGCCTGGCTGCGCTCATCAGCGCCATTGGCGCTTCCATCATCCTGCAGGAAACTGTGCGGCTGGTTCCCACCATCGGCAAGTACCTCTTCGGCATCAAAATAGGTGGGGCGCTCCTGATCCCGGAAACTACCAGCAAAGCCGTGATGAACGTGCTCAATACGTTCGGCGGTGCCGCCGCAAAGACCTACCCCGCCATTCTCGGCAATGCCGGCTTTAACATTGGCGGGGTTTTTATCGCCTACTCCAGGGTATTCATTGTCGCACTCTCGCTCACAATCATGCTGCTGCTGTTCCTGCTGGTGCGCTATTCCAAGATCGGGCTGGCGATGCGTGCCGTCTCCGAAGATAAAGATACTGCCGCTACTATGGGTGTGAATGTAAACCGCACCATTTCGACCACTTTTCTCATCGGTTCAGCGCTTGCCGGCATCGCCGGCGTGATGGTGGGCTTTTTCTACCTCCAGATCCGTGTGGACATGGGCTTTGTGCCCGGCATCAAAGCCTTCACGGCAGCCGTTCTTGGCGGCATTGGTAGCATCCCCGGCGCCATGCTTGGCGGGTATATTCTGGGGTTGGTGGAAACCATCAGCGTGCAAGTGCTGCCGGCAGTCTATAAAGACGTCGTTGCATTTGTTGTACTCATCCTCACCTTGATCTTCCTGCCCAACGGGCTGCTCGGGCACAAGAAGCATCAAAAGAAATTGTAGGCGCACTATGAAACCCATTGACAAGATTTCCCGTTTCTTCGCCTCGCTCTCCTGGGTAAAATGGATCTTCCTCGCCATTTTTGCCCTACTGCTACTGGCGTTGCCATTTCTCCCATTGCCCCAGGTGACCCTGTGGGTGCGCATTTTGGGATACGCCGGCCTGTACATCATTCTGGGGATCGGGCTTCTCATCCACGTGGGGTTCGCCGGCCTGCTTGATCTGGGATTTGCCGCGTATTACGGCATTGGCGCTTATTTATACGCCATCCTCGCCTCACGGCAGTTTGATATACACCTGCCATTCTGGATCATGCTGCTGATCGGCGGGGTTGCTGCTGCCCTTGTGGGCGCTTTAATCTCCGTGCCGGTACTGCGGCTGCGCGGAGATTACCTGGCGATTGTCACCCTGGGCTTTGGCGAGATCATCCGGCTCCTGCTGCTCAACCTCAAGGGAATCACCAACGGCTCGCAGGGCATCATTCGCATTGATAAGCCGGATTTATTCGGCCTCACGTTTAACACGGGGACGCACTTTTACTACCTTATTCTTATTCTCATCGTCTTTTTCGTCTTCATCACCAACCGCTTGATCCACTCACGCCTGGGGCGCGCCTGGCTGGCCATCCGCGAGGATGAAGACGTGGCGGAAATCTCCGGTGTGAATACCGTGTGGTACAAACTGCTCGCCTTTGCCCTGGGGGCGTTCATCGGCGGCGTGGCAGGCGTGGTCTTTGCCGCCTGGCAGGGGTCGATCTTCCCGGACAACTTTAACCTGACGGCCTCCATCAACGTTCTCTGCCTCATCATCCTGGGCGGGCTGGGCAACCAGTACGGCGTGATCCTGGGCGCACTGGGGCTGATCGCCCTGCCGGATATGCTGCGCGGTTTTTCCGAGTTCCGTATGCTCATCTTCGGCATCCTGCTGGTGGTGATGATGATCCTCAAGCCTAACGGTTTCATTCCCAGAGTGCCACCAAAATTCGAAAAAAAGATACCAAAGCTGGCCATGCAAAAGAACGCCGGCGAAAAGGAGTCCACATGACAACACAACCTTTACTTTCCATCAGGCACCTTTCCGTGCACTTTGGCGGGGTCAATGCACTGGACGACCTTTCGTTCGATATCCCTTCCGGTTCGATCTGCAGCCTCATCGGGCCAAACGGCGCCGGAAAGACCACTTGCTTTAACTGCATCACCGGTTTTTACAAGCCCGATTCGGGAGAAATCCTTTTTGAAGGTGAGAACCTCGCTGGGCTGCCCTCGCACAAGATCGCGCAAAAGGGCATTGGTCGTACCTACCAGAACATCCGCACCTACTCACAACTGACCGTGCTGGAAAATATCCTCGCTGGCCAGCACATCATGATGAAGACCAACCTTTTCGACGCTGCCTTTCATACACGCCGCTACATAACAGAAAGTAAAAAAGCTCTTGAGAAGGCACGCCAAATACAAGAAATGGTTGGCCTGGCTGGAATAGGCGACCAACTGGCGCGCAACCTCCCCTATGGCGCCCAACGCCGGCTGGAGATTGGCCGCGCCATTGCCAGTAACCCGCGCCTGGTACTATTGGACGAACCCTCTGCGGGGATGAACCCCACCGAAACACGCGACCTCGCCAACCTCATCCGCAAACTGCGCGATTCGCTGGCACTCACCGTCTTGATCATTGAGCACGACATGTCCCTCATCATGAGCATCAGCGAACAGGTGACCGTGCTGGATTTCGGACAAAAGATCAGCGAAGGCAAACCGGCAGAAGTGCAGCGCGACAGCCGCGTGATCAACGCCTATTTAGGGAATTCATCACTGCAATTACAGCCCGCATAATCAGACAACCTGCCGCATGGAAGAGAATCCTCAATGGCCTTATTGAAAGTAGAGAATATTCAAACCTTTTATGGAAAGATTTGCGCAATCGATGGCGTTTCCCTGAGCGTGGAAGAAGGGGAAATCGTCTGCCTGATCGGCGCCAACGGAGCAGGCAAATCCACCACCCTCAAAACCATTTGCGGCCTGCTGCAACCTGCCAGCGGCAAGGTATTTCTTGCAGGCGAAGACATATCCAGAACTCCACCGCATCAGGTGGTGCGCAAGGGGATCTCACTGGTTCCAGAGGGGCGGCATGTCTTTGCCCGCCTGAGCGTGCAGGAGAATCTCGCCATGGGAGCCTTTACCAGAACCGACACGAGCGGCGTCCGGGAAGACATTGGCAAGATGTACGCCCTGTTCCCCAGGCTCAAAGAGCGGCAAAAGCAGGCCGCCGGTACACTCTCCGGTGGGGAGCAGCAGATGCTGGCCATTGCGCGCGCGTTAATGTCGCATCCACATCTGCTGCTCCTGGATGAGCCGTCAATGGGGCTTTCGCCTATTCTGTTGGAAAGCATCTTTGAGATCATCCGTCAGGTCAATGCCAATGGCACCAGCATCCTGCTGGTGGAACAGAACGCGCTGATGTCGCTTTCAATCGCCCATCGCGGGTATGTCATGGAATCAGGCCGGGTGACGCTTTCGGGAGACGCGCAGCAACTCAAAAATAACCCGGAGGTGATCAATGCCTACCTGGGCGGGGAAGTCAAATCAAGTTGAGGATTGCGGGAAAATTAACCGGCGAGAAAACGCCCGATCACAACCGCCAGGAATAATCCTGCCGAAAGCATTACTCCCCACAGCACGTCTTTTTTGCTGCGGGAATCCAGTAACTGGTAGTTGATGGCATCATTGGAGACACTCATCTTGTACACCGGCCCGGCCGCCCAGGAGAAGAGCAGCCCGCCTGCCAGGCCGCCCAGGTGCCCCCAGTTATCAATCCCCGGCTGCAATCCAAACAGCAGGTTAACCAGGATCACCACAGCCAGGTTCACCAGCATCCCGCGCGCTCTGGTGCCAAACAGGTTACGGTTGGTGTAAATGAACACAGCCTCGGCCGCAACCAGCCCAAAAACGGCGGTTGAAGCGCCAATGGAAGTACCCTTCGACAGCACAAATGAAAGCACGTTCCCTGTAAAGCCGGCAATCAGATAAAGCAGCAGGTAGCGCCAGTGTCCATAAAAGCGCTCCAATTGTGGTCCAATGATAAACAGTGCATACATATTAAAGCCAATATGCAGAATATCGGCATGCAGCAGGATGGGCGTGATCAGCCGCCACACCTGCCCCGCCAGGATCAGCTCATTTACCTTAGCGCCCAGGATGTAAGGCCAGTCATAGTGATTGGCGCTCATACTCTGAGAAAGATATTGCAAGGCAAACACAGCCACCGTGACTGCCAGAATCACATAAGTCACGATTGGTTTTTCGGCGGCAGCGCGCAGTTTTACCTGCACCCTTGCCTGGTTGGGGGTTTCGGGTTGGAGGGGCTGGGAATATTGATCAGTCATCTAAATTAACTTTCGGTGGTGCACACAGTGGTGCTCAGCATTAATGATCCCGATGATGTCATCCACAGCCTGCTCAAGCAGTTCATCGGCATTGATCACCAGGTAATCGAACATATCGATCTGCGCCAATTCCTGTTTGGCAGTTTCAATGCGCAGCTTAAAATCCTCCGGCGTCTCGGTATTGCGCATCTTCAACCGGTTGCACCATTCCTCACGGGTTTTGGGGAGCAAAAAGATCAGCACCGCCTCAGGATACAAACGGCGGTAGGTAGCCGCTCCCTGCACATCTACCTTAATGACCACATCGCGGCCACTCATCAGCGCCTCATCCACCTGCCAGCGCGGCGCTCCTTTGTACTGGTCATAGACCAAAGCATATTCAATAAATTCGCCGCTGGCAATACGGCGTTCAAACTCTTCCTTTGAATAAAAGAAGTAATCTTTGCCGTCCACCTCGTCCGGGCGTGGCGGGCGGCTGGTAGCCGTGACCACAAAATGCAGCGGCAAATTGCGCCGGCGCAATGCCTTTAAAACCGCGTCCTTGCCCACCCCGGAGGTGCCGGAAACCACGATCAACAGTGGTTTGGGATGGTAGAGGTCAAAAGAAAGGTCGTCAGATGGCATGGTTTACCTGAGCTTTGGATGGGGTAACTTGAGAAGATTATAATTGATAAATATTTTTTTGTCTGAGGGTATCATGCCTGTTTACGAATTTCGCTGCCTTGAATGCCATAAAAAGTTCGACGTGCGCCTTTCCTATTCCGAATACGACTCCTACCAGCCGGCCTGCCCGCATTGTTCTTCCAAAAGAGCCGCGCGCATCATCCGGCCGGTGCGCGTGGCCACCAATGATGTTTCGCGCCTGGCAACGATGGCCGATCCCTCTAACCTGAACGATCTCGATAACGACCCGCGTAAACTAGGGAAAATGATGCGTGATATGCGTGAGCAAGTGGGGGCCAGCGACCTGCCCGGGGAATTCGATGAAGTGGTGGATCGCCTGGAAAAGGGCCAAACCCCAGATGAAATTGAGCGCGACCTCCCGGACCCTGGAACGTCCTCTACGGCCGATACGCTTTAGCTTATTCGGTCGCTTTTTGCAGATCGGCAAAACTGTTCATAGCGCCCATCTGGCGCAGGAACGCCGCCAGGCTGGAACTTTGCGCGCGCAGTTGCCGCACCGCCTGCCCCACCGGGTCTTCCCCGGCTGCGCCCACGGGGGTATCGGCATACGCGCCGTAAAAGGCAAAATAAGCCTGGTTGAGTTTGCGGATGAGGTAGCCGTGCGTCACAAAAACCTGGCGCCGTGCTTCCATATAACTCTCGGCCTCTGTGATTTTTCCCTCTGCCAGCAGGGCATCCACGGTCACGCGCGTCTCGTGCATCTCTGCCTGAAAGTTGAAGGCGTCCTCTTGTGCCGGCGCGGCCAGCTTTGTTGAGTCCTTACCTGACGCCAATTCCGGGTAATAGGTGCTAATCACCTCTGCGCCGATTTCGTTGCCAACAATTGACGCCACCGTTTCATTCATCGTGCGTAATTCGTAGTTGGTGTCGTAATTCAACCCCAATGGACGCAGGGTGAGGTAATTGTGCGTCCATTCGTGAGCGATGGTATTGACCACCCACGCCAGGTCTGAAGTACGCATGATCATGGTAGGATACACGCCGATCCCGCCGGTGCCCACCACCAGCGCTGATTCTCCCGTGCTCTGCTCTACCCGGTCTTCCAAGTCGGTGATCTCCGCCAGCGTGAGATCAGAAAGCAGCGAGATGTCCACATCCTTGGCAATCTTGTTGCGCGTTGAAGTGATCAGCGATTTGGGGGTGGCAGAGGTGTGGTAAAGAACAGGGGGAAAAGGTTCTCCCAGGCGTGTGATGCCCATCTTCACCAGTGTGCTGGCCACCTGCTGCTGCAAGATACTCTCCACTAGCGGATCCAGGCGCTGCAAGGCATTTTGAATCTGTTGCTGTTGCGCCAGCAAATCAGCTGCTTCACTCTGCGGGTCGCTTACTTGGGGGTCTGTATAAATCTGCTGCACTTGAAAAGCCGCCCATTCCAGATCCCTTGCCAGGTCAAAATAGCGCAGCACCAGTTGGTGCTGCTGAGGTGCGGTCAAGCGCTGCGTCACGGCGATCCCGGTTTCGCCTGTTTTGATGCCGGCCGCCTCAAGCAGCCAGGAAACGTAATCGAATTCCAGTCCGCGGGTGAGCTGCGCAGCCTTTTCCTGCGCGGTGACCACCAGCACGGTTGATCTCGTCAAGGGTGTTGCCATTAACATTAACAAAATAGCAAGCCAAAAAACTCTGACAATTTTCATATACGAAATTATAATGGATTGACTTATGATAAACGCGTTATGTATCATTGGATAAGAATATAGAACCTGGGATGGGCAATAAGATGAAAAAGAAATCGCGCAAGTTGTACTGGATTATCGGCATTGTGGCCGTTTTGGCCCTCATCGCCGTGATCGTCGTCGTGCGGGTCAATAAGAATAAGGCCAGCGCTGCCAGCCTGCAAACCCAAACAATCGAAAGGGGCAACCTGGTGGCAATTGTAGGTGCCACCGGCACAGTGAGAGCCAACCAAACCGCCACACTTGCCTGGCAAACCAACGGCCGGGTTGCACTGATCAACCAGACCACCGGCGATCTTGTGGACGCCAATGCCGTTTTGGCCGAGCTGGCAGAGTCTTCTTTGCCGCAGAGTGTGATTCTGGCACGTGCCGATCTGGTCACTGCGCAAAGAAACCTGGACAACCTGATGAACTCCGACCAGGCGCGCGCACAGGCACAGTTGAGCCTGGCCAATGCCCAGGATGCCTACAACAAAGCGCTCTGGAACCGCAAGTATTCCAATACCCCCAATGTCACGGATCAGGACAAAATCGATGCTGCCCGTGCTGCCGTGACCCTGGCACAGGACAAGGTGGATAAGGCGCAAGATTGGTATGACCGCTTTGCCGAAAACGCGGATACCGACCCATCCAAGGCCAGCGCCCTCAGCAGCCTGGCGAACGCCAAGATCGCGCTGGAAAACGCCGAAAAAACGCTGCAATTCTATACCGACACCCCCGCCCAGCAGGAAGTGCTGATCTCCGATGGCGAAGTGGCTTTAGCCAAAGCAAAATTGGACGACGCCCAGCGCGAATGGGATCGTTTAAAGGATGGTCCCGATCCTGACGACATCGCCGCTGCAAAAGCCCGCGTTGCCGCCATCGAGGCCACCATCGGCATGGCGAACATTACGGCACCGTTTGCCGGAACCATTACAGACAGCAAAACAATGGTTGGCGACCAGGTGAACGCCGGTTCAGTGGCCTTCCGTATTGATGATCTCTCCCGCATGCTGGTGGATGTGATGATCCCCGAAGTGGATATCAATAGCATCAAGCCCGGCCAGGAGGTCAACCTCACTTTTGACGCCATCAGCAACGCGCAGTACCAGGGCAAAGTGGTTGAGGTGGCCCGTGTTGGTGCTTCTTCTGCCGGTGTGGTGAATTTTGAAGTGACGATCGAAGTGCTCAACGCAGACACCCAGGTACTGCCGGGCATGACCGCAGCAGCTAATATCATCGTCAGCAACCTCAACGATGTTGTGCTCATCCCCAACCGGGCCGTGCGCCTGGTGGATGGCAAGCGTGTAATCTATTTAATGAAGAACGGTGTGGCAACGAAGGTAGAGATTGAACTTGGCGCTTCCTCAGACACCATGAGCGAACTACTTTCCGGGGATGTTTCCGCCGGCGATACCATCATCCTCAATCCGCCCACAGATTTCTCCAATTTCACTTCCGGCAGATCACCTTTCTAGAAAATCATGGCCGATTTCGTTATCCAAACCAAGGAACTGAAAAAAATCTACAGCATGGGCACTGTGGAAGTCCATGCCCTCGATGGTGTTAGCTTTACTATTGACCGTGGGGACGTGGTAGCCATCATGGGACCATCCGGTTCGGGAAAATCCACCCTGATGAACCTGCTTGGCTGCCTGGATCACCCCACCAGCGGCAGTTACATCCTCGATGGCGAAGAAGTGCAATCGCTTGACGATGACCAACTGGCAGATATCCGCAACCGCAAGGTAGGGTTTGTGTTTCAAAGTTTCAACCTGCTGCCGCGCTCCACTGCGCTTGCCAACGTAGAACTGCCCATGCGCTATGCCGGTATTGAAAGGAAAGAACGCATCGAACGCGCTGCGGCAGCGCTGGAATCCGTTGGCCTGAGCGATCGTATCCACCACAAACCTACGGAACTCTCCGGCGGACAGCAGCAGCGTGTGGCAGTGGCCCGCGCGCTGGTCAACAACCCGGCCATCCTGATGGCAGACGAGCCCACCGGTAACCTGGATAGCAAATCCGGTAAGGAAATCATGGAACTGCTGCTGGAACTCAACCGCAAAAGGGGAACCACTTTGATCATCGTCACGCACGACCCCTCTATTGCCGAACAAACCCGGCGCGTGATCCGCCTGCGCGATGGGCTGATCGAGGAGAAAAGCAAATGAATCTCGGTCAAGCCGTTCGTGAAGCGTTGGAAAGCCTGGCTTCCAACAAAATGCGTTCCGTCCTCACCATCCTCGGCATCGTGATCGGGGTTGGTGCGGTAATTGCCATGCTGGCTGTTGGCACCGGCGCTCAGGATACCATCACCGGCACCATCAGCGGTATCGGCAGCAACTTGCTTTTCGTTTTCCGCGGCAACCAGACCACAGAAGTGACGCGCGTGGAACCGCTCACCCTCGATGACGCCGAAGCGCTGCTGGATCAATTCCAGGCGCCCTCGGTGGATAAGGTTGCACCGGTTATCAATGCGGACGTGAAAGTGACCTACGGCGGCGAATCCACTTCCACAAGCCTGGTTGGCGTTACCCCGTCTTACGCAGAGGTGCGCAATTACACCGTCACCGAAGGTGAATTCATCAGCGATGACCAGTATTTGGGCAATGCCTCGGTGGTTCTTCTGGGGCCGGACGTAGCCGATAAGCTCTTTGACCGCCGCGATGGCATAGTGGGTGAAACGGTGCGCATTGAAGGACAGCCCTTCCGCGTTACCGGCATTCTGGAATCCAAGGGCGGCGGCACTTTTGGCTCGCAGGATAATGTGGTGATGATCCCCTTCTCCACTGCCCAGGCACGCATTACGCGCCGCAGCGGCAACCGCGTAGATATGATTCTGGTCAGTGTGATCAGCGCTGAGCAGATGCAGCAGGCCACCGATGAAGTAGCCCAGATACTGCGGGTACGCCATCGCACCAAGATTGGCGAAGACGACTTTACCATCTTCTCGCAGCAAGATTTTGTCAGCACTGCCAAGACCATCACCGGTGTGCTCACTATCTTCCTGGGGGGCATTGCCGGGATCTCCCTGCTAGTAGGCGGCATCGGCATTATGAACATCATGCTGGTCTCGGTGACCGAACGCACGCGCGAGATTGGCCTGCGCAAAGCTCTGGGGGCGCGCAAAAAGGACATTCTGCTGCAATTCCTTACAGAATCCTCCATGCTCAGTCTTTTCGGCGGCGTCATTGGCATTGGCCTGGGCTGGCTGATCGCTTTTGTGGTGGGCCGCATTGCCGCCGCCAGCGGTACTCCCTTTACCCCCACTGTAGGGCTCAACGCCATCCTGCTGGCTACGCTTTTCTCCACCGCTGTTGGCCTGTTCTTTGGCCTGTACCCCGCAAACCGGGCGGCCAATCTGGAACCAGTGGAAGCCCTGCGATACGAATAAACACAAAAGCCGGAGAAATTCTCCGGCTTTTTAGTCGAGCAATTCCGCCTTACGCCACCGGCTCTTCCGGCACAACGATCATCAGGATAATGTAGGCCAAAAACGTTCCGCCCACAAACAAGAGGCCAAGCACAAAGAGCAGGCGCACCAGAGTGGGATCAATGCTAAAGTAGGAAGCCAGCCCTCCGCATACGCCGGCGATGCGGCGGTCAGAGCGTGAACGGTATAGTTTTTTCATCTTTTCTTGTCCTTTAGTTTGATTGGGATTCCGGAATCACGATCCACATGACCAGATAAATCCAGAAGAACAGCGAGCCGGTGAGGAAGAACCCGGCCACAAACAGGATGCGCATCACCGTGGGATCCACGTTCAGATAATCACCCAACCCTCCGCAGATACCGGCAATCTTTCTATCCGTCAACGAACGATAAAGTTTCTTTGTCTCATTCATCATTATGCTCCTGATCACTTGATACTAAGCATACGCAAAATTCCATTCAAAGTTGCAGACAGGCAAAAACCGCAAAAAACTCCGTTACAATTGAACAAGAAGACCATTCGATACTTAATCGAATAGAAATAAGAGGAAATATGCCTACACACAAATCACCCCAAAGCCAAAAGTTGATCAAGCTCATTGGCGCAATTCCCTTTGCTGCAGAAGATAAGGCCCGCTGGGAATCCTCTTTGCAGGAGAACGGCATCACTACCGAATTGGCCGAAGCGATCCATCAGGCCATCACCGCCATCCCCGCGGAGAAGTTTGCCAGCGAGTGGCAAAAGGCAAAAGATGTGATGGAGATCACCACGCTGTTCAAGCAATGGCGCATGTCTGAGGCCAGCAAGAATTTCAAGCACAACCGCTGATCTGCCTGCGCCGCTCATGACCAGCCCGCAATCCCGCTCACAACGCCTCGTATCAGACCTTTTACTCCTCCTCGCCGCCATCGTGTGGGGAGGAGGGTTTGTTGCCCAACGCCAGGCTTCCGCCAACCTGGGGTTTTTCAGCTTCAATGCAGTGCGGTTCCTCCTCGCGGGATTGGTGATGCTTCCTTTTATATTGCCACGCATCAAAAAGGGCAGCCGTGCATATCTGTGGATTTTGCCCGCCGGGACCTGCTTGTTTGGCGGAAGCGCCCTGCAGCAAGCCGGCATTGAAACAACTACTGCCGGTTCGGCCGGTTTTATCACCAGCGTTTATGTAGTTCTCGTGCCGCTGCTTTTGGCTATTTTTTGGAAAGAACGCACCAGGCCCATTATCTGGCTGGCAGCGGTGGCAGCCATTGGCGGGGCCTACCTGCTCTCCACCGGCGGTCAGCGCATCACGCCTTCGCAAGGCGATCTGATCGTGCTGGCAGGGTCTTTCATCTGGGCGTTGCACGTAATCGTTGTCGGGATTGCTGTCAGACACATGGATGTATTTGTGTTTTCGGTAGGCCAATTCCTTTTCTGCGGTGTGTTGCACCTGCTTGCTTCGCTGTTCACCACCCCGCCTTCCCTCACCGCCATCCTTCCCGTGCTTCCATCGGTTCTTTACGCAGCGCTGGCATCCAGCGTCATCGGCTTTACCCTGCAGGCCGTCGGGCAAAAACATGCCCCCGCCGCCGATGCATCGCTGATCCTGAGCCTGGAAGCTGTCTTTGCCGCCCTCTTTGGCCTGCTCTTTTTGCGCGAGACAATGAACCCGCTACAGGTGTTGGGATGCATCATCATTATGGTCGCAATTTCCGGCGCACAACTGCTTTCCATTCGATCTCAAAACGCCACCGGCACAAGTACCCAATCGGGGTGAGCAGCAGGGTACATTCCGCTTGACACTCGTTTTGTGCTGTGTTAGAGTAATTTAGTAATCCCGCATTCCAAACGGAGAATTTGCTTTGGCACATCCCAAAAAACAAGCCTTGGTTGAGCGCATGCAGTCTCTGCAGCAATCCTCGCCGGATATTTTAGCCACTGCGGTGGTAAGCGTTGACGGGCTGATCATCGCCTCCAACCTGCATCCCGAAGTGAGCGAGGATCGTGTCTCCGCCATGTCAGCCGCCATGCTCTCGCTCGGCGAGCAGATCAGCAAGGAAATGGGGCGCGGCTCCCTGGAGCAGGTGCACATCAAGGGCGATAATGGCTACGTGGTGCTCATTTCTGTCGGCGAAAAGGCCGTCCTCACTGCCCTGGTCAACCAGCAAGCCAAACTTGGCATGATCTTCCTGGATATGCGCCGCGCTGCCGACGACCTGGCGGCGATCCTGCAGCAGGAGGCGCATGGATAACCCTGTGCCCGCCGGCTTCTTCCTGCCAAACCGCTTTGTCCACATCACCATCGCAGCACTTAAAGAGGTTGTGGGAAGCGGTGCCATGAAGGCAATCTGCCACCATGCCGGCCTCCCCGATCTGGATGCCACGCCTCCGCCCGACGACATGAACAGTGATTTTCCCAGTGAGAATTTCTCGAAACTTTTTGCCGCCCTGAATGATGTTATGGGAATGCGCGGTGGGCGTTCACTATCCATCCGCGCCGGCAGAACCACGATGAGAATGAGCGGCATCCACTTTGGTACCAACCCGCTCCCGGTCACCCCTTCTGCTCCCATTACCGATCCGGATGTGCTGCTGATCCGCTTGAACCGCCTTTCCAATTTCCTCAATTCCATCAGCGATATGCGCACGCTGGTCTGCAAACGAGAGGGACAGGCCGGTTTTGAGTTTCACATCCGCCAATGCCCTAACTGTTATACACAAGTTGCACATGAAAGCATCTGTGCTTTTTTTGAAGGATTCATTGACCAGGCCGTCCGCGATTTCACTTACAGTGAAAGCTTTACGGTTACCGAAACCGAATGCCTGGCCGCCGGCGGCCAAAGCTGCCTATACTTCATCACCGCGCTCACCAACGCAGAGCAAAACAAATGAGTCTGGCTGTTGTTATCCCCACCTTTAACGAAAAAGAGAATCTTCCTCTCATCACCAGACAGTTGATGGAGCTTCCGCTGTCCGGGCTGCGCCTGCTCATCATTGATGATAACAGTCCCGATGGCACCGGCCAGATTGCCGATGACCTGGCGGCGCAGTATCCCGGCAGGATCCAGGTACTGCATCGCAGCGGCAAACTGGGCCTGGGCACTGCTTACGTCACCGGCTTTCAGATGCTCCTCAAAACCGATGCAGAATACATCGGCCAGATGGATGCCGATTTTTCACACCCGCCTGAAAAGCTGCTTGAACTCGCGCGGGCGCTGGAAGAAGGCCAGGCAGACCTTGCCATTGGCTCACGTTATATCGAAGGGGGTAGTCTCGATCATGATTGGCCGCTGTGGCGCAAGTGGCTCTCGCGTTTTGGCAATGACTACTCGCGCCTGATCTTGGGAGCCAAGCTCAAGGATATGACCGCCGGTTTCCGTCTATGGAAGCGCAAAGTGCTGGAAACCATTCCCCTCGAGCAGGTACGTTCCAACGGCTACATCTTCCAAGTGGAAATGGCTTACCTGGCTACGCTTTTTGGTTTCAAGATTGCGGAGATTCCCATCTATTTCGCTGAACGCAAATATGGCCAATCCAAGATGAACCTGCGCATTCAGATGGAAGCCGCCTTACGCGTCTGGCAGCTGCGCGGCCGCTACCGCCACTACCGCAGGAAATAACTTTCGGATTCCTGCTCACTTCCGCCAGTTCTCGTATTCCCCCACCAGTGTGCGCCACTCCACCATGTCCAGCGTTTGGGCACGGCGCGTTGGGTCGATCCCGGCCGTGCGCAACAAACCCTCTGCCTGTTCAGCCGGAATCTTCAAGCCTGACGCGAGCGTATTGCGCAGCATCTTGCGCTTTTGCGAGAACCCCGCCTTTGCCAACAAAAAGAATTCGCCAATCTGGCGCTCGCTCATCAACGGCTCAGGGTAAATATCTACGCGCAGAGTTGCCGAGTCCACTTTGGGCGGCGGGAAGAACGCCCCGGCGGGGATGGTTGCCATAATGCGCGGCGTGCCAAACACCTGCACGCTTAGCGCCAGCAGCGAGAGTTCCCCCGGCTCAGCACAGATACGCCGCGCCACCTCCTGCTGCATTGTCAGCACCAGGCGCGCGGGTTTCACCTTTGCAGAAAGCAAATGGCGGATAATAGCCGAAGTAATGTAGTAAGGGATATTGGCCACCACCAGGTAATTGCTCGCACCAATGATCTCCGCGGGGTTCAGTTCAAGGATATCCCCCTGGATAATCTCACAGTTACTGCACTGCCCCATCACCTCACGCAGCGGCGGGATCAGCTTGCGGTCAATCTCTACTGCCACCACCCGCCTGGAAGCCATCGCCAGCAGGCGCGTGAGGCTGCCCAGCCCGGCGCCAATCTCCAGCACGGTATCTTCCCAGCGGATTTCTGCCGAATCAACAATCTTTTCCAGAGCGGCTTTGTCCACCAGAAAATTTTGTCCCAACCCTTTATATGGATCGAGGTCGTAACGCCGCAACAGGGAGTGAACGTTCAACGGGGGTGTTTTTATGGCATGATCCCTGGAACGTAGGATGGGGCTGGCGCCAGCAGATACACCGTGATGCTGGGGTAGAACTTGCCGTAGAGGGCAAATTCCGCATCGGTATAGCCCAAGTCAATCCAGTTAGGGTTGTAAGGATAATAGCCGGTGTCCGCCACCGTGCCGATTCCATACCCCGGCACGTACATCTTGGTTCCCTTGAGGAACTGGTACCACGCCAGGCGCACAGCAATGACACCCTTTTGCACCGGCAGGCCGTAAGCTGTGCCGTAGAGGCATTCGGATACGCCGGAATTGCACGGCGAGTAGGAAGTAGCCGTTACCGTTATGGCGCGATAATACGTGATCGGGCCGTCTGGCGTATCCAGCGTCTTGTACACAATTTGCGTACCGTAGCCCACCTGTTGGGTGACCGGCTCCTTGAGCACCACGGTGCCCTCATCGGTGCGTGAGACTTCTTTGCCATTTTCATAGCGCACGCGCACGCGCTTGGCCTGCAACCCATACTCGCCTTCTACCTTCACAGTAGTCTGGTCAAGTTCCATCGTGTCATCCGGCACGTACTCAACAGTGTAAGGGAGAGTAGATTGCTCCACCAGAACTTCTTCCGTCACACGGATAACCTCTATCCTGCCATCTTCGGGCAACGCCTCCGACTCCGCCGGCTTGCTGTAGTCCATATCCTGCAAGGCAATGCCGCTTTGCTGCAAAGCCTGCCCCACCGTCTGTGCGGTGGAACTTACCTGCAGCGTCTTGCCATCCACGCTGACGGAGACCAGTCGGCCACGGGTGATGGTCACCTCCATGCCGCGTTCCAGTTTCTGCGTCAATGCCGGTGAGACCATATCGCCGTTGTGCAGGGCAATCCCTGCTTCCCACAAAGCTGCACCAAGAGTGGCCGCCGTGGAAGCCGCCTGAATGGTCTCCCCATCCACCTGGACGGTAAAAGGAATTGACGGCAGGTACTGCAATACCGTGCCGGTTTTTGCCTCCAGAGGAAGATTGGAGCTTATCAAAAGCCCATTCAGCAGATATGCATCATCTTCACCGGGCGTCAGCCCTGCGGCAGCAACAATCTCAGGGGGTGTGCGGGCCGCAGTGTTCACTGCGATGTTCTTTCCCTCCAGCTCTGCCCACACCCTGATCAGCCCGGCATGGTTGAAGATGATCCGGGTGTCCCTGGCAATCCAGGTCCCGGCAGGCGGGATAACTTCATCCAGGGCGCTCACCCTTATTCCGGCGGCCTGCAATGCGCCACGGACCGTAAGGGCGCGGGTAGTAACAGTTTGCGTAATTCCATCCACCGTCAGCGAAACCGGTCTTGCCATGAGCAGGTAACCTGCCACGACCCCTGCCAGTGGAATGAGCAGCCACAAAAAACGTTTGTATTTCGTTTGCATACTGCGATTTTAACCGAAAAAAGAGAGCCCTGGCGGGCTCTCTTCTTCAGGTTGTTTTTGAGTTATTTGATGATGCGGGGGTTAACCCACTGTGCCCAGTCCTGGTCGGGGGAGCCATTGGTGACCACCTGGAGGACAACATTGATCTTCTTGCCGGCTAAAGCCGAAAGATCCACATCCACAGCCAGAGGAGCATCTGCATATTTAATATCCCACTGTGCAAGCTGCTTCAAGCCTGCCACGCCATCCTCATAGTAACGCAGGAAGTAACGCACGTTGCAGGCGGCTCCGCCCTGGCGGCATCCTAAGGTCGCGCGGAATTTCATGCCGTTTTCGATCGTGATCAACGGGTAGATGCCGGCAATGGAACCACCGTCAATCCACTGCGGATGGGTCACCAGTGCCACACCGTTATAGGTTGTGCCATCAGACAGCACCGGGTTATCATTGCGAACCACGTAACCACTGGAATCAGAAGTGCTGCCCGGGCATGCCAGGTTTGCACCCCCTGAAGCGTTTTTCCAGGTGGCTGCGCAGTAGTTATCGCCAAAGCTGTAAGACAGGATTTCAAGCGGGAAAATGGGCAGAATTCCCCCGCTAACCAGCGTAGGCAGGAGCATGATCTTGGTTACCTTGATCTGCGCAAAAACAGGGGCGTTGAAGGTGCTACCGGTGCCAAAGAGCAAACCGGTATCGCTGCGCAGCATAAAGTAGGTAGTGTACTCACCATTATCTGCCGGCGATTTGAGCGAGACCGAAAGATCCACCGTCGCTCCGGGGGCCACAGTCCCCAACAAAGCGGTCGCGGCAGCTTCACTCATGTGGTCACCACTGGAATAAACTACGGCGTAACTTGTATTCCAGGTGCAGGTGCCAACGTTCTGGATACGCCAGGTCTTGGTGAAGGCAACATTGGGCAGATAAACACTGCCATCCGGCACGGTCACGTCCTCGATCCATTTGGCCCGGTTACAGGTATCCTGGGTCGGCACCGGTGTGGGAGGAACAGCCGTAGGAGCCACAGTTGGCAAAGCCGCCGTGGGCAAAGCCATGCTGGTGGCAGTCGGCAGTGCTGACTGCACAGTTGGGGTTGCTGCTCCGCTGGAATTCAAAGCGCTCAGGGTTTGCGCAACCGAAGTATTGACTGCATTTTCATCTACCGGTAAATTTTGTCCTGATGGGAAACTACATGATGCAAGCCCTGTCGCCAGTACAAAAACTACGGTTAAGGCCTTTACAAGTGTTTTCATTTGTTCTCCTTTATAAATATATCCACCTCTTACCAATTAACATTATATATGGTCATCATTGCTTTTGTTCCTGTGAATTAATGACCTGAACCGGTGTCACCTCACCGGTTCAGGTCATTAGGAGGAATTAAGATGCCGAAAAATAAAAATCAATGATTGCAGGTTTACGGGGCTGCTGGTATTCCCACCAGCCCCGTAGAGAAAGCTGTATTACCTTTCGATGGTGATAGTAAGGGGATCCATCTGCCCGGGCCATCCGGCATCCATACCAGTGGTCTGTACGCCCTTCACCCAGGGTTTGATCAGGTACGAGTTGACGCTGTTGAACATGAACGCGGTCACCACGTCGTCAACGAGCATCTTCTGCGCCTGGTTGTAGAGTTCCATGCGCTTGGCAGGATCAGTTTCGATATCCGCCTGGTGCATCACCTCATCCAGCGCGGTGTTGGAGTACCCGTACTTTTGTGCATAGGGTGAGCTTGACATCCAGTAGATACTAAGCCAGTTCTGTGGGTCAGGATAGTCCGCGCACCAGCCAAGGTAGAAGGTCTGGGGCATGGTCTCTTTTTCCTTCACCAGCGCAGTGTAGGTGGTGGCTTCGGTAGGATTGAGCTTCACATCCACACCCAGGCTCTCCTTCCAGTTATTTGCCAACCACTCAAAACGAGTGCGGTTGCGTGGGGTGTCGCTGAAGGTCAGGGTGATCTCAGGCAGGTTTTCAATGCTGCCGTAAGAGGATTCAGCAATTGCCTGCTTGGCCTTTTCAGGATCGTACCCCCAGCGATCTTCCGTGGCATCGTACCCAGGCCACCCATCAGGAATCCAGGTGAGGGTTGGTGTGCCCAGCCCTTTCATCACATCCTGCACCCATGCATCACGATCAGTGGCATAGGCAAAGGCCTCGCGCACTTTCTCATCGGTGAAGGGTTCCTTGAACGGCGGGAAGAAGAAGGCGTAAGTGCAGGAACCGGGATAGATATTCATCTGATCCTTTAAGGTATCGTCGGCCTGAACAGTCTGCAAATCTTCTGCCGCCAGAGGAACAACATCAAACTCATCGTTCTTGTAGGCTTCAAAAGCAACCGCCGAATCAACGATGAAGCGCATTTCAAGGTTGAACTTGGGGGTGCCACGCCAGTAGTAGGGGTTGGGCTCAAAATTCATGGAGGTGCTCTGTTCCATCGCCACCATCTTGAAAGGCCCATTGCCAACATGGTTCGTAGCAGTTAACCACCAGGTGTCCCCGGCGGCTTCGATGATCTCCTGCTTAACCGGATAGGCAATCCACATGTAGAGCAAGGTGTGCATGTACGGGGTAGGCTGCTTCATGCTGATCTTGAGCGTGAGGCAATCCTTCTGCTCGTAATCTGTGCAAGCTGCGCCCTTGGAATCCAACGCTTTGATCCCTACCTGGTCCTTCAGGCCCTGCAACACAGCCGGGTCGGCGGCGGGGTCGGCTGACCGGTATTCCAACGCGCCAACCACCGTATCGATCGCGCCGGAGTACTCACCCGCCGTGTTGGGGTCCAACAAGCGGAACAGCGCGTACTCAAACCGTTTTGCGTTTAGCAGAGTTCCGTCGCTGTATTTCAGGTTCTGGCGGATAGTAAACGTAATTTCCGTGGCGTCGGCGTTATATTCCCACTTTTCTGCCGCGCCCGGTTCAGTTTCCAGTTTCGTGTTCAAACGTGTGAGTCCCTCATAGATATTCATGAGGGTGGCGATCTCATTCACGAATGAGCTTTTTTGCGGGTCGATCATATCCGGGAAAGTTCCCATATTAACCCGCAGGGTCTGGCTTGGGGCTGCCGGTGCTTTTTGGCAGGCCGAGAGTACCATTGCCAGAACCACAATCAGGGCGACTACGGTAAACCAACGACTTGATTTCATAAAGATCTCCTCCGTTTCATTTAGTGAATACCTCTCCGTGCGTGGTGCTAAAAATGATCTCTACATTCCTCCTTTTGATGTCCTGGTGAATTGCCTTAAATGCCGGCAACTATTCCATCCGGCACTTGTTGTGGTGAATTAATCATAAGGATTGGCGAGTCAGGTTTCTTCCCCCGAAGTGGGTAGATAATTTCAGTCAAAATGTTAAACAAGGATTAATCCCCTCATATAGATTTAATATTTGAGCGAATACTTGTAGATATCTTTTCAGTTTCTCGCGGGCATTATTGACAACCTTTTCCATAGGCGCACGGCCAATAGGGAGAATATGGAAAAATCACATCCCCCCCAGGAATATTCTTTACTGGCTTCCAAAATTCAATTGCCTTTGTTGAAGCCTGATATCATCACGCGCCATCACCTGATTGCCAAACTAGACCGGCTCCTGACCCCCCAGGCTAACATCGCCCTTATTCTTGCCCCGCCCGGTTTCGGGAAAACTTCTCTGGTGAGCGCGTGGGCGCACCTTCAGGAAAAGAAAGTCGCCTGGGTGACCATTGAGGAAAGCGAAAACAACCCTGCCTCATTCTTCCAGTACTTTTCTACTGCCCTCACAAGTGCGCTCCCCAGGTTTGAAAATCCATTTGTATCTGCGGGCACGACGCCATCCGAGGCAGAGTGCCACAGGAACCTGGTGACACTGCTTAACAAAATCGCTGCGCTAGATCAGAATTTGATCATCGTGCTGGATGATCTGCACCACGTCACCAATCCTTTTACTCAGCAGGAACTCTATTTCTTCGTCGAGCATCTTCCGGCAAATTTAAAAATGATCGTTACCAGCCAGCACGAACCAGACTGGCCCTTGCTAAAAATGAAAGCAGCCGGGAGCTTAATAGAGATACGCGCTGGCGATCTGGCGTTTTCCTGTGCGGAAGCAAGCGAATTACTGCGCAAGATGAGCGTGCGCAGTTTTACAGAAGCCGAGGTACAAGATCTGGTTACCCGGTCAGAGGGATGGGTTTTTGGGCTTCAACTGGCCGCCATCGCCGCTTCCGAGAAAAGCGGCTCGCATCTGCAGGAAACTCATGATCAATATGTAAGCGAGTACCTGTTCTCAGAAGTTTTTAGCACACTGCCCTCCGAATTGCAGGATTTCTTGTTGGAAATTTCTATTCTGGACACGTTGCATGCAGACCTGTGCGCATACATCACCAACCGCAGCAACGCCCAACAACTCCTGGCCTCACTGGAGCGAAGAAACCTGTTCCTGCTGCCAGTTGGCGGTCAAAATGACTGGCACCGCTTTCACCATTTATTCCTTGAACTTTTGCGCACCAGACATCACCAGCTGCCAGAAAGCAAAAAACTGATGCTGCATACGAAAGCCAGCGAGTGGTATGAGAAGCACGGTTTTATTACTGCTGCGGTTGATCACGCGCTTCGTGCAGAATCTTACGACCGGGTTGTTACGCTGGTAGAAAAGAATCTCTTCCAACTGCTTGACCAATCCGAATTGATCAAACAATCCGAACTTGTCAGCCAGCTGCCTGCCACAATCCTTCACTCCAGGCCGGAGCTATCCATCGCAAACGCCTGGCTGCTGGCCTACAGCGGCGATTGCGCGCAGGCAGAAAAACATCTGCAAGATGCGCAGGAGTCGCTTGATCGGACGAACAATAGAACCAACCAGAGAGCGTTAACTGGGAAGATCTTGGCTGTAAGGTCTTACCTCCATTGGCTGCGTGGCGAAGACGATAAAATCATCAAGGCTGCCTCACAGGCACTCATCAATCTGAGCCCTGATGACCGCATGAACCGCAGCATCACACTGATTTCGCTTGGCGAAGCCCTTGAAAACAGCGCCCAGTTAGCCGAAGCCCTTGAGGTGTATGGCGAAGCAATCGAAAACAGCTGTCTTGAGGATTGCACCCACGTCTACATCATGGCCAGTGCGGCAAAAATACGCCTGATGTTTTTCCTGGGCCAAATGCGCCAGGCAGATCAAATGGCAACCAGCACGATCAAAAAAGTGCTTGAGAAAATCCCCGATAGGGCAGACCGGTATAGCGCCCTAGGAAATATCTACGCCCATCAGGCAGAGATCCATCGGGGTTGGAACAACCTTGAACATGCCCTGGAGTTGGCGTTGGAAGGCGTGCGCCTGGGACAAAAATGGGGGCACGCAGACACCACCATCACCACCCGCGGCGTTGAGGCAGCAATCTTGTGGTCAATGCGTGAAAAGAAAGAGGCTCTTGCCATCTTCAAGGAATTACGTAAACAGGCAGCCCAGGTTTCTGATTGGTACCTCAACTATCTGGATGCCTACTTGATCCTCCTGGGGGTTGAACCGGAGCAGGTAAAAAACTCAAGCCGCTGGATGAATCTAAATACACCGGTTACAGAAAACGATTTTAACTACCCTGATTTGATAATGTGCCGCGCGCGCGTGAGGATGTTGTGCACAAACGGTCAATACACCGAAGCCCTGTCATGGCTGGATCTGGTGCGCCGGGAAGTGGAAAAAGCCGGCAACCCGTTATTGATCGCCGATACGCAGGTAATGCAGGCCATTTGTCAGTACCGGCTTGGTGATACAGAGTTGGCAAAAGTTAACCTAACCGCAGCATTGAGTTGGATCGGGGCGGAACAAACCTACTCCATCATTCTGGATAAGGGGAAAAATGCTGCCGAATTAATCGCACATTTCACCTTCGCCTCTCCCCTGAGCGACCTGGTCAGCGCACTTTTAAGAATGGTAAAAGAACGGGAGGAGAAAGACATCATCCTCAACGGAGAAGAAGTTATAAAGAACAAAGACACAGGCCTGAGCGCACGTGAAAGGGAAATTCTCAGTTATCTGGCAACCCACAAAAGCAGTACAGAGATCGCCAAAGAGTTGATGGTTTCTCCTAACACTGTACGCTTTCACATCAAAAGCATCTACAACAAGCTGGACGTTCATTCTCGCGATGAGGCAGTTGACTCAGCCAGAAACCAGGGTTTTCTTGCATAATCCCCCGCGCCAGCAATAAGTGCTTTTTATCATTTTTGCTCCTCCAGATTCACTTCAATCAGGTTTCCTTCGTCCTCAAAAGTTGAATTCATCCCGCAAATGGGCTATGATAAGAAATGATTAACCATTTATAGTTACCCAATTGGAGGACAAATGGCTACTGTTGGCACAATGTTGGAAAACAAGGGGCGCATGGTGTTCTCACTCACACCTGAGGCCACCATCCTGGATGCTCTAAAGCTGATGGCAGAAAAAGAGATTGGCGCAGTGCTTGTCATGGAAAACGATGCCGTCAAAGGTATTTTCTCCGAACGCGATTATGCCCGGCGCGGCGCTCTGGTGGGCAAAACCCTTGACACCAAGTTGAAAGAGGTGATGACCACAAAAATCTTCTATGTCTCGCCAGACCAATCGGCTGAAGCCTGCCTGGCGCAGATGTCCGATAAACACATCCGTCACCTGCCGGTGCTCAAAGACAACAAAGTCATCGGTGTGATCTCCATTGGAGACATTGTCAAAACGGTGATCCAGGACAAGGAAGAACTGATCCGCGGGCTAGAGAACTTTATCCTCGGCCAGGACTTGCACCAGTAAAAAAAGTTCACGAGTTTGCGGCTTGCAGATGCAAGCCGCATTCTGTTTTAAACCCCTCAATGCTATAATCCAGATTGCAGTTCAAGCGGATTCACTTCTTCACCGCCAAAATTGCCCACACACCATAATACATTGCGAGGTAAATATGGTCACAACGATCCTGGTTATTCTGATTGGAATTCTCCTTTTGATGGCAGCATTCGTTTTGGTGAGAATGGTGCTGTTTTCCCAAAGTTCCGATACTTCTTATCTTGAATCCAAGGCTTCATTGCCGGATTTCGCCGTTGACCCCAAGGTGATAGCCTCTCATCTATCAGCCGCTATCAAGGTGGAAACCATTTCCCATGAGGATGTGGCAATGGACGACACCGGCAAGTTCAAAGTGCTGCATTCGCTGCTGGCAAAACAGTACCCGCTCGTCCATGCCACCCTCAAAAAAGAACTCGTTGACGGTTTTAGCCTGTTGTACACCTGGAAAGGCACCAACGAGGCGCTTGACCCGGTGGTGTTCATGGCCCACCAGGACGTGGTGCCCGCTGAGGAGCACACCCTTGCACAATGGACGCATCCGCCATTCTCCGGCGAGATCGCCGATGGCTTCATCTGGGGCCGCGGCACGCTGGATATCAAATGCCAGGTGATCGGCATTCTAGAAGCGATTGAGCACCTGTTGCATAACAACTTCAAACCTGGACGCACGATCATCCTTGCGTTTGGCCACAATGAAGAGGTGCTGGGTTCCGGCGCCAAAGAAATTGTGGCGCACCTCAAGAAAAAAGGTGTCCATGTTCAAAGTGTGATTGACGAGGGTGGTTCCATCTACGACAACTTCATTCCGGGTATTAAGGGGTTGGCGGCCACCATCGGCGTGGCCGAAAAAGGGTATCTTTCGCTAAAATTGAAAGTAGAAGTAAAAGGTGGACATTCCTCCACACCTTCCGCCGATACTGCCATTGGTATCCTTTCCCGCGCCATTGACCGCTTGCAGAATCACCGCTTTCCCGCTTATCCCCGGGCAATTGTGCCCATGTTCAAGGGATTCGGCGCTGCCGCCTCACCCCTGATGCAATTAGCCTTCTCCAATTTGTGGCTTTTCAGCGGCCTGGTCAAAGCCAAACTGGCCAGCAACCCGGAAACAGATGCCACTATTCGCACCACCACTGCCCCCACAATCATCAAAGGCGGCATCAAGGACAACGTGCTGCCATCACTGGCAGAGGCTGTGGTCAACTTCCGCCTGCTGCCCGGCGAAACCATCGCCAGTGTTTGCGATCATGTGCGCAAAGTGATTGGGGATGAGCGTGTGGCCTTTGAGCCTATGCCTGATAAAGCCTGGGAAGCCTCGCCGGTATCGCCTACGGGCGCTAACGCTTACCAGCACATCGCCTCTGTTGTTGAAGAGCTATTCCCCGGCACAGCCGTAGCACCCTATAACATGCTGGGCGGTACCGATTCGCGTAACTTCTGTGAGATCAGCGAGCAGGTTTACCGCTTTTCGCCAGTGGTCACCACTGCGGAAGACATCCACCGCGTACACGGGGTAAACGAGTGTATTTCTCTGGAAGCCATGCACAAGGAAGCGGAGTTCTTCTATCGCCTTATCCCCAGATGGGCATCCACTAACATGTAGCAGCAAAAAACCAGGCTCACCGCCTGGTTTTTATTACGCTCTGTCTATCGAAATCAAGGCGCCACTGTTACCCGCATCACATGCCGATCCACGGCGCCAAAGCGATACTTGTATTCCTCATCGCCGCGCATAAAATCTAATTCTGAGCGCTTTTGCTCATTGGCCCATTGCAGCAGGTGCCCCAGCAGTACCCACCCCGGCGAATACTCCATAAAACGCCGATCGACCCCGGAGTTGTACACCCAGATGCGGTTGAGATAATCAAAGTTCAGGTAGCCCGCAGCAATCTCTCCGCCAATCTTGAGGAAAGCCAGCATCAGGCAGCCGCCGGCAAAGGCGCAGCGCACGATTTCTTTCATCTGATCGCGCATGGGTGGGGTCAAAAACGCGGCCTTCTCTTCATCCTGCGCCATGAGCGCCAAAAAGGCCTCCATGTCAACTTCGAGTTGCCCGGCATCGGCGGTTATGTAAACTTCCGCAGCAGGGTCAGCCTCGGCAGCACGGCGCATCTTGCGGCGGATCTCGTGGCGCTGTTTTTTATCGATGCCCGCCAGGTAGGTTTCCCAATCCCCCGGCAAGTGAATGTATGGTGAATGCTGCAGCATTTCCACCTTCACCTGCGGCATGGATTGAAAAACTGCCAAGCTGGGCGAATCTTCCAATAGGTTGTAAAAATCCAACCCGTGCACCCCGGCTAACTGCGGCGGTTGGGAACGTACAAAAGTGATCAGCCCCTCAATAAACCGTTTGCGGTCTTCAATTTTGCTGATCAGGTCCAAATAGTCGCTGATCTCGATGCTGCCCAGAAGCAGCAGCCGCGTCTCGCCCTCATGCTGCGCGATGAAGCAGGGAGCGATCCCCACCAGCCTGCCAGCCTCGTGTGCGCAGATGAGAGCCAGGCGCGTTTCCTGCGGCCATTCTCCCCCGCCGCGAAATTGCCACCACGCGCGCAGGTATTCAAAGCGCAAAAACGGTACATGCGGGGTGCTTTGTGCTAAAAGCTGGTTCCAATCTTCTTTTAGTTCATCTGAGAATTGTTCAAGTACAGTGAATTCCACAATTGCTTCCTTCTTCGTTAATTTTATCAGCCTTCAGGCTTGCGGGCGCAGCAGGCCGGCATTTTTGCGCAACCAGGCACGCTGCGTTTTGAAGCCGGGTGCATAGGCAGCCACCAACGCCCAGAAATCCTTTGAGTGGTTGTGGTGAAAAAGATGCGCCAGCTCGTGGATGACCACGTACTCCATCACTTCCGGCGGAGCCATCACCAGGCGCCAGTTGAAGGACAATGTACCGCTGGTGGAGCAGCTGCCCCAGCGTGTGCGCTGGTCACGGATGGTGAGGCCGGTCGGGCGGGCGTGCATGCGCGCTGACTGGCGCTTTACCGCGTCGCCAATCACCGTTCTGGCCTGGCTGCGCA
>CALCNO010000222.1 GCA_937897615.1 uncultured Anaerolineaceae bacterium
TTGACCTCAAGAACCTGCGCTACGGACGCGTGATCATCATGACCGATGCCGACGTGGATGGCAGCCACATCCGCACCCTGCTGCTCACCTTCTTCTTCCGCTATATGCCCAAGCTGATCGCTGAGGGACACATCTACATTGCGCAGCCACCACTCTACCGCGTCTCGCATAAGAACCAGACGCGCTACGTGTATAGCGATGCCGAAAAGGATGCCTACCTGAAGGAACTGGGCGCCGCTGCCGAGAAAGCCGATCTGCAGCGTTATAAGGGCCTGGGCGAGATGAATCCCACCCAACTCTGGGAAACAACGATGAACCCGGAATCCCGCACCCTGCTGCAGGTATCCGTTGAGGATGAGCCGGCAGCCGACCATACCTTTGACATGCTGATGGGGTCGGCGGTGCCGCCGCGCACGCGCTTCATCACCACCCACGCGCATGCGGTGCGCAACCTGGATATTTAGTGGTTTACTCCCCGGTGCATCACCGGGGATTTTTTTAGTGGTAAAGGAGAGTGAACATGGAAGACGGCCGGACAATCCGTAAAGTTGAAACTGCAATTACCCCCATTCAGGTGATGGAGGGAGCGGGGGTGCGGCTGCGCCGCAGCATTGCCACGCGCCAGCTGGATTACCTTGACCCTTTCCTTCTTTTTGACCATTTTGGCTCGGAAGACCCGCAGGATTATCTGGCCGGTTTTCCCCTGCACCCGCACCGCGGCATTGAAACCGTTACTTATCTCCTCAGCGGTGAAGTCCACCACGCCGATAGTATCGGCAATTCCGGGTCGATCAAGGCCGGCGACGTCCAGTGGATGACCGCCGGCGGTGGCATCATGCACGAGGAGATGCCGCAACTGGCTCAGGAGCCGCTGAACGGTTTTCAATTGTGGGTGAACCTGCCTGCCCCGCTGAAAATGTGCCGGCCAAGATACCAGGATGTGCCCTCGCAAAAGATTCCTACCGCAGAACCACAGGCGGGGGTTGCCATCCGCGTCATTGCCGGGGAGGTGGCCGGGGTGAAAGGCCCGGTAACGGAGATCGCCGCCGACCCGCAATACTTTGATGTCTCCCTGGCGTCTGGTGCAGCTTATCAGTTTACGGTGGGCAACGACCATACCGCCTTTGCCTACCTCTATTCGGGGAGTGCCGCTTTTGGCGGAACCACCGTGGCCGCCACCCGCCTGGCCATCTTTGGTCCCGGTGATACTATTGCAGTGGAGGCTGGCACGAATGGCGCAAAGTTCCTGCTGGTTTCCGGCAAGCCCCTGGGTGAACCGATTGCCCGCTATGGCCCGTTTGTGATGAACACCGAGGAAGAGATCCGCCAGGCGCTGCATGACTTGCGCAACGGTACATTTGTGTTGAAACCCTGATTCCAGATTGCCTGTTGACATCTGTTCAAAATCTGACTAATATTATCTTAATTATGGAGGTTGACCATGCCCCTTTTTAAGAATGTCAACGTAGTGCAATATCATGTAAAAGATTGGGAACGCGCCAAGAAGTTCTACTCGGAGATCATTGAGTGGCCGGTGTGCTGGAGTGATGACGAGATCGGCTGGTGCGAGTATGGCCGCGACAACGAAGCTCACATTGCCATCTCACGCTGGAGCAAAGGCCAGCCGGAACCCGGTATGCAGGGTGGGGCGATTGCCGTCCTGGCGGTGGAGGATGCCGTCAAGATCACCGAGTATCTGCGCGCACGCGGGGTCAAATGCGATGATGCCGTCAACATCCCCGGCGTGGTGTGTTTCGGTACGTTCTACGACCCTGAAGGCAATTGCCTGCAATTCGCCTCCAGCCCATCCTAGCACTTTTTCATAATAGATGGTTTAGTGGCATCCAAAAGGCGATCCAAGACTGCCTTTTGGATGTCGCTTTTAACAACCTGTCTTTTATAATGGGGGTTTGGGCAACGACACTACTATTCTGTAAAGACGAAAACCGGAAAATCTTTTTATAATCTTGTATATCTGTAGTTCAAAGAACGCAGTTAAGGGATAGGTAGCAAGCACTATGATCACCTGGAATGAAACTCTCGCAACCGGCAACGCACGTGTGGATGCACAGCATAAAGCCTTGCTGGAAAAATTCAACGATCTATCCGCTGTCTTTTCCGGCACCAGCAACGCCAAAATCCGCCTGGCAGCCGGCGAAGTGCTCGATTACCTGCTTTTCTATGCCAGATGGCATTTCGAGCAGGAAGAACTCATCATGGCCGAGGTACATTGTCCGCTTGCGGAATTGAACAAGAGCGAACACCGGGATTTTCTAAAACGAATTGGCGATTTTTACCTTCAGTGGCAAACCGGCAACATGGACCTGGAATTGGCCCGGAACGCATACGCGGCAATGGAACAGTGGGTAGTTCACCACATCACCCATGTGGATAGCGCCCTGCGCGAGAACCTGCAGGAAAAAGACCAGCCTGCCTGACCCCGCGCAGCTTTGAGAAAAGAAAACAGCCCCCAGGGGCTGTTTTTTGATGCTCTATCAAAGAGGGGTCACTCGCCTAATTCGTTATGCAAAAACGCCAGCATCTGCAAGGTCACCAGGTTGCGCACCGGCCAGCCCATTTGCATGTTCTCCGGCGCGTCGAAGAAGGGTTGGGCATAGGTGAGGTGAATCCCGTCTTCCATGAGGCCGTTTTGCGGGAGGTCGTGCATGGCGCGCCACAGGTTCAGCACGGGCAGGTCGTACTCGTAAGCCACGCGCGCGATGATGGCATTGATGCTGTCGTCGCCTTCCAGGTTATCGGCTTTGGTCACCAGCACCGGCACCACATTGTTGGCCAGGGCTATATCCAGCAGGCGTTTGAGGTTGGCCTCAAACCCGACGCGCGAGCTGGTCTTGACGTCGTTGGTGCCGAACATCACCAGCATGACCGCAGGTTTGTGGATACGAATCTCGCATACCAGCGGGGATTCGTTGGTGCGGCAAGTTTGCGCATCTGCCCAGAGCGGAGAGAGCACCGATGCCACCGAAAACCCCGGGTTGGCTGCCATGCTCACGCGCTCGAATGACCCTTCAAAATAGCTGATGGTGTCCGCAAGCGATGCATACTGCTCCCCCAGGCGGTAACCCGTCTGGCTCATGTCGAAGGGCGCCAGAAAGTACGGTGAGTAGGTTTCGCAATCGCCCACCTTTGAGAAGGCACGCTCATTGAGGCCGGAAGTCTGGCCCTTGGCGTACAGGTCGCGCACCGTCTGGCTCACAGAGGCGGGGATGACCGGCAATTCCTTCCAGGATTCCGGGCGGGCGGGATCATAAACGGGGGTGGGGGTGGCGGCTGCCGTGATCGCCTGGCTGGTGGCTGTGGCCGCCGGCACCGTGAGGGTGGGCGCTGGCAGGGTGACAGCAGCGCTGGGCTGAGCTGTTGGGCTGGCACTCGGCACAGCCGCGCTGCATGCAGAGACCAGCAGCATTAAAGCCATCAGCGCTGCCACGAGGGCAGGCTGATGGCAAAAAGAAATACGGGGTGAAATATCGAGCATTAAGGTGTGTAGTTGGTCACTTTCCAAACGCCGGTGGGGTCTTCCACTACTCTGGAACTTACACCGGTAAAGTGCATCCAGGTGTTGCCCGGCTTGAGCGGCAGGGCATTGCCGTTCTGGTCATAGAAGGTGATGGGAGTATCGGCAACACCTTTCCAGG
>CALCNO010000223.1 GCA_937897615.1 uncultured Anaerolineaceae bacterium
GCGCCTGGCAGCCGACCTGCCCAAAACGGAAGCGCCGTATAAAGCCTGGCAGTCCTTCAGCAAGCAACTGACACTGGATAACAAGAATTTGCCTGCACGGCTGGAGCTGTTGGACGCCACCCTTGACCGCCTGGAAGAATCGCTGGAACGCCTGCGCGGCTAGATAAGTTATCCACAGAATTCTGTGGATAACTTGTGTTTTTCTGTGGAAAACCCCTCTTTTTTGTGGAAAAAGCAAGCAAAAATCGCCGATAACCCTGCGGACTATTTGCCGGGTTATCCACAGTTCTCCACAGGCTTTTGACAAATGCTGCATTTGGAAAAATCGATCTGTTTTTCGGGAACTTATCCACATACGGGCGTGGAGAAAATTTTCGGCGTTAACCGCCGTATCTGGCGGTTTGACCGCGATTCAGGCTAAATAACAGGGGTGGAGAAAGAGAGGCAGCTTTTTTCCACAAATCCACAGCCACTACGATTACTGCTAATTAACTATTAACAAATAAGAGAAAGAGTTAATTAACCATCGTCCGCAGCCGCTTGAAAGTATGCCCTTTTTCTTGTATTATGTGACTAGACATCTTTCGATTTGCCCCATGACATAGGTGATTGTTACGACCCAGAAGGGAGAATGCCACAATGGACGTCATCAAGGTCAAAGCCAATTCTCGCACCGCAGCTGTTGCAGGGGCTATTGCGGGAGTGATCCGCGAGCATAAGCATGCAGATATTCAGGCCATCGGTGCCGGGGCTGTCAACCAGGCAGTCAAAGCGCTGGTGCTGGCCAAGGGATATCTGTCTGAGGAGGGGACTAAGGTCATGTGCCTGCCCGAGTTTGTGGATGTGGAAATCGACGGCAAAATCCGCACGGCCATCAAACTCGTGGTGGATGTGTTGCCAGAATAAGTGTTGTTCGCAGTAAGTGCTTTGGAAAGCCCAAACAGAAACTGAATCGGGTTTAAATTCGCTGGGCCTCTTCGCGGGTAAAGATGACTTCTTCTTTGCCCGTAAGTTTTTCCTGCACCTTGCTGGCGATCAATTCCAAATGAATAGGATGCGCCACGTAGTCCAGGTCATCGGCCGGCACGGTGAGCACCGGACACAGGGTAAAATGGCCGATCCAGTTTTCATATAATCCATTTAATTGAGTCAAATACTCTGGTGCGATCTTGCGCTCGTAATCGCGGTTGCGCAGGGCAATGCGCTTGAGCAGCGTATCCACCGAGGCGCGCAGATAGATCACCAGATCCGGCGGGGGCAGATACTCTGCCAGAGTGCGGTACAGGCTGCGATAGGTGCTGTAATCGCGTTCGTTGAGCGTTCCCTGTACGAACAGGTTATAGGCGAATACCTCGGCATCCTCGTAAATGCTGCGATCCTGGATGACGGAACCGGGAGCGCGCACCAGCTCCTGATGAATACGCAGGCGGTGGGTGAGAAAAAATATCTGCGAGTGGAAACTCCAGGTGTGCATGTCTTTGTAAAAGTCGGAAATATAGGGGTTCTCGGTCACCGGTTCATAAAAAGGCTGGCAATCCAGCCGGTTGCAGATCATTTCCACCAGGGTGGATTTGCCTACGCCGATGTTGCCCGCCACTGCAATGAATTTTTTCATACTGTCCTCTGCCTGCCGGAGATGTGCCGCTGAAAAAATTATACAACCGCGAAAAACAAAAACCCGGTTTCTTTAAGAAACCGGGCTCTGTTTGCGGTGGGTAGGCGCTTATGCGGGGACGCAGGAACCGGTGGGGCAAACCTCGGCACAGGAACCGCAATCCTTGCATTTAGCAGGATCGATGACATAGAGGCCGTCGCCTTCGGAAATGGCACCCTCAGGGCATTCGGCTTCACAGGCGCCGCAGGAAATGCAGTCGGTGGTGATCTTGTAAGCCATGATTCTATTCCTTTCTGGTTTGGGTTACGCGTGCAAGGATAGCACAATGGTGCGGGGGTGTCAATATTTTTACGCTGGCCGTGCTTGACAGGAAAGGGGCTTGAATTATAATAATGGGCGCGATCCTCGTTAGCTCAATCGGCAGAGCGGGCGGCTGTTAACCGCTAGGTTCGAAGTTCGAGTCTTCGACGAGGAGCCTGAAACAAAGACACCCCGCAGGGGTGTTTTTGTTTCAGAGTCTTTGCTCCCGGCACCCAGACGGGTCGACGAGGAACTGTAAAAATACAACACTCTAAAGGGTGTTGTATTTTTATTTGCACAAAATCCTTGCGGTGAGCGGGAATAAAGGCCAAAAAACAACCAAATTCGTTCAGGGTGTTTTTTTATAGTATATTACTTGCAGAGTAACCGAAAAAACTACTTATAAGGAGTGTCAAAATGAGATCGGGGAAACAAAAAATTGTCGATTTTTTCACCTTTCCATTACGTGCCATTACATTGTTTTATACGGATAAATGGGGCTTATCATGCCAAGCAACAGAGCGTTATGATTATGCCTCGCAGGAAGTTCGAGGTTACTGTTTAGATGTTGGTTGCGGCCCTAACAATCGGTTTATAAAAGAGTTTTTAAACAACAATGGAATTGGAATAGATGTATATAAATATGATGGGCTAGAAGACGAGAACATTATTAAGGATATGTCCCATTTGCCCTACAAAAATAACATTTTTGATTCTGTAACTTTTTTGGCAAACATAAATCATGTTCCAAAAGATCGTCGGGATAGTGAATTATCAGAAGCTTATAGAGTGCTTAAATCATCAGGAAACATTGTTATTACAATGGGAAATCCTTTAGCTGAAACGGTTGTTCATAAAGTTATCGCGTTGCATGACCGTATCTTTAAATCAAAACAGGATGTTGATTCAGAACGGGGAATGGAAGAAGGGGAAGAGTACTACTTAACCGATACGGAAATTAAGAACAGATTGACCAAAGCCGGGTTTTCAAACATCAAGAAAAGGTTCTTTGTAACACAATGGGGATTAAATCATCTTTTTACAGCATTCAAGTTGAAGTAATGTAGAGATTAGTCGATTGCCTTTATCATAATCGACCATATCTGAATAAAACTAACCAGTAGTTTAATTATTGGAGATCATTGTATTCTGACGCAAAACCGTGTAGTCTTTCCAGTATTAGACAAGACCCATACGCTAAGGATGGGTTCTTGTCCGTTTTTTGTAAGGGAAAGATAGCCACATATCTTAAAATGCTAAACATCGCAACCTTTTGGGCAAAATAGCACCCCTTATATACAAAAAATTTACCAATCGGTCTCCAGCTTCGGCTAAACTCCTGCCATAAGTCAGAGAGAGTACCTGACTCAAAAGGAGAAAAAATGAAAAAGAGTTCACTTGTCTTACTGGTACTTGTAGCTGTAGTGGTAGTTTCCCTGGGCACCGTAACAGCAGCATCCGCTCAGGGGCTTAGGCAGGGCGACGGCGCCGCTGCCGGTTCCGGGTATACTGGTCACGGTGTAGGTGGCTATGGCAATCGCGGCACTGAGATCGAAGATCCTGAAGTGCATGCATTGGAAGTAGCGGCCTGGTCCGAGGCTCTCGGCATCTCCGTTGAGGATATCGATGCCCGCCTGGATGCCGGCGAGACCATGTCTCAGATCGCACTGTCCACCGGCATCAGCTTCGATGAATACTGGACGCTGAAGACCCAGATCAAGAGCGACGTTGCCGACCAGGCACTGGCTGCGGGCTACATCACTGCCGATGAGGCAACTCTGATGGCTCAGACTGCCACTCGCGGCGGCGGAAACGCACGCGGCGGGATGATGCGCGGAACTGGCACGGGGTACGATGGTACCTGTGCTGGCCTGGGACTTGATAACTAAGTAGGTACTCCCAGCACAAAAGAGGCGGATAACATCCGCCTCTTTTACTTGATACCGTAACTTTGCGGGCAACCTAATGCCCCGTATAATTCAGCCACCATGTTCAATAAAACCGAAATTCTTGCCCTGTATGATGCTCAAATGCGCATCGGCCTGCGCCTGCCGGAAGCAGTCTTTGAGAATACCGGGCGCATCGTGCGCGACCACAGCCGCATTGAGAACGCCGGTTTCATTAACTATGCCGATCTCGATGAAATCTGTGCCGAAGAAGAGATCACCGCGCAGATCGCCTTTTTCCGCTCGCTCAACATGCCTTTCACCTGGAAGGTCTATGATCATGACCAACCGGCGGATATGCGCCAGCGTCTGGCGGCGCACGGTTTTGAGGTGGGCAGCCCCAGTATGCTGATGGCGTATCAACTTCCGGAAGCCCCCATTCCACTCCCGGAGCAAAGTATCTCCCGCGTCCAGCGGGTTACTGAAGAGCGTGAAATCGAGGCCATTGTGTGCGTGGAAGAGGCAGTCTATCAATCTCCGCGCGACTGGCTGCGCAAGCGTTTGCTGCACATGTATCGTACCACGCCGCAGTGGATCAGTCTGTATGCCGGGTTTGCGGAGGAGGAGGTAGTGGCGGGGGCGTGGATTATCTACTACCCCGGTTCACAGTTTGCCAGCCTGCTGGGTGGCGCCACTTTGCCGGAATTTCGTTCACGTGGATATTACACTGCCTTGCTGGCGGCGCGTATGCGCGCGGCTCAGGATCGCGGCATGCGTTTTTTGGTCGTGGATGCCAGCTCGATGAGCGAGCCGCTGCTGTCCAAACACGGCTTTTTGCGCCTGGAGCATACCAGCTATTGCCGCTGGTCGCCGCCCGGGCAGGCAGAGTAAAAAGGATCCGTTCACCAACCTGCAAGGGGCAGACTGGCGTTTTGCCAATAACAACCCCGTGCTTTATAATACGCTCGTCCATTTCTTTAGCAAAGCTCCATAACGGAACAGAATTGTCGCATGGCTGAAAAAGAGACTTCTCAAAGCAAGCACAGGTACACCGAAGCGCACATAGACCTCTGGAACCGCATTGGCCGGGAATACGCTCGCTGGTCGCGTACAGGGCGGGCCTACCACCAACGCCTCACCAGCGTGTTCAAAATGCACATACCCGCGGGGCAAACGGTACTGGAGATTGGCTGCGGGCGCGGCGCGGTGACCTGCTGGCATCTCTGCGGCCGAGCCGTGGCGTTGGGATTGATTTTTCAAGCGAGATGATCCGGCTGGCTCGTGAAGCGCATCCCGGATTGGCGTTTATTGAAACCGACGCGGCTGAATACGCTTCCGCAGAGAAATTTGATCACATCATCCTCTCTGACCTGCTGAATGACATCTGGGATGTGCAGGACCTTTTTGAAAAGATTGCCAATTGGTCATCACCACAGACGCGCATCATTCTGAACGTCTATAATCGAATTTGGCAGCCTGTTTTGGGATTTGCGGCGAAACTGGGGTTAGCCAAACCCAGCTTGCAGCAGAACTGGCTGAGCAAGCCCGACCTGGTGAACCTTTTGAGTTTGGCTGGGTTTGAAGTGATCAGTTCGTGGTCGGAATTTCTGTTTCCGCTCAACATTCCTCTGCTCGCCCCGTTCTTTAACCGCTACCTGGCAAAGATCGGGTTATTCGGCTGGCTGGATCTGGCCCTGTTCATCGTGGCGCGTAAAAAGGCGCAGCCCGTGCAGGCTGCTGCCGCGCCGCTGGTCTCCATTATCATCCCGGCGCGCAACGAGGCCGGCAATATACCAGAGTTATTGGAGCGCACCCCCGAATTGGGTAAAGGCTCCGAGATCATTTTTGTGGAGGGCAATTCAACCGACAATACCCTGGCGGCCATTGAGGATGAAATCCGCGCCCACCCTGAACGCAACGCGCGCCTGTATGT
>CALCNO010000224.1 GCA_937897615.1 uncultured Anaerolineaceae bacterium
TGGGACTTGGTCCGCACTAGGTCGTTGCCGAATCATCTGGAGGAGATTTAAACGGATCGTAACCTCTAAAGACCGATCCTTGTGGATGTAGACCTTCTCAACCAAAGTATTTACAATCTTTCGTTTCAACTCAAATTGTTCAAGCCGTTCCTCATCTGTTTGAGGAACGGTATTTAATTCCAATAAACCGACCTTAAGATCAGCAAAATATTCCCGCGCATGTTCTTCCCACTGATTGAGGGCAGACAGTAAAGATTGATCGGTTACCATCTCCATTTCCTGCTTCAATGTAATTTCTTGGGCTGAAAGATCTGCTAACTGCTCATCCATGTCTTGCTCTGAAATACTTCCTTTTCGCGCCTGGGTAATCACCCATTTCCGTTCTAAAACCAGATTATCCAACTCTCGTTGTATCCGATCGTTGTCTTCATTTGCGGATTTTGCCTTCTTACGTAGATCATCTACATAATCTCTTGCCCTTGCGATGAGAATCTCAGGGTCATCAATCGCACCTTTTACTTTACCCCAAACATAGTCATCTGCTTTGAGATGACCAATGCTGCGGGGACAGTCCTCATGAATCAATTCCTTGTGGTGTTGGGTGCAGCAATAAGTGCTGGACATGGTCTTACGCGGCACAACCTCACCCTTACGGTTCTTTCGGGTTGCAGAAGATTGGGTTCTGCCGGCCCATTTACGACCACAGGCGCATTTTAATAATCCACTGACCAGGTAATCATGGCGATAGTTGAACATAGGATGCTTAACGTTTCGTTCTCGAACAATTCGATACCGTTCATATGTTTTGGAATCAATAATTGGTGGTGCAGGAATCTCGAATACTTCTCCATCTCGACTTTGTTTCTTAACCCCGCGATAATATGCATCGGCAGCTTGTAAAATGGATTGAATTGAAGTGACTGCCCATTCAATTTTCCGAAGACGAGTTGAGCCTTTTTGAGGAGCACGCGCTTCAATTAATCTCCTTCGGATCTCCATCAGTTTGACGCCCTGGTTATACCATTCAAAAACTTTTCGTACCCACCTGGCTTCTTCCTCAACGATTTCAATAATTTCACCATTCCTACGATAACCATAGCGATCCTGCCCGGTGTTTGCTTTCCCATTACGTAAACGAGCCTTAACTCCCATGCTCATGCGTTCACGCATCCCTTTTAATTCCATGCTGGCCACCCATGCTTTGAGTGGGGCCATCATGGGATCAAATGATTCTCGGGCGAGAAGAACTTGAATATGATTATCCTGAATAGTATCTAAAACAGTCAGCATGGCACGCATACTGCGATATAAACGATCTTCTCTCCACGCAATAATGTAACCAAAGTGCCCTGCAGCTGCGTCTTTCTGTAATTCCAGTAATTTTGGCCTATCCACTCGTGTCCCCGAAGGATCAACCAACCGGCCTTTGACCCGATACTTTTCAGTGTCGCGATAAATCTTATAAACCGTCAGATTGTTTTGTTGAGCCAGAGCCCGACATTCAGATTCTTGCTCATCCGGGCTGGCTTTTTCGCCCTGGTGTTCAGACGAGGTTCTTACATAAATGGCGGCAAGTCGATTGGAAGGTTTTATCTCATTCATTCGAGCACCTCGACTCCATGACCGTTGCGACGGATTTTTCCAGAGTGCTCCAGCTGATCCATGTAGCTATAAATGGTCTGTCGAGAAACATCCAAAGCTCGGGCAGCATCGCTAATCCCAAGGGTTGGATTGACACGAAATGCGTCCAATAATCTGGCAAGTCGATTGTCTAGTTTTGCTTTTCTGCCTGCCTGTAATCTGTTCAAATTCATGTCAATCTGTCCATTGTTTGACATATCGCTGGACATAGGGGATTCAAACAAGCCCCTCAAATCTTGACGCTGAAATCCATGGGCCATCTGACGTTCTGCTTTACGTTCAGCTTTTTCATTGGCAATTTGCTGAATCCGCTTCTGATAATCCTTTCGAAGTGCTATGACCGTAACACCTGCCAGGCTGAGAAAAGGGAAAATTGCCGGCGCGATCACCGACCAGGAAGGTTGGGTATCCAAAACAACAGTGAGAAGAACAGCGACTAAAAAGTAGATAACAATTAAAAACACCGCCAACAAAAAAGGAGCTGGGGGATCATTCTTTCGCCGGTTCTGGTTGAATTGGTATAGATCTAAAGCCGTTGCGCAGGTAACTAAGCCAAGCGACTCGATCACAGCGGCCGCAAGAATTCCAATGGGTACGGGCCATTCAAGATGGGTTACAGTTGCCCGACCAACCAGGTATGCCGTGGGAACAGGAGCGCACCAAGGCGCAATCTTTGCCACCAGATCAATCGCTCCGTTTTCAAAACTATCGATATTGCGTAAATCCATTTTCACCTCATTTATAGAAACAAAAATCCGCTCATCCTCACCGGGAGAGCGGCCGATAGCATAGCGTGAGGCTGTACCGGATGTTCTGGTACAATACCTTCAGCCCTGTGCCGTCAACCCGGCGAGAGGGTTAGGGCCATGTTTGTGTTACCAGCACTGACTTGGCCCGTTATAAGGGTGATAAATGTTCACCTATATGAACATTATAGCATAAAAATAAAGTTATGGAAGTGTGTCAACCCTGATGTTTCGGGCCTCTTCTTCCCCCTTGTGCTTCCACTTTCTGAAGATAATCCATAAGAGATTGCCGGTCGATCATCAAAGCGGAACCCCATTTGCGAGCCACAATTTCGCCAGCGCGTATTAGCCGGCGTATGTGATTCGGATGGTATCCGCTGATCTCGGCAGCCTCTGTTGTTTTAAGCCATTCTTCAGGCATAAAAAATACTCCATCATGATTCTACTGTCTCATGACGTTGAATGCAATAAAAGCTCTCCACTTATTCAATTATTAAAGTCCTGATTTGCCGGTATTCAATCCCAAAAGCGGGGTTTGCGGTATATGCTGGGTTTTAGAAACCAACTCTCTCGGCAATTTTTTGTATTGCTCAGTCTGCTTTATTAATCCCGCAAATCCCGCATACACCGCAAGTAAATTGCCAGCGAGCTACCTTTGAATGACTGTCATTAGAACAACGCTCAATCCGCACTTGTGACTCTCCATAACGGGTACCTTGACGCTGAACAAAACCTTTCCCCAATCTTTTCTTGAAATTTGGCCGAATGTAACCACGTTCATCCAGCGGTGCTTCAAAAGTGTCTGGTAACAAATCCATTAACTCAGGTATTGAGGCCAGTTCTTTGCATATTTCTGCAATCGTGACCGGAGTATTCTGAAAGATTTCGTGAAGTGCCATCAAGAAGGTTTCCCACTGGGGACCCTCATCATCAATGATTTCATAAAGACTCTCCAGGTTATCTAAAAATCCGGATATTCCAGCATATGTCAAGATTCCCCCAATAACCTTCGACCACTCTAAAAATCCACCAATGACCGGAGAACCACTTGCCGGTCGATCTGCAGTAAACCATCCTTGGGCGAGCGTCAGCACAGCGCTGATTAAGTCACCACGATTTTTCAGTACCCATTCTGGCAGGTCAGAATGTAGAAAGTTTTCTCGTTGCCAGGGACGTGAAGTTTTGGCGTCCAAACGAATCCAGTAACAACGCCGTGGAAGATCACCGCCGAGGCGAATATTATTACCATTTGCAATCCAGGTAGCGCTTTGTGGTATTTTCACCATCTCCGAGTGGCCAAGGATCCGATCTGACCAGATAGGCGCAGTAATTGCAGCTGCCACTTCGCTGGAGTCCAACGGTTCTGTCACATTGTCGATTGAAATTACCGAAGCCCCAGTCATCAAGGTTGCTGTGATCTTTTTACGCCACTCATCAGAATCTCTGGGGGCAGTAATCATTGCCGGTTCATGGCCGGTTGCGACCAGGCTGATCACTGATTGAAGCAAGGATTTTCCCGTTCCAGATTGGGGTGAATCAATCAAAGCCAGAGGTACTTTCCCTGATATTGCCGGCCTGATAATCGGCGTAATCAGAAGCCCGATTGCATTTGCCCAGGATGATTGGTCTACAAATGGGAAATCCCGCATCAGCTCTTGGATTAACTCAACGGCCAATGCTTTTCTATCCTGGCAGGAGGCGTGAGTACTCCAATGATTGGTTATTTGAACATTAGGAACATAATACAACTTTGTCGATGTATCGTATCCTGGATCAGCCAAAATGGATCCGTCTGGACGGATTGTTGGACACTCGATTAATCCGTTTATTATTGGAAATGGCCACGCTCCCAAAGAAAGGATATCGCGTACTATCTCATAAGGTGGTGGTACAGGATCTTTGAAGGTGTTCTTTTTATAGGTACGCTCCGAATAATAGTTGGCGATCCGGGCGAGTCGTCCACGTAACGCTACTTCAGAAAGAGGTTCGATGGCTGGTGTATGATGCTCATCTATTCTGATTCTGGACAATAATCCCGAGCGGATGAAAAGAATCGGGGGTACATTAGCCGATGATAATGCCTGAATTGAATCATCCACCACATCGCGGAAGTGGCGATGGTTGACGCGAATGCCCGGAAGTCCATCTTGATTCGTGTCAGGTTCATCTTCTGTATCATTGCAGTGTAGCCCGAACCTTTCTGCCGCAGTTCGCACTGCAGCAGAAAGGTTTCCTTGATGCTCAAGTAAACAAAACACATCAAAGGGTGAGTGCCAATAGCCATCCCCTAAAGGATCGTTCGTGTTGTGGTGAAAACTGCGATTCTTTTCCTTCGAAATAAATACGGAGTAATGAGAACCGCCGGGGCGGATCGCTCTACCATCACAAACCTGATAGCCATTTCGGGACAAAATGTCAGCGATGGTCACATTGCTGTTATACGAGCCAATGACATCGGCGGATTGTTTTCCGGAAGATTTCAAGTGATACGAATTCGCTTTATTTTGCTTGTCCAATTGTCGACGGGTCAATGGACACTCATCCAATAATCGAGCAGCCTGCACCAATGCGTTAGCCTCCTCTTGCGTGAGTGTTGGAATATCGGTCAGGCTGCCCGAAATGATGGAATAAACAGCACCATTGGGATGTATACTCGGCTCCACCAGAATGTAGCCGCCTTCACCGCGCGTTTCTATTGCAATTCGACGGCCGTCCACCTCTTGTTCATCT
>CALCNO010000225.1 GCA_937897615.1 uncultured Anaerolineaceae bacterium
AAAACGCTTACCAGGGGAGGGGCGATGAGCAGCCTTAATTTCGAGTCGAAGAAACCGGCCGAATTTGCCGGTGAGTTTGCCGAGAAATACCACCCGGTTTCCGGTGGATCGGCGGGAGATGTGGCCCGCGTTGCCGAGGATTTCTATGTGCGCATCAACGGTATTTATCAGCAGTTGGGCACGGAATTGATCGGCGCAGGCGAAAAAGAGCGAAGGATCGTGGCAGACACCGAAAAGATGCTGGAAAAACTGCGCGAGGAGTTCACCCCCAGGATCGTGCAGGCCGGGCAGGAGGTCAGCCAGCTCGAAAAGTCGCAGCGGGTGGACCAGCGCCTGGCGATCATCGCCACCATTGTGGCCGTGGTAGGGATCTTCCTGCCGCTATTTCTGTAATACTTTCCCGCACAGGGAACCATTTGGGCAGACCCTTCGTCGCTAATGATGAAAGGATTGGTCTACTACAATGAAAACCCGTTTTCTTTTTTTAGGCACATTGTTTATTGCGCTTGCCTTGCTCTCCGCCTGTGGCAAGAGCGATTCCCTCAATGGTACCCATTGGCAATTAGCAGAACTCAACGGCGCACCGGTGCTTACGGATGCTATTGTGACTCTCAACTTTGAGAGCGGTAACCTGGGCGGCTCAGACGGCTGCAACACTTACGGCGGGTCGTTCACCGCTAAGGGAAGCTCGTTCACCGTGGGTACAGACATTTTTTCAACCATGATGTATTGCAGTGATACCATCAACGTCCAGGCCACGGCATTTTACTCTGCCTTGAATCAGGCTGCGGAGTACAGGATTGATGGCGGCAGCCTCAGCCTGCTGGATTCCTCTGGCAACGTGCTGGCGTTGTTTGTTTCGGTCTCACAATAACACTTTTTGCCCATTGTGCGGGTATCCGGGCTAACCCGGCGTTGAAATTGAAATAATACTCTCTATAATGAGAGTATTATTTATTTCTCGGCAGGGGTTTGGGCAACTGGCGCGTTACCAGTTGCGGCATCGTGTGTTAAACACTGTGTTCCATACCTCAAGCGAAAGGCGCCCCACCAATGACCGTCTCGATCAAGGAAGTGCAAAACCGCCGTGACCTGCGTACTTTCATCAAGTTCCCCAACCAGCTTTACAAAGGAAACGCTTACTTTATTCCTGCCCTGGAAGCGGATGAGTGGAAAACACTTGATCCCCAAAAGAATGCTGCTTTTGAGTACAGCCAGGCGCGTTACTGGCTGGCGTTCAAGGACGGCAAACTTGTCGGGCGCATCGCAGCCATTCTCAGCGAAGGGCACCGCAGCCACTGGAACCAGGCTTACATGCGTTTTGGTTGGATCGACTTCATTGATGACAACGAGGTTGCAGGTGCATTGCTTGGCGCGGTGGAAACCTGGGCGCGCGAGAAAGAATGCACGGCTGTTCATGGCCCAATGGGTTTTTCTGATATGGACCATGCCGGCATGTTGGTGCAAGGGTTTGATGAGATGCCCACGATGATCAACATTTACAATTATGCCTATTACCCGCAGCAGTTGGAGCGGTGGGGGTATGTCAAGGACACTGATTGGGTGGAATACGAATTGACCGTGCCGCAGGTGCTTGATCCGCGCATTAGCAAACTTTCTGAGGTGATCCTCAGGCGCAACAACCTGCGCATGCTCAATGCCAAATCTAAAAACGATATTCTCCCCTACGCACATAAGATTTTTGCCCTGATCAACGAGGCCTACAGCAAGCTCTACGGCTATGTGCCCCTCAACGAGCGGCAGATCGATGAATATACCAAACAATACTTTGGCTTTATCAAGCCGGAATTTGTGCCGGTTGTGCTTAATGACAGGGACGAGGTGGTTGCCTTTGGAATCACCATGCCTTCGTTATCGCGCGCCCTGCAAAAGGCCAGGGGGCGCCTGTTCCCCTTTGGGTTTATTCACGTTTTGCAGGCATTGAAGAAAAACGACCGGGCCGACCTGTATCTGGTGGCAGTCAAGACAGAATTACAGGGACTGGGGCTGAATGCGCTGCTCATCAATCAGGTGTTTGAGACTTTTCAAAAGGCGGGGATTCAAAAGGCGGAGACCAATCCCGAACTGGAATACAATACCCAGGTGCAGGCGCAGTGGAAGCATTTTGAGCGCCGCCAGCATAAGCGCCGCCGCGTGTACATCAAGCACCTGGATACAGCGAAGGCGGGTTGAGTGTGCACGGCGCCTTTTTGGTGCAGTGTGGCGGATGAAATAACGGTATTCATTACGCGATAAAGGGAGTTTTAGTATGGGCATTGAGATCAGGGAAGTCGCCACAAAAAAGGATTTAAAAACCTTCATTCTCTACCCGCAGCAACTTTACCGGGGCAACAAGTATTACGTCCCCAGCCTCTTTTTTGATGAAATGAATACGCTTTCAAAGGATAAAAACGCGGCTTTCAAGACCGCCGCAGCTCACCTGTGGCTGGCCTATCGGGACGGGGCGCTGGTTGGCCGCATTGCCGGCATTCACCTGCCTGTGTATGCGCAGAAGTGGGGCGAAGACCTGGTGCGTTTTGGCTGGTTTGACCTTATTGATGATGCCGAAGTTGCCCGCGCGTTGCTGGGCAGGGTCGAGGAATGGGCCAGAGAATTGGGAGCCAAAGGCGTGCACGGCCCGTTGGGGTTCACCGACCTGGACCGCGAGGGCATGCTGGTGGAAGGTTTTGAGGAACTGGCCACCCTGGCAACCAATTACAACTATGCCTACTATCCGCGCCGCATGGAAGAGATGGGCTATACCAAAGCCATTGACTGGGTCTCCAACGAAATTCATCTGGTGGATCGCTCGATGGAGCGCATTGAAAAGGCCTCCCAGCTCGTGGCCGAGCGCTATGAATTGCACCTGTACAAGGGAACAAAGAAGGAGTTGTACCGCATTGCCCCCAGCATTTTTGAGGTGATTGACGAAGCCTACCGCAAACTCTATGGCACTGTACCGCTCACGCCAGAGCAGGTCAAGGGCTACATCGATCAATATTTTGGCTTTGCCCAGTTGAAATATATCCCGGTAGTGATGGATAAGGATGGGCGCGTGGTGGCGTTTGGCATCACCTTCCCGTCGTTCTCCAAAGCGCTGCAGCACTCAAAAGGGCGCCTGTTCCCCTTTGGCTTCATCCACTTTTTGTGGGCGCTTAAATTCAACGACACCGTTGACCTTTACCTTGAGGGCGTGCGCGATGAATACCGCGGCAAAGGGCTGAACAGTTTGATGATGAATGTGCTCTACCGCAACATGATGAAGAGCGGCGTCAGGAAGGTGGAAACCAACCTGACACTGGAGAACAACCAGGATGTGCAGGTGCAGTGGAAATACTTTGATGCCCGCCAGCACAAGCGCCACAGGGTTTATATCAAACGCTTCTCCTGATAGCTCAAGAAACAGTTCCGCCTGAAACATCCTGAACGGGAATTCCCTCCTCTGCCGGGATGTTTTTGCATGTTAGGTATAATCAAACCATGCCCAAGATCATTACGCAATTCGTCTGCCAGCAATGCGGCAAGGTAAGCCCGCGCGCGCTGGGCAAGTGCCCGCAATGCGGTTCGTGGAACTCGATGGTAGAAGAGGTGGTTTCCGAGCCGGTTCAGGCCGCGCACAAATCTGTGCACGGGGTCAGCAGCCATTCGCAGCCGCGGCGCATGAGCGAGATCGAAGGCGATGCCGAACAGCGCATCCCGCTGCCCATTGGCGAGTTTGCGCGTGTGTTGGGCGGCGGTGTGGTGCCGGGCTCCATTGTGCTGGTGGGCGGCGATCCTGGCATTGGCAAATCCACCCTGCTGCTGCAAATGGCACTGGAAATGTCTACCCCGCGCGCCGGGCACAAGGCGCTCAGGGTTTTGTATGTCTCCGGTGAAGAATCTGAGCGCCAGATCAAAATGCGCGCTCTGCGCCTCACCCGCCTTGAAAATGACAGCCAGTCTCAGGCCTTCAGCCAGGATCTGCTCCTGCTGACCGAGACCAATCTTGAAGCGATCTTGGAGCAGGTGGGCGCCCTCAAGCCCGATCTGCTCATTGTGGATTCGATCCAGACAGTCTACCTGCCCGACCTCAACTCCAGCGCCGGCTCCGTGAGCCAGGTGCGCGAGTGTGCCAACCGCCTGCGCGAACTGGCCAAATCCAGCGGCATGTCGGTGTTCCTGGTGGGGCATGTGACCAAAGAGGGCGTCATTGCCGGGCCGCGCGTGTTGGAACATATTGTGGATACGGTGCTTTACCTGGAGGGTGACCGTTTTCAGGCCTACCGCCTGCTGCGTTCGGTGAAGAACCGCTTTGGCGCCACCGCCGAGGTGGGGGTCTTTGAAATGCGCGAAAGCGGCATGATCGAGGTCACCAACCCCTCGGAGGCATTTTTGGCGGAACGCATGGTCAACGCTCCCGGTTCCGCCATTGCAGTGACGATGGAGGGCACGCGCCCGCTGCTGGTGGAAATGCAAGGCCTCACCAGCCCAAGCAACCTGGGCAACCCGCGGCGTACCCCTAACGGCGTGGATTTTAATCGCCTGCTGATGATCAGCGCGGTGCTCACACGGCGGCTGGGGCTGCGCCTGGCGGAACAAGATATCTTCGTCAACGTGGTTGGTGGCCTGCGGGTGGATGAACCCGCCGCCGACCTGGCGGTGGCGGCGGCCATTGCCTCCTCGGTGCGCGATGTGCCGGTGAAGGCTGACCTGGTGCTCATTGGCGAGGTGGGGCTTTCCGGCGAACTGCGTTGGGTGGGGCAGATGAACACCCGCCTGCGTGAAGCCGCCAAATTGGGCTTTAAGACCGCCATCATCCCGCGCCGCTTGAAGGCTGGAGAACCTCTGCCTGAAGGGATCGCCCTGCAGGAGGCGCGCTCCCTGCGCGAGGCACTGGCGATGGCGTTACTGCCGGAAAACTAGGAGGAACTATGGCGTCACGAATGCTTGATTGGGGGCCGGTTTCTCTCACCCGCCGGAATCACGGGTTGGAACATGCTACTCTCAATCTGCTTTCCAAACGGCAGCCGGGCGCTTTTGCCGGGTACTCTGACGCGCGCGGTTTCTGGATCGTTGGCAATGTTTCCACCGACCTGTTATTGGAGACTGCACAGGAAGCCCTGGCGCGCATGAATAACGGAGAGCATGGGTTAGCGATTCATCCCTACTGCGGCACCAATTTTGTCACCACCGGGGTAGTTGCCGGCAGCCTGGCGTGGCTTTTCACATTGGGCAAGGCCAATTCTTTCAAGAAAAAACTCGACCGCTGGCCGCTGCTGGTGCTGGCGGTAACGGCTGGAGCAGTGTTGGCCAACCCGTTGGGGTTCAAAGTGCAGGAGAAGATCACCACTTCCGGCGTTCCCGGCAACCTGGTGATCAGGCAGATTACCCGTTATGAACGCAAAGGCCCGGTGCTGCACCGCATCCTCACCACTGAAGCCCACGGCAAGGAGATGGAGAACGCGTGAGCGAGAAAAACCTCCATTTTATCCGCGGCAATGACGTCTTTTCCGTCGAATTGCACACCCAAAGCATTCTGCGAGCGCTGGGGGCAGATTTTGATGCTTCGATGAACCTATCGCGCCTGGACGGCAAACTGTCCACACTGGATGAAATCTCTCTTTCTGCAACGGCACTGCCATTTTTTGGCTCGCAGCGCATGGTAATTGTTGCCAGTGCCGCGGTATTGGCCGAGAAATCCAAAGCGGAAAAGGCCGGCAGGCTGCTGGAGTCCATTCCACCAACCACGCACCTGGTGCTCATCCTTGAAGACCGCCAGAAATGGCGCAAGGACGACGGCGGAAAGTGGCAGCAATACTGGGAGACGTTCAACCCCGACCACTGGCTATCCAGGTGGGCAGCGGGCCACGAGAACGCTGAGTTTTTGGATGCCCCATTGCCAGACCTGCGCGATATGCCGGCCTGGGTGACGCGCGAGGCTAAGCGCCAGGGCGGGCAGTTCAGCGCCGATGCCGCCGCAGAGTTGAGCCAGCACACCGGCAACGATACCGGTATTGCCAGCCAGGAGATCGCCAAGCTGCTGATGTATGTGAACTTTGCCCGTGCGGTGAACGTGGAAGATGTCGTCGAATGCGTGTCTGTGGAAGGCTCGGCGGATACCTTCAAGATGCTGGATATGCTCATGGCCGGGAAAAAGAAAGAAGCCCAGGCGATGATGCACCAGTTGCTGGAAGACAGCCAGCCGGAGATGATCCTGGGCGCGCTGGCGCATCGCTTCAGGCAGGTATTGCAGGTGCGCGCTGCTCTGGACGCCGGCGAGGATGTGGCGGCGCTGGCGAAGAGCCGTGTCATCTTCAGCAATCAGGTGGGGGAATACACGCAGGCTGCGCGGCGTTACCCGCTGGAAAAGCTCAGCGAGATTTTTGACCGCCTGCTGCAAATGGACGTGCAGAATAAAATGTGGGACGAAAACTCCCAACTGGATGAGATACAGGTGGATTTAAAGACAAATCTGGAATTATTTGTGATGGAAGTGTAAGCAATCCCCCGAAGAACTCTTCGGGGGATTTTTCGCTTTAATCGAATTTGAGGATCTTGTTGCGCAACTCGCCCCACTTGAGGGCATCGCTGATGCCCTGTTCGATGGGCAATTCAGCTTCCCAGCCCAGCAGGCGCTTGGCGGTGTCGGCATTGGCATACGCGCCGGCTACGTCACCCGGGCGTGGGGCAGTTTCTTTTTTGTTGATCGTTTGCCCGTATACCTTTTCAAAGGCGGTCACCAGTTCCCGCACGGTCACGCCGCGCCCGGTGCCCAGGTTGATCACCAGATAGTTGCTGGTGGGGTTGCCCGCACGCTTGAAGACATCGTCAAACTGGGTGAGGGCGTTGACGTGCGCCCGTGCCAGGTCCCACACGTGGATGTAATCGCGTACGCCCGTGCCGTCACGGGTGGGGAAATTGGTGCCGGTGATGTGGAATACCGGCTGTTTGCCCTGGGCGGTATCCACCAGCTTGCCGAGTACATGCGTGGGTTCCTTCACATGAATACCACTGCGCATCTTGGGGTCGGCGCCGATGGGGTTGAAGTATCGCAGGGCAATACCTTTCATGCCGTAGGCGGCGCAAAAATCCTTGAGCACCATCTCCATCATCAACTTGGTGCGCGAATAAGGGCTGCTGGCTTTGATCGGCGCTTCTTCGGTGACCATAAAGCCGGGCACAATATCGTATAACGCGGCGGAAGAACTAAAAACAATGTGATCGTGCCCCAGTTCATGCAGGGTATGGAAGAACTCGATGGATTTGCTCACGTTGTCCGTGTAATACTCATACGGGCGTGTGACGGATTCCGGCACCACAATGAGTGCGGCGCAATGCACCGTTGATTGAATCTCGGGATGTTCCTTGAATATCCTGGTCACGACCTTTTTGTCGGCAATGTCCCCTTTATAAAAGATGCGGCCTTTGATGAACTCCTTGCGGCCGGTGATGAGGGAATCCAAAACGATAGGGGTATGTCCGGCATCTTCCAGGGCAGATGCGATGGTGCTGCCGATGTAGCCGGCGCCGCCGGTGATGAGGTATTTCATGGCTTTCCTTCTTTCTTTTCTCCGAGGGTTAACAAGCGCCTTGACCGCTCCATTATCCTGCGATGATCGTATACGCCAGCAGGATCAATCCCACCAGGGTGACAAAAATGCCCGGTATGCGCGAGAACATCCCCACCGAGGCGGCAGGCTTGAGCACGGAATCGCCGGGGTTGGCGGGGTTGTAGTGGACGGGAACTTTCTCCCCTTCCTTGAACTGGTCGCGGATATTGGAGGCATCCAGAAAATCGTACCCGGCGCGGGCCACAGTGATCTTGTCTCCCGCGTACTGCTTGCCTTCGACAAAATACTGGTAGCGCACAAAGGGAACAAAAGCGATGTTGGCTTTTCCGGTGGCGCTGCGGGCGCGGTCTTCTTCCACCGTGGCTTCAAGGATCTCCGCCTGAGTGGTTGGCCAGTTGACTGCTTCTTTGGATTTGAGGCGCGGGGCGAACGCGCGGTAAAGCATCCAGACGCCGAAAAGGGTAATGACGATGCCGATGAAGTAGTTTAGAACCATAGTCACTCCGGAGATTAAGTGTACCCCAATTTTACCTGCATTTTGGGGCACCCCGGCGCAAGAAAAAACTCCCGCTTGAGAGGTACCAGGCGGGAGTTCAACATGGGTTAATGTTTTCTACTTATTTTGGCAGGAACCCGGGCTGCCATCTGGCGGGCGATACCACTGGCAAATTGCCCCGTACTTTTCTACACACCAACTTTCATTGGTAACGCTTGAGCAGTCGAAGGCGGACGCTTCAAGAGTAGGTGTGAGCGTGATGGTGGGCGTGATGGTGATAATGATCACGGGAATGACAGGCGCAAGTGTAATATCTCCATTCACGTGTCCGTCACCGGCCTTAACCCAGCAGCGCGTATTGGGGGCATACAGAATCTGATACCAGTTGTGGTCGGTGCTGATGCCCAGCAGAGAGTAATCTGTCCCTGTGCTTGTTAGCCCGGTGGCAGCATAAAGGTTTGCTGGCCCCTGCCGGCAGGGTGTGACCTTATCCGGGATGAAATCCAACGCCCCTGCCGGAGCGGGAGTGATCGTGGTGGTACTCCCCGCTGCTTCGTAAGCACCGATATCCCATAACGCACTGCCATTGCTGTCTCCATCCATCGGGCGCGGCTGTCCGCGCTGGTCAGTGGTGAGTGTGGCCCAGTTTTTACCCGCATCGATTGCCGGCGAACCGGGCAAAAGAGCCTGGGTCATGGTTGCGCCGCCGTTGTCTGCAAGCGGGACGATCCTGGCATCCGCAACGACCACAAAGGAAGGACCGCAGGTGGTATCTGTGCTCATGTTGTTGCTGCCAAGGAGCGCTGTACTCAAATTCACTGACCCGCCAAAAGAGGCACAATTTGTTGCGTTGTTGGCGATAAGCGTGTTATTAATAGAGACTTCCACCGGGCTTGATTGCATGTAGCCGGGAATCTGGTTATCGGCAATCGTAACGTTTAGCAACGAGAGCGAGCCATCGTTTCCTGTTACGAAAATACCCGCAGGGTTTTGCACGCCGTAGGATTTGTTGCCGCTGATGGTGGTATTAACAATCATTAATTCACCGGCAAAAATGTCAGCGTAAATCCCGTTTCCTTGGTTATTTGAAATGGTCGTGTTCGTAACCATCCCTTTTCTGATCCATAAAGCGGTGCCTTCATTATTCTCAAAAACCGAACCCTCAATCGTGAAGTCATCGTGGTTGCCAGGGTGATAGGGTGGTGTGTTGTATATCTGGCTCGCGCTGGAATAACCATTCCTCAACTGGATGTTCTTTATTTCCACAATGCCTTCGCTATAGATACTCCCCCCTTTATCCGAGGCTGAATTGTGGTCGAGGGTCACGTTTTCCATATTCAAATTTCCCTCGACGTAAATGGCTCCTCCCTCCTCGTGGGCAATATTGTTATCGAAGGTTGAGTTTTTGATCACCAGCGAGTTGTTGGGTGAGCCTCCCATCGGGAATGACAGGTAAATTGCCCCTCCCAGTAGGGCGAGATTGTTGTAGAAGCGGACATTGTCGAGATAGATGTCGGTATTTATGGCGCTGATTCCGCCGCCGTTTTGCGGCCTGCCGTTATTGTTGACGTTAGTGACTCCATTTTGAATTGTCAATCCAGACATGGCCACTTGCAAGACCGCAGAGGATTGGCCATCTGGCTCAAGCCAAAAGACCCCAAAACCACATTTGTCGCCATCAACAATGGAAACATCAATCCCTTGCCCATAAAAGGAGAGAGATTTCTTGGCAACCAAGCACTCATCGAATTGCCCGGCCCCAATGTAGATATTATCGCCGCTGGCAGCACGATCAATGGTGGTTTGGATGTTACGGCAAGCACTGCCGGGTGATTTGCAGTCGTTGGCGTCATTGCCGCCAGTGCCCACGTACCATTTGTTGGAATTTTGCGCCGGGAGGTTGACGACGCCTATCTGGGGAGTGAGGGTGGGATTCTCAACAACCATCCCGGAAACACCCCCTGGCAGGAGCGTGGCATTGCTCTCCAGCGGAACCTGCGTGCCGGGGCTTTTTTCGCAGCCGGTGAGCAACAGGGCGAGTATGAAACACAGTGTCTCGCAAAAACGGACAGCCCAACGCTTTGGCAAAGGTGGGTAGCTCATATTTGGCTCCTTTTTGACCCCAAGCCAGGAACTTTGGAATACAACCAGTATAGAACGATTAGGATAAGAATACAATCGCTGCTTTACAATGGGCGAGTGTATTGCCAAAGCGCCTTCCTGTAAATGAAGGTGTCCAATACGGCAAGGCAGGTTGTTTCTAGACCAATTGCTTTGCCCAGGCTTCTGCGCGTTCCAATTCTCCGTTTACCAGCGGCCCTTCCTCTCCTTTTACAAAGAACCCCTCGGCCGGTACGCATAACTCTCCGCCCTTTGCTGTTAGCCGCTTGGCGATGATGGGGGCGGCATAACCGCCGCGGTCAATGATCTTTTTGAAAAACACTCCCTTTACTCCGTCCAATTGCATGCGGGTGTCAAAGGCAGCAACGCGCTTGCCGGCAAGCGCACCGGCGGGGATGGCGTTCAGCAGGCTCATCAACGCCGGGGTAGCGGCAAAGGCGCGGGTAGGCGACCCAATGATGATGAGGCCAGCTGCGCCAATCTGGGCAATGGAGGCTGAACCGGCACGCAGGCACTGGGTATCCGCCCCCAGGCCTTTGGCAATCGCGCGGGCAATCTGCTCGGTATTGCCGAAAATGGAATCAAAAATGACAAGCGATGACATATCAAAACTCCTTTATCAACACCTGAATTCAGCTTTCGTTTCCACCAATTATAAATTTATCCGATATTATAATTGGGCTCAGAGTTGAAACTATACTGTCCCGCAAGGCACGAATGCCCCACGAGGCATCAGCATCTCAACGCATA
>CALCNO010000226.1 GCA_937897615.1 uncultured Anaerolineaceae bacterium
GGGCGGTATCCATGCCAATGGCAAGGGCGTACTTGCCCATGCCGGCGCCGACCATAGCGATGGCGGCCACCATGGCCTCGCTGCCGGCCTTGCAGGCAAACTCCCAGTCGCCGGACTGGATATTGTGCGATGCGCCGATGGCCTCGGCCACAACCGTGCCGGAGGGCTTGACGGCGTACGGGTGCGATTCTGACCCCACCCACACGGCACGTAACTCGCATGGATCAATGCGGGCGCGCGCCAGCGCATTGCGCGCGGCTTCGATGGACATGGTGATGACGTCCTCGTCCAGGCCGGCCACGGCTTTTTCCTTCACCGGGGAGCCGCCCTTGCCGCCCGTCCACACACGCGCCACTTCGGCGCCCGGCAGGCGGTAGCGCGGCACATACGCGCCATAGCCGATGATGCCGGTGGGGCGTTCGGGCTTGAGGAGCAGGCTGGATTTTTGATGTGTATGGGAGGATTTTTCTGCCATGTTATTTTCTCCACTCTTTGAGGATCTCTTCCGCGCGGTCGGTGCGGATGGTCTTTTCTTTGACCAGTTGATTGGCTAGTTTTTCCACTTCGGCGCCCACAGCTCCGGCGGCCACGGCCACCTGGCGGGCGTGCAGGCTCATGTGGCCTTTTTGGATTCCTTCAGTTGCGAGGGCACGCAAGGCGGCCAAATTCTGCGCCAGCCCCACCGAGACGATCACCTGCGCCAGTTCAGCCGCGGATTGCACTTTGAGCAGCTTGAGGGCGGCCTGGGCAGCAGGATGCACGCGCGTAGCGCCCCCAACGGAACCAACCGCCATGGGCATTTCCAAAGAACCATGCAGGTTACCGTGTTCATCGGCGGACCAGGTAGAAAGGCTGGTGTACTGCCCGGAGCGGGCAGCGTAGGCGTGGGCGCCGGCTTCTACGGCGCGCCAGTCGTTGGCGGTAGCCAGCACCACGGCATCGATGCCGTTCATAATGCCTTTGTTGTGGGTGGCGGCGCGGTAAGGGTCGGCGGCGGCAAAAGCCCAGGCTTCCAGGATGCCATCGCGCACGCTCTCAGCGGAATAACCCTCAAAAGCCAGCGTCTCCAGCGGGATGGTACATTCTGCGCGCGCCAGGCGGCGGTCAGCCAGGTTGGAAAGGATGCGCAGGTGCACGCGCG
>CALCNO010000227.1 GCA_937897615.1 uncultured Anaerolineaceae bacterium
CCACATTCAAATGCGGTTTCGTCCTGTCAAATTTCTGCTTCGCCATCGTTTTCTCCTTAAAAATAGTTCTTAAAAAGACTAATTTATCCGGCGTAGAGCCCTCAATGGGAATTGAACCCATGACCTCGCCCTTACCAAGGGCGCGCTCTACCAACTGAGCTATGAGGGCTTGCCGATGCTGGGGAAAACTGGTAGAGCAAGGCCCCAGCCGAGTGGACGGTGAAGGATTCGAACCTCCGAAGGCGTGTCGCCAACTGATTTACAGTCAGTCCCCGTTGGCCACTTGGGTAACCGTCCATCTCCGAACCGTTACCGGTTCGCGCGCGAGCGTTTCTTCGCAGAAACTCTCACACGCCGACCTGTAACTGAGCCGACAATGGGAATCGAACCCATAACCTGCCGCTTACAAGGCGGCTGCTCTGCCGATTGAGCTATGTCGGCGAACATAAAGTTCGCTTTCGGTTTATAAAGAGCGTGCTAGATTATACCAAAGCCTTTTCCCTTCGGCAAGGTTGAGGCTGGTCTAACTTAAAAATTCACCCAAAGGTGAACAAGTTGGTTATATCAAATTCCGCACAATGCGTCAAGGAGTAAGTGTTCTACATTTGCGAGTGGTTAGTAGATAAAAGGGATCAGCAGCCTGGTTTTTCGGCTGTATTCAGACCAGTCGCGCATATACTTTTCCTGCACATATCCATTCAACTTTCGAACGTATACGACCATATAGCGCAAAAGCAAAATGGTTGCGATAAGTGCCAGCCAGGATTTGAACAGAAGGGCTACCCCCAAAGAATATGTCAATTGCGCAAGATATTCCGGGAACCTAACCTTACGGTAGATCCCGGTGGTGGCAAAGGAGTTGTCACCAACTTTTTTGATCTGTTCGGATCGCACTCGCCCATACGAGACCGTCACTGCTAACGAAATGGCAAAAAAGAATAAACCGGCATAGCGGATGTAATCGCTATGGGCCATTTGCATCACCCCCAGGCGCGCGCAAAATGTGGCTGGCACCAGATTTGCTTCCATCAGCATGCCCTTCCAGCGGCGCCAGGGATTACGCACCTCGTCCCTTGGCCGGACCAGGCCGGGACAAAATACCACCTCAACGCCGTACGCGATGATTAACAAGGCGGTAAAGGTGAGGTTCCAGGAATTTTCAAAAAAAGTTCCGGTTGCTGCAATCGGATGGTTCATAAACCCTTGAAAGTCCGCCAGCACCCATCCAAAAATAGCCAGCACGAGCGTGTAAAAGAAATCTCTGAGCGCGTACAAAGCTTGCCTGGATTTAGCCATACCTCAGCTCACTTCGACATAAAAGCAAATATGAACAGACCTTTTGCGGTATTGAAGCTGTTGCAATAAATTGATGATACGCAGGTAAGTTAAAAATTTCTGAAAATCCGGGCTTATGCGGAGGTGATCCGATGAAAAAGAAATCTTTTATGCCGATTATGCGCAGGATGTTACCTTTGGGAAAACCAAATGCGGACTGCCCCTCAGCTGTGGGTATCGCTGCCGGATCAATCAATTGATGCTCACGCCCTTTAAAAGTGATCTTTGCCCGTCCAGAGACAAGCACGTTTTTATACCAATCTACTCCGGTCCCGTAGGTGAGCGCAAACATGAACCCGCCAGCAACAGGTGCAGCCATAATCGGGGTGTAATAGACTTTTCCGCTCCGTCGCCCTACAGCTCGATCAGCACAATCGGGCTGTGCTTTTTCCCGGCAATTTTGATCATCAGCCGGTTGGTAAACTTTTTATTTAGAAAGCGCACTTTATCGGGAAGTCTCACTCGCTCTCCCCCGTAGGTTTACAGCCTGCCAGCTTTCTTTAAGACACCCAACGCCCGCACAGTGACAAAATCGTTGGTTTTGTGTGGGTTGACAGGGCCCCATTGGACTAAAGAGACGCCGGAGATATCCTTCTGGGTCACCTGATAGTACTTCGTGGACGCGGCAAAACTGCCATCCGGCAACTGCCTGCTTTCCAGCCAATCGAGCGCATCTTTGCAGCGCGGGTCGTCCAACCTGCCAATCTCCATCATCAGGCGCAGCCCAACTAAAATGTCGTAATGCCAGTAAGGAGGGTAGGCCAATTCCTCAAATTTTGCAATCATCGTGGAACCATCGGAATGGCGTTTATATAGCCGGTGAGACAGAAACACCTCGGCAGCACGCTCCGCTGCAGCGCGGGCCTGCCTGTCACCGCTAAGCTCCGCATAAGCGTGCATGGCACGCAACGGCAGCCAAGTTTCATAGAAAGAAGAATGGCTGGCCTGAGGCTTTTTATCGCAATTCCAGCCGCCATCCGGCCATTGCCACTTGAGGAGGTAGTGCACCAGACGCTCTACACGCTCATCTATCAGCTCAAAGCGGATAGCACAAAATACTGCGCTGGCTTCCTGCAAGGCACAGCGGCGGTATCTCCCATCGATCAAGGGTATTTTCTTCAAGCGCGCTTCATCCAAAAGCCAGTCATAAACCTGTTCCAGCAGCGGCATCAAAGAATGATCCCCGGGTGGATACCCCAAATCCTCAAGCTGAAGCAGCGTCCAGAAGGCGCCGCGCCACTTGGAATATGCGTGCCAGGGAAGGCGCCCATCGGCTCCGCGTGGTGAAAGTAAGCGGGAAACAAGCGCGCTGTCTTTGACCGCCTGGCGGGCATCAATTACTTTCACGTCCGTCTCGGGGAGCAGCAACACCTCCCGCAAAAAACGGTAGCGGATGGCAGGTTCAGGGTGGCTTTGAAGCCGGGCTACTAAATCAGTGCTCATTTTTTCTCCTTGCACAGCACTCTGGCATCAGCCAATCAATTGCCGGTAGTGCTCCAGCATCTCCCAGGTAATCAACCTGCTGGAAGAGGCTTTGATACTGCATTTGTATCTGGCACAAATTTGTCCGCGCAGGGTAGACTCTTCCAAAGGATAACCTTTTAGCGCATGGCTGGTGAGGAAGCCCACCGCCAGGGCATCACCCGCGCCGTTGGTATCCACAAGCGGAAGGTCCAACCCGGCCGGCGGGAAAAACTTGATCCCGGCGCTTGTGCCCAGCGCGCATCCGCGCTCGCCCATGCCGCATACCACCACCAGCGAGGAATTCTTCTGCAAAAAGTTTGCAATCACCGGCGAGGGGTCGGGGTAATTGACAGCGGAAAAGAACAAATAATCCGCAGCGCGAATGAAATCGGCGCGGTAAGGCTCGTTGGGGTCCTGCACATCCTGGATATCACAGGCAATGCGCAACCCGGCGGCACGCGCGGCGGGGAGCAAGTCTCTGGCCCAGTTGGGAATATTAAAATGCGCCAGCTTTGCCCCCGCGAACACCTGTTCACAGACTTCCCGCGGCGCGCTCAGTGTCATGTGGCTTTTACCATCGTAAAACGCCCTGCGCCTTCCTTCGCCATCGATCAGGTTGACACTGCGGCTGGTTCCAGCCGGATCGGTGAAGAGTGCGCGTATGTCGATGCTGTCTTTTTCCAGGGCATCGCGAATGTACTCCCCTGAATAATCGTTGCCAACATGGCCGATCAATGCCGTCCTCGCGCCAAGCTGGTTATAGCCGCGGCTGGCGTAGCCGCCCGCCTGGCCTATGAGATCAATATTCTCTGTGAAATTTGCATCCCGCGAAAAATCCACCTGGCCGCCGGCGAAATAAACATTCGTATCAATGCCAACGTTGCCCACCACCACTACATCGTTTTGCTGGCTCATGGATTCTTCCCCGTTACATCAACTGGCCCGAAAAAACTATAACTGCCTGCCCGCTGATATACGTGCGTTCGCCGCTGACGCGTACTTTCAGCAGTCCCCCGCGCGCCGAGACCTGATGTGCGGTGAGGTGGTTCTTGTGCAGTTTTTCAGCCCAGTAAGGGCCCAGAATGGTGTGAGAGGAACCTGTCACCGGGTCTTCATCAATCCCGATCCAGGGAGCAAAGTAACGCGAAACAAAATCGATACCCGGCTTTTCAGAGCGGGCGGTTACAATCAACCCGCGGCCGGGGCGTGAGCGAAGTGCCGCAAAATCCGGCGATAGTGCGTGAATTTCAGCCTCGTCGTGGTACTCCAGCAGCCACTTTTCACCTGAATGGAAGATGAACTCCGGCACGATTCCCAGCGCAGCAATGACTTCTTCGGATACATCGCCAGGTGTTGCCGCCGCAGAGGGAAAATCCAACTCGATCCACCCGCCGTTCTTTGAAGCACGCAACCAACCGGAAAGTGTGCTGAAACGTATCTTTGCGGATGCCGGCACAATCCCGCTTTCCCAGAGGACATGCGCGCTGGCAAGCGTGGCATGCCCGCAGAGTTCCACCTCAGCCTGGGGGGTGAACCAGCGCAACCCGTAACCCTCGGCAAGGGGAGTAAGAAAAGCGGTTTCCGAGAGGTTCATCTCGCGGGCAATGTTGCGCATCCAGGCAACCTCGGCAGGGGCATTCAGCAACACCACTGCTGCCGGGTTTCCCTTGAACATTTCACTGGTAAATGCATCCACCTGATAGATCGGTATGGCCATTTGTCTCCTCAAAGAACACACCCTAAGTATACAAAGAATTCCTGTTATCGAATAAATAGTTATTATGTTCTATTTTTCCTCGTGGTGTGCTACAATGCTTTCATGGATTTATTCGATCACGCATTAAAGCAACGCATGGACAACGAATCGCCGCTGGCAGCCCGGCTGCGCCCGCGCACCCTGGATGAATTCGTAGGCCAGGAACACATCATCGGAGAGGGGCGTTTGTTACGGCGCGCTATTGCTGCCGACCGCCTGTTCTCTTCGATCATTTTCACCGGGCCGCCCGGTACCGGCAAGACCACGCTGGCGCGCCTGATTGCCGCGCATACCCAGGCACACTTTGAAAGCATTTCGGCGGTGTTGGCCGGGGTGGCAGAATTACGTAAAGTGATCAGTGAAGCCACCGACCGCCGCAAACTCTACAAGCGCCGCACCATTCTTTTTGTAGACGAAGTTCACCGCTGGAACAAAGCCCAGCAGGATGCATTGCTGCCGCACGTTGAAAGCGGCATGGTCACCCTCATCGGGGCCACCACTGAAAACCCGTACTTTGACGTCATCCCCGCGCTGGTCTCGCGCTCGCGCATCTTCCAATTGGAGCCGCTGACCCAGGCAAATATGGAAGTAATCTTTACGCGTGCGCTGGAAGACGAGGAATATGGCTATGGCACGCGCAAGATCAAGGTGGAGCCCGCTGCACGCGAGCACCTGACGCACCTCTCCAATGGCGACGCGCGCAATCTGCTCAACGCCATTGAACTGGCGGTGGAAAGCACTCCACCGCAAGAGGATGGCACCATCCACATCACCCTGGAAGTAGCACAGGAGTCCATCCAAAAGCGCGCACTGGTTTACGACCGCATGGGCGATGCGCATTACGATACCATCTCCGCGTTCATCAAGTCCGTACGCGGTTCCGACCCTGATGCCGCGCTCTACTGGCTGGCAAAGATGATCCTGGCCGGCGAGGACCCACGCTTCATTCTGCGCCGCCTGATCGTGCTTTCCGGCGAAGATATTGGCCTGGCCGAACCAATGGGCGTGGTGGTAACAGCAGCCGCGGCCTCCGCATTTGAGTACATCGGCATGCCTGAGGGTATCTTCCCAATCATCGAAGCCACCCTGTTCCTGGCCACTGCGCCAAAATCCAACAGTGCCGTGCAATTCTTTGCCGTCAAAGAGGAAATCGAGAAGAACGGTGTTGGGGCTGTGCCCACTCACCTGATGGATGCCAACCGCGACGCCAAAGGCTTTGGCCACGGCAAGGGGTACGAGTACCCGCACGCTTACCCGGGGCACTTCATCCCGCAGCAGTACCTGCCGGATAAACTGCTGGGCACGCACTTCTATACCCCCTCCGACCAGGGATACGAAGGCAAAATGGCCTCCTGGCTGGATAAATGGCGCCGGGCGCAGGAAAAGGCGCTGGCAGACAACAAAAAAATCGATTCCAGCACAAAATGACCACACTCTACCTAGTACGCCATGGCACAACCGCATGGACGGGCAAGCGCCTGATCGGCTCAATCCCCGGCGTTACGCTGGATGCACATGGAGTGCAGCAGGCCGAAAAACTGGCAGTGCAACTTGCGCAATTTCCCATCCAGGCTGTTTATTCAAGCCCATACCAACGTGCTATTGAAACCGCCGCACCCTTTGCCCAGCGTGTTCACCTGCCGGTTACTATTCTGGAAGGTCTGCGCGAGATCGGTTTTGGCGACCTTGCCGGCATGGGAGAAGAACTGCAAGAACAAACAGTCTGGCAGCAGTTTCTGAGCAATCCTGCAGATGTCCGGTTTCCCAACGGGGAGTCGGTAGCAGAGGCGCAAAAGCGCATTGTAACCGCTTTAGAACAGCTTGCAGACCGCCACGCCGGCGATGAACATATCCTGTGTGTGGCCCACTGCGAGATCATCCGCCTGGCACTGGCGCATGTGTTGTGTATTCCATTGGGAGAATTTATGCGTCTGACCGTTGATACAGCCAGCATTTCCTGCATCCGATGGAACAGGGGGAAACAAGTGGTTCAATTTGTCAATTGGTTATAAGAGCCGCCCTAGTCGATCATCTTCAATAATTCCACCAGCGCAGCCTTAACCGCCAGGGCACGGTGACTGTACAGATTCTTCTCGTCCATCCCCAGTTCCGCCATCGTTTTTTGCACTGCCGGGATATAAAAAATGCGGTCATAGCCAAAGCCGAAATCTCCGCGCTCTTGCGGGATAATCTCACCTGCCACCTGCCCCTCAAAGGTAAGCGTGGGCAAACCGGGCCGCGCCACAGCCGCCACGCAGACAAAGCGTGCGTTCCACGGCCGTGGATAAGCCGCCAACTCTCTCAGCAGTTCCTGCCGCCTGCCGCCGTCCGAGTTCACCAGCATGCGCGCATACCGGGCAGAGTATAGCCCCGGCCTGCCTCCAAGCGCTGCCACCTCCAGGCCGGTATCGTCCGCCAAAGTGGTCATCCCGGAAGCCTTGCACAGGGCATCCGCCTTAAGCAGGGCATTTTCGCGGTAGGTGGTGCCGGTTTCCTCCACTTCCATGTGCAGGCCCAGATCAGCCGGAAATACCGGCTGGATTGCGGGGTGCGCAAGCAAAGAAACAAACTCTTCTCTCTTACCGGGATTCGTTGTAGCGATGAGTAAACGCAACATGTTGTTAATTTTTATGATTTTTTTGATAAAAAATTGACTTCCCGAACTCGATTTGTTATAATTTTGCCGAATCAATTATATCTTGTTTAGCGATGGGTCACTTTGGCCAATCAACGTTTTCCTTTAAGAATTAATGTCGGTTTTTTTTACAATCTCCCGGTTGGCAGTTATCGAGACATCCATTTTGAGCCACAGGATATCCACCTCCCCCCGGATGTGGATTTGCGTAATTTTTCAGGCATGGTACATATCTCGCGGACACCCCAGGGGTTGCTCTGCGAAGGGAAGTTCCAGGGGGTGCAGTCTGCCGAGTGCGTACGCTGCCTTGAACCTTTTGACCTTGAGTTGAACACCGAATTCGACGAAGTATTCGCCTATAAATCGCAAAACTTCACCGAATCCGGTTTGTATGTTCCTGAAGACGGCAACATCGATTTTGGCCCGGTCGTGCGCGAGTACATGATCACCAACAATCCCATCAAGCCGCTGTGCCGGCCGGATTGCGCGGGGTTATGTGTGGTTTGCGGGGAAAACCTGAACCTTCATACCTGCGAACACCAGGCAAGAATACAGATGGAATAAGCCGCAGCCGATGGTGCCAAACGGGCACCGCCAAAACAGAACAGGCAAGGAGTCTCATTGGCAAATCCAGGGAGGCGTTCGCGGGGTAAGGAGATCCTGAGCATGTTGCTTGAAAAAGCAGATGTTCAGGGCTACCTGACTACGGATGACCTGATCGAATTCTATCCAGATGTCGGCAGAGACGCCGAAAGGATCGAAGCGGTCATGGTGGCGTTGCGTCGCCGCGGCGTGGAGATATTTGATGGCAACGACAACGATCCCGAACTGAGCGATGCAGATACCCTGCCCGTTGTTTCCGATATGGATGTCCTCTCCAATCTGGAAACGATCTCATCCGATGACACCATCGGGCTGTACCTCAAAGAAATGTCCCGCGTTCCCCTCCTCAAGGTGCAGGAAGAACTTGATATTGCTCGCCGCATTGAGACCGGGCGTTCCAGCAAGAAGGAGTTGGAATGCTTTAACAGTAACTTTGCGCCGGAGCGCAAAACCGAGCTGCAGAACCTGGTGGAAGACGGCATCAGTGCCCGTGAACACCTGATCAAAGCCAATACACGCCTGGTGGTGAGCGTGGCCAAACGTTACATGGGGCGTGGGGTGCCGTTCCTTGACCTTATCCAGGAGGGCAACCTTGGATTGATGAAAGCGGTGGAAAAATACGATTATCACCGTGGCTTCCGTTTTTCCACCTATGCCACGTGGTGGATCCGCCAGACTATCACGCGTTCCATTGCCGACCAGGGGCGCACGATCCGCGTGCCTGTGCACATGGTGGATCGCATCCGGCAGTTGTACAAAATATCGCACGAGATGGAACAAGTGCTGGGGCGCGTTCCCACCACCCAGGAACTGGCAGACCGCCTGGAAGTCCCCGCCGAGAAAGTGGACTGGATGCTCCAGGTTTCCTGGCTGCCTCTCTCGCTGGAAAGCCCGATCAACGAGGATGAAGAAGACTCGGAATTGGGCCAGTTCGTTGAAGACCAGCTCACACCAACCCCCATGGAAAGCACTTACAGTAAATTGCTGCGCGAGAAGATCGAAGAAGTGCTGGACACTTTGCCGCCGCGAGAAGCGCGCATCCTGCGGCTGCGTTTTGGCCTGGAAAACGGCCACAATTACACGTTGGAAGAGGTTGGAGAAAAATTCGGCCTCACGCGCGAACGCATCCGCCAGATCGAGAGCAAAGCCCTCCGGCGCCTGCGCCATCCACGGCGTTCACGCCAGTTACGGGAGTATCTGTAAAAACACCACCGTATTCCGGTGGTGTTTTGGTTAATCGTTGTCCTTGTCGCGCATTTCACGTTCCCAGCGAATGGCCGCCTCTTTGATCAACTGCCGCACCTCAGGGTAGGGGACGGCATCCACCCCGTCGAATTTTTCCATGCCAAACCAAACATCCACGCCGTGATCCGCGCGCTCAATCAGCTTGACGCCTTTCTCGCGCAAAGGTGAGGATTCGAGCATCTTGTAGATGATGTCGCTGATCTGGCCGGCAACCGTCTTAGCCCGGAAAGATACCGGTTCCTGGGGAGTTGCCGGTAACGGTTTCACCTCAGGCGGCTCAATGCTTTCCTGGCTGGCAAAGGAACGGTTTACCGGAACTGTTGGGCGCACACTCGACAGATCTTCATCCATGTCAACAAATGGCAATGGGCGCGTTGTGCCCGGGTGGGTGGGCACCTGTTCTTGAGAAGAAAAATCGGCGCTGGTATCATAAGAAAAGCCGCCGGCTGATTCCTCAAAATATGTCCCCGCTGAAAAAGCCGCCGGTGTTTCCTCTTCCTCTTTAATCGGTTTTACCCATACTGCAAAAAGTTCTGCCAGGCGCAAAGCCTTTTTTTGCATCTCAGGCGACAGGTCGGCGTAGTCCCGGTAAAATGCCTCTTCCATCTCTGTAATGATCTTCTTGGTAGCCGGGCTGTACCACAGGCGCGCAATGGCAGCATATCCCTCTTTTTTGATCTCCTGGGATTCATCGCTCTCAACTCGTTTCCGTGATCCCCGGTTGGCAAAAAGACTTGCCACAAGAATGCCCACCAGCAAACAGGCGGCTCCTGTGATAATCAAATAAAGAGTTTCTTGCGTAATCATTTATACCTCTGGTCTCCTGCCCCCTGTCTGCCGCTAATAAATGTTTACATAATATATAGATAATACATGATTTCAGTAAAAGTTTTCAACTCCACTTTACCCAATTTGCTGGCATTTGGGGCAATAGTGGGTTCCACGCTGCCCCACCACCATGCGTTGAATCAATGTGCCGCACACCGGGCAAGGCTGGCCGGTTCTCTGATACACCTTAAAGTGATTCTGGAACTCCCCGCCCCGGTAAACCCAATCGATGCTGGCGCCGTTGCGCCGGATTCCTTCTTCGAGAACCTGGTGGATGGCCGCAACCAATGCCTGCACCTGAGAGTTGGTGAGCGTGCGCGCCGGCGTCAATGGATGGATTGCTGAAAGGAACAAAGCTTCGTCGGTATAAATGTTCCCCAGCCCCGCAATCACGCTCTGATCCAGAAGAAGCGGCTTGATGCGTCGCGAGGTCGCGTGCAGCTTCTCGAGCAGCCCCTCCGGCGTCAAATCTGCAGAAAGAGGCTCCACGCCCAGGCTACCGGTCACCTCGCCGGCATCCTTTACCAGCCAAAGGCGCCCGAATTTGCGCGGATCGTTGAACACCATGCGCCAGCCGTCCGCAAAGCCGATCACGACACGGTCATGCGGCAGTGTCGCTGCATCTGCCGGTTCCACGCGGATGTCGCCGCTCATGCGCAAATGGATTAGCAAAGTCATTTCCGCCAGTTCGATGACAAGGTATTTCCCGCGGCGTCCCACGCCCATCACCCTCTGGCCAACCAGTGCGCGCTCAAACTCGTCTTTTGAAGGAACCGCCAAGCTGCGCGCCCATTGCACCGTTACAGATGAAACCACCCGCCCCACAATCCCGGGGCGGGTGTTGATTTCCAATTTCTTTTCTCCATTGGTCAAGGGGTTGCGCAGGGAACGCGCAATCGTTTCAACTTCCGGGAGTTCAGGCATGGCAATTTAGGCCTTACTCGTTGAACAGCTCACCTACGCTGCGACCCTCGTTGGTGCGCAAAATCACTTCGCCCAGCAGCGGCGCGACAGAAAGCACGGTCAGGCGCCCGTGGAATTTTGCCAGTTTTTCCTGGGGGATGGGAATGGTATCGGTGGTGACAAATTCCGTCACGGGCAGCGCAGCCAGGCGGTCAGGAGAATCTGCCGAGAACACCGGGTGCACAAAAACCACGAACACATTGCGCGCGCCATTTTGCCGCACCAGGTTCACTGCCTGCGCCATCGAGCCGCCGGTATCCACTTCGTCATCCACGATGATCACATCGCGGCCTTTGGCATCGCCGATCAGGCTTAGCGCCTGGGCTTTGGCGTCATTGGCAACACGGCGTTTCTCAATAAAGGCCAGCGGTACATCCAAAGATTCGGCAAAATTGCGTGCTTTTTTGGCAAAGCCCAGGTCGGCGGTGACCACCACCGGGTTGAGCATGTCTTTCTTTTTAGCCTTCAAGTAATCAATCAGGATGTAATAGGCAGTTAACACATCACCGGGGATGGAGAAGAACCCTTGAATCTGGCCGGCGTGGAGGTCCAGGAACATATAGCGGTCGGCGCCTGCCACCTCAATCATATCCGCTACCAGCCTGGCAGTGATAGGAATACGCGGCTGGTCTTTTTTGTCTGAACGGGCGTAGCAAAGGTAAGGCACCACAGCCGTTACACGCGCCGCAGAATCAAGGCGCAGGGTTTGCAGCAAAATGAGCAACTCCATCAGGTTGCGGTGCACCGGCGCAGAGGTAGTTTGGATCACGTAGCAGTCCTGCCCGCGCACACTGGAGTGCAATTGCACGAACAGGTTGTCATTGGGGAACTGGATAATGTCGCGCTGCATCAAAGGCAAGTTTATGTGCGTGGAAATGCGCGTTGCCAGTTCCGGGCAGGAAGTGCCCGCGTAGAGCTTAACATCCCCATATTTCATGCGGTCGTGCCGCCCGGTAATGATCCCTGCCATACTACTCTCCTTGCCTCTTGAGTTGATTCCACTCATCCTTGAGGATGCCCATAACAATCTCGTCAATGTAGACGCCGTTCTTATAGATCGCCTGGCGCAGCACGCCTTCCTGCTGAAAACCCGCTGCCTTATAGCAGGCCATGGCGCGCGGGTTGGTGGCATACACACGCAAAAAGATGCGGTGCAAATTCATATCGTCAAACCCGTGCTGAAGCATTAAGCGGGTGGCCTCACCGCCAAACCCCTGGTTCCAGTACGCCTTTTCGCCGATCATGATGCCAAACTCGGCAGCATGGCTGACCGGGTCAGCGTCGTGCAGGCCGGTGTTGCCGATGTGCAGCCAATCGGCACCCACTTTGGCTTCAATTGCCAGAATCTGCCCCTCATGAGTTGGGCGGCCCAATTGCCCTTCAAACCACTTCTCCTCCATTGCCTTTGAGAAAGGAGAGTTGGTGATCAAGAACTGGGTCACCTCGCGGTCGTTCAACCAACGCACAAAGGTCGGGATGTCCTCCCGCTCAATTGCCCGCAAACGCACTTTTTTGCCTACCAGCATAACTCCTCTTTTTGGTTACGGGGTAATGCGGGTGGGCCCGCGGAAGATGTACACCGATTCGCGGATGTTGCTCACGCCAAGCATTACCATCATCAAGCGCGAGAGCCCAAGGCCAAAGCCGCCGTGCGGCGGGCAGCCATAGCGGAAAAAGTCCAGGTAGTACTGAATGGGTTCATAGCTGAGACCCTTCTCGGTGGCCTGTTTCTTGAGCACCTCAACCCGATGCTCGCGCTGAGCGCCGGTGGTAATCTCCAACCCGCAGGCGATCAAGTCGAAGCTGCGCGTGAGCGTGGGGTCGTCCGAATGGCGCATGTGGTAGAACGGGCGCACGCCAATGGGCCAATCGGTAATGAATACAAAATCATGGTTGAATTTTTCTTTTACATAAGCGGCAATCTCACGTTCGCCGCCAGGGTCAATATCACCTTTTTTGTCTGCCGGCAGGCTGTAGCCCCGGGACTTGAGGATTTCTACCGTCTCTTTCATAGTAAGGCGCGGGAAAGGCACGGTGGGCACCATCAGGTCAACGCCAAAGAGTTCTTTGATCTCTTCGCCGTGAAGTTCCTTCACACGCGAGTAAATGTATTGGAGCCAGTTTTCTTCAGAGCGCATCACGTCTTCGTGGCTATCGATCCAGGAAATTTCCACATCCACGCCGGTGAACTCGGTCATGTGGCGCGAAGTGAACGATGGATCGGCGCGAAAGACAGGGCCGATCTCGAAAATACGCTCAAATCCGGCGGCCATCGCCATCTGTTTGTAAAACTGCGGCGATTGCGCCAGATAGGCCTTGCGGTCAAAGTAATCCAGAGAAAACAGCTCAGCGCCGCTTTCACTGGGGCTGCCGGTCAGCTTGGGAGAATGGATTTCGACAAAATTATTCTTTACCCAGTACTCGCGCATGGCCATTTCTACAGTGGTTTCCACCTTGAAAAGCAGCGCATTCACCGGGCGGCGCAGGTCAAGGTAGCGCCAGTCCAGGCGAAAATCTAAAATGGGCAGGGTTTCCGCAAACGGATCAAACGGCAATGGAATATCCGCGCTATTTTGCACTTCCAGGGATTCCAATTGGATTTCCAGGCCGTTCAACTTGACTACGGGGTTATCAATCACTTTACCGGTGATGCGCAAAGCAGATTCCACGCCAGTTTTGGCAATTAATTCTGCCAGAGCCTCATCGTTGGGTTTCCAGTGAGCCACCTGAGCCAGCCCTGTCGCGTCGCGCAGGATCAGGAATTGAATCTTCTTCTGATCGCGCAGCGTTTGCAGCCAACCCTGAATCATCACCGTCTGGCCGATTTTGTCCCGTAAGTCCTTAATCAATGTGCGTTCCATGTTCATTCTCCTGACCAATGATTATAGCTTAATCCGTTTTATTTCATTTAATTAATTGCTCCACTGCCTGGCGCGGCGAGATACGGCGGGTATATACCTGCTCCATTACCTCGTCAATCTGGCTTTGCGGATGGTCGCGTTGCCAATCGTCATACAGCATGGAACGCAATAGCTGTGCGAACTCTACCTGCAAGCGCTCACGGCTGCGTTGTTTCAGGATGTCTGAGTCCTGCAAGTATTCCCAATGCTTAAAGATAGCATCCGCCAGTTCCTGCATGCCCACGCCTTGCGTAGCAACCGTTTTGATCACCGGGGGCTGCCAACCACTGTTCACCGGCTGCAACTCGTCAACAGCCTGTTTATGGCCAGCTTTGCCGCTCACCCCGGCCAAATAACCCAGTTCAAGCGCGGACCTGAGGGCACGTTCCGTGCTTTCCACACCCGGCAGGTCAGCCTTGTTGAGCACCAGAATATCGGCAATTTCCATAATGCCGGCCTTGATGGATTGGATATCATCGCCCAGGCCGGGTGCCTCCACCACCAGGGTAGTGTGCGCCAAACGCGCGATCTCAATCTCGGATTGGCCGGCGCCCACCGTCTCAATGAGCACCACCTCATAGCCGGCAGCATCCAGGAGCTGTACCACGCCAGCAGTGGTCAACGCCAGACCGCCCAGTGCGCCGCGTGAAGCCATGGAACGGATGAAGACGCCATCATCGCCGGACAGGTCACGCATGCGCACGCGGTCCCCCAAAATTGCTCCCCCGGTAAATGGGCTGGAGGGATCCACCGCCACGATGCCGACGGTTAGATGTTTTTCCGTACGCAGATACTTACTGAGTTGATTAACAAGCGAAGATTTGCCGGTGCCGGGCGCCCCGGTAACCCCCACAAGAAAAGCCCGCCCGGCCCGCGAAAAGGTTTCATCCAGCGCTTTCTGGCCGGCAGGGGTGCCATTTTCCACCGCTGTGATCTGGCGCGCCAGCGCCAGGCGGTGGTCTTTGGAAAGCAACCCTCTGGCAGACATGAGAGTTACCTGCCTGCAACAAACTTATGAATATCCTCAACAACCCTGGTGGTTGTGGTACCCGGGCCGTACACCGTGCTCACGCCTGCTTTAAGCAAGGCCAGAACATCTTCTTCCGGGATGATACCGCCCACAAAAAAGACCACGTCCTTTTGCCCATTGGCACGCACCAAATCGATGATGCGCGGCACCAGTACCATGTGCGCCCCCGAAAGGATCGAAAGCCCCACAGCATCCACATCCTCCTGCAGAGCAGCTTCAGCCACCATCTCCGGGGTTTGGCGCAGGCCCGTGTAGATCACCTCCATGCCGGCATCGCGCAGCGCGCGCGCCACCACCTTGGCCCCCCTATCATGACCATCCAGGCCGGGTTTTGCCACCAAAACGCGAATCTTTCGTTCCGCCATATACTACTCCAGATCGAGTATTTTCTTTGATTATACACTTTGATGAAGTCGCCCCCAACCTGTCAGGCGAATTCGGGATGAAACTCATGGGATAAATATGCAACTTTCTTAAGTGATAGCTAACTTAAGGAGAATCCTATTACTGATCAGGAAGTCCCCAAATTGAAAACTACACTGACACCTTTTGATAATCGATCCGTATATAATGAAAAGGGAAATTTACGTTTGTTTGAGAGGAGATAAAATGACAATTCCTGAAACACTTCCACCCGCACCAGAGTATCGCCCTGTTGCTAAAAAGGACAGCGGGTTGGCAATCGCCAGCCTGGTTTGCGGCATTGCCGCGTGGGTCGTCTTCCCATTCATTGCGGCTATTGCAGCTGTTGTTACCGGCCATCTTGCCAAAAAGGAAATCCGCCGGAGCAATAACACCATCGGCGGTGACGGTATGGCCCTGGCCGGCTTGCTGATGGGCTACATCCAGTTGGGACTGATGCTGCTCGCCGTCATTTTTATAATGATGATCGTGTTGCTGGTAGCCCCCGGCTCCCAGGTTTTTGGTAGCGTTTCATCCCTGGTTGGAGCATTTCTTTAATTCCCTTTTGCATCAGCACATGAGCCAGCCTTCCCGGCTGGCTCATTGTTTTCAGTAAGGCTCCTATGGTAAACTTAGCGGGTAATTGATACTTATTCGAGGAGAGGTTCTCCTATGCCGGTGATCTATCCCTTTACTGCAGTGGTTGGACAGGAACGAATGCGGCGCGCATTGGTGCTCAATGCTGTAGACCCACGCATCGGTGGCGTGCTCATCCGCGGTGAACGCGGCACCGCCAAAAGCACGGCGGCGCGTGCGCTGGCAGCATTGCTGCCCAATGTGAAAGTTGTTGAAGACTGCCGCTTTGGCTGCGACCCCGACAAACCGGCCACCTGGTGCACTGAGTGCAAAGAACGTGCCCAGACCGGTGAAAAACTGCGCTCGATCACCCGCCCAACGCCTTTTGTAAATCTTCCTGTTTCCGCCACAGAAGACCGCGTGGTGGGCACCCTGGATATCGAAAAGGCCATCCAGAAAGGCGTGCGCGCCTTTGAGCCCGGCGTGCTGGCAGCAGCCAACCGCGGCTTGCTCTATATCGACGAGGTCAACCTGCTGGATGACCACGTGGTGGACGTGCTGCTGGATGCCGCGGCGATGGGCGTGAATATCGTGGAGCGTGAGGGCATCTCCTTCTCGCACCCGGCGCGCTTTATCCTTGTGGGCACCATGAACCCGGAGGAAGGCGATCTGCGCCCGCAGTTGCTTGATCGCTTTGCTCTTTCGGTGGAGATTCGCGGTATTCGCGATGCGCGCGAACGTGTGAGCATCATGGAGCGCAATCTTGCCTTTGAGGCTGACGCTGCCCACTTCCGCTCGGATTTTCAGGAAAAGGAAAATGAACTCTCGCAGCAGATCGGGAACGCACGTAACCTGGTGGATGAAGTCACTTATACCCGCCAGAATCTGCTCTCCATTGCTGCGCTGACTTCCTCTCTCAATGTAGACGGGCACCGCTCCGACCTGGTGATCCTCAAGACCGCCCGTGCCCAGGCCGCCTTTGATGGCCGCACCGCCATCAATGACCGCGACATCGCTCTGGCTGCCGAACTGGCACTGCCGCACCGCCTTAAGAGCAGTCCCTTCCAACGCGAGGAAATGGGTATGGAAGAGCTGCAGGAACGCATCGAACAGCTCCAGGGCGGCACTACTACCAGCACCAAGCAGGAATCCATGTCTGACCTGGGGGATGATGAATCCAATAGCCCAAAAAAAGTGTAACGCCGGAAGAAACCGGCGAGCAAACACCGGACCAGGGTCCGCCACAACCAGCCCAGCAAAACCCCTTTAACAAGAACGATGCCCAGTGGTGGGCAGGCGGTCAGCGTATGCCGGATGGCGAAGAATTCAATCCGCGCAAACTGGATACGCCGTTGGACAAAATGATGCGTTCCTATGCCGGCAGGCGCTCGGTGACACGTACCGAACGCAAACGCGGGCGCTACATCCAATCCCGCCCGGCCAACGGCAAAACCAACGATCTTGCCTTTGACGCCACCCTGAGAGCCGCCGCCCCATTCCAGAATCAACGAGGTGAACTGCGCACCCGCAACCGCGTGGCCTTTGCCATCCGCCCGGATGATTACATGAAGAAGATCCGCGTGCGCAAGGCCGCCAACCTGATCCTCTTTCTGGTGGACGCCTCGTGGTCCATGGCGGTGGCAGAACGCATGGCTGCCACCAAAGGTGCCATCATGAGCCTGCTCACCGACGCTTACCAGCGCCGTGACCGGGTGGGGCTGATCGTTTTCCAAAAAAACCTGGCTACACTGGTACTGCCGCCCACTAACTCGGTGATGCTGGCAGAGCAGGCCATGCAAGATATTCCCGTGGGGGGCAAAACCCCGCTTGCGGCCGGGTTAATGATGGCCTACGAGGTGCTGCGCAAGGAAAAACTGCTCCACCCCGAGATCATGCCGCTGCTGATCGTGCTGACCGACGGGGCCGGTAATGTTTCGGTGGGGCATTTGCCACCGCAGGAAGAAGCCTATAATACCGCCGAACTGATCGCCGCCGAAAAAATTCATTGCGTGGTCATCAACATGGAGCATGCCGCCTTTGACCAAGGGTTGGCGCAGGCGCTGGCCGACCACCTTAAATCGCCTTGCTACACCATCACCGATCTCAAAGCTGAAAGCTTGTTCGTGGCCGTGCAACAGGAAATCCGCCAGGTCAACAACCCTGCCATAGACTTCAAATAGCTCAATTCACGCTGCAGCACAAAGCATGGCCGCTTGCCCCAAAATAGCGGGCATGATATTATCAAGTTAAACATTATGATCGCTATCCCGAACCCGGAAAAAAGAAAGCGCCTTAAATCCACGCTCATCATCATTATCCTGATCACCATTCCCTGCTATCTGCTGGGGTTGATCGTTGTGTGGGTCGGCAATGGCATCAAAGGCCGCACTACCCCCACCCCTACCGGGAACGCAGCCATAACGGACACCCCAATGTATGTTTCTCCAACGCTGCCGCAGCCAAGTGCGGTTTTTGACAGCCCCACGCCCACACTCACCGAGACCACAGGGCCTTCCCCTACGCCCAGCGCTACCTATTTCATCCCTTCTTCTACGCCAACGTCTACTTCTACGCCCACCTACACCCCCACAGTGACCTTTACGGTAACCGCCACGCCTTCTCCCAGCGATACCCCAACCGCCACCGTGGAATCTCCAATTCCGCCGCAAAACTGACAAGGACCCCATGAGTGATATTTCTACCTTTTTAAAATCGCTGCTGGATGTACCCGGTCTCTCCGGCTATGAAAAGCCAGCCAGCGACCTGATTGCCGAAAAATGGCGCCCGCTGGTGAATGAAATCGCCACCAGCCCGCTGGGTAGTTTGCATGGCATCCGGCGGGCGTCCGGCAATGGCAAAGCTCCGCGCATTATGATTGCCACCCACATGGATGCCATTGGCATGCAGGTCACCAAGATCGAGCATGGATTTTTGAAGTTCACCGAAGTGGGAGGCATTGATCCGCGTATCCTGCCGGGGCAGGCGGTGATAGTTCATGGCCGCAAAGAGCTGCCGGGGATTGTGCAGCTCATCCCGGACCGCCTGCTGGAGGGCAAGGAAGCCGGCAAGGCGCCAGAGTTTACAACACTATTCGTCGATACCGGCCTGTCTGAAAAAGAGATCAGCCGGCTGGTGCAGCCCGGCGACTTGATCAGCTTTGCGCAGAAACCATTTGAAATGGAAGGCGGGTATATTGCCGGGCACAGCCTGGATAACCGCGCCTCGGTGGCCGCCCTCACCGTTTGCCTCGAGGAATTGAAAAACAGCGAGCTTAGTTGGGATGTGTATGCCGCGGCAACAGTGAAGGAAGAGGTTTCCGGGATCGGCGCGCTGACCTCGGCTTTTGCCGTGCGGCCCGATCTTGCCGTCACAATCGATGTCACTTTTGCTAAAGGGCCGGGCGCCAGTGATTACCGCACTTTCCCACTGGAGAAGGGAATCACCATTGGGATTGGCGCCAACATCCACCCGGTGCTGCACGAGGCTTTTGTTAAACTCGCCAGAGAGATGGATCAACACTACGGCATCGAAGTGATGCCGCGCAGTTCCGGTACCGACTCAATGATGATGCAAATCGTAGGGGAGGGTATCCCCAACATGGTGCTGGGCATCCCCATCCGCTATATGCATACCTCAACTGAGTTGGTGGCAGTGAGTGATATTTATCGAGCCGGCAGGCTGCTGGCCCGTTTCATCAGCCAATTGAAATCCGATTCCAATAAAACCCTTTTTGAGAAGTTTGCCAATGAATAACACTTCCTCCTTCAAAGTCAGCCGTACCCACATCGCCCTGCTGGAAAAACTGAGCAATGCCAACGGTATTTCCGGTGATGAAGGCGAAATTCGTGCCATCGTTCGCAAAGAAATCAGCAATCTGGTAGATGAGATCAAGGTGGACGCCATGGGCAACCTGCTGGCACTCAAACATGCCAGAAGCAAGAACCCGGTCAAGCTGCTGGTTGCTTCCCACATGGATGAGGTAGGTTTCATGATCGCCAGTGACGAAGGCGATGGACTTTTTGCCTTTGAGGTAGTTGGCGGCGTGGATGACCGGCAATTGCTGGCCAAATCCGTCACTGTTGGAAAAGGCAAGATACCCGGCGTCATCGGCAGCAAGCCCATTCACCTGCTGGAAGAAGGGGAGTTTCACAGTGTTACCTCCACCCAGGCAATGCGCATCGATGTGGGCCCCGCCAATTCTTCTCGCGTGAAAATTGGAGATTACGCCGCTTTTGCCACCCGCTTCCAGGCCAACGGCGCTATGCTCACCGGCAAAGCTCTGGATGATCGCCTGGGCGTTGCCAGCCTGATCGAACTCCTCAAACACGTCCCGGATAACGTGGAATTCATGGCGGCTTTCACCGTGCAGGAGGAGATTGGCCTGCGCGGGGCGCGTGTTGCGGCCTTTGCCTTTGAACCGCATTTTGCCATTGCGCTCGATTCCACTCCGGCGATCGACCTGCCCCGCCCGGATGGACGCGAGAACACCCAATACAACTGTCGTCTTGGCGCCGGCCCGGCCATCTATCTGGCAGACGCAGGCACGCTTTCCGACCCGCGCCTGGTACGCTATCTCAGCGGGCTTGCGGAAGCAAATCACATCCCTTACCAGTTCCGGCAGCCGGGCGGCGGCGGAACGGATGCCGGTTCGCTGCATAAAACTGGGGAGGGCATCCCAACTGTATCGGTTTCTATTCCCGGGCGTTATGCGCACACCCCTATTCTGATGGCCACAGTGGCCGATTGGGAAAACACCCTGCGCCTGATGATCGCTGCCTTGCAAAATATTACCCTCGACCTGCTCAAAGTTGAGCGCGCCTAAACCATGATCCACGGAGAAAACATGAAAACTCTCATTCAAAAACTTACGCAAACCCCCGGACCTTCCGGCTTTGAACAGGAAATCCGCAAGGCGATCCGGGAAGAGGTCTCCCCGTATTCCCACGCCATCGAGGTGGATGCCCTGGGAAACCTGATCGTGCGCGTCGGCAAAAAAGCTGCCGGCGGCCGGCGCGTGATGGTAGCTGCCCACATGGACGAGATTGGCATCATTGTGAGCCACGTGGAAAAGAACGGGTTTGTACGCTTTAGCAACCTGGGCACTTACTTTCCGCGCTATCTGGCAGGCAGCCGGGTGCGCTTCCTGAACGGCACGCGCGGGGTGATCAATCACGACAAAACGGATGACCAATCCAAAATCCCCGGTGTGGAAAAATTCCTGATCGATGTGGGAGCAACCAGCGAAAAGGACTGCCCGGTGAAAATCGGCGATGTGGGCGTGTTTGACCGAGAATTCTTGGATATGGGCAAGCGTGTAGCTTCAAAGGCACTGGATGACCGTGTTTCCTGCGCCGTCCTCATTGAAACAATCAAGAATATCAAAACCACGCCCAATGAACTGGTGTTCGTCTTCAGTACACAAGAAGAGGTAGGGTCAAGAGGCGCCCAGACCGCCGCATACGCAATTGAGGCAGACCTAGGAATTGCGCTGGATGTTACCCCCACCGGCGACATCATCGGCGTAAAAATGCAAACCCACCTTGGCGATGGTCCTGCCATCAAAGTACGCGATGTTGGCATGATTGCTGACCCGCAGGTAGTAGAGTGGATGATCGCGGCTGCAGATAAGCATAAGATCAAAGTACAGCGTGAAGTGCTTGAAGTTGGCACTACTGACGCGCGCTCAATGCAAGTTGCCCGCAGCGGCATGCTGGCAGGGGCAATCTCCATCCCGTGCCGCTTCGTTCACTCGCCCTCTGAGGTTGTGGATATGGCAGACGTTGACGCGACGGTACAATTGCTGACCGCCCTGTTAAGCGCCCCCATCAAGTTATAATTCAGGCGTGGCAAAAATCGGAAAGACCATTCTTAAGTACACCTTTGTCGCCGTTCTGCTGGCTGCATCCATCAGCGGTTGCGAGGTGATTTCGCGCATCAAAGACGGGATCGTGCCACAAGAAACCACGCCAACCCTGACCACCGCGACAACCACGGTTGTTGCCGCCACTGCAGAAACCACCCCCGCTGCCAACCAACCGATCTCACTGGTGATCTGGGTTCCTCCACAACTGGAACCAGTCGAGGGCAATCCTGCAGGGCTTCTGTTAGCTACCAGGCTGCAGGAATTCGAATCTGCACACGCAGGGTTGAACGTTGAATTAAGGGTAAAAGACCTTACTGGCTCGAGCGGCCTGCTCAACTCACTAGCAGCCACTTCTGCTGCTGCGCCTGCGGCTTTACCGGGTTTGATCCTGCTTAACCGTGCGGATATGGAAACCGCCGCGCTGAAAGGGCTGATCTTCCCCATCCCCAGCCGCGCCGCCGACTACCATTCACCCGATTGGTTCCCATTTACAGACCAGCTCGCTTCTACCCAGGGTGTGCAGTATGGCCTTCCCCTCTTTGTCGACCCCCTGGTGCTGGCCTACAATTCACAGGCAGTTGCATTCCCGGCGTCCACCTGGCAGGAACTTTCCTCTCAGTCAATCCCGATGGCGGTTAATCTCAGCGCCCCCTCGGCAGTGTTCCCCTATGCCATTTATCTTTCGGCGGGCGGCCAACTGACCGACGACAAAGGGAACCCTGTGCTTGAACCCGACCCCTTGACGCGCACTTACCAGATCATTTCAAGCGGCTCCTCCGCCAATGTGTTCCCCACCTGGCTGGCCAGTTTGCAGTCGCCAAAAGACGCCAGAAACGCGCTCGTCAACGGCCAAACCTCTTACGCCCTGCTTTGGGCCTCACAGGTATTACAAGCCGGCCAGCAAAACATCGCTATTGCCCCCGTGCCGGGCAGCGCAACAATCACAGTAGGGTTTGTTGACGGCTGGATGCTGTGCATCACAAATCCCACTGCGGAACATTCGCAGTTTGACATCCTTTTGGCTGACTACTTGCTGGATCCCAGCTTCCTCGCTGGCTGGTCAGAAGCAGCCGGCTACCTGCCCGCTCAGCGTTCTGCGCTTGATGGCTGGCAGAACACGACCCTGGCAGATGAACTGGCAACCATTGCCGACCAATCCATTGTGCTGCCATCGGTAAAACTCCAGCAGTCCAGCGGGGCAGTATTGAACCAGTACACTCTCAGCCTGATCCGCCAGCAAACAAGCCCGATGCAAGCGGTGATAGATAGTCTTTCGGCACTTGAAGTAAAATAGGCAGAGATGAAATCTTCCGGGAATCTTGTCGGCTTTTTAAAAAAACATGCGGACATTGTCAGCAGGGTACTGTTGATTGGCGGGATCATTGCAATTCTCTTCCTGGCGATTGACCTAAGCGGTACCAAGTCTGAGGCCGACCAGGCGCTGTTGGCGGCTACTGCACAGGCTGTCACCCCATCGGCGTCAAGCCTGCAAGCTATTGCCACACTTTCCACTCAGCCTTCTGCTGAATATGGTGAAACCTCGGGAGTCATCGTTGGCGCCCTTGCGGTGGTGTTTGTTCTCTTGTTAGGGACTTTTATCGAGATTTTAGCCGGAAAGAACAAAAAGCCCTAATAGGTCAACTTTCCCCCAGCAACATCTCCAGATAGCGATCCGCTACTGCGTTGATATTGAAATGAGCCTCGGCATGTTGCCGGGCTTTTTTTGAATAACTTTCCCACTGCATCAGCACACTTTGGGCAGCATCTGCCAGCGCGTGAATATCGGGCTTCTTTAATTGCCATACATCGCTGCCATAAGGAGCGATCTCCCCCGCTCCGGCAGGCACCAGCTCTTTGAGTGCCCCGGTATCGTAGCCAATGACCGGAAGTCCGCAGGCCATTGCCTCGATGACCGAGTTGGGACAAGCCGCGTTAATATCCGCCGAGAAAAGCAGGTGTGCCGAACGGTCAATCTCGGCAATCTCTTCACGCCTGACCACCCCGCGCCATTCAATGTGCACCCCCATCCCGGAAACCTGCTCTTTAAGTTCCGTCGGCACCCTGCCGACCACTATCAACTCCGCTTCTTTTTCAATGCGCCGGTTTAGCAGCCGTACCATCTCGACTGCGGTGGTAAGACCCTGCTCATACCCGCCCCCCAGGTTGCCTTCCACGAGAAGGATACGGTAATGGTCATGCGGCCTGCTGCCCGCACCCAGAGGGGTGAACTCCTGCAAGTCCACACCGTTATGCACCACACAGGTCGCAGCTTTTGTTTCGCCGCGCACGCGCAGCCACCAATCGCGGCTGAACTCACTCTGGTAGACAATGCCATCCGCAAATCTGCGGATGCTGGCAAGAATCTGGTTGTTCACCTCGGCGCGCAGGTAGTGTCTGATCCCCGTGCGGCGCTTGCGATGCACCCAATTCATGCCGTTAAGCCGCTGAACAATCCGCACCCCTGTACGCTGCGCCTGATGTAACTGGCAGATATGTTTTGTACCCCCCACCACCAGAATGGCGTAGTTGGTGGGATCCAAAATCTCGTGGGTAACGCGATAACCGCGCTCATCCAGGACGCGGATTAACCGTGCCTGAAACGAGGCTGGCCCGCCCAAACCAGGTTGATGGGGAACGATACAGATGGTCTTTTCCATGCTTTTTAGTTGCTCGTACGGTGCTCGAGAATGGCCTGCGCAATGCGCTCAGCGGCGTGGCCATCTCCAAAAGGATTAACGCCATGCACCCGCGATTTCCAGATTGAGCCACTGTCAAGAAATACTGAAGCTTCGGAAACGATTCTGGCAGAATCGGTGCCCACCAGGCGCAGTACCCCGGCTTCTACCCCTTCCGGGCGCTCAGTTTTTTCTCGCAGCACCAGGGCAGGTTTACCCAGGCCGGTTGCTTCTTCCTGAATACCGCCCGAATCGGTTAACACCAGGGTAGCAGCGTTGAGCAGGTGGATCATTGGCAGGTAATCCAGCGGGTCAAGCAGCGACAAATTTGCAATTCCCGCCAGCTCCCGCTTCACCGGCTGCTGCACCTGTGGATTGAGGTGAACCGGATAGACAATTTGGATGTCGGGGTACTTGCCAGCGAGCGTCCGCAAAGCCCTGCAAATATCCAGCAGAGGTTGGCCGAAATTCTCGCGCCGGTGAGCTGTGACTACCACCAGACGCTTCTGTCCTGAAGCCACTCCCCACTGCACCAGCAATTTATTGATCCCCTGCGGCATCGGCTGGGCAATCACCTGGTTCAAGGCATCAATGGCAGTATTGCCGGTGACCAGAATACGCTCGGGCGAAACACCTTCCTTGAGCAAATTATCGCGGCTCCAGGCGGTGGGGGCAAAATGCAGGTCGGCCAAAACGCTGGTCAGGCGGCGATTGATCTCTTCTGGAAAAGGCTGGCGGCTGTCACCGGTACGCAGCCCGGCTTCCACATGGCCAATTTTGATGCCGCGGTAAAACGCAGCCAGAGAGGCCGCCATCACCGTGGTGGTATCCCCCTGCACCAGCACCCAGTCCGGCTTTTCGGCTTCCAGCACCGGGTCGAGGTGAGTCAGAATTTGCGCGGTAAGCGTTGCCAGCGCCTGGCCCGGCTGCATCAGGTTCAAGTCAACATCCGGGGTAATGGCAAAAAGGTTAAGAACCTGGTCAAGCATTTCGCGGTGCTGTGCCGTGACACACACGCGCGTTTCAATGCCGGGGGCAGCCCGTAATGCCTGAATCACCGGGGCCATCTTCACGGCCTCCGGGCGGGTGCCAAAAATCACCAGGACTTTCTGTTTTTCAGGCATCAAAGGTTCTTCCGGTCTCCCAGGCGCATAAATTCAAAACCAGCATTACGGAATGCCTGGCGGTTCCAACCATTGACGGTGTCAATCACCACCCGCGCGGGGGTTAGTTTTTTCAACGCCACCGGATCGATCTCTCTGAACTGGGTGTGGTTTACCAGCAGCAGGAGGGCATCCGCCGATGCCACCGCCTCAGCGAGCGAGGCTGCCATTGTGATTCCCGCATGCTTAAAATCGGGTTTAAAAGGCTCATGGGCAGTGACCAACGCACCGGCCTGTGATAGCTTATGGGCTACTTCAACCGCCGGGCTTTCCCGCAGGTCATCCACATCCGGCTTAAAGGCCAGACCCAGCACAGTGATTCTCTTTCCTTTGAGGCTGCCCAACTTTTTGGCGGCAACAGAAAGGACAAAATCCGGCTGGCTGTCGTTTACCTTGCGGGCCGTGTGTACCAGCGGGGTAATATCCGGTGCAGCTTCCACAAAGAACCAGGGGTCAACACTGATGCAGTGCCCCCCCACGCCCGGGCCAGGATTGAGAATTTTCACGCGCGGATGACGGTTGGCAATACCGATGGCCTCCCACACATCCACGCCAAAGCGGTCTGCCAGGCGCGAGAATTCATTGGCAATGGCGATATTAATATCGCGATAGGTATTCTCCATCAACTTCACCATCTCGGAGGTGGTGGCATCGGTGAGGATGATCTCGCCTTTGACGATGGTCTGGTAGAGTTCTTTGCCGGCTTGTGCAGAGGCGGCATCAATACCGCCAATGACGCGGGCATTCTCCACCAATTCCTTAAGGATTTGCCCCGGCAACACACGCTCCGGGGAATAGCAAAGAAGGAAATCTGTCCCCGCTTTTAGGCCAGACTTTTCCAGAATGGGTTGAACATGCTCACGCGTGGTGAGCGGGGGTGAAGTGGATTCCAAGATCACCAGGTTGCCGCGCTGCAAAACCGGCACAATCGATTCCGCAGCCGCATGCACATAACTCAAGTCAGCTTTCTTTTCCCCGTAAAAGGGCGTGGGAACTGCAATGATAAACGCATCCGCCGGGACGGGTTTTTCCGAAACTGAAAGGTGGCCATCTTTCAGCGCCTTCTCTACCACCTCACCCAAACCCGGCTCGTAAATATGCACCTTGCCTGCGCGCAGGCTTTTGACCACCTCAGTGTTTGTGTCCACGCCAATCACATGAATTCCATGATTGGCAAACATGCTCGCAGTGGGCAAACCAATATAGCCAAGACCAACAATGCAAATTGTATTGAATTTCACCTGAACACCTCAATCGTTGATAACGCTGCAATTATCCCATAGGATAGTTTGCTTGTGGAGATGTAAAACGCTTGCAACGGTGCATTGCACGTGATACACTTTTTAAATGCAAAGAGCAATCCTTGCAGTATCACCCAATCTGCAATTCCTGGAGCAGATCCGCTCACATCTCGAAGAAGGAGGGCGGTATAGGGTGCAGGGGGTCACAAGCGGGGCCGAAGCCCTGACCCTGGTCACCAATACCTATTTTGACCTCGCCATTTTGGACGCAGAGTCCAGCGACCTCCCCTTCGTACCCTTCACGCGCGACCTGGTGGAGCGGCAACCTGGCCTGAAATTATTGGTATTTCCACCCCAGAACAACCCTCATCATCCTGCGCTCACCGGCCTGGTGGCCAACGGCTATTTGAAGAAACCGTTTTTTACCCCTGAGGTGAGCCGGGCGCTTAAAGATATTTTCAACGATAAAATAGAAGCCGTTCCGGTTAATCCGGAACCGACTAATAATCTGGCCGAGTTGTGGATCAAGCGCCCTGAAGTGGGAATGAACCGCGTGGAGCAACTGCTTGGGTCAACCACAGCACAGACCGGGTTACTGATTGCGGGAGAGAAAGTGATCGCCGCATCCGGCCTCGTCGATGATGCAAACATTCAACAGGTGATGAGCTTGCTGGCTGCCCATAAAGCGGATCGGGACTCGCTCGATCTGCTGCACTTTATGACCCTCGAAGCAGAAGAACGCGAGATATTGATGTATGCCTCGCAGCTAATCCCCCAGATCACGCTGGTGCTCTTTTACCCCGCAACAGCGCCTATTCAACTGGTGCGCCAGGAAGTTTATCAGGTAAAGCAGGAATTCAAGGAAGCCTACCCTACCACGGGCGAATTACGCAAAGAACTGGACGTAAAGCCAGAAGTTCATCCCCCAGCTCAACCGACCAGCAGCCCAGAATCTGAAAGCACAGCAAGTGCAGAGGAGTTGAACCTTAAGCCGCTCGAAGAAGAGATTGGCCCGGAAGACCTCGATACTGTGCTCAGTGCCGTTGAATTGAAAAACCTCGACAACTTGCTGGCGGAGATGCCCGCTCCTGACCCAGACCTGGGAGATGAGCCCGAGGCGGAAGCCGTGCTTCCAACCGATAATCTGGATCTTTCCAATTGGCTTCCCCTGCCGGAAAGCGACGACCTCGCCGGCAGCAGCGCCGAAGTGCCTCCTCCCCTTCCGCACGAACCCGGCCCGGCGCCTGAGCCCGAATTCGCTGACCTCGCAAACTCCACCTTGTATCCATTCGCCATGCAGGATGAATCTTCTGCAGCCGATGAGAAAATGGCAGATTCCACGTTAGATTTGCCGTGGGAAAAGCAGGAAGACCTCACGGAAAACACTGCTGAAAACGAATCACACTTCGAGCCATTACGGGAGAACCAGGCAGATGAAACGGTGGCTGAGCAAATGCCGGAAGCCGCTAAAACCGAAGATGCCTCTTTCAACACCTGGCTGGATGAATTGCAGTCCTTCGGCAGTGAACAAACCAAAGAGCTGAGCCCAGAGATTGAAGAACCTGGCACGCCCATTCATACCGGGGATGTAACCGCAGTACCTCCTCCTCTTCCCTCAGCCATGTTCACGGAAGAATCCGGCCAGGAAAACCCGGAGTTCGTGTCTTTGCCGGAAAGCGACGAAGCAACAAAAGACACGGCTACAGCTGGATTTTTTGATGAGGAATTACCTCCCCCACAAGATTCAGTAGACTTCCCATTGGAGTTTTCCGCCGATCCCGCCAGCACAGTGGCACCGCCTGAGCTTTCCCCCGAGATGGCAGCCCTGCGCGATTTTCGCTTCAATTACACCTGTCTGCTCATCCCGCGTGATCCGCATTGCTTCCTTGCTCGAGATCTCGGCGAGCGCCTCAGTTTTCTCTTGCCGCAACTCCACCTGGAATACGGCTGGCACATCTCTGGAATTGCCGTGCGGCCTCAGTACCTGCTATGGGCAATTGCGCTCCCAATGGATGCCTGCCCGGTCGACATCATCCAAGAAATCCGCCGCCGAACCAGCGCTCACCTGCTGGCTAACTTCCCCAACCTAAAAAGCAGCGACCCCCAACTGGATTTTTGGGCCCCCGGCTTTCTGGCGCTCAGCGGCAGTTCTATCCCATCGGTGGAGATGATCTACGACTTCATCAAACAAACCCGTGCCAACCAGAAAAGTAAGCACTAGACCCTGTAAAATAAAAACGGAATAACCTTATGCCTCCTATCCTGTACTTGATCGATGGACACGCCCTGGCGTACCGCACCTATTTTGCCCTCACCGCAGGCGTTCAAAATGAACGTCTGCAAACCAGCAAAGGCGAACCCACAGCAGGAATCTTTGGCTTTGCCAACGTGCTGATGCGTCTGCTTGAGCAGGAAAAACCGGAATACCTAGCCGTGGCCTTTGATACCGGAAAAACCTTCCGCAATGACCTTTCCGCAGACTACAAAGCCACGCGCGCCAAGATGCCAGATGACCTGCGCCCGCAGATCGAGCGCATCCGCCAGATGGTGGATGCCTTTCACCTGCCGCGGCTGGAAAAAGAAGGCGTGGAAGCCGACGATGTGTTGGGCACCATCGCGCATCAGGCCGTGGAAGAAGGACTGGGGGTCAAGATCATCACCGGTGACCGAGACCTATTGCAACTGGTGAACGACCGCGTGGTGGTCAGCCTGGCCGGCACCAAACTCTCAGAAGCCAAAAGTTACACCCCCGCCGATGTGGTGGCGTATTTGGGTGTGCGGCCAGACCAGGTGGTGGATTACAAAGCACTGGTTGGCGACACTTCCGATAATTACAAGGGCGTACCCGGCATCGGAGAAAAGACTGCCATCAGCCTGCTGGAAAAATACCAGACTTTTGACGCCGTCTATGAGCACCTCGATGAGATCCCTGCCCGCTTCGCAACAAAGCTGAAAGAGGGCAAAGACTCCGGAGTATTGAGCAAAGAACTGGCACAGATCAAGATTGATGTGCCCATCAAACTGGTGCTGGAAGATGCCAAAACCGACCATATCAACGCCGCAGCGGTGGAGAGCCTGTTCCGCGAGCTGGAATTCCGTACCCTCATCCCGCGCATGCACAATGTGGTGGCCCCATTCATTAAGAAAGCCCCCGCCGGACAAATGAACCTGTTTGGTAGCGAGGTAAAAGAGATCAGCATTCCCGATTCCTATCAACTTGAGGCCATCACCGTAGATGATGCCGACAAGCTGTCGCAGTTATGCCAGGCACTCGCCAGTGCAGATGTCATCTCGCTCGATACCGAAACCTCCGGCACCGACCCCATGCAGGCGCGCCTGGTCGGCATCTCGCTGGCCGTCAAGGAAGGCCAGGGGTATTACATCCCTGTTGGGCACATTGGCCTGGGCACACAATTGCCGGTGGAAGAGGTAATCCAGGCGCTCACCCCCGCACTCACCGACCCCAACATCAAGAAAATTGGCCATAACCTCAAATTTGATGCGCTGATGCTCACCAATTACGGGCTGCCGGTACAACCCCTTTCGTTTGACACGATGATTGCCCAGTGGATAGTAGACCCTTCCTCAAGGGTGGGGCTAAAGGAAATTGCGGGCGTTTATCTCAACGCCACTATGACGCACATCGAGGAGTTAATCGGTTCCGGCAAGAATCAAATGAGCATGGAGCAGGTTCCGGTGGCATCGGCTGCCCCGTATGCCGCCGCCGATGCCGAAGTGTGCCTGCGCCTGATGCCCATTCTGCAAAAGAAACTGGAGGAGCGCAGTTCGGTGGGCATCTTCAAAGACATGGAAATGCCGCTTATTCCAATCTTGATGGAGATGGAAAAAACTGGCATCAGCCTGGATGCGGAGTTCTTCAAGCGCTTCAGCACTGAGACCGGCCTCCGCCTGGCGGAGATTGAAAAACAGGTATACCAGTCGGTGGGCTATTCTTTCAACCTGAACTCAACACAGCAGTTATCCAAAGTGCTGTTTGAAACGCTGCGCCTGGACCCGCCGGACAGGAACAAGAAAACCTCCAGCGGGCATTACTCCACCTCGGCAGCCGTGCTGGATGAACTGCGCGGCAAACATCCGGCGGTGGACCTGCTGCTGGAGTACCGCGAATTGGCCAAACTGAAATCCACCTACCTTGAAGCTTTGCCGCAGCAGATCAATCCCAAAACCGGCAGGGTACACACCAGCTTCAACCAGACCGGCTCAGTCACCGGGCGATTGGCCTCTTCCGACCCAAATTTGCAGAATATCCCCACGCGCACCGAAACCGGGCGCCAGGTACGGCTGGGATTTGTGGCAGCTCCCGGACACCTGCTGCTCTCGGTAGATTATTCGCAGATCGAACTGCGGGTTGTGGCGCACATGTCAAAGGACGAGGGGATGCTGTCAGCTTTCCGTGCCGGGCAAGACATCCATGCCGCAACCGCAGCCGCCATCAACAACATCCCGCTGGAAAAGGTAACACCCGATCAGCGCCGCCACGCCAAGGCCATCAACTTTGGCCTCATTTACGGCATGAGCGCCTTTGGCCTCAGCCGTGGCACCGACCTTACCCTGGGAGAAGCCGAGAATTTTGTGCGTGAATATTTCAATGATTTTCCCGGCGTCAAGCAGTACCTGGATAACATCCGCACCCTGGCAGCGCGCCAGGGGTACGTGGAGACCCTCTTTGGGCGGCGGCGCTACTTCCCCAACCTTGCCAAACCGGAGAACGTGGCCATGCGCAACCGCGAAGAACGCGAAGCCATCAACGCCCCCATCCAGGGAACCGCGGCAGACATCCTCAAAATCGCCATGATCCACCTGCAGCCTGCCCTCAATGAGGCAAAGCTTTCCGCCAGGCTGCTCCTGCAAGTGCATGACGAACTTGTGCTTGAAGTGCCCGCCTCTGAACTCAAGGAAACTTCAGCACTGGTGCAAAAGGTTATGTCAGAATCGGTAACGCTGTCAATCCCGCTCCTCACAGAAGCCAAATGTGGGGTAAACTGGGGAAGTATGAAACCTGTTTCCGAATATCGATGATCATCAGGTGACCAGGCATGGCTAGCGAATCCGCTCAATTCCAAACGTTGATGAACCAGGGCCATACTGCGGCGTGGGATCAAGACTGGCCCCAGGCAGCTGAGAAGTACCGACTTGCGCTTGATGAAATTCCGGATCACCCGGCCGCGCTGGCAAGTTTAGGCCTCGCTTACTTCCAGTTGAAGCAATATGACGACGCCATGCTCAGTTACAAGCGCTGTTCGGCGCTTAACCCTGATGACCCCATGCCCTATGAGAAGATCGCCCGCATTTACGAGCGCACCGGCATGGTAACGGAAGCGGTGCGCGCTTTCCTGCAGGCCGGCGAAGTTCATATCAGGGCCCATGCTGCCGATAGGGCCATCAGCGATTTCATCGAAGCAGCACGCCTGAACCCTCTGGAACAGACGGCGCACACCCGCCTGGCGATGATCTACGACCGCCTGGGGAACAAAGAAGATTCGATCAAGGAATACCTGTACACGGCTGCGATCATGCAGGCAGCAGGTGACGCAAAGAAAGCACTTCAGGTTGTCCAGTACGTTTTGCAGCAATCAAAGGATAACACCACGGCCAAGCAGGCCCTGGCGATGGTCAACAACGGCGTACAGCTCGACCTTCCTGTGGCGCAGGGAAGTTCCACCGCTTCTGCGCGCATGGCGCAGGTGCGGCAGATGGAAGAAACGCAGCCGCAGGTAGAATCCACGCCAAACTACGACCCGCTCACCGAAGCCCGCCTGGTGGCGCTAAAAGAAATGGCCGCCCTCCTGTTTGACAGCAGCGAAGAAAAACAGGTTGAAAGCTCCGGTAACCACCGCAACCTGCTTTCGGTGGCACGTGGCACCGGCGTGCTGAACGTTGAAGCGGCTGAACGCTCGCGCATTCAGCTTCACCTCAGCCAGACCATTGACTTGCAAACCGCCGGCCAGGATGACGAGGCCGCCGTCGAACTGGAACGCGCCATTGACCTGGGCCTCAACCAATCGGCATCACTTTATGTGCTTGCGCTGCTCATCCGCTCGCATTCGCCGCAAAAGGCGCTCAAGTATTTGCAGCGTTCGGTCAAAAACCCCGATTTCGCTCTCGCCAGCTATCTCCTCATTGCTGAAATCTATGAACGGCTGGAGCAGCATAATGAAGCATCTCTCAATTACCTTCAGGCGCTAAAACTTGCTGACCTGAGCACTGTCCCTGAGGACCAGGCTGAGGAATTGGCCCAACTCTATGAACCAATTTTTGAATCCCAATTAAGGGTCGAGGATGAAAAGGACCTCAATCGGCTGTGCAACGTCATCAGCGGGCAACTGCTGCGAACCGATTGGCGCCAGTACTTGAAAACCGCCCGCAATCAACTGCCACAGCAGGGTGAGGGCTTCCCACCACTGCCGCTGGCAGAAATGCTGCTGGAGACCAGCAGCAATGAGGTGGTTCAGGCACTGGCAGAGATCCGCCACCTGGCAGCACAGGGCAAGCTGCGTTCGGCAATGGAAGAAGCTTTCCGCGTGCTTTCATATGCGCCCACCTATCTGCCCCTGCACATTCAAATGGGCGAGATGCTCATTTCAGAAGGATTCATCAGCGAGGCGGTGGAGAAATTCCTTGTGGTCAGCCAGCTCTATACCATGCGCGGAGAAACCACCCAGGCCATACGCCTGTTGAGCCGGGTGACCAAACTGGCCCCAATGGACCTTTCAGTGCGCAGCACGTTGATTGAATTACTTAAATCCATCGGGCGCGTGGATGATGCCATCCAACAATACATGGACCTGGCAAATGTTTACTACCTGCTGGCAGAAATGGATATCACCCGCCAAACCTATCAATCGGCACTGGCGCTGGCACAAAAATCCGCCAGCGTTCGCGAGTGGTCGATTAAAATTCTCAATAAGCTGGCTGATATCGAACTGCAAAGCCTTGATTGGAAACAAGCCATCAAGTACTTTGAACAGATCCGCTCGCTGGATAGCCTTGACCCCGCGCCGCGCGCAATGCTGATCGACCTGTACATCCGCATCGGCCTGCCCGCCGCTGCCATGAATGAATTGGACGGCTATTTGAGGATACTGGCAACATCTCAAAATGCGGCGAAAACAGGCGCTTTTCTGGATGATCTGCTCAAGGAACGCCCGGAAAATATCGAATTCCAGAAACGCCTTGTTTCATACTACCAGTCAAAGAACGAATTGCCTTATGCGATCGAGAAACTGGATGCGCTCGCCGAAAAATCCCTGAGCGAAGAAAATGTGGATGCAGCCCTCACCACCCTGAACCATATCATTTCGCTGCAGCCGGCAAACGTGGCCGATTACCAAAAACTCTACCAGGAACTAAAAGCCAAGCACCCATAAACAAACCGCCCGAGAAACTCGGGCGGTTTGTTTAGCATCTTAGGTTTACCACCACAGCCTGAACCAGGAGATGGCCGCAGCCTCTTCGCCGCGAAGTGTAATTTCCGCTTTTACGTTCACCACTGATTGTGCCGGCAGGTCAGCCGCATTGAAGGAGAACTGGCTGATGCCAAATTCATTGGTCTCGTTCAAGCGGTAGAACTCACTGGTGCCATCCGGAAAGAGCAGCGTTACGCCCACCTGTGCGCCCTCCAAAGGACGCAGATATTGGTCTTGTGCAACCACGTAGACGGTCTGGCTCTCGCCCGCGCCGATCAAAGAATGGAGCACAAATACCCGCGCAAGCGGCCTGATTAAATCCCCGGCGCTGTTGGCAGAGGGGTCTGCCTTGAGCAGTTCCGGGTCGCCGATGTATTTATCGAAATATAACCTGCCCAGATCGGTGAGAACCACGCGCTGACCGCTGGGGCGGTCCGGCCACCATTCCATGCGGACATTGTCAAAATACTGCACATATCGCCCATCAATGACTTCTACAAAGGAAATGGGCTTGCCAAAAAAGAGGCTGCCATTGTTGGCATCGTAGAATTGAAGAAAAGCATAGCACACCGAAAAACCGTTTTCAAAAGCACGGCAGGTTGGCCCTTCCTGCGCAATATCTGCCAGAGGCGCACCCGGCGCATACAGCAGCCTGCCCAGCGGGGCAATCTGCGCCTGCTGGCCCTGAAGCGTATCCACCAGGTCAAAGCGCACCTTTTGAAAAAACTGCACCCGGGCATCGCTGATCGGATCGGTGAAATCATCCGTGATGGGGTAACCAAACAAAAGCAATGGGTCGGCAGAACTATTATAGAGATGCAGAAAATCACCCCAGATCCAATGTCCCGTTTCAGGAACATAGATCGAATCGGAGGACTGCGCAGCCACAGCCCGCGAAGCGCCAAAGGCTGCCACGCCCATCATCACAATGAGTCCTGCTATCCACAGTTTCTTCATCACTTTGTATTATACAGAAATGTTCGGCTATTCGCAATAGACTTGATTTTTCTGCCGCCGCCCGAACCAGGCGAACAACCCCGCTCCGATGAACCCCAGTAAACCGACCCCAACCCAGGCAATGGCCGCTGAGATGTTATCGCTCAGGAATCCGCCGATCAGCGGACCCAGCCCGGTGCCGATGCTGGCGGTGATGGTATACAGGCCCATATAGCGAGCGCGTTTATCGGCGGGTGCCAGGCCGGCTACGTAGTTGGTACTGGTGGGCAACAGGATCATTTCCCCAATAGTAGCAATCACCATGCACAGCCAGAAGGCCCAAAAATCACGCCCAAACGCCACCCCGGTTACAGCCACCCCGTAAAAGAATGAGCCAAGCGCCATCATCACTGTGGGAGAATAGCGCTTTACCCGGCGTGTGATGAGCAATTGAAAAAGGATCACCATGACCGCGTTGGTGGTGGGGATGAGGCCATACACCTTTTCCGAGATCCCGTAATTCACCTTAACGTGTACCGCCAGCAGCATCCACAGGGCTGCGGAACACATGCGGTTGAATGCCATTGCCGACAAAAAGGCCAGCAGTTTTCGATCCTTGAGCGCATCCAGATAGCCTGAGCCCTCTCCCGATTGTGCTCTGGTATCCATCTCCCGTTTGGGCATTGTCTCGATCGAAAAAAAGAGCATTAGGGCGGCGCAGAAAAACATCCCAATGGCTGCAACCGCAAAGGAGGTGTTGTAAGACACGGCAGCCAGAAAACCGCCAAGAGAAGGGCCAACAGCCACACCCAGGTTATTGCCCAGGCGCAGAATCGAATAAGCCTCGATGCGTTCCTGCGGAGGAACCACATCTGTGATCATCGCATCTGCTGCCAGACGGTACAAAGGCGTTACCGCACCATTGAGGGCCATCACCAGGGCAAACACGGGCAGGAAGTTGGCCACGCGGAACAGGTACCAGGAGACACCGGCAAAGAGGAGGGAAAAGATGAGCACCCCTTTGCGGCCAAAGCGATCGGCGATTGCCCCACCGATAAACGTGGTCACCAAGCCCACAAAAGAGTTGATGGAAAGCAGGATAGTCACGGTTGTGAGCGGCTGATGAAGTTTTTCAACGGCGTAAAGGGTAAGGAAAGGCCACACCAGGCTATGGAAAGTCCATGCCAGCATCATCACCAGCGAAACCAGCCAAAACTGGCGTGATAGAGAACGAAACATGGAGGTCATGCGGGGAATCACGCGCATAATTCTATCATGCAGCGATTGACAGCGCCCGGCGAATCCGGTAAAGTAGGGGCAATCACTCTAGGAGGCAATTATGCTAAAAGAATTCAAAGCTTTCATCATGCGCGGCAACGTGGTTGACCTGGCGGTCGGTGTCATCATCGGTACGGCATTCGGCAAGATCGTTACCTCCCTGGTAAACGACGTACTCATGCCGCCGATTGGCCTGTTGTTGGGAAAGGTGAACTTTTCCAACCTGTTCATCAGCCTGGATGGCCAAAAATACACCAGCCTCGCCCAGGCAGAAGCTGTGGGAGCGCCAACGCTCAACTATGGGATTTTTATCAACAGCGTGATCGACTTCCTCATTGTGGCACTGGTAATCTTTGCGATTATTCGTGGGGTTGCTAAGCTGTCTAAAAAAGAGGAGACTCCCGCCGAAGTGACCACGCGCGACTGCCCCTACTGCCAGACCAGTATCAGCAAAAAGGCAACCCGCTGCCCTCACTGCACCTCAGAGATAAAACCGTTTTAGGCATATTTCAACTAAAAAACTCCTCCTGAACAGGAGGAGTTTTTATTCATCATACCCGCGATTTGGGCTTACGGCTTTTAGCAGCGGGGGTTCCACCGCCCCGATATGACGGCGCCAGAATCTCATAGATCGCGCAAATTCGCGTGTCGAGCATGCGGCTGCGGATGCGCGCATCCAGGTCAGACAGGTTGCCGGACATGGTGATGATGGTGGGCAGTTTGGCGTTATAACGCTCGTTGAAAATCTGGTAGAGTTTTTCGCGTGCCCACGGGGTAGCACTTTGCGTCCCCAGATCATCCATGATCAGAACAGGCGCAGACTTTACCCGGTTGAACATGCTGTCATAAGAAATGCTGCTGGACGGGCTAAAGGTGGCGCGCAAGTGATCCAACAGATCGGGAACAACCACAAAAATAGGGTCGTCGCCCATCCCCTTGCGGTAATTGCCAATAGCCGCCGCCAGATGGGTCTTGCCGCAGCCATAATTGCCCATCAATACCAGCCAGCCAGCCGGGCTCTCGGCATATTCCTGGGCGGCCCTAAAAACATTTCCCAGGTTGGATTGCACTTCGGCCTCAAGGTGTTCCGGTTCACGCAGGCTGAAATTGCCAAATGAGCGGTCAGCCAGCAGTTGCAACTGATACACCAGCGGGTCCTTGCTATCTTTGATGGGGGCGCGGTAATCGGGAGCCGAAATACGCACGCGCGTGCAGAGATCGGGATCCTGCAGACGCGAACGAATGCGGTCATCCAGGTCTTCCAGAGACAGGTTAGTGGTCACTACCAGCGGGAGTTTGCGCACGTAGCGGTAATCAATGATCTGGAAGAGTTTTTCGTTGGCCCACTTGGTTGTATTTTGAGAGCCCAGGTCATCCAGCACCAGTAATCCCACATCGCGGATCTCGTCAAAGCGCTCCTCGAAATTGGTGTCCGAGGCATCGTAAGAATTACGCAACCAATCCAGCAGGTCGGGAACGGTGAGAAAGAGCGTGCTCATGCCAAATTCAACACAGGTATTGGCAATTGCCGCAGCCAGATGGGTCTTGCCGCAGCCGTAAGTGCCCATCAATACCAGCCAACCATGCGGACTGGCGGTGAATTTTTGTGCCTGGCTGAGAGCATACTGCAGCGAGCGGATCTGTTCATCCCCCAACCCCAAACGCCCCTGCACCGAAAAGGAGTTGAAGGTCATCTGCTTGAAGTTTTCCAGGTTGCTGGCACTGTAAAGGCGCTGCTGGGCATTTTGATTAAGCTCGTTCTCTTTGCAGACACAGCGCACCAGTTGGCCAAATTCCGGGTCGGTCACCGGCAGATCGCGCCGCAGCCAGCCAACGCCCCCGCAATACGGGCAAACAGCAGGTCCTCTGGAAGTGTTCTTAGTGGCGGACGAACTCACCGAATTCTCCTTCGCTGTCGCGTTTGCGACCTTCCGCAGCGGGTCGTTGATCTTTTTCATTTCGCCCTTTCTCTTTCCAGGAGCGCAAAATGGATTCCACATAACGCCAGTTGCGCGCGTTGCGCTCCACCGCAATTTTCACCGCATCCGCAATCCAGTCTACCGGATAGGTCTTTTCGGCATCAATGAGAATGTCCGACATCAACGGGGTGAGCAGGCCAATGTTTTCCTCGTACAACTTAAAAATATCCGGCCGCCTTGCTGCCATTGATAAAGCGCCGGCAGTCGCCCCGGCAGGCTGCCATTCGCCTTTTTCCAAACCTTCCTGCAGAGCCTTGCCGCGCGGAGAATTGAAGAAAAGATATTCCTGCCCGCCTTTTCGGCCACGCAGGAGAACCTGCTGTGCAACAGCTTTTTCGATAGCTGTGCTCACCCGGATTTCAAGTAACTTCTCATCATCGCCAAAAAGCTGAGCCAAAAGCGGTTCCGAGGTCAACTCTGGCAGGCTGGCATAGCCAGTATTCTCATCACGGTTCTGCAAATACCAGAACAAGAACAGCAGCAATTTGATCTCATCCAGATCGCTCAACTGCGGCAGCAAGTCGGTGAAAAACTCCGCAGGAACCTGGGTAAGGTTCCTGGTTTTAGCAGAAAAACCCTTGAACTCAGGCATGGCAGCGGTTACTTACTTTTCCGGTTGAATTCACCGGTGAAGGTGGCAGCGTTTTCGAATTTTGCCAGATTCTCAAGGAAGACCAGCTTAATGCCGGCATGCGTGGGGCCGTTGCGGTGCTTGGCTACAATCAATTCGGCAATATTGCGACTGGTGGATTCCTTATCCAGCATATCCGGGCGGTGGATGAACATGACAATATCGGAGTCCTGCTCCAGGCTGCCCGATTCGCGCAGGTCTGAGAGCTGCGGCTTTTTATCAGTGCGCTGCTCTACGGCGCGGTTCAACTGGGCAGCCGCCAGCACCGGCACTTCCAATTCCCTGGCCAGCACTTTGAGACTGCGGGAAATCAAAGAAACTTCCTGCACGCGGTTCTCCGAGCGCGAGTCGCTGCCCATCAACTGGAGGTAGTCCACAATGATCAGGTCGAGGCCCTTTTCCATGTGCAGGCGGCGGCACTTGGTACGCAATTGCAGCGGCGTGATGGCCGGTGTATCGTCCAGCCAGATCGGCGCAGTTTCCATGGTGTTGATGGCGCGGGTGAAGGTGTCCCACTCCTCGCCCTGTAGTTTGCCGGTGCGCAGGCGCTGAGTATCAATGGCGGTCTCCTGGGCAATCAAACGCTGCACCAGTTGCTCGTTGGACATTTCCAGCGAGAACATGGCCACGTGTTTGCCGTGCTTTTGCGCAGCATTCTTGGCCACAGAAAGGAGAAATCCCGTTTTGCCCGAACCAGGCCGCCCGGCCACAATCAACAGATCAGATTTCTGCATTCCGCCCATCAGCCTGTCCAGGTCGGTCAGACCAGTCGGGACGCCAAAAATCTCCTCGTCCCTGCCAGAAAGCTCATCCACATGGCTGTAGTATTCCCCCAGCACTTTGTCAATCGGCTTGAGGTCATGGCGGATGCGCCTCTCGCTAAGGCCAAAGACCTGCATCTCAGCCTTCTCGATGATCGAATCCACTTCCTTGGCCTGGTCATAAGCCAATTTAGCCATCTCATTTGCAGCTACCAGCATACGCCGGCGCACAGCTGCCTGCTCCACACTGTGGGAATAGGTTTGTGCGTGCAGCGAGGTGGGGGTCTGGTTGACCAGAGAGATCAGATAGGCTTGCCCGCCAATCTCAGCCAACTGGCTGTGATTTTCCAGGTCCTCGCTGACGGTAAGAATATCAATCGGGGTGCGTTTCTCAAACAGGCGCATGAATGAGGACCAGATCCACTGGTTGCGAATGATATAAAAATCATCGGCCTTCAGGATCTCGGAGATCTCAAAATAGGAATCGGGGTTGATCAGCACAGACCCAAGCACAGCCTCTTCGGCCTCGCGGCTATAAGGCTGAGATTGAATCTCGGTGGTGGTTGTCTGTTGCGAGGAATTCAAATCGCTCATACCACGCTCATCTTTCTATCATGGAGTGATTAGAAGAATCAATTTTCTTCCCGCGGAGGAATTCCACTCTCCCCGGTTTCCTGGTCGTCTTTCTTATCAAGGTCAACTTTTTGCAGAAAATCCTCAAAAACGCTCAGGCGTTTTTTGGCTTCGCCGCTCTCCTCCCCCGTTGTGTCAGAAGCAAGCTCTTCTTCGCCGGCAGCCTGCATATCATGCTCGGGAGAAATCGCCGCCAGCTCCAACACAGATTTGCTCACCAGAATGGGCACGTGCGCTCTCACTGCTAAAGCCAGCGAATCCGAGGGGCGCGAATCAATCAGAATGGTATCCTCCCCTAACTGCACCGCCAGATTACCGTAGAAAACATCCCCTTTGAGGGCCACGATCTCCACATGAAGCAGTTTGCCTTTCAATTGTTCAATGGCGCGCATTAAGAGATCGTGGGTTTGCGGGCGCGCAATCTCAATCTCCTGCAGGGCAATTGTGATGGATTCTGCCTCGTAAGGGCCAATCCAGATCGGCAGGTAACGCTGCTTGTTCACCTCACGCAGCAGCACGATCCGCTGCTGGTTGGTGAGGCTAATGCGTACACTATCAATAATCACTTCCACAAAATCCAACATTCTACTCCCAGGGGAAAACCCCTTGCTATTATTCTAACACGCTGAATTTGGGTGGTGCAAACGATTGTGCCACCACCTTACAATTTTTAAGAAATCCGTTTTTTAGGATTGCGGTCTTTAAGATTCGGGTATAATTGTGAACACTATCTGCGCCAAATGGCGCCTGCCTACCAACCTTTGCACTGGGGAATACTTTATCAACAGGTTGGCTTTCTAATTGATGGAATATTTCTGTCATGATTTCTGCCAATAAGGGCACGAAGGTATTCGAATTCTTAAAAAATGGGGTATGATTATCGAAGATGAAGCCACGGGTACTACTTGTTGAAGGAAAACGCGCCGATCACCCCTCCTTTGCGGCCGGGTTGACCAAAAAAGGCTATCTGGTGGAAAGTGTGCTCAGCGGTTCCGCGGCATTGGAACGGCTTGACTACATTACCCCTGATCTGGTGATTGTGGACGCTTCTTCGATGCGTACCAGTGGTAAGCGCATTTGCCAGGCGCTGCGTGGAAAACAACCTGCCTTATCCATCATCCTGGTAATTGACAACCACGCCGACCCCAACGATCAATACGGCGCCGATGCCGTACTGGTCTTGCCGTTTACGATGCAAAAGTTGCTCAACCGGGTAAAACACCTGATGCCTGTGACCAACAATGGCGGCCTGGAAGCCGGCCCCTTCATTCTGGATACAGAACAACGACGCGTCATCATGGATGGAAAACAGATTCAACTCACTCCACGCCTGACTGCGTTGTTCAAAATCCTCATGGAGCACCCCGGTGAGGTGATCAACCGCGAAACGCTCTTCAAGGAAGCCTGGGAAACCGACTATACCGGCGATACCCGGTCTTTGGATGTGCACATGAGTTGGCTGCGTCTGGCATTGGAAGATAACCCGCGTCATCCGCGCTTCATTAAAACAGTACGCGGCATGGGTTATCGCCTCGATGTGGAAACTGAGCCGCTGGTTACTTCACGCAGGTAGGAATACTTTTTTAGTTGCATTTCAGCGACATAATATAAAACCCCCAGCGTTTTTCAATGCTGGGGGTCTTTGTTTTTTACTAACCGCCACCGGTAGGTCTGGGAGTGAAGGTCTTTGTTGGCGACGGCGTTTTGGTCGGTGTTGGTGGTGAATATGTGGGCGTCTTCGTAGGCGTATTGGTTGCTGTTGCCGTCTTAGTCACCGTCTTGGTTGGAGTATCAGTGATCGTCGGCGTCACGCTTGGCGTCCAGGTCTTCGTCGGCGTTGAAGTCCAGGTTGGCGTCAACGATTTCGTCGGCGTGGTAGTCTTGGTCGGCGTCAAAGTGATAGAAGGCGTTAACGTAGGTGTCCTTGTGAGAGTAGGTGTTGACGACATTGTAGGAGTAAATGTAAGCGTCCTCGTGGGCGTCAATGTCCTCGTCGGCGTGTTAGTGCGCGTTGGGGTAATGCTGGGTGTAAGCGTGATCGTCGCAGTGAACGTCCGCGAGGGGGTTGGCGTGATGGAAGGCGTCAGGGTTCGAGTTGGCGTCAGCGAAGGCGTATAAGTCCTTGTCGGCGTGCGTGTTTTCGTAGGCGTACGCGAACTGGTTGCCGTTGCAGTCTTTGTGGTGGTCAGCGTAATGCTTGGCGTCGGTGTAATACTCGGCGTTAAGGTAATGCTGGGAGTGGGCGTAATACTCGGTGTCAAAGTGGTTGTCTTTGAGGCAGTCGAGGTTCTGGTTGGAGTTGACGTCCTGGTTGGGGTACGCGTAATCGTCGCCGTGGCAGTGGTTGTAGAGGTAGCAGTTGAGGTCTCCGTCGGTGTGGCGGTCTCCGTTGGCGTTGGCGTTAAGCTGGCCGTTGAGGTAGGAGTTTCAGGCTCGGTCGGCAGTGCAATCGAAGGAGGAACATTGATCTCACGAGAAACCCTGAAGCGCTCCACGATCCCTTCGCGGTACGAGGTCAAGTGGTACTGGTTCCACTCTGCCTTGATGTATGGCGTAAACAAAGGATGGTTGAAATCAACAGATACGATCACACGGTCGTTCGGGCCGCCGGCATCCTCTGCCAGCGTACCGTTGAGCAACTGGCATCTGGAGTAATCGTTATAGTTTCTTCCGCCCATCGTGGAAGGGAAGAACACATAGTCTTGTACGCCATCCAGGTTACCATCACGGCTGGAGCATACAGTGACCTTGAGGAAGCCACTTTCGTTAAAATGCGTCATATCCCCAAGATAAGTGGGGAAGGTGCTGGGATCGTCAAACAAGGCTAACTTTGAGCCAAACGCTTCATCATAGATGGATTGCAAGCGTGCGTAGTCAATCTCTTCGTTGCGGTTTGCGCCATCACAGCCGCCATCAGCCCCGCCATCACCGCCGTTGGCAGGCAGGTTGGCCTCAGCACAATAAGCAGGATTGTATTGGCCGGTAGCGGCGTAGCGTACGGCGCGGCGGGCAATATTCTGTACCATTAACCATGCAGAAAAGAGCAGAGACAAATCAATAACCAGGAAGACAAGCGCCAGGAACAGAGGGAGCGTTAAAGCAAACTCCACCAGGCTCTGGCCTTTCTTCCTTTTTCGGTGGAATAAGGAAAATCGCGGCCTTTGATTTTTCAACATGGTCTTCATCGCTGCACCTACCGTGACAATCGCGTCGCAATGTTATTCGCAATTGCCAAAAAGACTCTATCCAACTGAGCCGCATCCGGGACCGCATAATAAACGCCACCACCCTTATCAGCGGCATATTGCAGTAATGCTTCGCCAGGAGCCGGGAAGTTGTTATCTATCTCGTATTGTGATCTTTCCGTAATTTTCGTGCCCTCTCCAATAGTATACAACAAAGCGCCCTGTCCGCTATCAACTCCGGTTAAAAAGTCAACCATATCGCGTGCATAATCATCAGGGTCGTAGGTGTTGCTATCCACAGGATCATTGTGGCGCCCCTGCGGGTCACGCGCATCCTGGTCAACACAGTAACGGATATTACTGTAACCGCTTATCGGCACCCAGGTATAAACAGGGCAGTAGGGCAAACCGGAATTAAGGATCGTTTGCTCATACTCTGCGCCATCGCTGACGAAGCCAGCATTGGTAAAACCATCTGTCAGCCAGACCACTACCCATAGAGCATCCTGGCGGGTTGGCGGAGTGGTGCGCGGGAAGTTGGCCGGGTACAGGCCACCCAAAAGGTTGGCCGCTACTTTTAGGCCACCACCGCTGTTCGTTACCATCCAGCCTCTTGGATCACCGGAAAGTTCCATCGCCGGAGACCACAGACCCCAGTAACTCCCATCCGGGTTATAAGAGCGGCAAGGTCCTTCCTGCGCAATCGCGGCTGCGCCCAGATCGCCCGGCTGGAACTCGCAAGCTCTTTCGCCCTCATACACTCTAAGGTTCTCAAGGGCCGCATCAATGCGGGTCTTGTCATCGGTCATTTCCAATTCCACTTTAGGAAAACGGTCGTAAGTAACGATGGACACCCGATCATAACCGGCAATTCCGTCATGCCCCAGGAAGAGGTGATCCACCAGCACTTTGGCCGCGGATTTAATTTCCTCCATCGGGTGGCACTCACCGGGGTAGCCATCCAGACCGGTGGGGTCTTCATTATTGCACTCGTATGGGTCGGCTTCGCCGCCGCTGACATTTTGCGCCATTGAACTGGATGTGTCGATCAGCAGCACAAGGTCCACAGAGGCCGCTTCAGAGATCGCGTCCACGGTAACCGGAATCTGATGGAACCCCAAGACCGGCAGGAAGTACAACTGCACATTTTGGGTAACAGTTACCCGCACAATCTTGCGCGGAGGCGTGGTGCAAAGTTCCGGGTCGTTAGGGACAACGGCATTCTCACAGGCTTCGATGCGAACGCTGACCACATCATCAATGCCATTCAATTCAAGGAATTGCTCTGCCTCTGTCACCAGGTTTGAAATAGTATATCCCTCGCGGAATTCAGCCGTGGCCGAAAGGGCGGCAGCATCCACCGCACGGCTCAGGCGCGAGTACGCCACAAAAATATCACCCAAATCAACTGCCAGCCCCATAATGCCAATCAGCACCAGGAATAACAAAACAAAGAAAATAAGGATTTGTCCTTTTTCTTTGGCGTTGTTCATTTCTGCAAGTTTTTTCTTGATCATAATTCCACTCTAGTCCGATGGCGTGGGTTTTGCAGCCGATACAGGCATGATGGCATAGGTATGCACCAGGATTGGATCGGGAATTCCCAGAATATGCCAGAAGCCAAGCAACTGGTTGTAGTGATAGAAAATCTCCACCAGCACCATGCCGGTATCCGGGGCCATGTTGTTCAAGCGTGTTTCCAGTTCAGCCGTTGTGAACGAGGAATACTGGCCGGCATAACCCAGGCCAAGTGAGCGATAATAACTCCAGCCGCCTTCGCTGGCCGGAAAACGCGTTAGAACACCGTCGTGAATACTGAAGACGGAAATCACCACATCGTCCCCAACCTCAGGGTGAAGGCGGATTGGCGAAAGCGCGCCCTTATCCCGGTCAATTGCGGGCGGGGTCGGGTTTCTCCCCAGCTCCGCGCCTTCCACAATGATGTCCACGTTATGGAAGAAGTTCATCGAAACGCAGAAAGGAACCGGGCATGAAGGAGTGACGACCCTAATGAAAGGCTCGTCGTTGCTGGCAAAACGGGCGCCAGCCCGCGCAGCATCCACCACTGTGGTGTACTGATTGAGCAGGTTGCCTAATTCCACTACGCCGGAAAGCATGATCAATAACAGAATAAGGATCAAAGACAGCTCTACGAGACTTTGTCCTTTATTTTTGCGTCCTTTTTTCTGCAAAAATTCTTTACGTGTCATTGTTCTTTATTTGCCGTATTGAGATATATGGAAGTGTCGTTGGCCCATTTTACCGGAATGGCACCAACGATTAACATTTCCACTGGTTAGATTATACAGCGCTGAGACCCCTTTTTGAATTTTCATTGCACTTTTGTTAATCCCCTGAAAGGTCGCCGTCACGCACTTTCCGTTGCAGGTAAAGCAACGGCAGGATCGGCGCCAACATGACACTGGAGGTTACCAGCCCTATTGTAATCGAAACCTGCCGGGCAACCAGCCCCACCAGCGGCCCACCAATGGTTTGTCCAACCGCATCCACCTGGCTGCTGAGCGAAAGAACCGTTGCGCGCACATTTGAAGGTAAGCGGTGGTTTACCCAGGTCGTATAAACAGGATAGGTCACTTCGCGCACCACGCCAATGACCAGCACCAGCGCCAGAGAGAGCACCAGGTTGTGCACCAGCGCAAACCCAAGCAGGCTGATAAAAAGCACTGCGCTCAGAACCAAAAGTATGCGCCACAAGGCCGCGTTATGAGAACGCTCCAGATACTTTTCTGTGCGTTTGGTAGCAATCACCGCCAGTAGCAAAAGAAGAATCTTAAACAGCGCATTCCAAAAAACTGCTGACATTTCTGTTCCAGCGTAAAACGCGGAAAACCAACCTGCCGGGGGCAAGGTAAAACGGTCAAGAACATGCGCCTGCCATAAACGGTCGTACCCCTCACTGTAAAAGCCAAAGAAGAAACCGGTTGCCAGAATGCCCACCAGTGCAGGCCTCATCTTGACTGCGGCAATCCCTGCTTTAAAAGTAACAACAAAATTATCCCAGGATGCAGAGGATTGCGACATATCCGCCTGGTAGCCCTGCTCCGGCATAAATAGAAGCAGATAAGTTCCCAACAGAACGAATAGCCCCCCGCCAATCAAAATAGGCGCGCGGATAGACAGAATGGCCACAAAGATGCAGGCAACCGTTCCGGCGATTGCCCCCCATTGTTCCCAGCGCGCCGCACGGATGAAGGCCTGCCCGGCGTTCTCTTCGCCAATCTCATCGCTGATCCATGCCTGGGTGGCGCCGCTGGTAAAGGTGTATCCCAGCGCCCAGACCACCTGCGCCAGCACGATCACCCAGAAGACTGGCCACAGGCCGTTGATGAGAAAAGCTACGCCGATGATGAACACACCAATGATTACCGAGAGACGCCGGCTGATGCTATCGGCCACCACCCCGGTGGGGACTTCAAAGATAAAAATCGCCGCCTCAAGTGCAGTACCCACCAGCACCAGTTGCAGCGGATCCAGTTTCGCTACAAAGATATAGTAGAGCAAATTGACAGTGAAGATAAGGGAATAAATCGCCGAAGAGGCAAAACTTAAGATGAAATACACCCTCAAAGCAGGATGCTTACGGGGCACGCTAACCTCCGGCCAGCAATGTAATGAGTAATGTGGTTAAGGCGCCGCTCAAAGTACACAGAAGGTTAACCAGGTCATTGTTCATCCAGGGCTTACCGCGCAGTAATTCGGTCTGGGTTCCGCAACCATGCAGCGGGGTTTTCTCTGTCTCCTTGCGGCATTGCGGGCAATAGTAAACCGCCTGTACGGTGGCCCCCAGCCAGGAATCCACCAGGCAACCTACAACTCCCCCCAGCGTGACAGCACCAAGAACGGATTGTACCGATTCCAGGGCAGCATACGGATCAAATAGTGCGCCTGCCAGGGCAATCACCAACGCCCCCGCAATGGCCGCCAGTATCCCAAACCCGGAAACAGCACCGGAGGTGCCGGCTTCTGCCGGCTTCATTGTGGTGATGAGGCGCGGCTGGTTACGCGACAATGCGCCGATCTCGGTGGCCCAGGTATCGGCATTGGCAGCCGCAAGAGCAGCGCAGAACCCGAGCCACGGCCAGGCGCTTTGAGGGAACAGCAAATGCAGCAGCACAAAAACTCCGGCAATGCCGCCGTTGGCCGCCACCTGCCAGGCATCGCGGGTGGCGCTTTTGGAGTAATGCCCCTCAGCGTCCTGTTTGCGCCGGCGCAGCAAGCGCGATAGCCCGCTGGAGGTGAGAAAGAAAACCATCAAAACAATGGCCCAGCGCAAACCCCCAAGCCCAAAGATCACCGTTCCCAGGGTCAGCGCGGCAATTGCACCGCTACGCGATAGCAACTGCAACCGAAACGCCACGAATGCAATCAACCCGGCGAGGAGTAAGCCAATGGAAAATTGAAAAATGGAAAAAGTCATCATTTAGAAAATGAAAACCAGCGCCGCTATGAAGAGCAATACCTGAGCAACAACCCCGCCCAACCACATTAATTGGGAAACCGACTGCGTATCCTTTTTGCGAAAAAGATAAGCACCGCCAATCAGGCTGGCGGCATACAGGAGAATGCCCAGAACAGGCAAAATGAGCATGCGCGACGAAGGCACCGGTTCAAGCGGTGCCGCCACAGTGTCGTACCCCAGCGACAGCATCGCCCTGGCAGGAATGGCGATGCTCACCACTACCAGCAAAACGAACCACAAACCAAATCCAACCGGGATGGTAACCCGCGCCAGTTTATCTGAAAAGACGCTCCGTAGAAAAATCGCCGGTTTGCTGGAGAACGGGGGGATGGGAGAAAGTGTGCCCATCTCGATGGTACGGTTGAATTTGCGGATAAACTCATCTTTTTCTTCGGGAGAAAGAATGACCACCTGGTCCATCGTGGCCACAATCACCAGATTAGAAGCAGCGGAGGCGATGAACTCCACACTGCCCAGATCAGGATGGACGCTTTCGCCCAGCACCGCGCCAGGCATGGAAAAAGCCGGCATCTTCAACGGAATTTGCAAATCTTCTGCAGGGCGCACCCATTCCACTTCAGAGAGCGGGATGTTAAGCGTCCGCAACCCCCAGCGGATGCGCAGCCCATCGCGCTCCAGCGCGTAGCTGGCATGCAGGAGCGCATAACCGCGATAAGCCAGAAAAGGCAGTGCCGCCAACAGCACCAGCGCACCGGTGAGGTAAAGTACCAGCCCAACGCCCCCCGCGTGCTGGAACACCTGATAAAACAAAAAGACCACGCCCCCAAGCACCACAAGCATCACCAGGGAATGCAAGACCAATCCTGAGGTGCGCCGGGGGAGAAAAACCTGCGATTCTGACATTGGAAGGAAATTACCGCATACAATCCCGCAGGCTACGGCAAACCAGGTCAACCTGTTCTTCGCTCATCATTCCGGAGAAAGGCAACGCCAGGCCGCGCCGTCCAAGATCTTCGGTCACGGGGTAATCACCGCCGCGAAAACCAAACTGGTCTACCAGATAAGGCTGCAAATGGATTGGCAGGAAGTATGGGCGCACTGGAACACCTGCCGCGTTCAATTTAGCGGCAACGGCATCCCGGTCAACGGAGGCGTCAAAGCGCACCACATACACAAACCAAGAAATCCGCGTAGTATCCTCCACCAGCACCGGAGCCTCCACAAAGGGGATCTCCGCCAGGCGTTCTGCGTACCAGGCAGCCACGCGCTCGCGCTTCTGCAGCAATTCTTCAATGCGGCCCATCTGCACACGCCCCAGCGCAGCACTCAGATCATCAATACGGTAGTTGTAACCCATGTAGGTGTGCTGCAACCACGTGTCACCGGGGGCACGTCCCTGGCTGCGCAGCGCGCGCATCAAGTGGTCAGCCTTGTCATCATTGGTGACAATCATGCCGCCCTCACCGGTAGTGATCTGCTTGTTGGGGTAAAAAGCGAACACGCCGTAATCGCCGAAGAGGCCGGTTTTGGTGCCCCTGTATTCTGCTCCCAGGGATTCGCACGAATCCTCAATGAGCACCAGCGCATGCTTCCTGGCAATGCGGCGAAGTGCTTCATAGTTTGCCGGCTGCCCAAAAACATCCACCGCCAGAATGGCCTTCAATTTACCAGGATTCTCAGCGCCCTTGCGTGGCAGCCACTTTTTGGCGGCAGCGCCGCCTTTTTGCAAGTCGTTAATCGCCTGCTCCACCAACACGGGATCAATATTGCCAGTTTCAGGGTCAATATCCACAAACACGGGGATAGCCTTTTCAAAAAGCAGTACATTGGTGGAAGCAATGAACGAAAACGGCGTGGTAATCACCAGGTCGTTTTGTTCAATACCGGCAGCGCGCACACACAAATGCAGCCCGGCCGTGCCGGAGTTGACCGCAATGGCATGTTTTGCACCCACATAGTCTGCCACACTCGCTTCAAAAGCGTCAATCTGCGGACCCATACTCAGGTTGGGCGTCCGCAGAACCGCCATTACCGCCTCGCGTTCGGCATCGGTGATGTCCGGTGAGGACATAGGAACCAGCAATTTATTTGAAGGTGTCATGGCGTTTATTGTACTCTTTCTTCGTCCTCAATCGCTTTGAGGGTTTTCTTGATCTCATCCATCGCTGCATCCAGCGGAACGATCCAGGCATCCCCACCTGAACGCCGCTTGAACTCAACACCCCCGTTCTTGAGGGCACGCTCGCTCACAGTCACCCGCAGCGGGCAGCCGATCAAGTCGGCGTCGTTGAACTTAACCCCGGCAGATTCTTCGCGGTCATCCACCAGCGGTTCCAGCCCTGCCTGCAGCAAGGCGCTTTCCAACTGCGCCAGCAGCGGTTGAATATCCGTTTGCTTGCCGGGCAAGGCCACCAAATGCACTGCAAACGGTGCAATACTGAGCGGGAGTTTGAGGCCCTTATCATCATGGTGTTCCTCTACTGCGCAGGCCAGCAAACGCCCCACGCCAATACCATAAGACCCCATGATCACCGGGTGCAGCTCGCCATTCTGATCGGTAAAAGTACAGCCCAAAGAATCGCTGTAGCGTGTGCCAAGTTTAAAGATATTGCCCACCTCAACACCGCGCTCCAGCCGCAGCGGCGTACCGCAGTTCTCGCACAAGTCACCGGCACGCACCGCAGTGATGTCGGCCACAATCTCGGCAGTGAAATCCCTCCCGTAGTTGACATTGCGCAAGTGATACCCGGCCTCATTGGCGCCAGCCACCAGGTTGGGCGACTGCGGGATCAATTCATCGGCAATGACGGTGACATGCTTAAGCCCCAGCGGAGAGGCATAGCCGGGCACCGCTCCCACCTTGCGGATCTCTTCTTCGGTAGCAGCACGCAACTCGCGCGCCTTGAGCAGATTGGCCACTTTGGTCTCGTTGACCTCAGCGTCACCACGCACCACTGCAAATATAAAGCGCTCTTTGCTGCCGCCAAATTCATCCGGGATGGAGGCCATAAAGAATACGGCTTTGGCGGTTTTAGCCGCTGCGATCTTGAGAAAGTTTGCCAAATCCCCGATTGAAGAAGCCCCCGGCGTCGCCACCTTTTCTAACGGCAAAGGCGCCTCGGCTGCCGGGGCCAATTTCTTTGCCCGCGCCACCTGGCGGTTGGCTGATGCACCGCAGCTATCGCAAAAGAGCAGGCTGTCCTCGCCGATGGAGGAAAGATACATATATTCGTGCGCCATCTTGCCGCCCATCATGCCAGTATCGGAACGCACTGCCACCGCAGGCACCCCACAGCGCCCGAAGATACGAAAATAGGCATCGTAATGCGCCTGGTACTGCGTATCCAGCCCGTCCCAATCAGCATCCAGGCTGTAAGAATCGAGCATGGTGAACTCGCGCACACGGATCAAGCCGGCACGCGGGCGGGGGTCGTCGCGCCATTTGGTTTGCAGATGATAAACCAGTGCCGGCATCTGCCGGTAAGATTTGACCACCCCGCGCACCAGGTCGGAGACCACCTCTTCATGGGTCATGGCCAGCACCATGTCGTGATCGTTCTTGTCCTTAAAACGCCCCATTTCGCTGCCGATCTGAAAATACCGGCCGGTTTCCTTCCAGACATCGGCGGGGTGTATCACCGGCATACAGATCTCCTGCCCGCCGATGGCATTCATTTCCTCGCGCATAATTGCCATGATCTTGCTCAGGCTGCGCTGCGCCAGCGGCAGGTAACTAAAGATACCCGAGCCCAACTGACGGATATAACCGGCGCGCAGCAGCAACTGGTGGCTGGAAACCTCGGCATCCGCCGGAGCTTCGCGCAGGGTTTGCGAGAATAATTTTGAGAGACGCATGGCTTTTCCTGACTAGAGCAGTAACAACCAGCCGGCAACCGCTCGGAAGAGTAAAGGCGCCAGCACGTGCCCGCTCTTGCGCATGACCCAGCCCAGCAACAGGCCCTGCACCAGCGCGACCACCAGCACCTGCCAGTAATCTGCAAACGGCAAGACCCACAACCTGCCCGGCAACTGCCAGAGTACAAACAATCCGCACGTGGCAAGCCAGCCCCAGGTGGTTCCAAGAAAAGACATCAGGCGTGATTGGATGTAGCCGCGGAAAATGGTTTCCTCGGCGGCGGCCAGCAGCAGCCACACCAGTAGCAGGCTGCCCTGCTCAGGCGAAATTCCGCCAAGCAAAACGGTAAACTTGCCACGCAGGAACAGGGTCACGGCGGCCAACAAAGCGCCCAGGATGGCACCAGCCTTGAGATTATCGCGCCCCCAGCCAATGCTTTTGAAGGGCTGTCCACGCAGGAGCAGTGCCAGCAGGAAGGGGATCACACAGATCACCGCCAGCAGCATGTGCTCAGCCAACTCTCCCCCGGCAAACGCTGTGGAAAGTTTTTTGATGAATGCCAGCGCCGGGTTGGAAAAATACTGGAACGCTGCCAGATACGCCAAGGCGAACAGAGAAAGCGCAAAAGTGGCTTCGCGCTGCGGGAAGCGGTATTCGATCTGGCGCACTTTTTTCAGCAATGGGCTTACCCCGGTGATCATTGTCACCGCAACCGCGCCAAGCCATTCACTTGCATAACCGATCCAAAATTTGGGGTCCAATTAATCTACTCGCTTTTCGCAATTTTTCTGATCTTCTTGCCCTCGGGTGTGAGCACAGGCTCCTCCGGCTGGGGTTTTGTTTCGGGCAGTTTATCATCCAGGTGCAAGTCCACCGTCTCCTCCATGCGCACCTGCCCGCGCAGGAAAGCCCCCTCTTCAGTGGAGAAAGCAATAACCTCCACGTCTCCCCACACACGGCCGGTTGAACGTATTTCCAACTTCTCAGCGGTGATATTTCCTTTCACCGCGCCTGCCACGACCACATTGTTGGCGCGCAGGTTCTGGCAGCTCACCCGCCCGGTCTCGCCGATCACCACCAGGCCATGAATGGAAATCTCGCCTTCAAATGTGCCCTCGATGCGAATTCCCCCCTTACCGCCCAGGTTGCCCGACCAGTTGATGCCGGGGCCAAGCACTGATGTGACCCTCTCCACCACCTGCTGCGGCACCTGTTCGCTTGCGGATGTTTTCTTGAACATTATTCCCTCCGAACCGGAACCAGTAAGATTGGCAGGCGAGTCTTGCCAACAATCTTTGGCGCCACGCTGCCTGCCCAAAACGCGCTTAACCCTGCCTTGCCATGCGTGCCAAGCACAATCAAATCACTCCCCACTCTGGCAGCAGCTTCCACCACTTCCTGTGCAATATCACCGCGCTGTACCTCGGCATTACATGTCACGCCTTTTTTGCGCCAGCTATCCAGCTTCTCCTGCAAGTATTCGCAGGCTTCCTCCTCTGCGATCTCCAGGTACGCATCGGTGGTTCCCGGCAAAAGAGTACCCACTGCCGCGTGCTCGCCGGTGAGGGTGGACATGGTGGGAACCACGCGCATCAGATACAGGCTGGAGCCTAATTCTAACGCCAGTTCACCTGCCATCTCCAGAGAGAGTTCATGATCCGGCTCGCCATCCAGCGGAACAAAGATGTTCGCAAAGGATGGCGAAATCCCCTGGCCCTGTAAATCCGGCTTGATCAGGAGCACAGCCACACTGCCGGCAGCGATCACCTGCTGGGCAATGCTGCCCGCCACAATATCCCGCAGGCCGCCCTCGCCGTGCGCGCTGAGGATGATCAAGTCGGGTTTGTACTCCCCCGAATGTTCCACAATGCTCTGTGCCACCTGAGAGACCTCTTCGGTGTGCACATGGCGGTTGACCTTGCTGCAAAAGCCAAAAAAGCGCCCGGCAATATCCCCCAGGTAATTGCAGGATTCGTCCTCGGTGGTCAGATGGCGCTGGCCGTGAATCTGGGGGGGGGCGTCCTTTTCGATCACATGCAAAAGCGTGATCTGGGCATTGGTCTTGCGGCACAGTTCTGCGGCATAGGGGATGGCCGCTTCGGCAAGTTGAGATCCATCAAGGGGAAGAAGGATATGTTTGAACATGGCTTATCCTTTGAAGAGGGTGGCATACAACAAAAAGATGTTCAATGCCACGATGATGGCCGCCACAATGGAGGCCAGAATGGTGGTGATCTTTTTATTCACCAGCACCCCCATCAGTTTTTTGTCACTGGTAAACATTACCAGTGGAATAATGGCAAACGGCAGCCCAAAGCTGAGCAGCACCTGGCTGATCACCAGCGTGCGCGAGGGGTCGACCCCGATCATGATCACCACCATAGAGGGCACCATCGTCACCAGGCGCCTGATCCACACCGGAATCTCGCGATTCAAAAAGCCCTTCATGATCACCTGGCCGGCCATCGTTCCAACGGATGCCGAGGACAAGCCAGAAGCCAGCAGAGAAATACCAAACACCCACGAAGAGGCTTTGCCCATCAGGGGTTCCAGCGTTTTATACGCCACATCCAGACTGCCCACCGAGGTGATCCCCTGATTGTGAAAAGTGGTGGCCGCCATGATAAGCATAGCCATGTTCACCAGGCTGGCTACACCCATCGCCATAAAGACATCCACCAGCTCAAACCTGAACAGGCGCTTGAGTAGTTTGGGCTTTTTGACCACGATGCGCCCCTGCGTGAGGGCTGAATGCAGATAAATGGCATGGGGCATCACGGTAGCTCCCAGGATACCAGTGGCCAGCAAGATGCTTTCCTGCCCATCAAAAGCCGGAACAAAAGCATGGTACGCCACCTGCCCCCACACCGGTTTTACGATCACTGTTTCGATCACATAGCTGATCGCCACAATTCCAATCAAAGCAGTAATGACTGCCTCAAGTGGGCGGAAGCCCTTGCGCTCCAGGCCAAGGATCACAAATGTGGCAACGCCGGTGAGCAAGCCTGCCAGCCACAATGGAATGCCAAACAGGAGGTTGAAGCCAATCGCCGCGCCGAGGAATTCCGCCAGATCGGTGGCGATTGCCACCAGTTCTGCCAGTATCCATAAGGCCACCACAAACCATTTGGGGTAACGGTCGTGGCAGACCTCAGCCAGATTTTTGCCGCTGGCAATACCAAGTTTGGCCGAGAGCGACTGGATCAACACCGCCATCAGGTTGCTGGCAACAATGACCCATAAAAGCGTTAGCCCAAACTGCGCTCCGCCGGAGATGTTGGTGGCAAAGTTGCCGGGGTCCACATACGCCACACTGGCAATGAACGCCGGGCCCAAGAACGGCAGCA